>NZ_NKTX01000009.1 GCF_003207815.1 Komagataeibacter oboediens | reverse complement strand
TGCGTCCTCAACCGCATGGACATTGATCGCCTCGATCCGCATGCTCACACGACGGACAGCAAGGCATTGTCAAGCTTGAAAAACTTTCGGATCGGGCTCTAAACCCGTGCCCGAGTGGCCCAAGCAGACGGATGCTCTCCCCCTCTTTCAGGGTTGCAAGCGCCCTGGTGCCCGCCCCGGTGATTTTGTACAGAAATTCTACGGTGTCCGGCCTTCTCCCGTTCGCGTACAGGCTCATGGGCCGACGGAAGAACGGCCTGTCTTCAGGGCCGGGGGGGCATGTCAGCATATAAAACTGTCCGGGCTCACCCCATATTCTGGTCTGCGGGCAGGTAATGACGATGTGCTTGTACAGTGCATTGACGTGGTGGTTCGACACCACGGTGCCAACAGTGTCATGCGCCATCCCATTTCGGGCCGGGGAGGACTGCAACTGGTCGCCAGCCGCAACCGGCATCGAATTTGAGAGAAAAAACGACACGAGTTATCTCTTTCAAAAAAAGAAGTAATAGAGTGTAAGAAATCACAACGCAGAAAGAGCATCTCTTCCTGCGTATCCACTTACGTGTCCTGTCGATGTTTTCTTGAAACTGGTGGGGTAGTTTCTATATTCCGCTATCGTAATCATTTCGGAGAAGGTCTTGCAAGAAGAGAAATTTGTGCAGCCTGCTGCCGAATGGGCATCACGCGCAGAGGTATTGAACACGCAGATTTCCCACTTTTTGGCGCATGAAAGCCGGATAAGGCTGTAGACATTCCTTATATGGCGCGTATCATGGCGTGCTTGTAAAAACAGGCGATACCGACCGGGGGGCCATGGCCAGGATAAGATTACAGCCCCTGATGATCGTCTGATCAGGAAGAAAACGATGGCAGAAAACCGGCTTCGGATTCATGCATCCTCGCTTTATTACTTTGATACGGTAAGAACGGCAGGGTCCATCCGTGAGGCGGCGCGCAGGCTCAATATTGCGTCATCTGCAGTAAACAGGCAGATTCTTGCGCTTGAGGCCCAGATCAATGCCCCGCTGTTTGTTCGCCTGTCATCCGGATTGCGCCTGACACCGGAAGGAGAAATACTGTCCCAGCATGTCATTTCAGTCCTGCGGGATTCCGAACGTGTCTACGCTGCCTTCGATGCGCTCAAGGGGCTGCATTCAGGCCATGTGGAAGTGGTGACGCTTGAAGGCATATGCCATCATATTGTCCCGGCCAGTATCGTTGCCATGAACAAACGTTTTCCACGACTGACCGTAGGGATCAGTATCAGTGAAACCGAAAATGTTCCCCGTGCGGTCATAAACGGGGACGCGCATCTTGGGCTGGCCTTTGAAGTGCCGCCAACGTCCAGGCTGAAGCGGCTGGCCAATGTCAGCTTTCCCCTGGGGGGGCTGGTCAGGCCAGATTCTCCCATGGCCAGGAAAAAAAGCCTGTCCATAAGTGATTTACGTGATGTCCCCCTTATCCTGCCCAAGCGGAACTTTGCCAACCGGGTTCAGGTCCGTAACTTATTATATGACGCATCAATTGCGGACAGGGGGCTGGTGGAAGCGGGCTCCGTCGAACTGATGAAACAGCTGGTCATTCGTGGCCTGGGCATGGCGATAATGACGCGTGTGGGAAGTGAACAGGATCTGAGCGCAGGCCGCCTGGTGCATATTCCCTTATTTGCAAACCGGAAACCCATTACCAGCCATCTTGGTCTGTATGCCCGTGAAGATACTGCCCTGCCACTCGCTGCGGAGGCTCTGGCCAGCAATATTATTGACCTCATGAAGTCCGTTTCTACTAAATAACGACATGGGACGGTCCTGTAGGGCGATTAGCTCCTGTGGGACTGGTCATGGTACTCCGTGGTTCCTGAACGCCTCATGATGGACACGGGGAAGATCTGAAACGGGACAACAAAACCGGATGTGGACTGGATACATCATCAGTTTCTGGAAAATTCCTGTTCCGGACGAAGGAGCTATTAATAATAGTGGGAGGTCAGTAGATGTCATATCCGCCTGCCATTCCATACAGGACTGTTGGTCGGGGGGCGCAGTATCTCTTGATTTTGTAGATCCATATCGTCAGGCATTTGCGGCACGCTACCATACGCCACCGGAATGCTATCCCGTTGCGGGCAGATCGGCCGTAAGCCCGGCCGCCCTCTTCAGCCCTCCATGGATGGTTCCGAGGCAGGCTTGTTCGGTCTGATACTGTTTTCGTGTATGATCGGGCCCGATGGCGTCCTGTCTATGCTGCAGATCCGTCTGGCTTGTGAACATGCAGTGGCTGACGGAGTCGGATGCACGGCGCACCAGATCAAGGCAGTGGGTGGCTGGTCCACATTGAAAGAAGTCGAGCGCTACACGCGGGCCGCGAATCAGGCCAGCCTGGCGCGCTCGGCAATCGCTTCGATCAAGGTCAGAAATGCAGTGCAGGATAGGGAGGAAGTGTAAAACATTCTGGAAGTTTTACACTTTGTCCGCTCTTAAATCCCGGTTATCCGGGGATTTAAGAGCGTGGTGGAGGTCTGGGCGGGAATCGAACCCACGTTCGCGGATTTGCAGTCCGCTGCATCACCATTCTGCCACCAGACCTCAGCGGCTCTGGCGCTATATCTGCCGAAATCTGGCTCAGGTCAAGCCGTTGTGTGCAGGTGGGGCGTTGTTTCGGTGTAAAAGCGGCGCATAAATAGAAAAAAAGCCGGAAAAAATATTGCCCGTCCGGCCGGGCGGCCGAACGCCTTCCCTTCAGGGCACCGTGTTTCAAGGAAATGTTATGGACAAGACAGACCCCGATTATGTGCCTCTTGATTTTGTCGCGGCACGGCAGCGCATGGTTGATGCCCAGATCCGTCCGGCACAGGTCAGCAATCCCCATGTGATCGCGGCCATGCGCGCGCTCCCGCGTGAACAGGCTGTGCCGGATGCCCTGCGTGCCTTTGCCTATTCCGACCAGAACCTGCCGCTGGGGGAAGGGCGCTACCTGACCGAACCGCGTGTCACGGGGCGCATGCTGCAGGTCGCTGAAGCCGTCCGCGGGGAACGGGTGCTGGTGGTGGGGGCCGGGACCGGATACCTCGCGGCGCTGCTGTCCACTATGGGGGAGTCGCTGGAGATCGTGGCCCTCGAATCGGAACGGCGGCTGGCGGATATCGGCCGGGCCCTGTGTTTCACGTGGGCATCTGACGTGCATTGGCGTGACGGTGCGCTGGTCAGGGGCGCGCCGGATGACGGACCGTACGACCTGATCATGATCGACGGGGCGGTGCGCGAGGTGCCCCCGGCAGTGCTGGAGCAACTGGCGCAGGGCGGCCGTGTGATCGCGCCGGTCTGCGCTGGATCGGGGGTGACATCAGTCAGTCGCATTGTCCGCACGGCGCAGGGCTGTGCCACGCAGCCACTGTTTGATGCTGCAGTCCCGTTGCTGCCGGAGCTGGAACCGGCCCCTGCTTTTGTTTTCTGACCGGGGCATGATCGGGCTGACGGTTAACGCCTGCGCAATATCCTGTCCGTAAACATGCCATGCGGGGCGGCACGTTCCCGCATGGCATATCAGGCGGACGGGGACGATCATGCGGGGATACCGGGCAATCGGGGCGGGAAGTGCGGCAATCCTGTGCTGTGGCACGGCGCTGGCGCGCGCGCCGGTGCCGCGGGTGGAGGATCAGGAGGTCCCCCATACCCTTAAGGCCGCACTGGCCATGGCCTATCTGACTAACCCGGTGCTGCGGCAGGAACGCGCCGCCCTGCGGGCAACGGATGAACAGGTGCCGCAGGCGCTGGGCGGGTGGCGGCCCACCATTACCGGCAACGCCAGCATGTCGTACTATTCCGGGCTGCTGCGTATGGCCCCGGTTGCAGGGGAATCGGGGGGATACGCCCGCAAGTATGACAGTCCCGGCTATTCCGGCGGGGTCAGCATTTCCCAGCCCATCTATACCGGCGGCAAGACAACGGCGAACACGCACAAGGCACGGCATGCCGTCATGGCGGAACGCGCGCGCCTGATCGAAGCGGAACAGCAGGTCTTTTCCGATGTGGTCAGCGCCTATGTCACCGTGGTGGAAGATGAGCAGATACTGAGCATCGACATCAATAACGAACAGGTTTATGCCGCCCAGCTGCGTGCCACCAGCCTGCGGGCGCATGGGGGTGAAATCACCCATACTGACGTGGCGCAGGCACAGGGTGCGCTGGCCAATGCGCGCGCGGTCCGGCAACTGGCCGAAGGGACGTTGCAGGCGGACCGCGCGACCTACCGGCAGGTGGTCGGTTGTGACGCGCCTGATGACCTGTCCCCGCCCCAGCCGCTGGTCCTGCCCCTGCAGACCGAACAGGACGCCATGACGCAGGCGGTGCAGAACAATCCCGAAGTCATTGGCGCACTGTTTGATGAGGCCGCGAAAAAGGACGCCGTCGGCGTGGCCTTTGCTGCCCTGATGCCTACCGTCAGCGCCGAGGCCGCCTATATGCACGGCATCAATCAGGACGAAGGCCGTTCGCTGAACAATAACAAATACGCGCTCGTCAACGCCTCCATGCCGCTTTATCAGGGCGGGGGCGAATATGCCGCCGTGCGCATGGCGCGCCAGCAGGCGGCCGAGGCCGGTCACACGGTGGATGTCCGCCGCCGGGCGGCAATCCAGCTGGCGGCGGCAAGCTGGCAGCGCATGCAGGCCAACCGGGAAGCGATCGACAGCAACCGCGAAGCCGTTGCGGCGGATGCCACCGCCCTGCATGGCATGCAGCGTCAGGTCATTGTGGGGACCACCACCACGCTGGCGGTGCTGCAGCAGCAGGAAACCCTGCTTCAGGCCCAGATCGCGCTGGTGCGCAGCGCGGGCAATCTTGTGCAGTCATCCTATCAGGTCACGGCGGCCATCGGACGGCTGACCGCGCGTGACCTCAGCCTTGATGTCCCGCTGTATAATGAACGGGCCTATTACCATGCCGTGCATGACCGGTTGTGGGGGATCAGCGATTACGCCACCAGTCAGCCGGGACGCTGAGGGAACAGGCATGGACCGGCGGCACCAGATGGCGCCGCACCCGCGTGATCCGGGGTATGTGGCAAGGCTACGTTGCGGCAGGGCAGATAAAGATTGCATGCGCGCCGTTCCCTTCGCGCCGGTTTGGGGTATATCTGCGCATGGCTGGGCGCGTTGTCCTGCCCTGCGTCTGATTATGGTGGATCTGGTTTTTCGTGATGCTTGACAAGTCGTTCTCCCCCGACGGGACAGAAACTTCCCTCTATGCCCTGTGGGAGGCCAGTGGTGCGTTCAGCGCCCGGCCAGACAGTTCGGCCAAGCCTTATACCATCATGATACCGCCGCCCAACGTCACGGGCACGCTGCATATTGGCCATGCCCTGACCATGACCCTGCAGGACACGCTGATCCGCTGGCGGCGGATGCAGGGGCGTGACACCCTGTGGCAGCCGGGCACCGACCACGCGGGCATTGCAACGCAGCTGGTGGTCGAGCGGATGTTGCAGAAGGACGGCACGTCACGACAGGAAATGGGCCGCGACGCCTTTGTCGAACGCGTGTGGGAATGGAAGGCCGAATCCGGTGGCGGCATTACAAAGCAGCTGCGTCGCCTGGGCGGTTCCCTGGACTGGCCGCGTGAACGCTTCACCATGGATGATGGCCTGTCGGATGCGGTGAAAGAGGTGTTCGTCACCCTCTACCGCGAGGGGCTGATCTACCGCGACCGCCGTCTGGTCAACTGGGACCCCGCCTTCCGTTCCGCCATTTCGGATCTGGAAGTCGATAACCGGGAAACGCGCGGCAACCTGTGGTATATCCGCTACCCCGTCGAAGGGCAGCCGGGCCGCACCATCACGGTTGCCACCACCCGTCCCGAGACCATGCTGGGCGATATGGCCGTGGCCGTCCATCCGGAAGATGAACGTTTTGCCGATCTGGTGGGCAGGAATGTCATCCTGCCGCTGACGGGCCGCCGTATTCCCATTGTGGCGGATGAACATTCGGACCCGACCAAGGGCAGCGGCGCGGTCAAGATCACGCCCGCCCATGACTTCAACGATTTCGAGGTCGGACGCCGTCACAAGCTGGATATGCCCAGCGTGCTGGACGAGGAAGCCCGCATTACCCTGACCGAAATCGAGGGTGAACTGCGTGCCGAGGATGGTCTGGCCGATCCCGCCTTTGTGCGCACGCTGGAAGGCATGCCGCGCGATGAAGCGCGCAAGGCGATGGTGGCCGAACTTGAACGCCTTGAATGGCTGGAAAAGATCGAGCCGCATACCAATCAGGTACCCCATGCCGAACGCAGTGGTGCGGTGGTCGAACCCCGCCTGACCACGCAGTGGTACTGCGACGCCAAGACCCTTGCCGGCCCCGCAATCGATGCGGTTGAAAGCGGCAGGATCGAATTCGTGCCCCGGCAGTGGGAGAACACTTTCTACGCCTGGATGCGCGACATCCAGCCGTGGTGCATCAGTCGCCAGTTGTGGTGGGGACACCGCATCCCGGCATGGTATGGCCCGGACGGGCACGTATTCGTTGCCCATGACGAAGCCGATGCAGCAGAACAGGCCCGTGCCCATTACGGGCAGGACACCGCGCTGACGCGCGATGAAGACGTGCTGGATACGTGGTTCTCCTCCGCGCTGTGGCCATTTTCCACCCTTGGCTGGCCGCAGCAGACGCCGGAACTGGCCCGCTATTACCCGACCGACGTGCTGGTTACGGGTTTTGACATCATCTTCTTCTGGGTCGCGCGGATGATGATGATGGGCCTGCATTTCATGAAGGATGTGCCGTTCCGCACGGTGTTCATCCATGGTCTGGTGCGTGATGAACGCGGGCAGAAAATGTCCAAGTCCAAGGGCAACGGCATCGACCCGCTGGAAATGATCGACAGCTACGGCGCGGACGCCATGCGGTTCTGCATCTGCTCGCTGACCGGGTTGGGTCGTGATGTGAAGCTGGGACGCAGGAAGGTGGAGGAATACCGTTCCTTCATCACCAAAATCTGGAACGCCGCGCGTTTTTGCGAAATGAACGGCGTGGCCCCGGTCGAAGGGTTCAGCCCCGCCAGCGTGCAGTCACCGCTGGGCCGCTGGATACTGGCGGAACTGGCGCAGGCGGTGGAAGATGCTACGAAGGCGCTGGAAGCCTTCCGCTTCGATGAATATGCCGCAGCCTGCTACCGGTTCGTCTGGAATTTCTTCTGCGACTGGTTCCTTGAACTGGCCAAGCCGGTCTTTGCCGCAGGCGATACGGCCGAAGCGGTCGAGACCCGCGCCGTGGCCGCCCATGTGCTGGGCACCATCATGCGGCTGCTGCAGCCCGTCACCCCGTTCGTGACCGACAGCCTGTGGCGGCATTTCGGCTTCGGGGCGGAGGGATCGCTGATTACCGCGCCATGGCCCCAGCCCGAACATCTGGATGGGGCAAAGGAAGCCCGTGAGGAAATGGAGTGGCTGATCCGCTTCATCAGCGCGATCCGGACCGTGCGTTCGGAAATGAACGTGCCGCCGTCACGCCTTGCCCCCGTCCTGCTGCGTGATGCCTCGCCCGTGACCGTGGCGCGTGCCGCCAAATGGTCGGAAGCAATCGGACGCATGGCGCGCGTGTCCGAAGTGCTGCCACTGGAAGGCGAAATGCCCCAGGGTGCGGCGCAGCTGGTGGTGGATGAAGCAACACTGGTCATTCCGCTTGCCGGGATCATTGACCTTGCCGTTGAACGCCAGCGTCTGGAAAAGGAATGTACCAAGGTTGATGGCGAGATCACCAAGGTCGAGCGCAAGCTGGGCAATGCCGATTTCGTGGCCCGCGCCAAGCCTGAGGTGGTTGCTGAAAACCGTGAACGGCTTGAGACGTTCCAGGCTGAACGCCAGCGCCTGCAGGCCGCGCTGGCGCGCATTTCCTGACGGACCTGTAAAATAGGGGGAGCAGCACGCATGACCGGACACGCATTGGAAACACTGGTGCTGGGTGGGGGCTGCTTCTGGTGTCTTGAAGCGCCGCTGAAGGAACTGCGCGGCGTGGAGGGGCTGGAACCCGGTTATGCCGGGGGCCATACCGCCAATCCTACCTATGAACAGGTCTGTTCTGGCCGCACCGGCCATGCGGAAGTCGTGCGGGTGACATTCGACCCTGCGGAACTGTCATGCGCCGACCTGCTGCGGATCTTCTTTGTCATGCATGATCCCACCACGCTCAACCGGCAGGGCAATGACGTGGGGACGCAGTATCGCTCCGCCATATTCTGGCAGGGATCCGAGCAGGAAATGACGGCCTATGCCATTCGCAATGAAATCGCGGAAGAAAAGGTATGGCCGGATCCGCTGGTAACCGAAATTGCGCCACTGACGCATTTCTGGCCAGCGGAGGATTACCACCGGGATTACTTCGCCCGTAATCCCGGCAATGCCTATTGCAGCGCCGTGATCCCGCCAAAGATTGCCAAGATGCGGCGGCTGTTTCGCGACCGGCTGGTGGATACGGCGGGCTAGGCCCGGTTATCCGGCTTCGTCGTCAAGGAAAAGCTGGTCAGCTTCTTCATCAAAATCAAACAGTTCGGCATAGCGTGCCCAGCCGATCAGCGTCTGTAATGTCTGGCGCGCATATTCGGGGGACATGCTGTCTTCCAGTTCGTCACGGAATCGCTCGGCGCTGGCGCGATGGTTCGGACGTTCATCCAGCACGGCGCGGATGGTGCGCACCAGGGGAATGTTGTGCAGCATGCTGTGCCACAGGATGTTCTTGCGGATGTCATGTTCGCTCTGGACAAAGCGCATCCCCTCGGGCGTGAGCAGGATATCGCCGTCCTCCAGTTCGGCAAAGCCCAGCAGTTGCAGGGATTCGCCCAACGGGAACAGGTCATCCAGTTCCAGTTGCAACCGGCTGGCCAGCAGGGGCAGGTCGGCGCGGCCATGCAGCGGGTCGGCCGCCAGTGTTTCCATCATGCCCACAATGGTATTGATCGGCAGCGGGGGCAGCGCCACGGCATCCGTCGTGATCTGCACATGGTCCATGTCCGGGTCAGTCATGTCCGCTTCCGACACCACGGGTGCGCGCCGGGTCATGAGGGCGTATATCCGGTCCACGAACTGCCGGAAGGCCGCATCCTCGCGATTGCGGGGATGTTCGAAGGGAACCTGCAGTTCGTACGCCACCCGGCCGGGGTTGGAGGAAAAGATCAGGATGCGGTCGCACATCAGCACCGCTTCCTCGATATTATGCGTGACCAGCAGGATGGACTGGATCGGCAGTTTCTTTTCTGCCCATAGTTCCACCAGATCGGTGCGCAGGTTTTCCGCCGTCAGCACATCCAGCGCGGAAAATGGTTCATCCATCAGCAGCAGGTCAGGCCGGACCACCAGCGCACGTGCCAGCCCCACGCGCTGCCGCATGCCCCCCGACAGTTCTTTGGGGTAGGCGTTTTCATACCCCCCCAGCCCGATCAGCCCGATCGCATCTTCCGCCAGTTTCTGGCGTTCGGCCACAGGCACGCCCTGCGCTTCCAGACCCAGTTCCACGTTTTTCTGCACCGTCAGCCACGGGAACAGCGCGAATGACTGGAACACCATGGAAATGCCGGCAGCCGGTCCCTCCAGTTTCTTTCCCTTCCAGATGACCTCGCCCGCCGTCGGCGTCAGAAGGCCCGCGATGATGCGCAGCAGCGTGGACTTGCCCGATCCGGACCGGCCCAGCAGGCCAACGATTTCCCCACTGCGGATGGACAGGTTCACGCCATCCAGCACCACCAGGTCCGTGGCGCTTTCCTTGTGATAGGCCTGCCGGCAGTTGATGATCCGGACAAGCTCCGCCCCGGTTTTGGGGTGGGGTGCGGTGTCGGGCTGCTGCATCATGAACTCTCAGTCAAAGGTATAATGCCGTGCGGCATAATTGGATAACGGGCGCCACAGGGCGCGATTGAGCAGCAGCACGAACGCCGCCATGATGGCCATGCCCAGCCCCACCTGGTCGGTCGCCCCCGCCACGGTGGCATGGGCGATATACGCCCCCAGCCCGTTCGCGCTCAGGGTCGTGTCACCCCAGCTTGCGACCTCGGTCGCGATGGCTGCGTTCCACGCCCCGCCCGAGGCAGTCAGCGCCCCGGTAATGAAATAGGGGGTAATGCCCGGCAGCATCACGCGCCACCACCACAGCCAGCCCCGGACATGGAAGTTTTTGGCCGCCTCCAGCAGGTCGCCGGGATAGGACGATGCCCCCGCCACGATATTGAACAGGATATACCACTGCGTGCCCAGCAGCATGAGGGGGGTCAGCCAGATATTGCTGTTCAGGTGCCAGCGCACGATTCCCACCACCACCAGCGGGAAGAACAGGTTGGCGGGGAAGGCGGCCATGAACTGTGCGGCCATCTGTGCCCGTCGCGCACGGCGTGGCGACAGGCCCAGCCATATCCCGACCGGCACCCATATCACCGACGCGACAAGAACCGTCACCATCACCCGCGCCAGCGTGATGCCACCCAGCATGATGACATGCAGCACCTGCGCCATCGTGTAATGGGTGCTGCCATAGGTCCATGTCTTCCACCCTATGGTCACGGCACAGACGGCCAGGGCCGCGATCCATGCAATATCCAGCAGGCGGGAGGGAACGAGTGGCTGCCGGGGGGCCGATGGCCGCGATCCCAGCGGCAGCCAGCCGATGCGTGTCATCATGTCCCCCATCCGCAGGCAACCCTGGCGCAGCAGGTGCGTGCGCCGCAGCAGCGTCAGCACCCACGGGTCGGGGGCGGCAAGGGTCGTGCCTTCATCGGTCTGGAAACGTGCCGACCATGCGACCAGCGGGCGGAACAGCAACTGATCATAGGCCAGGATGACCGCCAGCATGGCGGCAATGGCGTAGAAGATTGCCCAGATGTTGCGCTGTTCGATCGCGACACCCACGTATGACCCGATTCCCGGCAGCGCGATGTCGGTGTTTCCGACCGTGATGGTCTCGGAATAGACGACCATGAACCACCCGCCGGACATGGAAATCATGGTGTTCCAGACCAGCGACGGAATGGCGAATGGCACTTCCAGCCGCCAGAAACGCTGCCACGGCGTCAGGCCGAAGCACAGGGCGGCTTCCTCCAGATCCGGCGGCACGGTGCGCAGTGCCTGATACATGGCAAAGGCCATGTTCCATGCCTGACTGGTGAAAATGGTGAAGATCGCGGCCAGTTCCGCGCCCATCATCCGGCCGGGGAACAGGCCAAGGAAGAAAACCACCGTAAATGTCAGGAACCCGAGGATCGGCACCGACTGCAGGATATCCAGAAGCGGGATCAGCACCTGTCCCGCACGCCTGCTTTTCGCGGCCCACACGGCATAGGTGAAGGTAAACAGCAAGGACGCGGCAAGGGCGGCAAACATGCGCAGCGTGGTCCGCACGGCATAGGCGGGCAGCCATGCGGGATTGAGGTGGATGGTCCCCGCCTCGCTTGCGGGAATGGGCACAAGCATGTGGCGCCCGGCGGTGGCGATGATGACGGCCCCCGCCATGATCGCCAGCAGGCCAAGCAGGTCCGCGATGTTGGGGCGAACCCGCAGGTTCCCCGGCAGGCTGCTGTCTGTCACCCTGCGGTGCCCGTACTGCCAAAGCCACCCGCGCCGCGATCCGTGTCCTCCAGTTCTGAATATTCAACCCATGCCCCGCGCACGATCGGGGCCAGCACGGCCTGTGCAATGCGCATGCCACGTTCGACCACAAAGGGTTCGCTGCCTGTGTTCATGACGATGATGCCGATTTCACCCCGGTAATCCTCATCAATCGTGCCGGGCGCATTGGGCAGGGTAATGCCATGTTTCAGCGCAAGGCCGGAGCGTGGGCGGATCTGCATCTCGTATCCCCGGGGTAGCGCCACACACAGCCCGGTGGGAACCAGCGCGCGGCCACCGGCCGCGATGGTCATCGGTTCGGTCACGGCTGCCAGCAGGTCCATCCCGGCCGCCCCGTCTGTGGCGTAGGCCGGTAGCGGCAGGCCATGGGCGTGGGCCAGGCGGCGGACTTGGATGGGCAGGGGGGAGGAAGTCATGGCGGGGTCCGGTTATTCAGGGTTGGGGGGTGGCGTTTGCAGGAATGTGGCGATCCGCGCAACCAGCTTCCGGGCGACCTGCGTCTTGTCCAGTCGGGGCCAATGTTCGCAGCCCGCGGCATCGATCAGGCAGACCTCGTTTTCCGTGCCGCCCATGATGCCGGTGCCGGGACTGACATCATTGGCCACGATCCAGTCACAGCCCTTGCGCAGGCGCTTGGCGGTGGCATGTGTCACGATGTGTTCGGTTTCCGCCGCGAAGCCGATGACAAGTCCCGGTCGCGTTGGGGATGGCTGGCTGAGGGTTGCCAGAATATCGGGATTGGGCACCAGTTGCAGCGTGGGAGGGGGGGCGCCTGCGGTTTTCTTGATCTTCTGGGGCGCGGGGGCGACATGCCAGTCGGCCACGGCCGCAGTGCAGACCGCAATATCACAGGGCAGGGCCGTAAGGCAGGCCGCCAGCATGTCACGTGCCGTCTCCACCCGTACGGTCCTCACGCCGGCAGGGTCGGGCAGGGTGGTGGGGCCGCTGACCAGCGTAACATCCGCCCCTGCTGCCGCAAGGGCTGCGGCAATGGCATACCCCTGCGTCCCGGAGGAGCGGTTGGCGATATAGCGCACGGGGTCGATCGGTTCGTGCGTGGGGCCCGCGGTCACCATTGCCCTGCGGCCAGCCAGTGGCCTGTCGGGGTGCAGGAGGCGCAGTATGGCAGACAGGATATCATCCGGTTCCGCCAGACGTCCGGGGCCGGATTCGTTGCACGCCATGAGGCCGGAGGCCGGCCCCACGAAGGTCACGCCACGTGCACGTAATGTCGCGACATTGGCCTGTGTGGCGGCATGGGTCCACATGCGCACGTTCATGGCGGGGGCAACCAGTACCGGCGTATCGGTCGCCAGTAGCACGGTCGTGGCCAGGTCATTGGCCAGTCCGGCCACCATGCGGGCCAGCAGGTCGGCGGTGGCGGGGCAGACCACGATCAGGTCGCTGCTGCGGGACAGGGCGATATGCCCCATCTCGCTTTCATCGGTCAGGGAAAACAGGTCGCCGAAAACGCGTTCGCCACTCAGCGCCTGAATGGACATGGGGGTAACGAATCGTGCCCCTGAATCCGTCAGCACCGTGCGCACGCGCAGGCCATGTTCGCGTAGCCTGCGAATCAGCTCCAGCGCCTTGTAGGCGGCAATGCCACCGCCCACGACAAGCAGGACAGAACGGGTCGCCCCATCCTCCATCAGATTTTCCAGCCGGAATGGATGGCTGCGATTCCGCCGGACAGGTTCTGGTAGGATACGCGTTCCAGTCCTGCTTCGCGCATCATGTCCGCCAGCGTTTCCTGATCGGGGAACATGCGGATGCTTTCGGCCAGGTACTGGTAGCTTTCGCGATCCCCCGCGATCGCGGCTCCCATGCGGGGCAGCACGTGAAAGGACCATGCATCGTAGACCGGGGCGAAGGCCGCAACCTGCACGCGGGAAAACTCAAGGCACAGGAACCGTCCGCCCGGACGCAGGATGCGCCGCGCCTCCCGCAGCACCTGCAGCTTGTCCGTGCAGTTGCGCAGGCCGAACGCGATGGAGACGCGATCAACCGAATTGTCGGCCAGCGGGATGGCTTCGGCATCGACAGCGATGAAGTTGAGGCCGGAGACAAGCCCGCGTTCCAGCGCACGGTTGCGCCCTACCGTCAGCATGCTGACATTGATGTCGGACAGGATGGCGGGGCCACCGCCACCGCGCAGCCATCCGAAGGAAATATCCCCCGTTCCGCCCGCAAGGTCGAGCAGCGACAGGTCGGGGTGGGGGGCAAGCTCGGTGACGAAAATCTTCTTCCATGCGCGGTGAATGCCCAGCGACATCACGTCATTCATGATGTCGTATTTGGAGGCCACGCTGTCAAAGACGTTCCGGACCAAGGATTTCTTCTCGCGCAACGGCACGTCGCGGAAGCCGAAATCGGTGGTATCCGCCTGGCGGTCATCGGGACGGCCTGCGGAAGGGGAGGGATGGTATGGCTGGCTAATGTCGGTCATGATGCACAGGTATAACCCCAGATGAGGCCATGCCGGAACTACCTGAAGTCGAAACTGTGATGCGCGGGATGCGAGTGCATCTTGAAGGTCACACTATTTCCCACGCCAGCACGCACCATACCGGCCTGCGGTGGCCGTTTCCACCCGGTCTGGCCACGGCGTTGCAGGGACGGCGGATTGATGGATTCTCCCGCCGGGGGAAATATATCCTCATCACGCTGTCGGGCGGCATGGTCGTGGTGCTGCATCTGGGCATGTCCGGCCGGGTGCTGCTGTCGTCTCCCGCGGGAGCGGAACGGGGCCTGCCGCCCGCACGCCACGAACATCTGGTGATCGAGACGGCGCAGGGTGCGCGTTGTGGGCTGGTGGACCCCCGGCGTTTCGGCATGGTCGATCTGGTGCCGGCGACAGGGGTGGAAACCCACCGCCTGCTGGCGGGCATGGGGCCGGAGCCACTGGGCAACCGGTTTGACGGTGCATGGCTGGCCGCGCGCGCCGGGCGGCGACGTACCAGCATCAAGGCCCTGCTGCTGGACCAGCGCGTCGTGGCGGGACTTGGCAACATATATGTATCCGAAGCCCTGTTCCGCGCGCGCATCCACCCCGCGCAGACGGCAGGGGACATAAATGCCGAACAGTACGAGAAACTTGCCACCGAAATCCGTGCGGTTCTGGAGGAAGCAATCGCGGCCGGAGGCTCAAGCCTGCGTGATTACGTGCAACCGGATGGGGAGCTGGGCTATTTCCAGCATGCCTGGCGTGTGTATGGGCGGGAAGGGGAAGGCTGCCCCGACTGCCCCGGTCCACCGGCATGCGATGGGGTGATGCGGATCACCCAGTCCGGGCGTTCCAGCTTTTTCTGCCCCCGGCAGCAGAGGGTGGAAAATGATTTAGGCAAAGACTTGTCTTGACGAATGGGGTCAGGGTGGACTAGATCGCCAGCCTGATATGGGATGTCCGCAACGATCGGGTGGCGGACCGCCGTAACCTGATTTATGCAGATGAACTGAGAGCAATGGCCAATACAGCATCCGCGCGCAAGCGCATCCGCCAGAACGAACGCCGCAACGCCCGTAACACGGCCCGCCTGTCCCGCGTGCGCACCTTCGTAAAGAAGGTCGAGGTCGCGATCGCGACCGGCAAGAAGGACGATGCCGCTGTTGCGCTGCGTGAGGCGCAGCCTGAACTGCAGCGTGCGGTTGGCAAGGGCGTTCTTCACGCCAACACGGTTGCCCGTCGTATTTCGCGCCTGTCCGCCCGTATCAAGTCCCTTGCTGCGGCGTAAAAACCTTCTGTATTCTTTCATCTGAAAGAATGCGGTAAGTAATGAAGGAGGTCGTGTATCACCATTAGTGGTGATAGCGGCCTTTTTTGTTTGCCATTTCCGCAGGTGTGATCGGGTTTTGGCGGGGCGGGGGCAGATTCTCGTTGCTTCGTCCGATTCTCTGCTCTACCTTATGTGGATAATTCCAACGTCATCTGTTGCCTTGGGCCTTGATGGTCCGGGTTGTGGGTCGTGTCAGGTGCGCGGCTGGCGTGCCGCCTGCTGTGTGCGGGCGCAGTGGCGTTGTGGAACAGTTGATGGATGGAGCGGGGGTGCGGGTGCATGCGCGGGGGCGCGTGTTCCATGTCCCATGTAGCCGGGAGCGGATATGACAGGCGGACTGGAAGGCTATGACGCAGTTGCGGAAGCCAATGCGCAGAAAAGTGTGCTTGCCATCCACTGGTCGCGCATCTGCGAACGGCTGAAGGCCGAGGTCGGGGAAGTCGAATACCGCACGTGGCTGCGCCAGATCACGGTCGGCCCGGTGGAGGAGGACGAGATTACCCTCTACCTGCCCACCCGATTCCTGCGGGACTGGGTGCGTGGGCAATACGGCGACCGTCTTGGTACGCTGTGGAATGCCGAAGTGCCCGCCATCCGCCGTGTCGAACTGCAGGTCGCCCGTCCGGGAAGCGCGTCCGCGCCAGCCCAGGCGGATGGCGCGGCAGCCGCAGCACCGGCCAACAGCGAAGATGCGGCCCCCCGTGTGGCGGCAGCTCCCGCCCCGGCACACGAAGAGCCCCGGCACGCCGAAGTCCGCAGCGACCTTGCCGCCCCGCTGGACCCGCGCTTCACCTTCGATACCTTTGTGGTGGGCAAGCCCAACGAATTTGCCTATGCCTGCGCCCGCCGGGTTGCGGAGCGGCCCTCCAGCCCCGGCTTCAACCCGCTGTTCCTGTATGGTGGGGTCGGGCTGGGCAAGACGCACCTCATGCATGCCATCGGGGCCGAACTGCTGCGTGAGGGGAAGGTATCCGTCGCCTACATGTCGGCGGAAAAGTTCATGTACCGCTTCATCGCGGCCATCCGGTCCCAGTCCACCATGGAATTCAAGGAGCAGCTGCGCTCTGTCGATGTGCTGATGATCGATGACCTGCAGTTCCTGATCGGCAAGGATAATACGCAGGAAGAATTCTTCCATACCTTCAACGCACTGGTTGATGCGGGACGGCAGATCGTGGTTTCGGCCGATAAATCCCCCTCCGACCTGTCGGGGCTGGAGGACAGGCTGCGCACCCGCCTTGGCTGTGGCATGGTGGCGGATATTCATGCCACCACGTTTGAACTGCGTATCTCCATTCTGGAGGCCAAGGCCAGTGCGTCCGGCGTGGTGGTGCCCGCCAAGGTGCTGGAATTCCTTGCGCACAAGATCACGTCGAACGTGCGTGAGCTGGAAGGCGCGCTGAACCGCCTGATCGCCCATGCCAACCTGTTCGGTCGCCCGGTCACGCTGGAAGCGACGCAGGATGTGCTGCATGACATCCTCAAGGCCCATGACCGGCGCGTCACGATCGAGGAAATCCAGCGCAAGGTGGCCGAACACTGGAATATCCGCCTGACCGACATGTCCTCGGCCCGTCGCGCGCGCGCCGTGGCGCGGCCCCGTCAGGTGGCGATGTACCTGGCCAAGCAGCTGACCAGCCGTTCCCTGCCTGAAATCGGGCGCAAGTTCGGCAATCGTGATCATACGACGGTCATGCATGCCGTGACCCGCGTGACGGAGCTGATGGAACAGGACCCCGCTTTTGCCGAAGATGTGGAGCTGTTGCGCCGCATGCTGGAAAGCTGAATAAATTTAGGGTTCAACGCCCCCCTTTACCAGAGTCGCCCGCGGCTGCTAAACATGTCACCCCCCGTCTGTACGTATGCCTGACGTGACGGGATGTGGAGGATATTGTACCGATGAAGTTGAAGGCCGACCGTGTAACGCTGCTCAAGGCACTGGCCCATATCCAGAGCGTTGCCGAGAAGCGCAATACCATCCCCATCCTGGCCAACGTGCTGATCAATGTCGTTGATGGTGCCATGACACTGACCGCCACCGACATGGAAATCGCGGTGGTTGAAGGCGTTGCGGCGGAAACCCTGCGTGACGGCGCTGTTACGGCGCCAGCGGCTGTCCTGTATGAAATCGTGCGCAAGCTGCCCGATGGCGCGCATGTCGAACTGGACCATGCCGGGGGTGATGCGCCACTGGGCCTGCGGGCGGGGCGGTTCGCCACCAGCCTGAATGTGCTGGATGTGGATGATTTCCCGTCCATGATGGCTGGCAGCCTGCCGCATGAATTCAGCATTCCGGCACAGGTGCTGCGTGGCCTGATCGACCGTACGCGCTTTGCCATCTCCACCGAGGAAACGCGCTACTACCTTAATGGCATCTTCCTGCATGTGGCCGAAGGGGATGCAGGTCCGGTGCTGCGTGCGGTGGCGACGGACGGGCACCGCCTGGCCCGTGTCGAGACCGAACTGCCCGCAGGCAGCGCAGGCATGCCGGGCGTGATCGTTCCGCGCAAGACGGTGGCTGAGCTGCGCAAGCTGCTTGACGAAGGGCCCGAGCAGGTTGCCGTTGCCCTGTCCGATACCCGCATCCAGTTCTCCATCGGCAACATCACGCTGACCTCCAAGCTGATTGACGGTACCTTCCCCGAATATGAACGCGTGATCCCGCACGGGAATGACAAGATCCTGCGCGTGGGCAAGAAAATATTCTCCGATGCCGTATCCCGCGTGGCGGCGATCAGCCAGGAGCGTTCCCGCCCGGTCAAGCTGAGCATGGCGCACAACCTGCTGACGCTGTCGGCCGCAAGCCAGGATCAGGGGACCGCGACGGAAGAGCTGGACGAAAACCATGTCTCTTATGATGCGTCGCCCATGGAGATCGGCTTTCAGGCCCGCTACCTGAACGACATTACCGATCAGGTGGAAAAGGAAGTGGAATTCGCCTTTTCTGACAGTTCCGCGCCCACCATCGTGCGTGATGTGGACAGCCCCTCCGCACTGTATGTCCTGATGCCGATGCGCGTGTAATCGCGCGCGGCCTTCCGGTCGCATGGCCTGCGTGACACGACTGGTACTTACGGATTTCCGTAATTATCATCATCTTTCATGGAAACCGGCATGTCCGGCCACGGTCATTACCGGGCCGAACGGCAGTGGCAAGACCAACCTGCTGGAAGCGGTCTCGCTGCTGGTGCCAGGGCGTGGCCTGCGGGGCGCGCGCATGGATGAACTGCCCCGTCATGGTGCGACGCTGTGGGGTGTCGCCGCCGACGTGATGGCGCAGTGGGGCGATGATGCCCTGACCGTCCAGATCGCCACGGGGGCCGATCCGCTGCGGCCGGAACGGCGTGCATTTCGCGTGGATGGACAGGCCCAGCGCAACCGCGATGCGGTGGGCGAATATTTTTCCGCCGTCTGGCTGACACCGCAGATGGACCGCCTGTTTCAGGACGGGGCAGGCAGTCGCCGCCGGTTTCTGGACCGGCTGGTGCTGGCGCTTGAACCCGGCCACGCGCGTGAACTGGCCGCCCATGACCGCGCGATGATGCAGCGTAGCCGCCTGCTGACGCAGCGTGGGGCGGATACGGACTGGCTGGCCGCCCTGGAACGTACCATGGCGCGCCACGCGGTGGCGGCTGTTGCCGCCCGGGTGAATATGGTAGCGCGCCTGAATGCGGATGAGCAGGCGGTTGCCGATGGCTTTCCCGCCGCATGGCTGGAACTTGATTGCCGTATTGCCGATCAGTTACGCGAAATGCCAGCCCTGGCGGTGGAAGACTGGCTGGCGGAGCAGATCGCGGCAACACGCGCCATCGACCGGCAGCGCGGGGGGAGTCGTTTTGGCGCACACCGTACCGACCTGCGCATGGCGGACCGGCTGACGCGGCGTCCGGCCAGTCTGTCCAGCACGGGGCAGCAGAAGGCGCTGCTGCTGGGTATCGTCCTGTCACATGCGCGTATCCTGGCGGCATGCCGGGGGCAGATGCCGATGCTTCTGCTGGATGAACCGCTGGTGCATCTGGATGATGTGCGGCGCGAGGCCCTGTTTCAGGCGATCGGACGGATGGACACCGGCGTTTTACTGACTGGAACAGACCGCGAACATTTCACGCCTCTGCGCCAGATCGCCGAATTCGTGACGCCGGGTGAGGGTAATCTTGCCCCCCATGTATGATTTCGGCGCGGAATGCTGGTTACACCGGGTGGTTCAGGCTATAATGCATTCTGTTATTTTGTTGTTATCCGCTGTGGAGCATCTGCCGGCATGTCCGATCAATCCAGTCCCGATCAGAAACACGATGCCGAGGTCGCAGGTGGCGTGACACCCGCTGCGGACTATGATGCGGCATCCATCTCGGTTCTGCGGGGGCTGGACGCGGTACGCAAGCGCCCCGGCATGTATATTGGCGATACCGATGACGGGTCGGGCCTGCACCACATGGCCTTCGAAATCATTGATAACGCCGTGGATGAGGCACAGGCCGGGTTTGCGACCACCTGTATCGTGACGCTCAATGGGGATGGCAGCGTCAGCGTACGTGACGACGGGCGCGGCATTCCTACCGACATGCACCATGAAGAAGGGGTGAGTGCCGCCGAAGTCGTGCTGACCAAGCTACATGCGGGTGGCAAGTTCAACCAGAATTCCTACAAGGTATCGGGTGGCCTGCATGGCGTGGGTGCGGCCGTGGTCAACGCGCTGTCGGAATGGATGGAAGTCCGGATATGGCGCGATGGCAAGGAACACGTCATCAGTTTCCGCGCGGGCGAGCGTGATGAGCCGCTGCGTGTGGTGGGGGAAAGCAGCGAGCCGACCGGCACGCAGGTCACCTTCAAGCCCAGCGCAGAGACGTTTGCCAGGGTTGAATTCGAATTCCCGATTCTCGAACGCCGTCTGCGCGAACTGGCCTTCCTCAATTCCGGGCTGAAGATCATCCTGCGCGACGAACGCCATACCCCGGCGCGGGAGGAAAAGTTCCATTACGAAGGCGGTCTGTGCGCCTTTGTCGAATGGCTGGACCAGGGCAAAAACCCGATTGTCGAGCCGCCGATCACCGGCAGCCTGCAGAATGAAGACAACGGCATCAAGGTCGAGTTCGCCCTGACATGGAATGACAGTTTCCATGAAACCATGCTGTGCTTCACCAACAACATTCCCCAGCGTGATGGTGGTTCGCACCTTGCCGGTTTCCGTCAGGCGCTGACCCGCGTGGTAGGCCGCTATGCCGAAGCCAATGCCAGCAAGAAGGACAGCCATGCCCTGAATGGCGAGGACATGCGCGAAGGCCTGACCGCCGTGCTGTCGGTCAAGGTGCCCGACCCCAAGTTCTCGTCACAGACCAAGGACAAGCTGGTTTCTTCCGAAGTGCAGCCGGTGGTGCATGCTGCTGCTGCCGACATGATTTCCCACTGGTTTGAAACCCACCCCAAGGAAGCCCGCCATATCGTGGCGAAGGTGATGGATGCCGCTGCCGCGCGTGAGGCGGCGCGGCGTGCGCGGGAACTGACGCGGCGCAAGGGTGTCCTGGACATCTCCTCCCTGCCGGGCAAGCTGGCGGACTGTCAGGAACGTGATCCGGCAAAATCCGAACTGTTCATCGTCGAGGGTGATTCGGCAGGCGGCACCGCCAAACAGGGACGTGACCGGCGGTTTCAGGCGATCCTGCCGCTGAAGGGAAAGATCCTGAATGTCGAGCGCGCGCGCTTTGACCGTATGCTGGGGTCAGCCGAAATCGGGACGCTGATTACGGCACTGGGCACCGGCATCGGGCGTGGCGATGTGGAACATGGCGGCTTTTCGATTGAAAAGCTGCGTTACCACCGCATTGTCATCATGACTGACGCTGACGTGGACGGGTCGCATATCCGTACGCTGCTGCTGACCTTCTTCTTCAGGCAGATGCCCGAACTGATTGAAAAAGGATATCTGTATATCGCCCAGCCGCCGCTGTACCGCGCCAAGCGCGGCAATGACGAACGGTACCTGAAGGATGACGCAGCGCTGGAATCCTACCTGCTGGACAAGGCGCTGGCCAATGCCTCGCTGCGTTATGCTGACGGGCGTGAGGTCGAGGGCGATGTCATGCGCGCCGATGTCATGTTCATCCGTGACGTGACCCGTGCGCTGTCGCGCCTGTCGGCGCGTGTGCCGGTGTGGGTTCTGGAGCAGGCGGCCATCGCGGGCGTGCTGCGTGCCGATCCGCAGGCCGTGCCGGAACGGGTTGTCGACCTGCAGGCGCGGCTGGATGCGGTATCGCCCCCGACCGAACGGGGGTGGAAGGTTGCCGTCAGCGACAGCGGTCTGGAAATGGCCCGTAGCGTGCGTGGTGTGGGCGAAGTCTATCGCCTGGAGGCACAGGCGCTGCGCAGTGCGGAAGTCCGCTGGCTGGCGGACCGCCACGACCGTCTGGTGGCGGATTTCGCGGGGCCGGTTCATCTGGTGATCGATGGCAATGCACACGCCTTCAACGGGCCGGCATCGCTGTATGAACGGATTCTGGCGCAGGGCCGCAAGGGCCTGTCCATCAACCGCTTCAAGGGCCTGGGGGAAATGAATGACGAACAGCTGTGGGAAACCACACTCGATCCCGCCATGCGCACCCTGCTGCAGGTCAAGGTCGGGGATGTGGAAAACGCGGCGCAGGTCTTTTCCACCCTTATGGGGGATGTGGTCGAACCCCGCCGCGACTTCATTGTTGGCAATGCGCTGAAGGTTGCCAACCTCGACGTCTGACCCGGGCTACGCTGGTACCAGTTCATTGGCCAGATGAGCGACCTCGGAAATGGAATCGGCGCCAACCGTGGCCCCGGCTTCCATTTCGGGGCGGCCATATCCCCAGCGGGCGAAAATCGCGGGCACATGTGCCCCGATGGCCGTGGCCATGTCGTTATGGTGGTCACCGGTCATGACCGCGCGGTGCGGGTTGCCCTGCGCCATTGCAATTGTGCCCAGCAGGTGGCGCGGGTCGGGTTTGCGTACGCTGAAGCTGTCGCCCCACCCACGGCCACGAACCATTTTTCCAGATCAAGGACACGCAGTATGTGGCGCGCGGCGGCAACGGGTTTGTTGGTGCAGACGGCCATGTGCCACCCTGTGGCGTGCAGATCTTCCAGCATGCCTATCGTGCCGGGAAAGGGGCGGGACAGGTCGGTGGAATGAGGGGTGTAATCGGCCATGTACCATGCCGTGGCCTGCTCGGCATCAATGCCGGTGGCGGCCGAACCGGCATGGACCAGCAAACGGCTGACAAGGGCTGCAACGCCATCGCCAACCATGGGGCGGACCTGTTCGGTGGCAATGGACGGCAGGCCGTAATGGGCCAGAAGCCGGTTGGCGCTGGCCGCCAGATCGGGGAGGCTGTCGATCAGCGTGCCGTCCATATCGAAAACGGCGAGGCGGGACGGGAGAGAGGTCATCATGAACGCCTTTGACGGTGTGAATGAAGTAGCAATCGGAAATTCTAAGTGATGGTATCGCACGCGCATAAGGGTTTGACAGGGTGCGCGGGTGCGGAGTACCCGCACACTGCCATGAATACCCAGACCGATACCGCAGTATCCGCCCCCGCACGCATCGTGTCGACCGCTGTCATCCTGGCTGCGGGGCGTGGTACCCGCATGAAATCGCAGCGGCCCAAGGTCATGCACCCGCTGGCGGGGCAGCCGATGCTGCGCTACCTGCTGGATAACGCGGCACAGGTCTTTGACCGGATTGTTGTGGTCGTGGGGCCGGACATGGATGATGTGGCAGCCCTTGCCGCCCCGCATCACGTTGTGGTGCAGATGGACCGCCTTGGCACCGGCCATGCCGCCCGGCAGGCCGAAGCCGCGTTCGGCACCGAGGATGTGGCGGTCCTGTATGGTGACAATCCGCTGATCACGCCCGGTACGATGCGGGCACTTCTGGACCAGCGCCGCAGTGGGGATACCGGTCTGGCCCTGCTGGCCATGGAACCGGCCGATCCCGCGCGGTACGGGCGCGTGGTGACGCGGGACGGGCGGGTTGAACGGATTGTTGAATGGGCGGACGCCACCGCGGATGAGCGGGCGATCCGGCTGTGCAACGCCGGTGTGCTGTGTGCCGATGCCGCTGATTTCCGTCGCTGGCTGAACGAAGTTGGCAATGACAACGCGCAGGGCGAATACTATCTGGGCGACGTGGTGGCCCGCGCCGTGGCGGATGGGCGGATCGTGCGGGCGGTCGTCGCACCGGAGGACGAACTGCGCGGCATCAATTCGCGTGCGGAACTGGCACAGGCGGAAGCATGCGTGCAGGCCCGACTGCGACAGGCGGTCATGGATGGTGGCACCACGCTTGTCGCCCCCGATACCGTGTTCCTGTGCGTCGATACCGTGCTGGAACCCGATACGGTGGTGCACCCCAATGTGGTGTTCGGCCCCGGCGTACATGTAAAAACCGGCGCGGAAATCCATGCCTTTTCACATATCGAGGGGGCGACGGTCGGCCCGGATGCACAGATCGGCCCCTATGCCCGCCTGCGCCCCGGCAGCGACGTGGGGGCAAAGGCGCGTGTAGGCAATTTCGTGGAAATCAAGGCCACGACGCTGGGGGCGGGGGCCAAGGCCAATCACCTGACCTATCTGGGGAATGCTACGGTGGGCAGCGGGGCCAATATCGGTGCGGGTACCATAACCTGCAATTATGATGGTGTGTTCAAGCACCGGACCGAAATCGGCGCGGGCAGCTTCATTGGCTCGGATTCGGTTCTGGTGGCTCCCGTTCGGGTGGGCACAGGCGTCATTACGGCGGCAGGCAGCGTGATTACCCATGACGTTCCCGATGATGCCATGGCCATTGGCCGGGCACGGCAGGCAAACAAGGCAGGACATGCCGCATCGTTTCGCGAACGGCTGAAGAACAGGAAGGAACGGGGCTGATGTGTGGCATAGTAGGGGTTGTCGGTAGCAATCAGGCCACGCCGGTCATTCTGGACGCCCTGCGCCGGCTGGAATATCGCGGCTATGATTCCGCGGGTATCGCCACGCTGGAAGAAGGCCATGTCGAACGCCGTCGCGCGGCGGGCAAGCTGGATCACCTGGCCACCCTCCTGGCGCGCATGCCGCTGCCGGGCGTGACCGGCATTGGCCATACGCGCTGGGCCACGCATGGCGCGCCCACCGAAAACAATGCCCATCCCCATGGGACGGAGCGCGTATCGGTCGTCCATAACGGCATTATCGAGAATTTCGAGGAACTGCGCCGTGAACTGGAGGCGGCAGGGCAGGTCTTCTCCACCGATACGGATAGCGAGACGATCGCCCAGCTGGTGGATTATCACCTGCAGCGCGGCCTGTCCCCGCAGGATGCGGCGCATGCCTGCCTCAGGCGGCTGGAAGGGGCCTACGCGCTCGCCATGATCTTTGCCGGGCATGACGGCATGGTCATTGGCGCGCGGCATGGCGCGCCGCTGGTGGTGGGTTTTGGCGATAACGAGATGTTCCTCGGTTCCGACAGCCTTGCGCTGGCGCCGCTGACCCGCCGGATCGCCTATCTGGATGACGGGGACTGGACCGTAATCACGCCTGCGGGTGCCGCCTTCTTTGACATGGCGGGCAACCCGGTCGAACGTCCGGTCAAGCTGACCGCGCTGATTGCAGCATCGGTCGGCAAGGATGGCTATCGCCATTACATGGAAAAGGAACTGCACGAACATCCCGTCGTGATCGGGCAGACCCTGCAGCGCCTGATCGACCCGGCGACGCGCCGCGTCATCATGCCCGACCTGCCATTTGACCTTGCCGCCATTCCCCGCGCGGTGCTGACGGCCTGCGGTTCGGCGTTCTATGCCGGCATGATCGGACGGTACTGGATCGAGCAGTATGCGCGCCTGCCGGTCGATATCGATGTGGCGAGTGAAATGCGCTATCGCAATCCGCCGCTGGCCAGGGGTGGGCTGGGGCTGCTGATTTCCCAGTCGGGGGAGACGGCGGACACGCTGGCGGCCCTGCGTGGCATGCGGGCGGCGGGGCAGCATATCGTCTCGGTCCTCAATGTGGAACAGAGTACCATGGCGCGCGAAAGCGACGCCGTGCTGGGTACCGTGGCAGGGCCGGAAATATCCGTTGCCAGCACCAAGGCCTTTACCGCGCAGCTATCCGTTCTGGCCTGCCTGACCATTGCCTTTGGCCGTGCGCGTGGTCTGATCGGCGCGCAGCAGGAGGAAAGCATGGTGACCAACCTGCTGGACCTGCCCAGCAAGGCGACCGAGGTGTTTGAACGCCATGATGAAATCCGTCGCATGGCCGCCATCGTGGCCGAAGCACGGGATGTGCTCTATCTTGGTCGTGGGTCCATGTTCCCCGTGGCGCTGGAAGGGGCGCTGAAGCTCAAGGAAATTTCCTACATTCATGCCGAGGCGTATGCGGCGGGGGAAATGAAGCATGGGCCGATTTCGCTGATCGACAGCACGGTGCCGGTGGTGGCGACCGTGCCGTCCGGCCCGCTGTTTGAAAAAACGCTGTCCAACCTGCAGGAAGCCAAGGCCCGTGGTGGTCGCCTGCTGGTGTTCACGGACATGGCGGGTGCGCCGCGCCTGCGTGAAATCGCGGAATGCGTGGTGGCAATTCCGACAGTGGATGAATTCGTGGCCCCGATCCTGCAGACGATCCCGGTGCAGATCCTGGCCTATGAGGTCGCGCTGCTGAAGGGCACGGATGTGGACCAGCCGCGTAACCTCGCCAAATCCGTGACTGTTGAATAGACACCCCGGGTATAACCGGCACACTTACCGTCAGTAGCTATAATCGGGACAGGGGCACGACGCACATGGTAGCACAAACGGCAATCCCCCACGGGACGGGACCGTCTGTTCTTGTGCGGGGCGCGGGTGTGTCGGGCCTGACGGCGGCTGTGACGCTGGCCGAACGTGGCGCGCGGGTTAGTGTGCATGAATGCGGCGGGCGCGTGGGCTGGGGCGCGTCATGGAAGGCTGGCGGCATGCTGGCCCCTTGGTGCGAGGCGGAGTCCGCCACCCCGGAGGTCACCGCCCAGTCACTTGCGTCCCTTGACTGGTGGGATGCGCACGTTCCCGGCGTGGACCGCAATGGCACCCTTGTGCTGGCGCCGCCGCGCGATGTGCGCGAAATCATGCGTTTCGCCCGCAGGACATCACATTTTTCCACGATAGGCGAGGGTGAGATCGCGCAGATGGAGCCCGATCTTGCCGACCGTTTTTCCCGTGCACTGTTTTTCGCGGGGGAGGGACATGTCAACCCGCGCGACGCCCTGAATGCCCTTGCCGCCCGGGTGGTGGAACTGGGGGGCAGCCTGCGGTTCAATGTGCCGGTTGACGCCGGTACGGCGGGGTATGACTGGGTGGTGGACTGTACCGGTATCGCGGCGCGTGACAGGATGACCGACATGCGCGGCGTGCGGGGGGAAATGCTGCTGCTGCGGTGTCCCGATGTCACGCTGCATCGCCCGGTGCGTATGCTGCATCCGCGCATTCCCATTTATGTCGTACCGAGGGCGGGGCACGTGTACATGGTGGGAGCAACCATGATCGAAAGTGAAAATGCCGGCCCCATGACCCTGCGGTCGATGGTGGAAATGCTGGGCGCGGTCTATGCCCTGCACCCGGCATTTGGGGAAGCCGAAATACTGGAGACCGGTACCGGTCTGCGTCCATCCTATCCCGACAACATGCCTGCCGTCAGGCGACAGGGGCGGCATATCCATATCAACGGCATGTATCGCCACGGCTTCCTGCTTTCCCCCGTTCGCGCGGCCGAGGCAGCCGATATCGTATTTGGTGAAAGCTGATCCGACAGAAAGGGAGGATGGACATGCAGATACTGGTGAATGACAAACACCACGACGTGACAGCCGCCAACCTTGCAGCATTGCTTGATGAACTGGGTTATGATGTCACGGCCCGCATCGCCACTGCGGTGGATGGCTGCTTTGTCGCGGCCGGCAGGCGCGCGACCCATTCCCTGCATGACGGGGCGCGGGTGGAAATTCTGGCCCCCATGCAGGGAGGATAACCGCAATGACCCTTTTCTATGGCACTGAACTGGCGTCGCGCCTGATGCTGGGCACGGCACAGTACCCTTCGCCTGAAATCCTGAGTGACGCCGTCCGGCGGGCCGGGGCCGGGGTGGTGACCGTGTCGCTGCGGCGCGAGGCGGCAGGCAGCCGCGCGGGGCAGGCGTTCTGGACGCTGATCCGTGAACTGGATGTGCCCGTCCTGCCGAATACGGCGGGCTGTCATACCGTGCGTGAAGCCGTGACCACGGCGCAGATGGCGCGGGAGGTGTTCGGCACGGACTGGATCAAGCTGGAGGTGATCGGGGAATCCGATACGCTGCAGCCCGATATGTTCGCGCTGGTCGAAGCCGCCCGTATCCTGACGGAAGATGGTTTCAGGGTCTTTCCCTACATGACCGAGGATCTTGTCGGCGCGGAACGCCTGTTGCGCGCGGGGTGCGAGGTGTTGATGCCATGGGGGGCGCCTATCGGGTCGGGCAAGGGACTGAACAATCTGTTTGGCCTGCGTGCCCTGCGTGCCCATTTTCCGGACGTGCCCATGGTGGTCGATGCGGGGATTGGCGTGCCCTCCCACGCGGCACAGGCGATGGAACTGGGTTATGACGCCGTGCTGATCAATACGGCGGTGGCCAAGGCGGGCAACCCTGCGGAAATGGCGCGTGCCTTCGCCATGGCGGTGGAAGCGGGCCGCATGGCCTATATTGCCGACCCGATGGAAGAACGTGACATGGCCGTTCCCTCCACCCCCGTGATCGGGCAGGCGGTACTATGAGTTCCGTTCTGCCGTCACGCATCTATCCCGTCGTGGACGCCGCACACTGGGTTGGAAGCCTGGGGCAGGCTGGGGCACGGCTGATCCAGTTGCGGCTCAAGGACATGGCGATGGATGCCCTGCGTCATGAAATCCGCGAAGGCATCCAACTTGCCCGTGCGCATCATGTCTGCCTTGTGCTGAATGATTACTGGCAGCTTGCGATCGAGGAAGGGGTGGACTTCATCCACCTGGGACAGGAAGACCTTGACACGGCGGACCTGACGGCCATTCGTGCGTCAGGCCTGAAGCTGGGGGTCAGCACCCATAGTGATGCTGAACTGGAGCGCGCGCTGTCCGTCGCCCCCGATTATGTGGCGCTGGGGCCGGTCTGGCCCACAAAACTGAAGAAAATGCCGTGGGAGCCGCAGGGCACGGAAAAGCTGTCGGTATGGAAACGGCGCATTGGCGATATTCCGCTTGTCGCGATCGGGGGGATTACCCTTGCGCGCGCGCCGCTGTGCATTGCGGCCGGGGCAGACTGTGTATCGGCGGTGTCCGATTTCATTCGCATGCCGGACCCGCAGGCACAGGTCCGGGCATGGCTTGCCGCCACGGCCCGTCTGGTCAGTGTGTGAAATACTGGAATATAATGTGATGCATCATGTGTTGTTGATGCAACGTTGGTGTGGCATTATTGATACGCGACATGCGGATATGCGAAGGAACGTCTTTTGCAGCCAGATGTTGGTTTTACAAGCTGGATTCTGTTGATCTGAAACGTATTGGACATAATCTGTTCATGGTCAGCCACTAGGATCGGTCTGTAAGCATGATATGGCCGGAAGTCGGGGATTTTGAATGGAGATAGCGGGTCTGGCAGCAATTCTGATGGCGATTGCCGTGCTGCTTGTCGTGGTCAGCGCGGTTCAGCCGCTTGCCCGCCGTCTGGAACTGTCCGAAACCGTTCTGCTTGCCATTGTGGGTATCGTGATCGGCGGTGCGGCCGACCTTGTACTGCGCAATTCCCATCTGGAAATCTTCAATGGCGCGGCGCAGACGCTGCTGGATTTCCCGCTTAACAGCGAAGCCTTCCTGCTGATTTTCCTGCCCATACTGGTGTTTCAGGGGGCGCTGGGCATTGACGTGCGCAGGCTGGCGCATGAAACCGCGACCGTACTTCTGCTGGCCGTGGTGGCGGTGGCGGTCTCAACTGCGGCCATCGGCTTCGCGCTGTATCCCTTTGCGGGCATGCCGCTGGCGGTGTGCCTCCTGCTTGGCTCCATTGTGGCGACGACCGATCCGTCGGCCGTGGCGGGGATATTCAAGGAAATTGGTGCTGCCAGCCGCCTGACCCGGCTGGTGGAAGGCGAGGCGTTGCTGAATGACGCTGCCGCCATTTCCATTTTCACCATCCTGCTTGGCTCCATTACGTCGCACCACAAGATCATGCTGGGCGGCGCGGTGCTGGAATTCCTTGTGTCCTTCATCGGGGCGCTGATCATCGGCATCGTCTTCGGCCGGTTGACCCTTATGGTGATTCCCGCGCTGGGGGCTGCCCCCGCGGCCGAGGTCACGCTGACGGTGGCGCTGCCGTACCTGTCCTATATCGTCTGTGATGAATTCCTGGGTTTTTCCGGCGTGGTGGCCACAGCTGCGTCCGGCCTGACGATTTCAATTTACGGGCCGTCCACTTTCCGGCCCCAGACATGGCGCTTCCTGAACGAGCTGTGGCAGCAGCTTGTGTTCTGGGCCGGGTCACTGGTGTTCGTGCTGGCTTCCATGCTGGTGCCGCGCCTGCTGGTGGGCATGACCAAATGGGACTGCGTGCTGATCCTGCTGGCAGCAGGTGCCGGGCTGCTGGCGCGCGGAGCGGTGGTGTTCGGCATGCTGCCCATCCTTGCCGCCACCAGGCTGTCCCCCCCCGTGCCGACCCCGTTCAAGGTGACGATGGTATGGGGTGGCCTGCGTGGTGCCATTACGCTGGCGCTGGCGCTGGCCGTGACGGAAAATGAACATGTTTCCAGCAGCATCGCCCATTTCATCGGGATCATCGCCACGGGGTTCGTGCTGATTACCCTGTTCGTGAACGGGATGTCGCTGCGGTACCTGGTGCTGTTTCTCAAGCTCGATCAACTGCCGCTGATCGATCAGGCGCTGCGTCATCAGATCCTTGCCATCGGGCTGGGTGAGGTCCGTGACCAGACGCGGGAGGTCGCGGGCGAACTGGGTTTTTCGAACAATGTCACCAATACGGTGGTCGAGGTCATAGACCGCCGCGTCCATTCGGAAGAACAGGCCAATACCTTCGACACGGCCCTGGGCGACCGACAGCGGGTGACGCTGGCGCTGATTGTCATTGCCAACCGTGAACGTTCCATCCTGCTTGACCTGTTCCGCATACAGGGGCTGTCGCGACGTGTGATGGAAACGCTGCTGCGGTCGGCCGAGGCCATGGTCGATGGTGCCCGACTGGAAGGGCGGTTTGGCTATGTCCGTGCCCTGCGCCGTCGCCTGCGTCCTTCGCTGCGTTTCCGTGTGGCGCAGGTGATCCATCACCGGTTCAATTTCGATACGCCCCTCATGTACTGCATGATGGAACGGTTCGAGATGCTGATGATCGGCTATTTCGTCTCCCTGTCGCTGACCCGTTTCATGCGCCAGCGCATGGAGCCGACGCTGGGAACGCGTATCAGTGAAATCGTGGGTGAAGTGCTGGGTCGGCAGTGCAAGCTGCTGGATGAGGCATTGCAGACCCTGCGGCTGCATTACCATGGTTATTCCGAAGCACTGGAAAACCGCATGCTGCGCCAGATCGCGCTGCGGCTGGAAGAAGAGAAATACGATACCCTGATGTCCGAATCGCTGCTGAGCGAGGAACTGCACCGTGAACTGCACCGCGATGTGGAACACCGGCGTGAACAGCTGGATTTCAGACTGAAATTCAATATCCGGGCAGGGATTGAAAGCCGCATCCATAACTTCCCCCTGTTTGAAGGGGTGGCCGATGGCGTGCTGCATGACATTGCGATGAAGATGTCCATCCACTTTTCCTCTCCCGGTGAGCGGCTCTACCGCAAGGGGCAGAAGGTGCGCACGGTCTATTTCATCAGCGCGGGTCTGGCTGAAACCCATTATCCCAAGCACGACGTACGCTTTGGCGCGGGTGCGGTGCTGGGTGGGGAAGAAGCACTGAAGGACGAGCGTGTCACGGCCACCAGCCGTTCCCTGCAGTTCGGGCATTTCATGACGATGAGCGCACGTAACTTCCGCAGGCTGGTGGAAGAATACCCGCGTATTGGCGATAATCTGGAATGTCTGGCACAGGCCCGCAGCAAGGGTGAACTGCCCGACGCCCAGCTTCTGCCGCAGGACGGACAGGATGCGCCGGAAAGCCCGCCATCATACGACGCCATTGACCTTGCCACCGCCCCCGTCACCCGCGCCATTCCGGTGCGTCAGGATAGTCAGGCGAGCGACGCCTGACCTGTGCGCCGGGTGCGCCTTGTGCGGGTAGTAGTCGGATCAGGGCAGTGACGCGCCTTCAGGTATGGACGGTCCTGATCCCGGGGGAGCAGAGGAACAATCGTCTTTCGTCTTTTTCAGAAAAACTGGCGTTTTGAGTGAAGCTTCCTGCAGGAGGCTTCACCAAAAAACCTTCTTTTCCAAGATATCGGAAGCTGAGGACGGCAGGCCCCATACGCCTGCTCTGACCGGTTCTGTGACAGCCATCTATGGTGGGGCGCAGCCCCCGTTGCCCCCTGTTGTCCGGAGCGGATGGACCGCCTGTGTTCCGAAGGGCCGGTCAGGCTCTCCGGACCTTGCGTAGCATGCTTTAGAAAGCGCGAAGCAGCCGGTCGAGATATTCCAGTTCCTCGGGTGGGCGGGTGCGGTCGGCATCGCGGCGGCGCAGTTCCTGCTCAATTTCACGCGCGCGTTCGCGGCTGACATTGTCAGGCACATGGGTGTCGTTATCCATGCCTGCATGGGTGCCACCGGTCTTGCGGCCCAGTGGGTCACGATCGCCCTTGCCCTCGGCCTGCTGGTCGGTGTCGTCCTCATCATCCTGGCTGCCGGGGTGGTTGCCGCCGCTGCCATGGCTGCCCTTGCCATTTTCCTGCGACATCATGGGCAGGAATACCGTCATGCCGCCATGCGTACTCTGGTTACGCATGGACTGACGCATCTGCTGGTCGCCCTGCTGCAGGTCCGCCAGAACCTTTTTCTCGGCCGCCGCCGCATCTGGATCCTTGCCCGCGCCCAGTGCTGCGCGCACGGCCTTCATGTCCGTCTGCGCCTTGTCCAGCGCGGGCATGTCCTTGCCGCTGGCCTGCCTGAATTCGCGTTGCAGTTCATGCAGCGCGCGGGACAGGGCATGCTGCATGGCCCGGTCGGCATGCTGCTGCGCCGTGTGGGCTTCCGGCGTCATGCTTTCCGGTGGCGGAGCGCTGGCCTGTGGCGGCTGGGGCGTACCGCCCGATGGCGTGATGCCAAGCTGGCGCAGCAGGTCGGCAGTGGACATGGAGGACAGATCGCCGCCTTCCTCATCCATATCGGTCTGGCGGCTGGTGGCATCACGGTCCTGCTGGCGCTGGGTCTGGTCCATGCGGGACTGGGCGTGGTCCAGCAACTGGGACTGGCGGCTGATCAGGTCACGCAGTGCGCGGCGCAGTTCCTTTGCCTGCTGGCGGGCCTGCATCTGCTGTGCCAGCTGCATCATGTCCTGTGGGGTGGCGTTGCGGATGCCGTTGGCCATGTCCTCCATCTGTTGCAGCTTCTGCATTGCATCGGCATTACGGCCATTGGCGGCGTCGTCCTGCAACTGCTGCATCATCCGGGCCATGTTCTGTTCACCGCGTGATGTCATTTCCGGCATGGCGGGAATGGCTGAATGGTCACGCATGGCCTGTTGGGCCAGCGCCTGCATCTTACGCGAAATCGCGTCCTTCAGTGCCTGCATGCGGTGCTGCAGTTCCGCCTGCTGTTCAGGTCCCTGTCCCCTGGGCCCCATGTCGCGCATGTGTTCAAGCTGTTCGCGTACGGCATCCTGCGCCGCCTGAACGCCAAAGTCAGCCTGTTCGTTATTGATGTCCCGGCGGTTGTGTTCAATGTCCAGCGCAAGGAACCACAGCCGTCCGGTGGCCTGCGTAATGGCGTAGTCATCGGTCACGTCATCCGCATCGCCCAGCACGGCGGCCACGCTGGTCAATGCCAGCAGCAGGCCGACATGGTGGGTCAGCATGGTGTCGGCCTGACCCAGCGCCAGCAGTTCACGTGCTGCCTGTGCCCGGTTTTCGCGGTGCAGGGCCACGCGTTTGCGGATATCCAGTATCGCCTTGGCCAGCGGATTGCTGAAGGGCCGTGCCCCCATGCGCAGCCGGACCGGGACAGAGGTCGCGGTCATGCCACTCGTGCTGGTGGCGACCAGACGCGCGGTCACGTCCTCGCCCGCCCACGGATTTTGCGACAGGTCGGGTGTTGCCACGTCATCCGCCACGCGTGGGTGGCCATTCAGCGGGATCGGGACCGTCAGGACATCCTGCGGGCCGTCCGGCATGACCAGTTCCGCATGCATCGCGGCAATCCCGTAAGGCTGGGCCACATGGTAGGGCAGGCGGGTGCGCCATTCACCTTCGCGGCTGCCGGGATCCTTGCCCCATGCAATCTCCGGCGCGGGATTGGGTGTTACGGTCAGGTTCCATTGCCCCAGCGTGCGTCCACGTCCGCGCAGGCGCAGCGTGCCACTGGCCAGAAGGGAGGCCTGCGCATTCCAGCTTGCATTGCCCAGGGCGTGAAAATCATGGGGACCGATTGCAGGCTGTGGTCCGCTGGCATGCATGCGCAGGGTGGGCCGGCCATTCAGCCCGTTCAGCGTGATGGTCAGTTGCGCGCCCGCGGGAACAGTGGCGCTGGTATGTGTTGCGTCCAGAAAGACCGGTGCGCCGGGTGCGTAGTCGGGCATGGTAATCCATGCATTGATCTGGGGCGCGGGGGTGTCGGCATCATCCGTGCCGGGCAGGAAGGCTGCCGTAACGCGGCTTGCGGCATGGTCGCCGCTCCATATCATGCCGCCAGCCAGCAGTATGGCAAGGACCGGGGTGGCCGCCCACCACGTGGCGCCACGCAGGTGCGGGCGCGGCCACCCACCCCGCAGGCGGCCCAGTGCCGCCGTGGTGCGGTGCAGGTGGACCTGCCACAGATAGGTGATTTCGGGCGTGATGGCGTTGGCGGGCCGGTCATGCAGCGTGCGCAGCGGCTGGCCGGTCAGGCCGGATGCCTGCTCCACCCGGCGGTCGGTCTCGGACGCGGTGGGGGGATGGATGCCACGCCACTGCCGCCACGTGGCGTAGAGCGTTCCGGCGCCTGCCCCGGTCAGGAGGGCGGCATGCAGGCTGTCGGGCATGTGCTGGGGCAGGCGCGTAAGCCCCAGCAGCGCAACCCCCATGGCGGCATCGACCGTAGGCAGCATGAGCGGCCATAGCTGTTCCACCCACAGGGCACGGCGCGCCTGCTGGCGGGCACGGGCCAGGCGTCGCGGCAGGCTGCCGCCGGGCTGGGTGCTGTCCTGCCCGGCTGTCATAGGCCTCCGCCAGCGGGGAGGAGGGTTTCCTCCACCCACTCGGGAATACGGTCGGCTGCCCACAGGTCCTCGGGCTGCTGGCGTTCGCGGATGACGGACCAGCGGTCGCCATCGACCATGACCTGTGCCGCCAGCGGACGGGCGTTGTAGGTCGAACTCATGACCATGCCATAGGCGCCGCAATCCAGCAGCGCCACGCGCGCCCCGGCATCCATGTGCGGCAGGGTGCGGTCATGGCCAAAGGTATCACCGCTTTCGCATACCGGTCCCACCACATGCACCTGTTCGGTGGGGGCCGTGGCGGTCGTGGCGGACAGGGGCACGATACCATGCCATGCATCATACAGGCTGGGACGCATGAGGTCATTCATCGCGGCATCCAGTACAAGGAATGGCGGCATGCCGTCATATCCCGTCTTGCGCAGGATCACGGTGGACAGCAGCACGCCAGCGGGACCAGCAAGCCAGCGCCCGGGTTCAATGGCAAGCCGCGTGCCCAGGTCACCCAGTTCGGCATGGATGGCAGCGGCGAGGGCTTCGGGCGCACCTTCGGTTTCATCGCGATAGGAAATGCCCAGCCCCCCGCCACAGTCCAGGGCCTCGATCGCCAGCCCCCGCGCACGGATCGCGCGGACAAGGTCAGCGAGTCTGGCATAGGCGGTGCGGTAGGGTTGCATGCGCACGATCTGGCTGCCGATATGCATTGCCAGCCCGACGGGCCGGATACCCGGTAAAGTGGCCGCGCGGGCATAAAGTTCAACCGCCCGGTCATATGGAATGCCGAATTTGTTGGTGGCGAGGCCAGTCGTGATCTTGGCATGGGTGCCGGCATCGACATCGGGATTGATGCGCAGCGCCACGCGTGCCTCCAGCCCTTCGGCTTCCGCTACGGCTGAGAGAAGTTCAAGCTCCTCGGCACTTTCCACATTGATCTGCGCGATGCCCGCCTGCAGGGCAAGGCGCATTTCCTCCAGTGTTTTGCCAACGCCTGAAAACACGATTCTGGCCGCCGGGATGCCCGCCATCATGGCGCGGCGCAGTTCACCGCCGCTGACCACGTCTGCCCCGGCCCCTTCGGCGGCCAGCACGCGCAGCACCGCCAGGTGGTCGTTGGCCTTGACGGCAAAATGAATGGAAACCGGGCGGCCTGTGGCCGCAAGAGCCGCGGCAAGCCTGCGGTACCGTGCGCGCAGGGTTCCCGCACTCATGACCCATGTGGGCGTGCCAAGGGCATCGGCAATGGCGTTGAGGGGAACGTCTTCCAGCACAAGTCCATCCATGGCATGCATGGATAGCGCCGGACGGACGGCCAGCAGGGCGGCAACGGATGGGTCCTGTCCACGACAGGTAGGGGTAGCATCAGCCATGATGTCCGCACGATACCGTCTTGCCCCGTTGCTTCCAAGGTGCTTGACGCATGAAAGAACGAGAAGGAGAAGCCGGTTATGAACAATGATCCCCTGATACAGGCTGCCGTTGATATCCGGCTGCGTGCCTATGCGCCGTATTCACGCTTTCTGGTGGGGGCGGCAGTGGAAACCACGGACGGCCAGATATATTCAGGCTGCAATGTTGAAAATGCGGCCTACCCCGAAGCCACCTGTGCCGAAGCGGGGGCCATTGCGGCCATGGTGGCGCAGGGCGGGCGGCATATCCGCCGTGTCGCAATATCTGGCGGCGTGGATACCGCCTGCCCCCCATGCGGGGGATGCAGGCAGAAGATCAGGGAATTCGCAAGCCCCGATACGCCCGTCACCATGGCGTCACCCACAGGGGAGGTCCTGCTGGTCCGCACGCTGGCGGAACTGCTGCCGGACAGTTTCGGGCCCGATAATCTGGCCTGAATACAGGTATCAGCGCTGCGGGTTGGGGTAGGTCATGTAATAGTTCCGCGAACCCGCAGGCTGGTGCGGCGGCCCGATACGCCCGCACGCGCCAAGCGTGGAGGCGGCGACCAGCCCGAGCAGTGTCAGCAGCATGATGCTGCGCCCGCGCGTGCGAAGGTGGATGTTCATCTGTCGTTTCCTTCCGTCCCCAGGGTATCAAGCCAGCGCGTGGCCTGCGCACGCACGTTGCCTGCCGCCGTGCCGCCAAGGCTGGTGCGCGAGGCGATGGAGGAATCGACATCCAGCACGGTGAAGATGTCGGCGGTGATGCCCGGCTCTTCCGCCTGCATTTCCTCCAGCGTCAGGTCAGACAGCCCCACGCCCTTTGCTTCTGCCTTGCCAACCAGGCGGCCGGTCACATGGTGGGCCGTGCGGAAGGGCACCTTCAGCACCCGCACCAGCCAGTCGGCCAGGTCGGTTGCGGTGGAAAAGCCCGATCCGGCATAGGCGCGCATCTGATCGGCATTGACGCTGAGGTCGCGGATCATGCCATCCATTGCCGCAAGGCTGAGGGCAGCGGCATCGGTCGCGGCGAAAACAGGTTCCTTGTCTTCCTGCATGTCCTTGGCATAGGCCAGTGGCAGGCCCTTCATCACGGTCAGCAGGCCAACCAGCGCACCGGTAATGCGCCCGCCCTTGGCGCGGACCAGTTCTGCCGCATCGGGGTTGCGCTTCTGCGGCATGATGGACGACCCGGTCGTGAACGCATCGGACAGGCGGATGAAGGAGAAGGGGGCTGAACACCAGACCACGATTTCTTCCGCCAGCCGCGACAGGTGCACGGCCATGATGGATAGTGCGGACAGGTATTCCAGCGCGAAATCACGATCCGACACCGCATCGAGCGAATTGGCCGTGGGGCGGTCAAAGCCCAGCGCCCGTGCCGTCATGTCCCGGTCGATGGGGAAGGACGTGCCCGCAAGGGCCGCCGATCCCAGCGGGGATTCATTCAGCCTGCGCCGTGCATCCGCCAGCCTGCCGCGGTCACGCGCCAGCATTTCCACATAGGCCATCAGGTGGTGGCCAAAGGTCACGGGCTGCGCGGTCTGCAGGTGGGTGAAACCGGGCATGGGAGTTGCGGCATGTTCCGCCGCCCGCCGCGCCAGCGCACGCATGAGGGACGCGGCCTGCTGGTCCAGCCCGTCGATCGCGTCACGCACCCACAGGCGGAAATCGGTCGCGACCTGATCGTTGCGCGAACGCGCGGTGTGCAGGCGCTTTCCCGCCTCGCCAATCCGGTCGGACAGGCGGGCTTCGATATTCATGTGAATATCTTCCAGCGCCGTGCTGAATTCAAAGGTGCCCGCCGCGATTTCGCGCCCGATCTGGTCCAGCCCCTCGGTAATGGCGCGGGCATCCGCATCGGAAATGATGCCGGTTTTCGCCAGCATGGCGGCATGGGCCTTTGACCCGGCGATATCCTGCCGCCACAGGGCCCTGTCAAAACCGATCGAGGCATTGATGTCCTGCATGATCGCCGCCGGCCCCCCGGCAAAGCGGCCGCCCCATTGTGCGTTCGCCTTCTGCGCGTCGTGATCGGTCGGCGTTTTTGCGTTCCCCGGCATCCTGTGTTCCAGCTACCCCAAGTGTGAAAAGGATCGTGTCTCGTGCATTGTGGCATAATGCCATCACATGCGGCGCACCCTACCCATCTGGCGCGGCAGATACAATCGTTCGCGTGGCGGGCTGCCCGTCCCGTGCGGTGGATGGGCGGCAGGGGTCTTTCACTCCCGCGGCGGGACCTGTAACATCGGGACGAACCCGCCCATGGCACAGGATGTCCCGCACAATGCAGCATACAGCCCTTGCGCAGGAGCCGTTACGGTTGCTGACGCAGGATGATCCGGCTCCCGTCATCCAGTATGGCACTTCCGCGCTTGATGGCGCCATGCCGCCGCCCGGCCTGCCGTTCGTGCTGGTCAGTGATCATGCGGGGCGTGGCATTCCGTCTGCGCTGGGGGACATGGGGGTCAGCGCGGCTGATCACGCGCGCCATATCGCCTGTGACCTGGGCATGGCCGAAACCGGGCGGCTGCTGGCGCGGGAACTGGACTGCGTGCTGATCGAACAGGCCTATTCACGCCTTGTGATCGACTGCAACCGCGCCCCGGGGCACCCGACGTCCATCGTGCGCGAAAGTGACGGGACGCGGGTTCCGGCCAACATCGATATCACGGCGGCGGAAGAAGGTAGCCGGGTGGAGGAAATCTTCCTGCCATACCACGACCGGATCAGCCGCGAGATCTCGACACGGCTGGAGGCCGGGCAGCCTGTGGTGCTGGTGTCCCTGCACAGCTTTACCGACCGCATGAATGGCATGGCGCGGCCATGGCATACGGGTGTGCTGCATAATCGCAATCCGGCCTTCGGCCTGCGGGTGCGTGACCTGCTGGCGGCGGAAGAAGGGCTGGTGGTCGGCAGCAATGAACCCTATGCCCTGACGGATGTCAGTGATTATACCGTGCCGGTCCATGCCGAAGGGCGCGGGGTACCCTATCTGGAAATCGAGATACGCCAGGACCTGATCGCCACTGCACAGGGGCAGGCGGAATGGGCGCAGCGCCTGGCACGTATCCTGCCGCAGGCATGGGAAGATTTCAGGCACTAGCCACCCCTATCAACATATCCGGCATTTGATGGATTGGAAAACAATGGAACGCAGGCCACGCATTGACGGGCATACCCTGCTGGCCGGGGTGATCGGCTGGCCGGTGGCGCATTCGCGCTCGCCGCTCATGCATAATTTCTGGCTGGAACAGCGCGGGATCAACGGGGCATACGTTCCATTGCCCGTGGCGCCGGGTGCGTTCGATGTCGCGGTGCGGGGGCTGCAGGCGGCAGGCTTCCGTGGCGTGAACGTGACCATTCCGCACAAGGAATCGGCCTATCGGATCGTGGACCGTCTGGACCGTTCGGCCCAGCGTTCGGGATCGGTCAATACGCTGGTTTTCGCGCCCGATGGCAGGATTGAGGGATATTCCACCGATGGCGACGGGTTCGTGGCCAATGTGGAGGCGCATGGAATCCCGGTCAGAGGGGGACGTGCCCTGCTGCTGGGGGCTGGCGGGGCCGCGCGTGCCATCGCCGCAAGCCTGCTGGACCGGGGTGTGGACGTTGTCGTGGCCAACCGCACCCGCGCACGGGCGGACGCCCTGGCCGCGCAGCTTGCAGGCATTACCGTCATTGACTGGGCGGGGGCGGACGAGTTGCTGCCATCCTGCCGGTTTGTGGTCAACACCACGTCCATCGGCATGGAGGGAGGGGCGGACGCCACGCTTCCGCTGGACCTGTCGCGGGCGGATGCCGGGCTGGTTGTCTGTGATATCGTTTATGTGCCGCGTCAGACCGCGCTGCTCAGGCAGGCGGCAGAACGTGGGCTGCGTACTGTCGATGGCCTGGGCATGCTGATCCATCAGGCCGGACTCGGGTTTGAAAAATGGTTTGGGGCGACACCGGATATCGGGCCGGAGGTTGAAGCCCTGCTGGATGCCGACCTGCATCGCGTGCACGCGGGCTGAACGGGGCTATCATGCGCGTACTGGGGCTGACGGGCGGGATCGGTATGGGCAAGTCCACGACGGCCGCCCTGCTGAAACGGGCGGGCATGCGGGTGTTCGATGCCGATGCTGCCGTTGCCGCCCTGCAGGCCCCGCATGGGGCGGCCCTGCCTGCCATCGGGCGGCTGGTGCCCGGTTCGGTGCATGACGGCGTGCTGGACCGCGCGGTGCTGCGGCAGGCGGCGCTGTCCGACCCTGTGGTCATGCGTGGTCTGGAGGGGATTATCCACCCGCTGGTGCGTCGGGCGCGTCAGCGGTTTCTGGCGCGCGCCCGGCGCGATGGCTGCCGGTGGGTCGTGCTGGATGTCCCGCTTCTGTTTGAAACCGGAACCGACCGGATATGTGACCGCGTGGTGGTGGTCAGCGCGCCAGCGTCCATACAGCGTCAGCGCGTGCTGCGGCGGGGGCGGATGACGCCAGCGCAGATCGATGCGGTCATTGCCCGCCAGATGCCCGATGCCGAGCGCCGACGGCGGGCCGACGTGATTATTGAAACCGGCCTGTCGCGCCACGAAACGGTGCGGCAGGTCAGGCGTTTGCTGTATGCACTATGCACTGCGTGAAGGACGTCCCGCCGCATGGGCGGCGGCCGGGGGGAAACCTGCATGAAACGTACCATTCTGTTTGATACGGAAACCACAGGCCTTGATCCGCTCAAAGGGGACCGGGTGATTGAAATCGCGGCCTTGGAACTGGTGGGTGACCTGCCCACGGGGCGCAGTTTCCATGTCCTGATCGACCCGGAACGCGACGTGCCGGAAGAAGCGTCGCGCGTGCATGGCTTCACGCGGGCAGATCTGGAAGGAAAGCCGAAATTCGCGGAAATTGCCCCAGATTTTCTGGAATTTGTCGGTAATGACCCCCTGATCGCGCATAATGCCCGCTTCGATTTTGGCTTCATGAACGCGGAACTGTCGCGCGCGCGACTGCCGGAACTTGATATGGGGCGGATGGTCGATACGCTGGATATGGCGCGGGAGCGTTTCCCGGGTATGCCCAACAGCCTTGATGCCCTGTGCCGCCGTTTTTCCATCGACCTGTCGGAACGTACCACCCATAACGCGCTGCTCGACTGCAAACTGCTGGCGGCGGTCTATCTGGAACTGACCGGAGGCAGGCAGCGCGGCTTCAGCCTGGCGGTGGATGATAATGGCGGGGGGATCGCCACCTATACCTATGCCCGGCCTGCCGGCCATGTGCCGGTGCGCGTCAGGCCTGATCCGGCAGAACTTGAAGCCCATCAGGCGTTTGTCGGACACCTGTCGGACCCGCTGTGGATCGCCTGAATGGGCGGTATGTAACAAAGGGAGTGGTCCCACCGGGACGTTTGGTCTAACCTGCCACGTATTATTCGTACCTGACGTATTGAAACAGGAAGAGAGCATTGGCCACGGACGAGATTGTCGATCCCACGATTGCCCCTTCCGACCAGTTCAGACGCTTCCTGTTTCATATCGGCATTCCGGTGGCCGGTGTGGTTTCGGTCATTGCCGTCATTGCTGGTGTGGGGTGGCATTCCTACCGGACTGTTCGCACTGGCGCATTGACCCTGACGCATGACCTGCTGGTCAGCCAGCAGGATTACGTCGCAAAGGAAGTCAGTTCCTTTCTTATGCCTGCCTCTGCCGGGGCGATCGTGGCGCGCGACATGCTTGAACATGGCGCGCCGGAGGTGGAGCAGAAGATCTTCACCGGCTACAGCAGCACCATGATGCGGAATGTTCTGCAGATCCAGTCCTTCTACATTGCCGACAGCGACGGCAATTTCAGCACGCTGGAACATGGGGAAAAGCAGGGCGAGACCGCGCTGACCACCCTGCATGGCGTCGGCACGCCCCAGGCCATTTTCACCCATGAACTGCGTGATGACAACGGCAAGCTGCTGAAACAGTGGCAGACGCCTGCAGGGACGTACGATCCCCGCGGGCATGGCTGGTTTGCCGATACGGTCAAGGCAGGGCAGGAATTCTGGACCCGTCCCTATATGGTGGAGGTGACCAAGCAGGTCACCATCACGGCTGCGGTTCCGTACAAGGGCAGTAATGACAAGACGTATGTCTATGCCATCAACATGTCCCTTAATCATCTCAACAGTTTTCTCAATTCACTGAAAATTGGTGAAAGCGGTACCGCGATCCTGCTTGATCAGGACGGGCATGTCGTCGCTGGCCACGGCATGCAGGAAACGCAGACCAAGGCGCATGGCGATCCGTCCAAGATGACGCTGGATCCGGAAAAATTTCCGGTCATGACCAAGGCGTTCGATGAATATCGCGTCCATGGATATGGGGCCCGCACGGTCAGGGTAAAGGGTCGGCAGTATGTCACCATTACCGCCAACCTGCCGGTTGGCAAGGATAGCTGGGTTCTGCTGCTGGTAGCACCCGAGGACGATTTTTCGCGCTTCGCCATGGCGGACGGGCGGCAAAACCTGCTGTTCTTTGTCCTGGTGGTGATCATGGCGCTGGGTTTCGGGCTGCTTCTGTTCCTGCAGGCGCGGCGCAGTGACCGTCTGCGCAACAGGATCCGCCAGAGCGAGGCCGTCGCCAACTACGAAAGCCACGCCCTGCAGTCGGTCGCGGCCTATCCCGACCTGTTCAATCCGGAGGACAACGCCCTTGTCCTGACCGAGACGCTGGCCGATCAGTCCCATGCACGCCGCGCCGCCATATGGCGTATCCTGCACGATGGGCATACGCTCATGTGCATCGATTCCTATGACAGGCAGCAGGACGTGCATTCCGGTGGCTTCGAAATGGCGACCACGGATCTGAAAAAGTTCTTTGATGCCGTTTCCCATGGTGATGCGCTGGTCGCGACCAATGCATCGACCGATGACCGAACGACAGCCTTCTACCGCGTTTACATGCGGGCCTTTGGCAGCAGTTCGCTGTTCTGCAGCCCGATCCAGGGCAGTAGCGGTCCCGTAGGTGTCATTACGCTGGAAGATGCCCCCCGTGCGGAAATGGTCTCCCACTTCGTGGACATGATCGCAGGTGTCGCGGCGGCCCGTTTCTCCGCACAGCATTATACGGCGGTCGCCGCCGCGCGTGAGGAACTGGAATCGGAACCCGCCGCAGGCGAGGAAGAGCCCCAGGACCCCAGTCAGGGCTTCCTGCTGTCGCCCGGTGCGCTGTCCATTAACGGGCAGGCCGGCAGTGTGGACCTGACCAAGCTGGACGGGTTCTATCCTGCCGTCACCATCATGGTCATCAGCCTGTCCGACATGATCATGACGGCCCAGAATGATCCGGCTGCCAATATCAAGCTGATCGATACGATGGCCGGCACGCTGCAGGATATCGCCCACCAGTGCGGGCTGTATTCCATCCGCATGCTGGGGCACCGGGTTGTCTGTGTCGCGGGCTGTTCGCGCACGCCGGACAAGGGGGCGGTGTTCCGTATGGCGAATGCCGCGCTCATGATGCGTGAAAACGTGCTGGCCATGCTGTCGCAGGCCGACCTTGACCCGGTCTTCCGCATCGGCATCGACGTGGGACCGGTATTCGGCGGCATGCTGGGCAAGAACCCGCAGGCGTTCAACCTGTGGGGCGATGCGATGGGCATGGCCGAGATGATGGCGCAGGGCGCGCCGGATGTCGGCACGATCCAGGTGTCTGAAAATGTCTATCAGCGCCTGCGTCAGTATTTCCTGTTCCGTGAACGCGGCCGGTTCTTCATTCCCGGCATGGGGCTGACACGGACCTATGTGCTGGCCGGACGGCGATGACCGATACGTCACCCCCAGCCCCTGACCGCACGGCACCGCAGACGAACCCGTTTTCCGGTCCGCAGCCGGACGATGCCGGTCGCTTTGTCCATCTGTTGCGCCGTTTCGCGCCTTGGCTTGCCGCCATCGGGCGCCTGACGCGCCACCAGATCCGGTTCACCCTGCTGGTGATCGGGGCGGGATGGGGCACGATCCGCGAAAGCCTGCGGCCCAATTCATGGCGCAGGCCGGTTATCTATGAATTCCGCGCATCACTGAGGCAGGTTGTCAGTGGTGGGTTCCTGAGCATCGTGGTCACCGCGACGCTGACGGGCCTCATGGTGGTGTCACAGGCCGCGTACTGGCTGGGGTTCGCGGGCATGGCGCAGATGACGGGGTCCATCCTCGTATCTGTGCTGGTGCGTGAAATCTCGCCCATCCTTGTCGGTATCATCCTGATGGGGCGCAGCGGCATGCTGTCCCTGACGGAAATCGGCATGATGGTGCTGGGCGGGGAGGTGCGTGCCCTGCAGGCGCGTGGTATCGACCCGTTCCTGGCGCTGGTCATGCCGCGTACGTTCGCCTTCACGCTTGGTGGCTTCACGCTGGGCATGATCTTTGCGGTCGTGTCGCTGTTGATGGGGTTTGTCATCGCGCATTCCACGGGGGCGATTACGACATCGGTCTGGACGTTCTTTTTCAATGTCCTTGCGGCGATGACCACGTGGGATTACCTGATCATTCCGCTTAAATTCGTGCTGGTCGGCTTCTTCGTCGGGCTGGGGGCCTGCATTTCGGGGCTGACCGTCAGCAGTAATGATACGATGGCCACCATCATGCCACGCGGGTTCGCGCGCGGGATCATGCTGGTGCTGGTGGTCAACGTCCTCTTCATGCTGGATTTCTGACCATGACAGCCAACGCTCCCCTGCTGGAACTGCGTGATGCCGTCCCGTCATTCGAGGAAAGCGGGCTGATGCCCGCGCCCTATAACCTGCGTATCATGCCCGGTGAGTGCGCGGTGATCGACTGCCGTGATTTCGAACGCGCCGCCATGTTCGCGGACCTGTGTTCGGGTATGATTTCGCTGACGCAGGGCAGCATCAAGTTCATGGGACTGGACTGGAGCACACTGCGCGACCGGCAGCTGAACGCGCTGCGTGGGCGTATCGGCCGTATTTCGCGCAGCAGCAGCTGGCTCAACCTGTTTGGCACGCATCTCAATATCATGCTGCCGCATCTGTACCATACAACGGACCCGTTTGATCATGTGGTCCTGTCCGCCACGGAACTGGGGCACCGGTTTGGTTTTCCCGGTCTGCCCACATCGACGCCCGACCGGCTGTCGGGGGCTGACCTGGCACGGGCGGCATGTGTGCGGGCCTTTGTGGGGCGGCCGGACCTGCTGGTGCTGGAGGATATTTCCGACACGCTGCCAGAGGAGAACATCCTGCCGTTTCTTGAAATGATGACCGCGGCGCGGGATCGCGGCTGTGGCGTGTTATGGTTCGTGCGGTCAGCAGCAGCGTGGCATGAATATCGCAAGGCGGTGAATATCCACATGCGCCTTCTTGATGAAGGTCTTTTTCCCATGCGGGTGGTGTAATGGTCCAGAAACAACAGTCAGACGGAATCCGGCAGCTTGTGCGTGTCCGTTACGCCGATGAATGGGTGGGGATACTTGTCCTTGTGTCCCTTGTCATCCTGCTTGGGGCAGTGATCGAAGCTGGCGTGCTGCGTGACTGGCTGACCCCTGCGGGCAAGCTGCGGATTGTCCTGCCTGAAAACGGGGTCAGTGGCCTGTCGGTCGGTGATGATCTTCAGGTGATGGGCATTCATGCCGGCACGGTGCGGCGCGTGCGGATCAACCCGGCGGGCGGCATGTACGCCATTGCCGAAATCGATCCCGATATCGAACCCTATATTCGCCGTGACAGCACGGCCATCATCCGCAAGCAGTTCGTCGTGGCCGGGGCCAGCTACATCGATATTTCACGCGGGACAGGGGACAAGCTGGACTGGAGCTATGCGGTGCTGAGCGCCACCAACGCCCCGAACCCGGCTGATACCATTACCCAGACCTTCAGTGACATCCGCGATCGTGTCATCCCGGTTCTGGATAACGCGCAGCACATGATGGCAACGCTGGACGCAACCATTACGGACATGCATGCGGGCAAGGGATCCATCGGGCGGCTCATGACCAATGATGACCTGATCCGCCAGGCGGAACAGATGATCACCAGCCTGAACGCCACGGTCAGCCAGTTGACACCAATTGAAAAACAGCTTGCCGGCGTGATGGACAAGGCCAGCGCCAGCATGACCAACGTGCAGAAGGCGACAGGTGATCTGAGCAACGCCTCCCCGGCCATTACCCAGAACCTGAAGGATGCCAGCCAGCAGCTGCCAGTGCTGCTGGTGCAGGCACAGACGACTGCCAGCAGCCTGCAGAAGCTGGTCGATCAGATGCGTGGCCTGTGGATACTGGGCGGCAACGGCAACAAGACGGCGAAGCATGCCCATGCCCGTCTTCCGGCGCAGAAGGTGCAGCCATGAAAATGAAGAAGGAATACGCGACCCTCGGCCTTGCCCTGGTGCTGGCAGGATGCGGCGGGGGGCAGGCTGTCACCCAGCCGGGCGATACCACCCTGTCGCAGGACATGGATACTGCGAAGGATGCCGTGGGACTTGAGCGCCTTGCCGTGGCGGAACAGCAGTACCGCGCAGCTGGCCAACGCGCCGTTGCACGCGATGATGTCACGGCCATAGGCGATGCTGGCTACAACCTTGCGACGGTGCAACTGGATGAAGGCAAGCCACAGGATGCGCTGTCCACGGTAACCGCGACACGTTCGGCCCTGGCGATGCGAGGCCAGACGGGCGATGATTCCGGTCTGGATCTGGTGCAGGCAGGCGCGCTGCACCGGCTGGGGCGGGAGACCGAAGCTGCTGCAGCGGCATCACGCGCCGCAGGTGCGCAGGACACCGATATCGTCGAGAAAGCCCAGCTGATCCGGGGGCTGATTGCCGATGACAGCGGGGATCAGGCCACGCTGGCTTCTGTTGATGCCTATTTCGCCAACCTCACCGGAAAGCTCCCGGATAGCTGGACGGCGGATGCGAAGGAAATCGCTGCCCGTAACCTGCTGGTCACCGGTGGCAGCACGCAGACCGCAATGCAGGATGCAATGCAGGCGGCGACCATTCGCCAGACACAGGTGGATTACCGTGATATGGCCCGCGCCCTTGGCGTTGCCGGTCGTGCCGCGGCCAAGGCAGGAAATGCACAGGCCGCCGCCCAGCTTTATGCCCGCGCCAGCCAGAGCGCGCTGCAGGCGGGTGACAAGACGACAGCCGCCCAATGGGCAAAACTGGCGGGTACCACCTCTGCTGTTGATCCCTTTGCGCTACCCGCGACAGCAACGACGAAGAAAAAATAAGGGTCAGGCCACAGCCGTGGGCTGATCCGTTCAGGGGCGGGCGTCAGGGCTGGGAAACAGCGGGCTGTTGGACCGCGCATCTGCCTGAAACATTTTTCCGTATGAGTCCGCACGCAGGTTTCAGGGCTGCGTCTTGACCCGTTCCGTATCCCGATCAATGTTGGGATATGGAACAGGAGCAGATGATGGGCGTGCGGTTGCCGGTACTGGAAACACCACGTCTGTATTTACGGCCGCTGGGAATGGAAGATGTCCCTGCGCTGCAGCAGACCTTTCCCCGGTGGGAAATTGTAAAGTATCTGTCCCGTCGCGTTCCCTGGTCTTATGGGCCGGATGCAGCGTTAACTTATATACGGGATATTTCGCTGCCCGCCATGGCGTGTGGCGAACTGTGGGAATGGTCAATCCGTCCGCGCGTGGCTCCTGAAACGCTGATTGGCGTGATTACCCTGATGAAAAGTGAAAAAAACCCGCAGGGGGATAACCGGGGGTTCTGGCTTGCACCGGAATGGCAGGGACAGGGCCTGATGACCGAAGCAGTCGAGGCCGTGACCGATTACTGGTTCACCGTGCTGGCGCAGCCAGTCCTGCGTACTGCCAAGGCTGGGGAAAACCGGGCCTCGAGCGCAATCTCACGCAAGACGGGCATGCGGCTGGTCGAGCGGTTTCACCGTGATTTCCTGTGTGGCGACCAACTGCCAGCCGAACGATGGGAAATAACCCGTGAGGAGTGGCTGACCCGAAAAAAACGCCTGAAGACAGTCTGACTATGGATCTAATGAACGTTTCTGGTGAAGCTTTTTTCAAAAAGATTCGGGAAATGGCGCCTTTTTGAAAAAGCGCTCCAAACTTTTATTATTTTTTATCAATTCCTTATTCGGAACAGTCACTTGGGTTCCCTCCGCATGGGGACCTGCCTTTGCGGGAACCATACACTGAACGCCTGATCGGTGGTCGCCAGATACGACCACCATCGCGTTTTCATTCCGCTGGCTGCAGGCGGGTATGGCGTGCCAGCAGTTTTGTGCTGGCACCGTTCAGGCCGATCAGCTGCACGTCCTTGCCCTGTGCCTCCATCTTGCCGATCAGTTCCTCCAGCATGCCGGCAGCCGTCATGTCCCATATATGGGCATGCGTCAGGTCGATCGTGATGTGACGGGCCGTATCATGCAGGTCGAACGCATCGGCAAACCCGTCGGATGATGCAAAGAAGACCTGTCCGTTCACGATATAGGTGCGTCGCGTGCCGTCATCGGACAGCGTGCTGGTGACCGACAGCATGCTGGATACCTGAAAGGCAAAGAACAGCCCGTTCAGCAGCACACCCACGGCCACCCCGGCGGCAAGGTCATGCGTACCAACGACGACAGCCACCGTTGCCAGCATGATGACGCTGGTGGTGCGTGGATGATGGACAAGGTCGCGCAGGGAGGACCAGGAAAACGTACTGGCCGAAACCATGATCATGATGGCCACAAGGGCAGCCACCGGCACCTGCGCAACCCACGGACGCAGCGCCACCATAAGCAGCAGCAGGAAAGCGCCCGCGACAAAGGTGGACAGCCGCCCCCGTCCGCCATAACGCAGGTTGCCCACTGTCTGTCCGATCATGCCACAACCCGCAATCCCGCCAAACAGGCCGACCGCGATATTGGCAATCCCCAGCCCCATGCATTCCTGCCGCTTGCTGCTGTGGGTTTCCGTCAGGTCATCCACCACGCGCGCCGTCATCATGGATTCCAGCATGCCCACGCTGGCCATGGCCAGTGCATAGGGGGCGATGATGTTCAGGGTATCCAGTGAGAACGGTACATCAGGCCAGACCAGATGCGGCAGACTGTCAGGCAGGCGGCCAAGATCCGCCACCGTGTGCAGCGGCATGGGGCACAGCACGGATATGACCGTCAGGATCACGATGCAGATCAGTGGCGACGGGATGGCCGAAAAAAGACGGGGCAGGGTATAGATGATCGCCAGCCCCAGCGCGATCATGGCGTAGGTATGCCATGTCACATGCAGCATGTGCGGAACCTGTGCTGAAAAGATCAGGATCGCCAGCGCATTGACAAACCCGGTCCGGACCGGACGGGAAACATAGCGCATCAGCACATGCAGGCGGAGGAGGCCGAAGATGACCTGCAGCAGTCCACACAGAAGGGTTGCCGCCAGCAGGTACTGAACACCGTGGCCACGCACCAGAGCTGCCGCCACCAGCGCCACGGACCCGGCCGCGCCCGAAATCATGCCCGGCCTGCCGCCGGTAAAGGCAATGACCACGCTTATGACAAAGGATGCATAAAGCCCGACCGCGGGATCGACCCCGGCGACAAAGGAAAATGCAATGACTTCGGGGATCAGCGCAAACGTGCCGACCATGCCGGCCAGGGTATCACGCGTGATGTTGCCGAACCATTCCTGACGGTAGCGGGCGAGTGCAGACATGAAGGAAACCGGGCCTTTCAGGGCGAGGGGGTCATCAGGTATCGGACAGGGTCATGTCCGGCCGCCGCCACCAGCATTGCGGGGCGGGACGGGGGCAGGGCAGGACCGCCAGCGGGTCGCCGCTGTAACGGACCGTGTTGGTGGGTGTTTCCTCGATTTCGATGCTGGCGCAGGTCAGCGCCCCGCCATCGGCTGCAAGGAAGGCATTGAGCTTGGCCATGAGCAGACAGGCCAGAAGCTCCGTCGTGGGGTCGCCCGGCGTGACCAGTATCCGCTGCGCGCGCTGGGGCTCGTTATGGGTAAACCACGCAAGCAGGGGATCATCTTCGGCCAGTTGCAGGGCATGATCGACATGATCGTCGATAAAACCGTGCCAGACACCCTTCGCGCGCTGGAAGGGCATGACCATGTTGGCGTAGCCATCCAGCGCCGTGGGGGCCGTGGCGCGCAGGTACGCGCGAATATATTCATTATGGCCGTGGGGCAGGGCGCAGCGTTCGCTTTCACCGGCCAGCAGCCGGTGCGCCATGGAAAAGCGCCGGGTAAAAACCAGTTCAAACATGCTGGCGCGCCGCCATGAACTGCTCCCACCCTGCCTTGCGCAGCTGGCAGGCGGGGCAGGTGCCGCAGCCGTGTCCCCATGCATGCAGCGTGCCGCGCGAGCCAAGGTAGCAGCTGTGGCTTTCACGGTTGATCAGGCGGACAAGCGCGTTACCGCCCAGCTGGCGGGCCAGTTCCCATGTCTGCGCCTTGTCGATCCACATAAGCGGTGTGTGCAGCACGTAATGACTGTCCATGCCCAGGTTGAGCGTGACCTGCAGGGATTTGATCGTATCGTCGCGGCAGTCCGGATAGCCGGAATAATCCGTTTCGCACACGCCGGTCACGATATGGCGGATATGGCGGCGCGCGGCCAGGGCTGCCGCAAATGTCAGGAAAATCAGGTTCCGACCGGGCACGAATGTATTGGGCAGGCCGTTTTCATTCATCGTGATTTCGGCTTCGCGCGTCAGCGCCGTGTCCGAGACGGTGCCAAGGGCGGCAAGGTCGAGCGTATGGTCCGCGCCCAGGCGCTGCGCCCACTGGGGATTTTCCGTAGCCATTCCGTCACGCAGCGCATCACGGCATTCCAGTTCGACCGCGTGGCGTTGCCCGTAATCGAACCCCAGCGTTTCCACCCGGCCAAAACGCGACAGCGCCCATGCCAGACAGGTGGCTGAATCCTGTCCACCGGAAAACAGCACCAGCGCCGCTTCGTTTTCAGGATGGGATGGGGGAGGGGGAACGCTCATGTCAGGGGATCCCGATCAGCTTGTGGGTCTGCAATGACAGTCGCCATTGCGGGTGGTGCATGCAGTATGTGACCGCATCAACGGTGTTCTGGGTGCTGCGGGCGTTGTCCATGGGTTGAAGCCAGAACTGCCGGAAATCAAGCCCGGCCACCAGGTCGGGCATCAGGTCGGGCTGGGGAAAGACCAGCTTCAGTTCATGCCCGCGTGTCTGGACCAGTGGCGCACCGGATTTCGGACTGACGCATATCCAGTCGATACCATCGGGCGCGGGCAGGGTGCCATTGGTTTCCACCGCAATTTCAAAGCCACGCGCATGAACAGCCGCGACCAGCGCATCATCCAGCTGCAACAGGGGCTCGCCGCCGGTAAAGACGACAAAGGCGGCATCCCTGTCCGGTGCCGGCCACTGCTGCGCAATGGCGTCGGCCAGATCGTCCGGGGTGGCGAAACGGCCCCCACCGGCACCATCCGTGCCAATGAAATCCGTATCACAGAAGCGGCAGGTCGCCCGCTCCCGGTCGCGTTCCAGGCCGGACCACAGGTTGCAGCCTGTAAACCGGCAGAATACCGCCGTACGGCCTGCCTGTGCGCCCTCACCCTGCAGGGTGGGGAATATTTCCTTTACGGTATAGGACATGTTCCAGATTTCATACTGCACGCGGCCGGCAGCGGACCCCGCGTGGGAACTGTCCCAGCCGGTCCCGCGCCCGGCTGCGTCGGGTTCAGCCCTGCCTGTGTGATGTATGCATGCCCAGCCGGTCAAGCAACTGCCGGTCACGCAGGGCGGCGGGATTGGGTGTCGTCAGCAGGCGTTCGCCATAGAAAATGGAGTTGGCGCCAGCAAGGAAGCACAGTGTCTGGGCCTCATCGGTCATGTCCTCGCGGCCTGCGGCAAGACGCACGCGGCTGGCGGGCATGGTGATGCGGGCGGCGGCAATGGTGCGGACGAATTCGATCGGGTCGACCGTTTCGTCAGACCTGTCCGCCAGCGGCGTCCCCTCCACCCGGACCAGCATGTTGATCGGCACGCTTTCGGGGTGGCGGGGCAGGCTGGCCAGCGCCGCGATCATGCCAGCGCGGTCCGTGCTGTCTTCCCCCATGCCGACAATGCCGCCACAGCAGACATTGATCCCGGCATCGCGCACGTTTTCCAGCGTATCCAGCCGGTCCTGAAAGGTACGGGTGGAAATGATGTCGCCATAATATTCGGGCGAGGTGTCGATGTTATGGTTGTAGTAATCCAGCCCGGCGGACTTCAGTTTGTGTGCCTGCGTGTTGTCGAGCATGCCCAGCGTCACGCAGCTTTCCAATCCCAGCGCCTTGACGCCTTCGACCATGGCGCACACGGTATCCAGGTCATGGTCCTTGGGGCTGCGCCATGCGGCCCCCATGCAGAAGCGCGCGGCCCCGGCAGCCTTTGCCGCACGGGCTTCCTTCAGCACCTCTTCCACCGCCATCAGGCGGCTGGCCTTGACGCCGCCATCTTCATGCATGGCGCTTTGCGGGCAGTAGGCACAGTCTTCGGGGCATCCGCCGGTCTTGATCGACAGCAGGGTGGAAATCTGCATTTCCGTGGGATCGAAGCGGGCGCGATGTACCGTCTGCGCCCGATAGATCAGGTCCGGGAACGGCAGGGCCATAAGGGCCGCGACTTCATCACGCGTCCAGTCTGTCCTTATGGGGGGCAGGCTGGTGGCCCCGGCGTGCATGGACAGGGTGTCCGGGCTGCTCCCATCGGGCATCGGTCTGGATCCTCTGGTGGTCAGGTGGAAAACGCTTCCGACTGTGCCATACAAAACCGGCGATGACCATACTTTTATTATTATGGGGCCATCGCCGGAACGGGGGATCAGCCCAGCACGCGCGCCAGTGTCGTGCCCAGTTCGGCGGGGCTGGGGGCGACATGGATGCCCGCTTCACGCAGGGCCTCGATCTTGGCGCTGGCGGTTTCGTGTCCGCCGGTAATGACGGCGCCCGCATGGCCCATGCGGCGGCCCGGGGGGGCGGTGGCGCCTGCAATGAAGCCCACCACCGGCTTGCGTGTGCCGCTGGCGCGGATCAGTTCGGCACCCTCGATTTCGGACGTGCCGCCGATTTCGCCGATCATGACGATGGAATGCGTATCCGGGTCCGCGATCATGCGTTCCAGCACATCGGTAAAGTCCATGCCCTTGACCGGGTCACCACCAATGCCGACGCAGGTGCTCTGTCCCTGCCCGATGGCGGAGGTCTGGGCCACGGCCTCATAGGTCAGGGTGCCCGAGCGCGAGACGATGCCAACATGGCCCCGGCGGTGGATCGGACCGGGCATGATGCCGATCTTGCATTCATCGGGGGTGATGATGCCGGGACAGTTCGGACCGACCAGCAGGCTGTCGGAACGTTCAAGGGCGGCACGCACGCGCACCATGTCCTGCACCGGAATGCCTTCGGTAATGCACACGATCAGCGGGATACCGGCGGCGATTGCCTCAAGGATCGCATCCGCCGCACCGGCGGGCGGCACGTAGATGACGGAGGCGTCGGCCCCCGTGGCCTCACGCGCCTGCGCCACGGTGTCGAATACCGGCAGGCCAAGATGCAGGCTGCCGCCCTTGCCCGGCGTGACGCCGCCGACCATGCGGGTGCCATAGGCAATGGCCTGTTCGGTATGGAAGGTGCCCTGCGCGCCGGTAAAGCCCTGCGTGATCACCTTGGTGGACTGGTTGACGAGAATGGACATTCACTCAGGCTCCCGCATTACGGACGGCGGATACGATCTTGCGGGCGGCATCGCCCAGATCATCGGCGGGGATGATGGTCAGGCCGGATTCAGCCAGCAGCGCCTTGCCGCGTTCGACATTCGTGCCGGCCAGGCGCACGACCAGCGGCACGTTCAGCCTGGTTTCGTGCGATGCGGCGATAATGGCCTCCGCAATCACGTCGCAGCGCATGATGCCGCCGAAGATGTTGACCAGGATGCCGCGCACCTTGGGGTCACCGATCAGGATACGGAAGGCTGCCGCCACCCGTTCCTTGGACGCGCCGCCACCGACATCAAGGAAGTTGGCGGGTTCCTCGCCTTCCATCTTGATGATGTCCATCGTTGCCATGGCCAGGCCCGCGCCGTTGACCATGCAGCCGATATTGCCATCCAGCCCGACGTAGGCCAGCCCGTATTCGGCGGCTTCACGCTCACGCGGGTCTTCTTCATGCACGTCGCGCAGTCTGGCAAGGTCAGGGTGGCGGAACAGTGCGTTCTCATCGAACGACATCTTGGCGTCCAGCGCCAGCAGGTCGCCCGCCCCGGTCACGACCAGCGGGTTGATTTCCACGATCGCGGCATCAAGGCCGGTAAAGGCGTTGTAGGCGGAACGCACGACGTTCTGGAACGCTCTGATCTCGCGCCCCTTCAGGCCAAGGCGCACGGCCACGTCGCGTGACTGGTAATCACACAGGCCCTTGGCCGGGTCGATATATTCCTTGAGGATGCGTTCAGGCGTGCGGGCCGCCACGTCCTCGATCTCCATGCCGCCATCGGGGGAGGCAACAATGACGATCTGGCCGGTGCTGCGATCAACCAGCATGGAAAAATACAGTTCGCGCGCGATGTCGCAGCCGGATTCGATATACAGCGTGCGGACAAGGCGGCCCGCGGGGCCGGTCTGCTTGGTGATCAGCACTTCGCCCAGCATGGCCTGTGCCGCGTCGGTCACGTCGTCTGCGCTGCGGGCCAGGCGCACGCCGCCCTTGCCCTCGGGCTTGCCCGCAAAATGCCCGGCGCCGCGGCCACCGGCGTGGATCTGCGCCTTGACCACGGTAACGGGCGCGTCCAGGGCGCTGGCGGCGGCGGCAGCTTCCGCAACGGTGGTGGCGGCACGTCCTTCAGGCACGGGCATGCCGTAGGAGCGCAGAAGCGCCTTTGCCTGATATTCGTGAATATTCATTTTGGCGACCCAATCTGTCGTTCTTATTGGCGGTGTCGGGCTACGCCCCTAGCACGATATGGCCCCGGAATGACAGGGGTGGGATGGATGCGGGATTGGCGTAATCATGAAACATGTGTCATGTCCTCTCCAACAGTGGCACGCGCGGCGCGCCGTCATGGAGAAAATGCAGAAGACAGGTAGCGATGAAACACTGGCGCATTGAACAGATGAACTGGGACCGTTTCGATCCGCGACGTGTGGACCCTGACATTGTCCCCTTGGTCAAGGCCGCATCGGTCGTGGAACGGAATGGCCTGGATTATGCCTGTTATCTGAAGAACGTGTTCGCCGATGACCCCGATTTCAGCAGGGCGGCGGATAACTGGGCGCAGGAAGAGGTCCAGCATGGCGACGCGCTGGGCCGGTGGGCCATGCTGGCGGACCCGTCATGGGACTACATGGCGGCGTTTGACCGGTACCGGCAGTCCTACAGGCTGGATCTGGATGTCGATGCCTCCATCCGCGGGTCGCGCACGGGGGAACTGATTGCGCGCTGCATGGTGGAAACAGGAACATCGTCATTCTATACCGCACTGGCCGATGCGACGGACGAACCGGTGCTCAAGGCGATATGCCGCCAGATTGCGGCGGATGAATACCGCCATTTCAAGCTGTTCTATGATCATATGCACCGCTACCTGCGGCGCGAGCACCTTGGGGTATGGCAGCGCACGCGCATTGCGCTGGGACGGGTGACGGAAAGCGAGGATGACGAACTGGCCTCTGCCTTCCATACCACCAATGAACCCAGCACCGTGCCCTATGACCACAAGCGCTGCATTGCCGCCTACATGTCGCGCGCGCTGCGGTTTTACCAGCCGCGCCATGCCGTGCGGGTGACGGGCATGATCCTCAAGACCATCGGCTGGACGCCGCACGGGCGGCTGCATGCGCTGATCGCGCGGGCGGTGTATCGCCTGCTCATGATGCGCCAGCGCAAATTTGCGCGGGTCATGGCCTTGGCCTGAGCGCATCCACACGACAGACAGGAATGAAGACAGACATAATGAAGTTTCGGGACATGAAGACGGGGTATCTTGCCCTTCTGGCGGCAGGCTGTCTGCTTGTGGCGGGTACGGCGCGGGCGGATGCACCCGCCGCCCCCGATACGGCGGGGACGGATACACCGCCCGAAGCCCAGATCAGCGACGCCGCCCATGCCGAGAGGCTGATCGCATCCCAGGTCGGACTGCTGCACTTCACGGCACCCACGTTCCATCAGGGCACGGTGCGGCATATCGTCATGTTCCGGTTCCTGCCCACCATTACCGATGCCCAGCGCGCAGAGGTCGTACGCCGCTTCATGGCGCTGCGCCAGATTTCCCGGCGCAGCGATGGCAGCCCCGTCGTCACCTCCATCGAGACGGGGGCGCAGATGAGTGGTGAAGGTCTGGATGAAGGGCTGCAGCAGGCCTTCGTGGTCACATTCCGTTCGGAAGGCGACCGCAATTATTATGTCGGCCGTCCCGTCGTGACCGATCCGGCCTATTTCGATCCTGCGCACGAAGCCTTCAAGAAATTCGCGGCCCCCTTCATCGTCAGCACCCTCGTGTTCGATTATGCCCTTCCTTCCGCGCATCCCCAGCCCAAGGCCCCGGTCCGGACCGGTCGCCTGCGCGTGCCCCTGCAGCAGGGCTGACACGCCGGGCACATTCCCATCAATGGAGTAAGATTACATGACAACCGTGACCCTGGGTCATCTGGACAACACCCTGCAGCAGGCATCGGCGGCGGCCGTGGCGCGCGTGCTGGAAGCCTATGAACTTGAAATCGAATATGTCGTGGCTGCCCGTGACGAAATGGTGGAACACATGCGCCGTGGCGATGTGGACCTGTTCGTGTCCGCATGGCTGCCGGATGTCGATGCGGCCTTCCTTGCCCCCGATCTGGGCATGGAGGCGTTTGGCCAGCTCTACCGTCCCGCCTTTGGCTGGTGCGTGCCCGAAGCGGCGGCAACCGGCATCACGTCGGTGGCCCAGCTGGCGGGCGAGGGCTGCCCCATCGGCCGTGAGATCGTGACCCCGGAATCCATCCTTGACCGCGTGCGTCAGGTTGTCGCCGCCTACAACCTGACGGAAGCGGGATACACCATCGCCAGCCGTCCCGACGCGGAAGCCTGTGACCACGCGGCCCATATCCTTGCCGGTGGCCTGCCTGAAATCATCCCGACCTGGCAGCCGTCCTTCCTGCATTACGGGCAGCGCCTTGTGCAGCTGGATGACCCGAAGGGGACGTTCGGGGCTGAACAGGACGCCCGCATCCTGCTGCGTTCCGCCATCAGGGGGGACATGGATCAGGACCTGCTGGACGAACTGGATGAACTGACGCTGGGCAACAAGGTGGTCAGTGCGCTGGATCATGCCATGCGCTTTGACGGCATGAGTGCCGATGAGGCGGCCGAGGCATGGCAGCGCGGCAAGCTGCTGCCGCGCTGAGGCCCCGTCATGAGCCAGCATGAAACCGATGTCCTGCCCGCCCATGATGCACGTGATGCAGGCCTTCAGGCCCAGTACGAGCAGTATCCCTATCCCGCCCGCGACCCGCGTGAGGAAAAGAGCCGTCTGCTGATCGGCAGTCCCAGCCACCTGCGCGAAATCGATTACTGGGTGTTCGGGGCCACCCGGCCGCAGTCAGTACCCCTGCGGGTTCTGGTGGCGGGGTGTGGCACGGGGGACGGGGCCATCATGCTGGCCACCCACATGGCGCGCGCGGGACGGGCGGGGGAGGTGCTGTGCCTGGACCGTTCCACCGTGGCGCTGGAAACGGCGCGGGCGCGGGCGCAGGTGCGTGGTCTGGAAAACATGCGCTTCGTGCGTGGCGACCTGACCAGCCTTGCTTCGGTTGCGCCCGGACCGTTCGACTATATCGACTGCTGTGGCGTACTGCATCACCTGCCTGACCCGGATGCCGGGCTTGCGGCGCTGGAGGGCGTGCTGGCCCCCGGTGGGGGGATGGGCCTCATGGTCTATGCCCCGTACGGGCGCACGGGCGTGTACATGCTGCAGGACGCGCTGGAGCGGCTGGCCCCGGTGGCGGATGCGCCGGGGCAGCGGCTGGACGTGGCGCGCCGCGTCATGCGGCACCTGCCCGCCACGGCATGGCTGCGGCAGAATGGTAATTTTGGTGATCATCTGACCGGGGGGGATGCGGGGCTGTATGACCTGCTGCTCAACCCGCGTGACCGTGCCTATGACATCACGGCCTTCCATGGCCTGCTGGACCGCGCGGGGCTGGCTGCCACGTGCCTGATGGAACCGGCCCGTTACGATCCCGCCCTGCTGCTGCCTGACCCGCGCCTGCGCGACCGGATTGCGGCACTGCCCGAACGCGCACGTCAGGCCGTGGCGGAGGACGTGGCGGGTAACATGGCCACCCATGTCGCCTATGTCCGCCGTGCGGGCGAGCCCGTGACCCGCGCCGACGCCATGGCGGCGGATGCGGTGCCCGTCATGCGTGAAATCCCGGGCATCGAACTTGCCCGTATGATCGGCGGCAACGACCGGCTGCCGTTTGCTTTTGGCACGTTGCAGGTTGCAATCGCCGTGCCGCCGCAGACGCGCGGTATCCTGCCCCTGATCGATGGGGAGCGCACGGTGGGCGAGATCGGAGCGATCATGGAAACGCGCGGCCTGTCCGCCAGCCGCTTTGCAAAGGTCTGGGAACAGGTCTTCACCACGCTGGAATCGCTGAACCGGGTGCTGCTGCGCGCACCGCGCTGACCATGGTGGACCATGCGCTGCCGGTCGTCATATTCGGCGCGAAGCTGAAACCTGACGGCACGCCCACGCGCACGTTGCGGCTGCGGGTGGCGGCGGCGCATGCCTTTGGCACGCGGCAGGGCAGGGTGATGTACGTGCCCACAGGAGGCCCCTCACCACCCTCGGGGCGGAGGGAGGCGGCCGTCATGGCCGATATGCTGCATGCCGCTGGTGTCCCGCCTGACGGCGTGGTGGTGGAGGATACGGCACCGGATACGCTGGCCTCGGTCATCCGGTGTTCGGCGCTGTTGCGGCGGCGGGGACATGCAGGGCCGGTGGCCGTGGCCAGCAGTGCCTACCACCTGCCGCGCTGCCTGCTGCTCATGCGTATGATGGGATGGCGTGTGGTGCGTGTGCCCCCGCCCCCCGTGCCTGCGGCCCGTGGTGTGGGCAGGCGGTGGTTCTGGCGGCTACGTGAAGGGGCGGCGCTGCCTTGGGATGCGCTGCTGCTGGCCGGTTACCGGCTACGCGGATGGCGGGATGGTGATTGACACTGCCTGCCGCAACCCGCATCACGCGGATGAACCGAAAAACAATATGAGTGTGGATGGAAGTCATGCCTGTGCAAGCCTTTGTTTTCCCCGGTCAGGGAAGTCAGTCTGTTGGAATGGGACGCGATCTGGCCGAGGCATTCGCCCCTGCGCGGGAAGTGTTCCAGGAAGTGGATGACGCGCTGGGACAGCATCTCTCGAAACTCATGTTCGATGGCCCGATGGAGGACCTGACCCGCACTGACAATGCCCAGCCCGCGCTCATGGCGGTCTCGCTTGCCGTCCTGCGGGTGCTGGAGCGCGAGGGGGGCGTGGACCTTAAACGGGACGTAGCGCTGGTAGCCGGGCATTCGCTGGGCGAATATTCGGCCCTTGCGGCGGCAGGTGCGCTGGGTGTGGCCCAGACGGCCCGCCTGCTGCGCCTGCGCGGCAATGCCATGCAGAAGGCCGTGCCGCCGGGCATGGGGGGCATGGCGGCCCTGATCGGTGTGGGCATGGATATGGAACGCGCCACCAGCCTGTGCGCGGAAGCCGCGACCTTTACCGATGACGCGGGGAAGGTCCATACGCAGGTACTCGAGGTCGCGAACGACAATGGCGGCGGCCAGGTGGTCGTGGCGGGGGAAATGGCGGCAATTGACCGCGTGATCGCGCTGGCCAGGGCGCAGGGTGTCAAGCGCGCGCTCAAGCTGCCGGTGTCCGCCCCGTTCCACTGTTCGATGATGGCCCCTGCGGCGGAGGAAATGCGCGCGGCGCTGGCCGATACCGACATCAAGGTGCCGGTCGTGCCCGTGGTGGCGAACGTGACGGCGGCCAAGGTTACGGATCCGGCCACGATCCGCGACCTGCTGGTGCGTCAGGTGACCGGCACCGTGCGCTGGCGTGAAAGCGTGGATGCGATGGTGGCCATGGGTGTCGACAGCTTTGTCGAAATCGGTTCGGGCAAGGTGCTGTCGGGTCTGGTGAAGCGGATCAATGGCGATGTGGCCACCCGTCCGGTCGGGACCCCGGCCGATATCGAAGCCTATCTGGCCGCGCGCTGAGAGAGGCGTCTGTCCTGCGGCCCCGGCCGTGGGATCGTGTTTTGTTGATGGATACCGAAGGGAACGGACAGGTCATGTTCAGGCTGGACGGAAAGGTTGCTCTGGTTACCGGGGCATCGGGTGGAATCGGGCGCGAGATCGCGCGCGCACTGCATGCACAGGGTGCGGTCGTGGTGCTGTCGGGCACCCGGCAGGCGGTGCTGGAAGACGTGGCGGCATCCATCGGCGCGGAAGGTGGCGCGGACCGGCTGCATGTCTGCCCCGCTGACCTGTCGGATGCGGCGGCGGCTGACGCGCTGGTCGCCTGCGCCGAGGAAAAGGCCGGTGCGCCACTGGCCATTCTGGTCAACAATGCCGGGCTGACGCGTGATACGCTTGCGATTCGGATGAAGGACGAGGACTGGAACCGTGTGCTGGACGTTGATCTGGCCGCTCCCTTCCGGCTGTGCCGCGCGGCCCTGAAGGGCATGCTGCGCCGCAGGGCGGGGCGGATTGTCAACATCGCTTCCGTCGTGGGGGTGACGGGCAATGCGGGGCAGGCCAATTATGCCGCCGCCAAGGCCGGGATGATCGGCATGGGCAAGTCGCTGGCGCAGGAAGCGGGCAGCCGTGGCGTGACCGTCAATACCGTGGCGCCGGGCTTCGTGCAGACCGCCATGACCGATGTCCTGCCGGATGCGCAGAAGGAAAAGCTGGTCGGATCCATTCCCCTTGGCCGCATGGGCCAGGCGACGGACATCGCCCCGGCCGTGGTTTACCTTGCCTCGGACGAGGCCGGGTGGGTCACCGGGGCCACGATCCACGTCAACGGCGGCATGGCGATGGTCTGACAGATGTGATATTTTGCTGGACAGCAGGCCGGAAGTGACAAAAAAGATAGTCCTGACAGCCGCGCTGTCCCCTTAATTGCGGGGCAAGCAGACAGGAAATGCATTCGCCGCCTTGGCGATCGCATCAAAACCGTGCTAATCGCCCGCAGCTTCGTCCGAAGCGGGCTGGTGTGCAACACTGGTTTGCAGGGACGTTACACGACGAACACGTTTCGAACCGCCCGTTTCTTTCAGGGGCAGACAGGAAGCAGAGACAGATGAGCGAAATCGCCGATAAGGTTAAGAAGATCGTAGTCGAGCACCTTGGTGTGGACGAAAGCAAGGTTACCCCCGACGCCTCTTTCATCGATGATCTGGGCGCGGACAGCCTGGACACGGTTGAACTGGTCATGGCGTTTGAGGAAGCGTTCAGCGTCGAGATCCCCGAAGACGCAGCCGAAAAGATCACGACCGTGAAGGACGCGATCGACTACATCGAGAAGCAGAAAGCTGCCTGATCGGTCTGTTTCCGATCATAATTACACGAATTCAGTCAGGTATCGTTACTTTCAGGAGCAGGACGGGTTGATGCAGTCTACCGGATTAACGTCTGGACAGCGGCGCGTTGTCGTAACCGGTATGGGCATTGTCAGCCCTCTCGGACTGGGTGTGGAGCGGAACTGGTCACGCCTTGTGGCCGGGGAAAACGGCTTTGGCCGCATTTCTTCGTTCGACGCGTCCGACCTGCCGGCACAGGTTGCGGGTGAAGTGCCCGCGGGGCCAACGGAAAGTGGCGGCCTGACCCTTTCGGACTGGGTACCGGTCAAGGACCAGAAAAAGATGGATCGTTTCATCCATCTTGGTCTTGTCGCCGCGACCGAGGCGGTCGAGGATTCGGGCTGGAAGCCGGAATCGGAAGAAGACCGCTGCCGCACCGGCGTCATGATTGGCGCGGGTATCGGTGGTCTACAGACCATTTACGAGGCATCCGTGACGGTGAAGGAAGGGCGGGCGCGTCGCCTGTCGCCTTTCTTCATTCCGTCCGCCCTGATCAATCTGGTCTCGGGGCATGTCTCCATCAAATACGGATTCAAGGGACCGAACCATTCGGTTGTTACGGCCTGCGCCACGGGTGTGCATGCCATTGGCGACGCGGCCCGCATGATCATGCTGGGGGATGCGGACGTCATGGTTGCCGGTGGCGCCGAAGCCGCCGTGTGCCCTCTGGGCATTGCGGGTTTCTGCTCCGCCAAGGCGCTGTCCACCCATTTTAACGATACCCCGGAAAAGGCATCCCGTCCGTGGGACCGTGACCGCGACGGTTTCGTGATGGGTGAAGGTGCCGGTATCGTGGTGCTGGAAGAATACGAACACGCCAAGGCTCGTGGCGCCAAGATCTATGCCGAGGTCATCGGCTACGGTATGTCTGGTGACGCGCACCATATCACGGCCCCGGCAGCAGGGCATGAAGGTGCCTTCCGCGCCATGCAGAACGCCATGCGCAGCGCGGGCCTGACGCCTGCTGATATCCAGTATGTCAACGCCCATGGCACATCAACCATGGCCGATGACCTGGAACTTGACGCGGTTGAACGCCTGTTTGGTGATGACGCGCGCAATCTGGCCATGTCGTCCACCAAATCTGCCACGGGGCACCTTCTGGGAGCGGCTGGTGCTGTGGAAGCGATCTATTCCATCCTGGCCATTCGCGACAATGTCGCGCCGCCAACGCTCAATCTGGATAATCCGTCGCGTGAAAGCGTGATCGACCGGATTGCGCACACGGCACAGGAACGCAGGATCGATACGATCCTGTCCAACAGTTTCGGGTTTGGCGGAACCAATGCCAGCGTGATCCTGCGCGGCGTGTGAAACCGGGGCGCCTGCAGGCGCCCTTTTCATTTCAGGAACATCTCAGGAGTAAGGAGAGGGCGTGCGCAGGGTTCTGGCTGCACTTGGACTGGTATTTCTGGTGCTGGTCGTGTCTGCTCTGGGTATCGTCTTTGTCGGGGTGCGACAGTATGAAGCCCCCGGTCCCCTGATTGAAGAGCGTACGGTCGTCATTCCGCACGGTGGCACGGAACAGGTCCTGCTGACATTGCAGCAGGCGGGCGTTCTGGATACCGGGGTGCTGACCCGGAACGTGTTTGAAGCCGCAACGGCCCTGACCCGCGTGGATGGGGCATTTCATGCTGCCGAACTGGTTTTCCCCGCTCATGCGTCCATACAGCAGACGTTGTTCGTGCTGCGTCATGGCAGGCCGGTGGTGCACAGGCTGACGGTGCCCGAAGGCCTGTCCGCGATCCAGATTGCAAACCTGCTGGAACATGCACCGTATATGGATGGCAGCTTTCCGTTTCCTGCTGAAGGGTCGGTCATGCCGCTGACCTATGATTATGAATGGGGCATGCCGCGGGCGCAGATGCTGTCCCGCATGCAGCATGCCATGGATCGTGCGCTGGATCAGGCATGGGAGGGGCGGGACGTGGACCCCACCATCATGAACCGCCAGGACCTGCTGGTTCTGGCATCCATGATCGAACGGGAGACAGGAAACCCGGCGGAACGACCAATGGTGGCGCGCGTATTCCTGAACCGCCTGCATCAGGGCATGAAACTGCAATCCGACCCGACCGTGGTGTATGGGCTGAATCAGGGGGCCGGACCATTGGGCCATGCCCTGTCACATGCCGACCTTATGCAGCCTACGGCTTATAATACGTATGTGATTGCGGGGTTGCCGCCGGGGCCCATCTGTTCACCGGGGCAGGCTGCGCTACAGGCGGCAGCCCACCCGGCGCCTGGTGATCAGTTGTATTTTGTGGCGAACGGCCAAGGTGGCCACGATTTTGCGGCGACGCTGGGGGATCATAACCGCAATGTATCCGCATATCGGGCCGGCAGGCGTGTGCAGGCAGTTGCCCCCCGGTAAGGGGGGCTGTCTGGCTATTGCGATGGCTGTTACTGGGGCGGCAGGCTCTGGCTGCTGACCGATCCGGACGGGGCCGTGGCGACAGGCTGTGTCTGGGTGGTGGTATTCGTGGTGGTGGTCTGGCCGCTGGTCTTGTCCGGGCGGCTCTGGGCCGTGGTCAGGACTTCACTCAGGGCAGAGCGCAGCGGGTCCGCGCCGGAGTTGTTGACGCGCATGGAGACCACGATATCTTCCGGCCCGACAATCTGGTTGTAATAGGCCCGGTTGGCGGCACTGTTGACCCGCATCTTGGACCCGCCAAGGGCCGCACCGGCAAACAGCCCCTTGGATTTCTGTACGCCCTTGATGCTGGTATTGTGCTCGCCCGCCGTGCCGCTTTCCAGTCCGGACCCGGAGGACGCGAATGACGTGCCGACATCCGCGCTCAGCTTCATCTGGCTGTCCAGCAGGGACTGCACGCCATCGTCAGTCATGACGAACAGCATGACCTCGACATCCTGCATGCCCAGCTGGAGGCCGAAATTGGCCGACGACATACGGTAGAACGCCGGGTCGGACCATGATCCATGCGCATCACGCGTCAGGAAAACACAGCCCCCCCCGCCGCCGCCAAAGGCGATCGACATACGGAAGACGGACGGGCAGACAATGACCCCGCGCGCTTCGGCAAGGTAACGGGTCACCTTGCTGCCTGCAGTTGCGGTGGAAAACATGTCACGAACGGTCAAGGTGGCGCGGTCCACCAGGCTCTGTTCTTCTTCCATGCTGGCGGCCATGGCCGTGTGCAGCGGTATCATCAGGGCCAGGGTGGCGAGTGATGTCCTGATGAGATGAAACTTGTGCAAACCCATGCTCCCTTTCCGATTCGTAACGGCAGATCCACCAAAACGGCCCGTGCCTTGGAGTGGTCCGTTTTCATGGCTGAATCATGGTCCATAAGGCAAGCCCATGTGGCACGATACAGCCATATATTGCGGTTATTTAAGGGAGACCCCGACTGCGTTCGACAGTGCATCGGCAATGCCCGGTGCGGCTGCCAGAATACAGACGCCTCCCGTCAGTCCGCCGTCGCGCAGGAAGGGCGATACACGCGCCCCGGCTTCATCCAGCAGCACGAGGGCCGCGGCCACATCCCACAGGTTGATGCAGATTTCCAGATACCCGTCCTGACGCCCGCACGCGACTTCTGCCAGGGCGATGGCACCGGACCCGCCCGACCGCGGCATGGCGCCAAGGTTCAGGATCGCGTCGATCTTCTGCTGGAATACGCCGGGGGGCACGCGGTTGCTCCATCCCATCTCGATCAGGGAGGATGCGGTGTCGGTAACCGGGGATGCATGGATGCGCTGACCGTTGAGGAACGCGCCATGCCCACGCACCGCCGTATAGGTTTCGCCCAGCATGGGGGCTTCGATAATGCCGGCAACAGGCATGTCGCCATCCATCAGGCCGAGCGAGATGCACCATCGGTTGCGACCGCGCGCGTAATTGGATGTGCCATCAATCGGGTCCACCACCCAGCGCAGGGTGCCGGTGCGGGTGCGACCTTCCTCCTCGCCCTGGAAGCCGTCTTCGGGGAACAGCATGCCGATTCGTTCGGATATGAAGGCCTCCACCGCGCCGTCGGTTTCCGTCAGCCAGTCCTGCGCGCTTTTCTGCGTGCCCTTGGGGCCGCCGGGCGCCGGGCGCATTTTCATGGCGAGGTCCGCGGCATCACGTACCACCGAGCGGGCGGCTTCAAAACGGGTCAGAATGGCCTGTGTCATGGGGTAGCTTTCTTTTGGGGTATGAAAATCCTAGTCCACGCGTAACGCCGTTTTCACCGCGCGGTCCACTTGGGGCGTTTCCATCCTGCCTAACCGTTCAGCGGCCTGCATGGCAAACTGTAACGTAAGTTGCTTTCGTCGCGCAGGGGCCAGCGTGGCCAGCGGGGAGGGACGGAGGATGGCACAGTCAACACAGGCAGCCATCCCGTCCACGCCGTGATCCGTCGCGGCCATGATCAGGCCGGTGTCCTGTGGCAGAACGGCCTGGGGAAAGTCCTGATTGACGGCAAAATACATCTGGTCGCACCACTGCACGTAATCCTGCCATTTCTGGTCGGCACGGAAATCGGGCAGTCCGGATTTGATCTCGATACAGATGAAATGGCCTTTGGGCGTCAGGGCCATGATATCGGCGCGCCTGCGGTCCGGCAGGCTGAATTCATGCAGCACCGCCCAGCCATGCAGCCTGCACATCCGGTTTGCGCCGGTGCGGATGGCGGACTGGACCTGTGGCGCGGGCGGGCGGGGCATGGGCCGTCCGGACCGGTCAGGCGGCCGGGGGGGCGGAGAGCAGCCGGGTCACCAGTTCCAGGTCGGCGGGTTTATCCACATCGACCGCGGCACGCCCGTCCGGCAGTGGAACCATGACGACCCGCGCATGTGACAGTTGCCCGATGCGTCGGCAGACATCTGCCCGCGTCAGGCGACGAAGGACGAACCGCAGCAGGATTCCCGCCCCCAGGGTGCGCGCCATCCTGAACGGGTGCTTGCGGTCGGCTTCCAGTTTCTGCCACAGCCGGATTACGCCACCGGCGGCCGGCGTACGGAACAGGAACATGTTGCAGCCCGAAAACGCGCCATCCGCCAGCCGGATCATGGTGCGTCTGGTGCCTGGCACATCGCGCAGGATATCCGGCTCCATCGCGATTCCGGCGGCGACGTCACAGCCACTGTCCTGCGCCCCCTGCACGAAGGCGTGGACCCAGCCTGGTTGCAGCAGGGCATGGTCGGCAGTGGTGACCAGCAGGGGCGTGCCCAGCGTGTCCAGCGCCCGCATGACACTGGCGCTGGGGCCTGCTGCGGGGGGAATGAAGGTCACATTGTCCGGGACGGCACCGGAGAGCACCTCAGGCCGTTCGATACAGACGGCAATCCTGCCGATGCCTTCGACCGCCTGCAGGGCCCTAATGACCCGATTGATCATGGGAATGCCGCATACCGGCAGCATGGCCTTGTGGGAAATCCCTGCCGCCTGCGCCATGGGGTCGGGACGACCCGGCCGACTGCCCGCCAGTATGAGAACATTCAGTCCCATCTGCGCGTTCACGCCGCGTTACGGATGGTGTTTGCGCCATCAGGCCGGTCACGCGGGGGGGAACCGGTTTCCTCCATTACCCATGGATACTGCTTGGCCTCTTTCACGTCATAACCAAGGTTGAACACCGTCGGGCTGCGGGGGCACCCACGGGCATCGGTGTAATAGCTACGGAACAGGCGGTCCGCCACAAAGCTGGTAATGCCGTAATTGCCGTTTTCGTTATGGAAGTGATGCAGTACGTGGCGCTGCTTCATCCGCTGGATCCAGCCCATACGCGGCTTGTAGTTCAGGTGCTGGATGCAGTGGAAGAATTCATAGATGCACGTAATGGTCAGCCCCGCGCCAAAGGCCGCCGCCGCCCCTGCCGTGCCGCCAATGGCATAACCGATGGGAATGGTGACGATGGCGATCGTGGGAATGGTGTTCAGCGGGGAACCGAACAGCACATCAAGCAGGTGGGGATCCTGGTGGTGATCGAAGTGGATGCGCTTCCACAGCGTGGCGCTCCATTTCATGCGATAGAGAAACCGTCCATGCAGGATGAAGCGATGAATGGCGTACCACACCAGCGGGTAGACCAGTATGACGGACACTATGCTGATCGCAACCGGTGCCAGCGACGTGAAATTATAGACCATCAACGCATAACTGGCGATTGCCAGCGCAAAATACAGCAGGATGGTGGGGTAGGTCAGGTAGGCAATCCAGAGCTGACGCAGGTTCATCTTGCCCAGGTCGAAACTGCGTCCTGTTCGGATGGAACTGTTTTTGAGGGTATTCGTAATCATCGCTCTTCGATCCTCAGTAGCACGGTGATGACGCCAAGGATGAAAATCAGGATCCCGACGAATATCGCCATAAGCGAGGGCAATGTTCCCGCATTTCCCAGTGCGCGCAATAGCCCCTGAAATACGATAAATAGCAGGCCCGCGCCCAGACACCAGATTGGCAGCCAACTGCGCGTTCCGGCCCGCGGTGGGATATAGACCACCGGCACGGCCAGTAACAGCATTACCGTGAACGTCACGGGTAACATGATGCGTCCCAGTATTTCCGTCAGGAAAAAGGACGGGGACTGGCTGGAAGGCAGCGCGCCGCGCTGTTCCTCCAGCATTGTGTTGATGGACTGTGTATAGCTGACCGTCAACTGGATGAGGTATCCCGGCGTCAGGGACGCAGGCCAGTCCAGACGTATGCTCTGCCCGGGCGGGGTATCCAGCAGGTCCACGCGCGTGGGGCTGACCACGCTGAGGATGCGGGTCGGCGTACCATACCAGCGACCGTGAATATAGTGCACATCAGCCAGCGTCGTGACTTTCTGCAGCAGGTTGCGGTGATCGCGGTGATAGACGGTCACCTGCTTCATCATCGCGCCGCCAGCACTGAGAAAGTTTACGTTTATCAGGTCATTGTTCGCCCTGATCCAGTAGTTGTGCCAGTCGTTCGGCGCATTGGGGGACGTGGCGTTCCACCATTGCGCCAGGGCCTGTTCCGTTCTGGGGGTGACCTGGTCATCGACAATGCCGCACAGAACGCCCAGGGCGATGACAGTGGGCAGCAGCAGCTTGATCAGTCCCGGCGTGGACAGGCCGGCTGCGCGCATGATCGAAATCTCGTTCGACGTAGTCAGTTGCAGCAGCGTCAGCAGCGTGCCGATCAGCACGGCAATGGGCATGGCGTTGCCAAACAGCAGCGGCATATGCATCACCGCGTAGTACAGCACCCCCGTCAGGCCAAGGTGGCGGTGCATGATTTCCGTCACCTGCTCCAGCAGCGCCAGGATTTCCATAAGTGCCACCACGATAATGGTGGTTGTCATCACCTTGGACAGCAGTTCACGCGACAGGTAGCCCAGCAGGACCGTGCCGCTGGCCAGGCGTAGCCGGAATTTCATGCTCCGGCTTCCGTAATGCGGCGCGGGAGCCCATCGGCCGACAGTTCGCGCGGCGGCAGGGCGGGACCACGGGTCAGCAGGACACGGATGCCACCTGCCTGATGGATCAGCATGCAGACGCAGATCACGGCGAATGCCAGCGTGGGCAGCCAGATCACCAGCAGCGGGGACGTATGCATGTTGGCGACAAAACTCATTCCCATCTGCAGCGTATGGTCAAAGCCGACCAGCGTGATCGCGGCGATGGCAAGGCCGGGGTTGCCCTTCTGCCGCTTGCGCACGCCGGCCAGTGCACAGGCAAGGATGGGGATGAACGGGATCGCCGCCGTACGGGCCAGACGGAAATGCAGTTCGGCAATCATGTAGGAATGGCTGATGGACGGGTTGCCGTGCCGTATGCCGTAATACAGCTCCGGCACGGTCAGTTCACGTTCTGTTTCACCACGGCGGCGATAGGCTTCGTCATCCAGCTTGGCTTCGGGCGAGATGAGGCGGGTGGTACGCGTGAACTCCGTAATGGAGGGAGACTTGTCGGCGCTGTCCGTCACGATCGTGCCATCGACCAGGTCAAGGCGTATCTTCGAACCATCCGCGGGGATATAGATATATCCTTTCTGTGCAGAAATAAGGCGGACATGCGCCTTGTCCGTCTGGTCGCGGATAAAGACATTCCACAGGCGCGATCCGGCGTGATCGACCGTTTCCGCCGTCAGCAGGATATTGTCCGATTCCGCGAACATCTTGGACTGCAGATGCGGCGTCCAGCCCGCATGGCTGGCGAAATAGAAGGCCGAGCGGTAATCGTAACGCGCGTATGGCTGTATGAACCCATACAGCGAAAAGGCCAGCAGGCCGAATATGGCCCCCGTCAGGACAAAGGGCTGGCATATGCGGAAGATCGACACCCCGCCCGCGGTCAGCGCGTCGATTTCATGGTTGGCGCTCATGCGCCGGATCACGGAAAATACGCTGACGCACATGGCGGCAGGCAGCGCCAGGCCCAGATAATGGGGTACGAGATCGCTGAGCAGCGCGACGAAGGTTTTCATCGAACTGCCATTGGCCGCCAGCAGGTCGAACAGGACCAGCAGCCGCTCCAGCAGCAGGGCCGCCATGACCACGCCCAGCGCAATGGCAAAGGGCGGCACGACCTGACGCAGCAGGTAGCGGTCCATTGTGTTGGGACTGAGTTTCCCTACAATCCGATGTGGCAAGGACATGCGACTCATGCAGGCGTGCTTACACCGGAACCACACTGTGATGGAGAGGGCAGGTCAAAAATAGTTTCCTGCCCCGTGCCTGTCGTCGCATCAGCCATGAAGAAACGACGCACGACATGCAGGCTGTAACCCGCGTCATGCGGGGTGACCGAAATACGGTTCCATCCCGCCGCGCGCAGCGGATCACACGAACGTGCCGAAGCCGATGCGATCCCGACGACCGGCACCGGTCCCATGCGACCGGGAAGGGAGGACAGGGTCGATGTATGGGTATGGCCGTGCAGGATCATCTCCGCACCTTCGGCAGCGATGCAGGAGTCAAAATCCTGTATGTCCGTCAGGGATTTACGGCGTATGGCCAGTCCCGATACCGGCGGGTGGTGGATCATGACGATGCGGCACAGTCCCTGCCTGCCGGTGTCCCGCAGGATATCGCGCAGCCGGGCTGCCTGCCGCGTGCCAACGGTTCCGGTCGCCATGAACCATGGTGTGGGTACTGCCGAACTGACCCCGATCAGCGCCACGTTTCCCACCCGCCGGACGAAGGGAAACGGCAGGGGGCCCATCCATGGCTGCCACAATCCCAAGGTCTGGGGCCATCTGTCATACACAAGGGTGTCATGATTCCCCGGAATGACTGTACACGGTGCAGGCATCTGCTCCAGCCAGCGTCGTGCCTGCCTGCATTCCCCCGGCAGGCCCATATTGGTCAGGTCGCCCGTTACGGCGATCATGCTGACCGGACAGGTTGCGATATCCGCCATGACCTTGGCCAGGATTTCCGGGCGATGGAGATGGCGGCGGCGGCCTTTCCACGAAAAATAGCTGAACATGCGCTTGTTAAGTCGTTCCCCCACGCGCGGCGGCACCATTTCGGTGGGCAGGTGGGGGTCGGATAAATGCGCGATGGTGATGGTGTTCAAGCTGACCTCTTTCCTTGCCTCATGCCTGCCGGTACCGCTGTCGACATGTGTTATGGCTGCGTGCGCGGGAGGGCGCTCTATCTTTTCGTGCCTTGCAATAGAAGGCAGATGGTTGCTTATGGCCTGTAAGTCAAATTTCAGACAGGGATGGAATGATCAGTGACCGGACGATTTGCGCTTGTTTATAACCCGCGCAGCCGGCGGAACATGGGCGACAGGAGCTTATACGCCCAGACAGCCCGTGATCTGCTGGGAGAAAACTTCGTTGATCCGGCTGACCGTTCCCGTCTGGATGCCAATATTGCGGAATTCGCGTCGCGCGGGACCGACTGTATCGTCATAGATGGAGGGGACGGGACCGTCAGTGACGTCCTGACTGCCATCCACCGGCATTATCCAGCGGACAGGCTGCCTGCCCTGGCCATCCTGCCATCCGGCAATACCAATCTGATTGCGGGGGATGTCGGTTTCGGGCTGCGTGGCATCAAGGCGCTGGAACACCTGCAGCGCCTGGACGCATCGGGCCTGCTGCGTCGGAACGTGCGCAGGCGCTGCGGGCTGGTTGTGGAATGGCCGGAACCAGACGGTCGCGCGCCCGTCGTGGGCATGTTCCATGGGGCTGCCGCGTTTACGCGCGGCATCGAACTGGCCCACCAGCCGGCGATCCTGAACAATTATTCGCATGAAATGGCGGTTGTCGTTTCGTTCCTGTCATCGGTGGCGCATCTGCTGACACGGCGGTCCCGGCAGGAATGGATGCGCGGCAACGCGCTTGTCATGCGGGCCGGGGCGCATATCCAGCGTCAGGGCAACTGCTTTCTGTTCCTGTCAACGACGCTGCAGCATCTGCCCCACGGCATATGGCCGTTCTGGACCGCGCCTGGCACGCGTGACGATGTCATCAACTTCCTTCATGTTGCAGGCCAGCCTTCGCGACTGGCGGCGGCGGCATGGGCGCTGCTGCGTGGACGGCACCCGGCATGGCTGCGACAGGATCCGGATTATTGCAGCGGGTGTGAGGACCGCATTGAAATGCTGCTGGAATCCGATTTTGTACTGGATGGGGAGGTGTTTTCACCCGGTCCCGCTGGCCGGATCGTGCTGTCCGCGACGGCCCCGATAGATTTCATTCACGCGTAAGGAAGGGTGACCATGCCCCAGTCCAGTCCTTCAGACCGCACTGCCGCAGCCGGTCGGGTCGCCCACCTGCTGGCCCATGATCTGGTTCAGCCGGTCGCCCCCTTTGTGACCGGGTTTGTGACGCGCCTGCTGGGCGGGACGCAGCCGCTGGGTGTGATTTTTTATGGGTCTGCCCTGCGCGCGCCAGACCCGGAAGGTATCCTGGATTTCTATGTGATTGTCGAACGGCTGGAAGACTGGACTGCTGGCACGCTGTCACGTGAAGCCAACCGTATCCTGCCGCCCAATGTGGAATATCACGAAATTACGATTGAGGGACGCGTCATCCGGGCCAAGGTGGCAATCCTGTCGATTGCACAGTTCCGGCGCATGACTGGGCGCGCCACATTGGATACGACGGTCTGGGCGCGCTTCTGCCAGCCTGTGCGACTGGTATGGGTGAGGGGACCGGAGGCGGCGGATGCCATTCTGGCCTGCATCATCCGCGCGGTGGCGCAGGCCGGGCGCTGGGCTGCGGCACTGGGTCCTGCACACGGGACGGCGGATGATTACTGGCTGGCCTTGTTCGCGCACACCTATGGCGCGGAACTGCGTGTCGAGAACGGGCACAGGCCCAGGAGTCTGCTGCAGGGGCAGGAGGCGCGGTACAGGACCCTGTTACCTGATATATGGCGGGCCGATGGCCTGCCCTTTACGTGCACGGGGGACGAACTGTCGCCCCGGCTGACACCAGAACTGCGTCAGGCCATGCGTGAAGGCTGGTGGCTGCGCGGCCGGTTGGGCCGTGTGCTGAATGTCAGCCGCCTGTTCAAGGCCGCGTTTACGTTTGAAGGCGGAGCACGCTATCTTGCATGGAAGATCAGGCGCCATTCCGGCATTGAACTGCCGCTGGGGCCGTTTTCGGAACGGCATCCGCTGATCTGCCTGCCGTATCTGTTATGGAAATTACGGCAGGCAGGTTTTTTCAGGCGGCGCGATTGATACCCATCTCGCCCGCTACAACGGCGAAGATTTCGACCGCCCTGTCTATCTGCTCCGGCGTGTGCGTCGCCATGACGGACGTCCGCAGCAGCGGATGCTGGTCAGGCGTTGCGGGCGGCAGGCTGAGGTTGACGTAACCCCCCAGATCCAGCAGCCGGTTCCAGAAGGCGACCGCAACCGCCACATCATCCAGAATGACGGATACGACAGGGCTGGCCTGCGGGCCGGTGCGCAGCCCGGCAGCCTGCAGCCCGGCATGAAGCCTGCGGGCGTTATCCATAAGGCGCACACGCAGTTCCGGCCTGTTTTCCAGTTCCGTTAGCGCGGCCATGGTCGCGGCGATGACTTCAGGCGGCAGGGATGCTGTGAACATGTAGGGACGTGAACACAGCCGGATCAGGTCCAGCCCGTCGTGGTTGGACACACAGTAACCGCCGACCGTGCCAAGGCTTTTTGAGAAGGTGCCGACAACGAAATCGACATCATCCTCCACCCCGTCGGCTTCCGCCACGCCACGGCCATGTTCGCCCATTACACCAACGGAATGCGCCTCATCCGCCAGCAGCCACGCACCGGTTTCCCGCTTGACGGCCGCGAATTCGGCCATGGGCACGACATCGCCCATCATGGAATAGATGCCCTCGACCACGATCAGTTTCGATCCTGGCGTCCCTTCAAGGCGGCGCAGGCGTTTGTGCAGGTCATCGGCATCGTTATGACGGAAGCGGATGACCTGTGCATGGCCAAGGCGGCTGCCATCATAAATGCTGGCATGACTGTCCGCATCCAGCAGGAGGTAGTCGTCCTTGCCCGCAAGCGCGGAAATCGTGCCCAGATTAGCCTGATACCCGGTGGAAAACACCATGCAGTGCCTGCGGCGGAAGAAGGCGCACAGCCGTTCTTCCAACTGGCGGTGCAGCCCCTGCGTACCATTGGCGATACGCGAACCGGTCGTGCCGACGCCATATGCCTTGGCGGCTTCCACCGCAGCTTCGATCGCGGCGGGGGACTGGCTCAGCCCGAGATAGTTGTTGGTACCGAACAGAAGCGTCTCACGTCCTTCGATCAGCCCGACCGTGGAGGAAATGGGCTTTTCGATCACGACGTTGAAAGGATTGCGTCCGCCGCCAGCCGTCACGGCCGACAGGGCGGACGCGAGACCTTCATATTTCGAGAAAATTGACATGGTGTATCAGGATGCCTGCTTGAGAGAGACGATGCAGGCCGCCAGATCATCAATCGTGCGGATATCCGCCAGCCGGTCAAGCGGCACAGAAACGTCGAGGGTATCCTCGATTTCCATGACAAAATTCATGACGGCCAGTGAATCAAAGGCCAGATCCTCGACGATCTTGCTGCTGCCATTGATATCACGGGGAACCTTGGGGTTCGCCAGCAGCGTCTTCACGATCAGCGCGGAGACGCTCGCTACCGTTTCACTCATTCCTACATCCTTATGGCATGTCCTGCCTGCTTACAGGCAGGGGATCAGCATGAATGGCCTGCCCCACAGTCCATGACCGGGGGAGCGGGGACTGCAATCGGTCCCCTGATCGGAAGTCTTATGATCGAAAAACAGGTTTTTGGCCAGTCCTGCTTTACATTCTTGCCCGACCGGACGGGAGCCGTGCGGCTCCGCTCCATCAGGCCACGGAAACCGACGATGTTTCCAGCGGCTGGAACGCACCAGACAGCAGCATGGCCTTTGCACGCGCACGCGTCAGCTTGCCCGATGACGTCTGCGGCAGCGTATGGGGGGGCACCAGAATGACGGAGACATCCACCCCATGCTGCCGGCGGAACAGGTTGGCTGTTTCGGTTTTAAGTGTTTCACGCGCTTCGGGGGAAGAGGCACGGCACTGGACCAGTGCCACGATTTTCTCGCCTTCATCCTCGTCAACCGAAAAGACAGCGACATCGCGGCTGCGCAGGCTGCTGATTTCGGTCTCGGCAGACCATTCCAGATCCTGCGGCCAGATATTGCGGCCGTTGATGATGATCAGGTCCTTGGCGCGGCCGGTTATGACAACCTGTCCATCCAGCATGTATCCCAGGTCGCCGGTATTCAGCCAGCCATTGGCATCCACCACGCGGGCGGTTTCCTGCGGGCGGCGAAAATACCCCTGCATCAGGCTGGGGCCGCGTACGAATACGGCCCCGATCTGGCGGTCATGCAGCACGTTGCCCTGCGGATCGCGGACTTCCAGTTCATGGCGCGGCAGGACTTCACCGCAGATGACAAAGGTGCGCAGGGCGCGCGTAGGATCATTGGAAGGAATGGCTTCGCCCCGCGTTTCCAGTGCGCGCAGGTCGATCGTATCCGTCCTGATGCCCGAACCCAGCGGTGCGAAACTCATGGCCAGCGTGGCTTCGGCCATGCCATAGCTGGCGGTAAACGCGCCGCTGTCAAACCCGACCGAGGCAAAGCGCTGGGCAAAATCCTCAAGGATATGATAGCGGATCATGTCACCGCCAATACCCGCCACGCGCCATGACGACAGGTCAAGCTCGATGGAGGTGGCGCGACGTGCGCACAGTTCATAGCCAAAGGACGGGCTGTAGGAAATCGTGCCACGGTTGCGGCTGATCAGATCCAGCCAGACATGCGGGCGCCGCGCGAATTCGCGGGTGGGCAGCATGTCGACACTCAGTTGACATGTCATGGGGGTCAGGAAAAAGCCCACCAGACCCATGTCGTGATAAAGCGGAAGCCATGATACGCAGCGATCGCCCGTTTCCCGGACCTTCAGCCCGTTCAGGGCGATGGCATGGGCATTTGCCATGCCGGAACGCTGGGTAACCGCGATTCCCATGGGGAAACGGGTGCTGCCCGAGGAAAACTGCAGGTAGGACAGGTCATCAGGCTGGACCGAGGGCAGCGTTTCGACCGTAATGGGCGTTTCCAGCAGTTCCGCTGGCGTGCCGGAGAATTTCAGATCCAGCCCGGCGGTGATCTCATCCGTCCATGATGAAATGATGGAGGCAATGACCACGGCGGAGGCTGCGGCCCCTTCGATCATTCCACGCAGTGTGCCCACATAACCTTCACGCCCGCCAAATGCGACCGGCAGCGGCAGGGCGGCAGGAACAAGGCCTGCATACTGGCAGCCAAAGAAAATACGGGCGAAATCCCCATCGCTTTCGGCGACGATGGCGACACGGTCACCCGGTTCCAGCCCCAGCGACAGCAGGCGCCTGGCCGTCTCGATCGCCTGTTCGCGCAACGTGCTGTAAGGCAGCGTTTCGAGCAGTACGCCCTTGCCAGAGTAGATGTTGAAGCCGCTCTTGCCCTGTGCGGCATAATCCAGCGCTGCCGGGAACGTCGGAAAATCGCCGTAACGACGCGGCAAACCAGAATCGGAGGGGGTCGGGAGGCTTATCATTTCCGGTAATGTGACTTCCACAGACGTAACTTGAAACGGCGAATGGGCGGTGTTCAACCAATTAACCTCAAAAAGTCAATAATCGATTTCGCGCCTTTGGCCGCCGTATCTTCCGGAGCCGCAAACCCGAACGTATCGCGTATATACTCTTTTTGTCGATCAAGGAAATTTGCATGCGTGAGGAAGGCCCTGTCAAGGGTAAGGGCAAATTCATCCATGCTTGAAACAACGGGGCCAAGGGTCCAGTTTTCGTAATTCGGGTTGCCACGCCATTCCACCCGATGCGTATTCAGAAAAATGCAGGGGCGCGGTTTTGTCAGGAATTCACTGACCTGGCTGCTGAGAGCCCGATCCGAAAGTTTTTCAAGCTTGACAATGCCTTGCTGTCCGTCGTGTGAGCATGCGGATCGAGGCGATCAATGTCCATGCGGTTGAGGAAGCAATGGACTTTTCCCAATCTTTGGCGAGCCGCCTGCACCGTCCCAGCCAGGCGAATGTCCGTTCAACCACCCAGCGGCGCGGCAGGATCTGAAAGCCCTTCGCCGTATCGGACCGCCTGATGATTTCGATCGTCCATTTTCCCATGGAGGCGAGCGCGGATCGCAATTTGTCGCCAGCATAGCCGCCATCAGCGAAGATGTGGCGCAGCCAGGGAAAGCGCCTGCGTATTGCCGCCAGAACATCAACGGCCCCATCACGGTCCTGGATGTCGGCGGCATGAACGAGGAGAAAGATCAGGAAGCCGCAGGTATCAGTCACGATATGGCGCTTGCGGCCCTTGACCTTCTTGCCCGCGTCATAGCCCGAA
>NZ_NKTX01000099.1 GCF_003207815.1 Komagataeibacter oboediens | reverse complement strand
GTTCCGCTTGGAATAATCTTGCTGCCTTGCCTGACACCATTCGATCCATCGGTCTTAGAAAGTGGGCTCACACAGGTCAGTTCCCATAACCGTTGGTATTATTTCCAGCCGCGCGTAACGGAAGAAGATTCCGAAAGCTCGAACGAATTCGAGATGATGGAACGCCCCGCCATTACCGATATCGTGCGTAACATCGCGGCAGGTGATGCGCGCATGAGCGTCGGTGCCCTGCATTATGGCAAGCGCTGGTGGATTGCCGGTTATCTGACCGGACAGAGCTACGGCGCGCGTGGTGGCTCGAATGCAGCCGCGGTTTCCAGTTCTGGCGTGACGAGCGGTGTGACCGACAGCCAGAGTGGCGGCACCTTCCGTATCGCGGGTCGTCCCTACATGTCCAAGGATATTGACGTGCATGTGGGTGTGTCCGGTATCGCCGCGTTCAAGGTGGCGGAAAAGAATGGCGTGCGTAGCGCGAATTTCGCCGAAGGCCCCGAAGTTGACCTGACGACAACCAAGTTCCTGAACGAGACGGTGGGGAATGTGGGCAGCGTCTGGTCCGCCGGTCCCGAACTTGGCTTCCGCTGGAAGCGGCTGGTGCTGAAAGGTGAATACTACCACATTGGCGTGACGCGCGGCGACAACTATGCCGCAGGTGCAAGCAGCCGGGGTTCGGTTGGCTTCCAGGGTTTCTACGGTGCGGCCAACTATACCATCTTTGGCAAGGCGCGTTCCTACAACATCAAGGAAGGCGCATTTGCCGCCCCCGGCGTGGATCACGCATTCGATCCGGCCCATGGTCACTGGGGCGCGCTGGAAGTTTCGGCCCGTTACAGTGTGGCGGATCTGAACAGCGGGCTTGGCACGGCCAATGCAATCCGTGGTGGGCAGCAGACGGTCTGGTCCGCGGGTCTGAACTGGTATCCCAACCGGCATTTCCGTTTCATGCTGGATTACAACCACATCATCGTCAGCAGGGACAGCTTCCTGTATGACGCGGTCGGTCGTGACGGCAACTCCGTCGCCGGTCGTATCCAGGCGGCTTTCTAAGGCGCGGACTTTTTATCTGATGATGTCATGTCTGCCGGTATCGCAAGAATACCGGCAGGCTTTCCCATCCTGATTTTCATAATTCAATACAGTAACAGGTCATTTAATAAACAGGCACGACAGGCGGTGCGTGCCCTATGTGGAACATTGAATGATGCAAGATAGTCCTGCACAGGCTGGCCAGTCGCCGTTCCTTACCATGGGGGATATTGCCCGGAAGGGACCGCTCCTTCGGCCGTCAGACCCGGGGGAAAGCCTTTTTGATCTGTTTCACCGCAACGCGGAACTGATGCTGGTTGCGGTTGTGGATGCGGATGATGTGCCTGTCGGTCTGGTTGAGCGACAGGCCTTTTTTCTGAAAGTGTCAGGTAAATTCGGCCATTCCCTGTTTAATCGTCGCCCTGTTTCATTATTGATGGATACAGCCCCGGTCATGATCGACGCCCGGGTTCTGGCATCCGACTTTACCGCCCGGACCCTGATGGGGCAGGCAGATGACCTCCTGCGCGGCTATATCGTGACCGATAATGGACGCTATTGCGGGACGGGATCCGTTCTGGACCTGATGAACGCGTCCCACTCCCATGCGATTGCGTCCGCCACCCGCCTGGAACAGGCGGCGGAAGACCTGCGCCGGGCAAATAAAAGAATATTACGCGACAAGCTGTTCATCGACACGATTGTAGAAAACATCCCGTCCGCGCTGGTTGTCCGGTCCGTGCGGCATGAACACCTCGTGCTGGTCAATCGTGCGGCCGAGGACATGATGGGATGCAGGCGTGACCTGCTGATTGAAAAGGATACCGCGCAGGTCTTTGGCGCGGACGAAATAGGCCACCTGCTGGTCAGCCGTCCGGCCGCCGGGCAGCAGGGCGTGCGCGAACAGGTCCTGTGTAACCAGCATGGGGATCCGCGTGCCATTGCCACCCGTCATGTCATGATTGCGGATGAACGCGGGGGCGCGCGCTGGGAACTGTGCGTGGCCGATGATGTCACGGAACAGCGCAATGCCCAGCATCAGGTGGAACGGCTTGCGCATTATGATCCCCTGACCGGCCTTGCCAATCGTGCGCTGTTCAGTTCGCGTCTGGATACGGTCTGTACTGTCGGGCAGGATGCGACATTACTGTGTATCGACCTGGATTACTTCAAGACGGTCAATGACGTTTATGGCCATGCGGCGGGGGATGCATTGTTGCGGCTGGTGGCGGAGCGGCTGCGGGCATGCAGTCGGCCCGAGGATCTGGTGGCGCGGCTGGGTGGTGACGAATTCGCCATTATCTGGCCCATCGTGCCCGCACAGGCGGAACTGACGGGACGGGCGCGTGAAATTGTCGAAACCGTAAGTCGTCCCTACATTATTGACGGCCACCATATTGTCATTGGCGCCAGTGTGGGTTCGGCGCTGTATCCGCAGGATGCCGATAACGCGGAAACCCTGCTGCAATATGCTGATATTGCGCTGTATCGCGCCAAGTCACAGGGGCGCAATGGATTCCAGTTCTTTGACGCCGCCCTGCGTGATGAAATTCAGACGCGCGCACGTCTGGGCAATGAACTGCGCACGGCCATTGCCAGCAGCGGACTGACCCTGCATTTCCAGCCCCTGTATTCAATGCCGACCAACCGTATCAGCGCATGTGAGGCCCTGGTGCGCTGGCACCATCCCACGCACGGCATGGTTCCCCCGGACCAGTTTGTGGGGCTGGCGGAAGAAAACGGGCTGATCCATGATCTGGGGGAATGGGTTTTGCGGGCTGCCTGCCAGGAAGCGGCGGACTGGCCCGAACAGGTCAAGATCGCGGTGAACGTGTCCCCCATCCAGTTGCGGAACCCACGCTTCCTCAGCATTGTCGAAGGGGCGCTGTCCTGTTCCGGTCTTGCGCCGCATCGGCTGGAAATCGAGATTACGGAAAACATCTTTGTCCAGAACAGCGCAACCAACCGCCATATCCTGCAGCAGCTGGGGCGTATCGGGTGCAGTATCGTGCTGGATGATTTCGGAACGGGGTATTCCTCGCTGGGGTACCTGCGGTCCTTTCAGTTCCAGAAAATCAAGATCGACCGTTCCTTCGTGCAGGAACTGCCCGAACGCAGCGCGTCAGGCATCATTCAGGCCATTATCAGCCTTGCGCAGAGCATGGACATTCCCATCACGGCGGAGGGCGTTGAAACGCATGACCAGTGGGCGCACCTCAATGACCTTGGATGTAATCAGGTCCAGGGCTTCCTGCTTGGCCGGCCCCAGCCTTCGGACGTGATCCGGCAGTCCATCCTGTCCTACGCCTGATCCCCGGATGTCCCGTTTGTGGGATGCATCAGGCAGCGCCGCCCTTTTCGGGAAAAGGGGGCGCCTGCAGACAACAGCCGGTTTTCATCAGCAGCGGGCCCACCCTCTATTTCTTACAGGGTGGCCATGGGCATATCCGTGACCATACCCGTCTTCAGCAGGGTGGACAGTTTGCCCAGTGCCTCCCCCCGATCCACGGATTTGCCATAGGGCATGTTGGGTCTCAGCCGTTCTTCCAGCCGTGCGACAGATCCCCGCCGTGGCCACGGACGGCGCAGCAGTTCCTCCACCAGTTCAGGATAGCGCCATGGAATATCGATCCAGGCGGAGGCATTCTTCATCGTATCGGGGTCGGTGCGCAGGATCTGCGGGAACAGGGCGATCAGGGTGCGTTCATGCAGTTCCATCGCGGCGGCGGGCATGGCCACCTGCGCCCTGCCGCGTACATGCTGCAGCAGGCGGCGGATCAGGGTATTGCCACCATGGCACAGATGGCCAATCTGGGTCAGGCGGGGATTCATTTCAATAAAATGATAGGTGCCGGTTTTTGCGCATCGTACAAAATCCAGGCCAAAAAAACCCGACAGCTTCAATGCCGCGCAGGTGACCCGTGCCGCGCGTTCCATATCGGCCGACTGCGTGATCTCGATCACCGTCGCCGCCCCCGTGCGTCCCTGATAGGACACGACATTGACCCCCAGCGTGCCGATCACTTCCCCTTCCCAGCAGGCCAGGCCACCATGATATTGGCGGGCATGCCGGTGACATGCGCCTGCGCCATGACGGGCAGGGGACGCCGGGCCGTTGCCTCCATGAAGGAATAGATGTCGCGATCCGCCAGCAGCACGCGCAGCGCACAGATCATGCGCACCGGCTGCGACAGGCGATGGAAACCGCTTTCGGCTTCCTGCTGTGTATCCGCGATCACCACGCCAGAGCCGCCCCAGCTCCGGTCGCGTTTGAGCACCCACGGGCCGGGCGTGGCTGCGCACCAGCGCCTCACATCCTCCAGGGTGGCGAGGTTGGCTGCCGCAGGGGTGGGAATGCCCTGTTCGCGCAGGACATCGATAAGCCGGAGCCGCGTCTGCGCATAGGCAAAGTATTCGTGTCGCCCGAGGGATCTTTCGATGGTGTCACGGCATAACCGGCCCGTGGCGGTCGAGGGGTCGGCCTCGCTGAAAACCTGGTGCAGGGTCACAACGACCCGGTCATCCGCCGGGATGATCAGGTCGGGGCGGATCTGTGCAATGGCATCAGCCAGCGCTGCGGTCGGCGCGACATACGGATAGGTCTGTATGCTCCTGATCGCACCCAGGCAGCGCAGGGGATGTCCGGCCGGGCAGATGGCATGGACTTCCACCCCGCTTTCCAGGAATTCCACCGCAGCGCGTGTGATGGCCGACCACCACACGGAGGAGACGATAAGAACCGTAAAATCGTTTTTCATGATCCGCAACTTTCCAGCTCGGGTCGGGATTCAGGATGAGGTGCAGGGGAAGTCAGGACGCAAAGGCGGTCTGCGGGACCGGGAACGATACGGGTTGTCGGCCCAGTCGGGCGCTCAGGCGGCGCGCGGCAAAGCGCGCACCCCAGGCAAAGCGTAAAAGGGGACCAAAGCTGCCTGCCGCCATGGGGCCGATGAAGTACAGGCCCGGCACGCTCGACTCAAAACTGTGTGACAGGGCGGGCATGTTCTCCTCGGTGCGGACGGCGCGCGCCAGCACGGGGTCAAGGAAGGGGATGCGCTGCATATCCACCCGGACGCCGGTGCCCAGGAATACATGGTCAACATCCACCGTGCGCGGGCGCTCGGCCTTTGTATCGCGAAAGACAAGATGGACGGCGTTATCGCGCATCTGCGCGGATTGCAGGTCGAGATTGAGCCAGATCGGTACCCTGTCCCGGACAACCTGACCTGTTACCCATCCCGCCGCCGGCCCCAGATGGCCACGTGTGATACGCAGGCGCAGGCGGGCGGGCAGCATGTGAAAGACATCGGGCAGGTCACAGGCCATGCGCGACCGCCACCCCGTCCCCAGACCGGAAACCGGCTTCTTGATCCGGGTCCACAGCAGCTTCAGGCCCGTCAGGTTTCGTGGGGGATGGTTGATCCATATCTTGGGCCGGCGGGTGCAGATAAAGGTCTGCGCGCCAGCATTATGCAGGAAGCAGGCCGTATCCACCGCTGATGACCCCGCGCCAATCACGGCGACCCGCTTGCCCGCGAAGCGGTCAAACGTGGTTTCGTCAAAGGTATGGCTGATCCGGTCGGCAGGCAGGTTGCGCACGGCAGGGGGGGTGTAGGCGAAGTGTTCGATCCCGATCGCCATGACCACATTGCGCGCCAGGACACTTTCTCCATTGTCCAGATGAAGGACAAACCCGTCCAGCGTGCGTGCCAGATGCGTGACCCGGCATGGCTGGAGGTGGGGTACGTGGGTTTTCTGGAATTCTTCGCCGTATTCCCGGAAAACCTCGGCAGGAATGGGTTCGCCAATGGGGGCGTAGGGATATCCCCGTTCCTTGCAGAACCGCGCAAGGGTTGACCTGCGGGTGGGGTCAAACAGGTTCAGTGCGAACCCTTCTGCCTTAAGCCGCAGGGCGGCGGGGACATGATCGCGCCAGAACCCCATCGGGCGCCCGAAAATACGGAAGTTGACACCCCTGTCGCGCAGATGGGCTGCAAGGGAGAGACCATAGGGGCCGGCCCCTATAATGGCTACGTCGGTATTCATCAGAAATCCACCAGCCAGTAAGTGCAGAAATGGAACAGGGCCTGGTAATGGCCACAAAACGTTTGGTCGTTATTTGCAGTATGGAGGAAACACGCGCACGTTTCTTGTTTCGGGCCCATCGGGACCAGAAGTGTGTGGAAACGGACCTCATGTTCCGCCATATATTAACCATACATTTACCTTATCTCAGAGCCCGATCCGAAAGTTTTTCAAGCTTGACAATGCCTTGCTGTCCGTCGTGTGAGCATGCGGATCGAGGCGATCAATGTCCATGCGGTTGAGGACGCA
>NZ_NKTX01000098.1 GCF_003207815.1 Komagataeibacter oboediens | reverse complement strand
AAGGATTTGAGGCATGCAGCTAAGCCGGGCCGATCATCGCGGCTACCGGATGCACGATCATCATAAATATTACCTGGCTCGATACCGGCGGCACGCAGGGCGTCGTGCTGGAGGTCGAGGGATTGGGAACCATCGGCTTTGGAGACGCGGGCATATCCGATCAGCATGTTTCTTAAACGGTGGTTTTCCGAACGCACCAAAAAAACGGCATCCGGGACATTCGAACCTCAATTGACGAGTTAACATTCTCGTCAAGTTTTCAATGTCCCGGTTGTGTCAATGAAACAGCGAATCGGCTACGCACGGGTCTCCACAAAGGGTTGGCATCTGGACTTGCAGCGCGATGCGCTTCAGCAGACTGGGTGCCGTGTCATCTATGAAGAAGCGGCAAGCGAGAAGAACGCATCGCGGCTAGATTTGAGCAATGCCGAAACACCCTGCGCGGGGCGGGGACATGCTATGGCTCGGAGATGACACATAGAACAGATGAAGGTTACGCGGCGTCGGCTGTCGACAAGAGAAAGTCGTTCAGGTCCGCGTTGACGATCATCTGCTCCCGTAGAAAGCTGCCGCTGTGAAATCCCTCGTTGTCGGGGGATTTGAATAACACCCGGGCGAGACCGCAACCGAGCGGGGTCAGAGGAGTTTCGACGAGCGCTTAGTCTGCGCCTTGCCGAGCTGCTCCTTTAGAAGTTCGACAAACTCCGCGCGACCACGCCTAACGCAAGATCCCAAGTCCTTGTACCTTGCTGACTGTAGGTTACCATTATTGCTTGGATTGACGTATATATCCGGCAGCCAAGCCGTCGGCACCACATAGCATTCGGTAAGCTCGATCCTAACCGGATCGACGTGAAACGCGATCTCTACGGTGGCGATGAACAGCGAAAGATCCTGCGTTGCCTCGTAAAATGCGATCAGTTTATCGGCCTTTGACACGTCGTCTTTGCTCGACTTGCGGCCGCGGACCGCGGACTTCACGTTCACGTAGATGGCCTCGGAATCCTCAAAACGGAAAGAGAAGTCGTAGACTCCGACTTCGGACGGCGCTGGCGTGAAGTCGAGGAGGCCGAGCTTTTGGGCGTTGCGCTCCAAGTTCTGGGAGATGACCTCCTCAAGAATGCGCCACACGGTCCGCCCTTTTGCTGCCTTCCGCCAGCCGAAAGGCAACTGGCCGGGCGTCCCGATGGGTACCTCCCCAATACCTCTGACAAGCTCGCGGAGGCAGCCCTCAAGCCGTTCCCGATACCGCTCTGTGTCCTCGATTTCAGTCATCGTCCCCAAACTCAAATAGCACCTTGACCTCAATGCCGAGCGCAAAGGCCAGCCGCTCAATGTTCTCGATCCCGACGTTCCGCTCGCCACGCTCGATACCGCCGACATACGTCCGATCCAGCCCGCATTCTTCAGCGAACCCTTCCTGAGAGAAGCCACGTTCCTTCCTCAGCCGACGCAGACGGCTTCCGAACTTAGTTTTGATAGGTGGCGGTGGTTGGTCCATCTCCACAGCATCCAAAACCAATGACGACAAAAACACCACGGACTATCGGTATCTTTCTGCTTGACAGCTTGGACGTTCGCGAGCGTAGTAGGCGGATGGAAAAGAGCGATGGCTAGACGAGCGAAGACTGTTATCGACGCGGACGGCGAGGACCGGCGCGAGTCTGGATACTATTCGACTCCGTCCTTCGTTGCTGACTTCCTGGCGCACAAGGCACTTGGCTACCGCCCCAACACACGTATCGTCCTAGACCCGTGCGTCGGAAAGGGCGAGCTCACAGCGCCGTTCTCGCGGGTGGGGATAGGCGTTACAGGGATTGATCTCGTTGACCGAGGAGCGGGCGGATGCAACCGCTTCGTCCAAGCCGACTTTCTGGAACTAGCCGCGCCGGCCAGCGAGGGAAGCTTGTTTGATGAGCATTCCGAGTTGTGGCAGGCGGATATCATCGTTGCGAACCCCCCCTACAACTGCCACGAGACCGACTACATTCGGTCGAACAAGCGTCGACTGGTGGCGACGTTCGGCAAGTCCACCGCCCTAAACATGTATTCGCTCTTCGTCCGCGCGATCATTGATGTCGCGCGACCCGGATGCCTGATCGCGCTGGTCGTGCACGATTCCTTCCTGACGGCCGTGGGCCATAAGGATCTGCGGCAGTATCTATTCGCATCATGCACGCTCCTGAACCTGCACCTCTGCCCAACAGCGCTTTTTGCCGACCAAGGCGCGGACGTGCGAACCTGTTTGATTATCATCGAGAAGGGCCATCGGCCAGGCGCAACTGTCGAGGTGAGCAACCGCCCCGCCTCGGTGGTCGAGTTCCGCGAGGTGCTCCGTTCCGACGGCTTCGAACGGCGGCATCTAGGCGAAATCACGCTGTCGGGGGAGCAGGATAACGACGAGATCGTAGTGGGCTTGCCTCCCGCGCTATCGGCGCTGTTCGATGGTCCCAGGCTCGGCCAGATCGCGCCATGCGTGACCGGGGTTTCGACTGGGAACGACGCGAAATATATCAGCTCCGTGCCGCGTACCGGCTTTACCGTCCCGTTCTACAAGAACCCGGCAGGTCGGCGCTTTCATGCGGAACCGGACGGCTACATCATCGACGACTTCAACCGGGAGGCGCGCATTGTCCCCAACTTCATAGTGAGGAATCGTGACCTGCTCATGAAGGGGGGGCTGTCGTGCTCCTCGATGGGCGTCGCGTTCGGCGCTACTGTCCGGCCGCCGGATACTCTCTGCGGAGTGAATCCGAACGTGATCGTCGGCGAGGACGATAAGTGGTGGCTTCTCGCGTACCTCAACAGCCGACTGTGCCTGTATCTGCTGCGAGGCGTGCTGATCAGAAGCAACATGGTCACGGCCGGTTACGCCTCACGCATTCCCACTCCGCAATTCGAAGCGCGAACTAAGACGCAGATTGGAGACCTGGCTCGCGAAGCGTACCGCAACGCCTTGATCGGTTGTGATACAGCCCAGCAGAAGTCCCAGATCGATTTACTCGTGGAAGAAAACCTTGGCTTGGAGCCTGATATCGTGGGGCTCCTGCACACCTTCGCCGCCGACCCTATCCGATTGACCTGATCTCCAGAACGTCGGTATTTTTTCCCGTGGTCCGCCTCGGGTTTGGGGCTCACAATCGCGATGCAACAAGTGCAGCTCGGCCGATTGCGGCGGCAGAGACGAGGTGCCTTTTAACCAGCGGCCCATTTGCTGCTTCGCCAGTTCGGCAAGTGTCGGATATTAGCGAAAATATGCCGCTAAACAAGGCATGTAGGAACGACCGGAAAGTCCCAGGTCCACCTGTAATCGTGGCGAATCGTTGTTAAACATCAAGAGGGGGCACCCACGGGTCTTTAGTTCAAAGTATGGTATTAATTATGGTATTATTGATTTTGAATTTTATAATTGACTGATAAATATGGACTTTATGTGCCAGTCAACAATCGAGTGGGAATAATAAATAAAGGCCACCAGACCCCGGCGGGGGTCTCTCTCTGCCCCTTCTAAGGTTATATTTTTTACTGAGAGCAATCGAAAACCGACGTCAGTCCGAATGAATGTCCGCTGTTTTAATTTCTAAGCTACAACCGGACATTCCGCTTCCCCCCCCCATTTCTTCCATTCAAATTAGGTTGAGCCAAACAGTCTATAGTCAGATTGGGACAGACCGGAGCCACGGTGTATCAAGGGCTGCATGGTGGTTTTTCCGGGAGATTTCAAATGTGACAACATGCGGGCTATGAAGTTGTCCCGCTGGAGACGCTTTCATTATCATCTCTTGCTAAAAATACGGCAATGCCGCATAAAGAGTTATGCATTCAGTTATAGAAACCCCGATCTTTACCAAGAGGGCAGATGCTCTTTTGAGCCGTGAAGAACGGGCAGAACTCATTCGGCTGCTTGCTGAGAATCCACGCCAAGGTGACGTTATCCCCGGAACTGGTGGCGTTAGAAAGCTAAGGTTTGCTGGGTCAGGTCGAGGCAAGAGGGGCGGTGTTCGGGTCATCTGGTATGTCGCGAGTGACCGGATTCCTGTTTATGCCCTGTTGATCTACGGCAAGAATGAACAGGATGATCTTACGCCAGATCAGAAGAAAGCCATGGCTTCTATGGCTGAACGCATAAAGAAATCAGATCAAGGAGGAACTTAACATGGCAGAGCAAATGAACATTGCCGATGAACTACTTACCTCCATGGAGCAGGCCGTAGGTATTGCCGAAGGAGCTGTGAAGCCCGGTCGTATCTGGACGCCTCCTGAAATCAATGTGGCTGATATTCGGAAGCGAACGGGGCTTAGCCAAGTGCGTTTTGCTGCGCGATATGGTTTTAGTGCCGCCGCTGTGCGTGACTGGGAGCAGAAGCGCCGGACGCCAGAAAAGGCTGCTCGCACGTTGCTGATGCTGATTGACCGGGAGCCGCAAGCCGTTGAGCGTGTGCTTGTTGGCACGTGACGCTCTTGCCAGACTTAGATTCTAAGATACATACTGCCTGAAACGACGAAAGGGCCGCCCTGGCAGGCGACCCCTTCAAAAACTCACTGTTCCGCGGTGAGGTGGACTTGATGCAAAAAGTGTTACAGCACTGATTGCGTCCAATGCTGATATTGTAAGGATAACCGAAGCCGGTTTCAAGCCTTAGATCAGCGGGAAAAGAGGAAGCCTCGCCTTTTTGAAAGGCTTTTTGGTTGTGACCTCTTTCGCTTCCCAGATCTGGAATCTCACACAGTCTCACGCCATCACCGCAAAAACGCACCTTGTGCTTCAGGCACTCGCCAGCTTTCAGGGATATCGTGGTCTCTTTCCCTCTCATGAGTCTATTGCCGCCCGTGCAGGATGCTCTGTCAGAACCGTTATACGGGCGCTAGAGGCCGGGTATCGGCTGGGCATAGTGGAGAGAAAACGGCAACGCCAGAGAGTATCAGGGCGCATCTGTAACGGCCCTAATCGATATCGTCTGATCATCAAGCCATTGGAGCAGGCACGTGTTGCCGCAGCACATTACACACAACAGCTTAAAGATGCTCTTGCCCGCAGGAAACGGGCGTTTCTTTCTAAGTGCCAAAATGACAGCGAACTTAATTCTCAGAGTAATTTCTTTAATGCAGAGCCACTCTCAGGCGCCGGAATGTCACATAATGACCTGATACGATGGTGTGAGAGCATAGGATATCGGGGCAGCACCTAGTCTCACCTCTTCCAACACACCAAAAACCAGCACCGTATGGCTCAGGAATAGGGAGCATGTGAGACCGCACGGGTATAAACTCGGCCTTACTTAGCCCGAACAGATGTATCAAAAGTTCGTTCAAGGTTGCTGCAAGGTTCGCAGCACATATGTCGGAGATTGTCGAAAGGTTTGCGCTAGATTTGCAGGTGTATGTCTCTTTTTATGGCGTAAGAATATCATCATAATCGCGGGCAGGACAGGTGAAGTAGGCCTACCGCAAGCGGCTACGACTTCACACCCTGCTTTATTCGCCTACCGGCTCAATAGGATATTGAATGAACGCCAAGACCGAGCAGCTAACCTATAGGCAGATTGCAGACCGGCTTGGTTTATCAGTGGACGCGGCCCGCGCCCGTGTCAGGCGTGGCGGCTGGCTCAAGATCACAGACAACAGCGGAACCGTTCGCGTGAGTGTGCCAGCGCACGCGCTAACCAACCCGAACATGCAGGGCGAACAGACCCCTGAACAGTCAGAAATGACCGCCACGGACGGGGTGAACGCTGAACTGATGAACACCCTACGCCTAGCCGTGACCACCCTACAGAGGGAACTGGACAGACGGGCAGAGGAAGCAGCGCAGGACAAGGAAGAGCTTTCCCGGTTGCGTGATGACAATGCCGATCTAAGGGCGCGGTTAGCGGTGGCAGAGGCGCGATTGACTGAACGCGAATACCCTACGGACGGGGTGAACGTAGGGGGTGAACAAGCACCAGATGTTCAGGTGAACGCGCAGGGGGAACGACCACCCCGCACATGGTGGCAGCGTCTCTTTTCGGTATAGTGCCGCAGCAGATTACCTTGATCGACCGGTAAGTGAAACAGCGCCTCGCGCTGTCGATCGGTCAGGGTCACGCGACGCGGCATACATGCTCCTTATTCTTTCCAAGGTAAGGTTTGAGATAGTTTGATTGCGATGCTGGTTAAGATACACAATAGTGCAAGCTTATGTGCTCATGTTCGTCACCGCCTCAAACCACCGTTTAAGAAACATGCTGATCGGATATGCCCGCGTCTCCAAAGCCGATGGTTCCCAATCCCTCGACCTCCAGCACGACGCCCTGCGTGCCGCCGGTATCGAGCCAGGTAATATTTATGATGATCGTGCATCCGGTAGCCGCGATGATCGGCCCGGCTTAGCTGCATGCCTCAAATCCTTGCGCGACGGCGATGTGCTGGTGGTCTGGAAACTCGCTCGCCCACCTGGTCAACACCGTGAAGGATCTGTCAGACCGCAGGATCGGCCTGCGTGTGCTGACCGGAAAAGGCGCTCAGATCGACACCACGAC
>NZ_NKTX01000097.1 GCF_003207815.1 Komagataeibacter oboediens | reverse complement strand
TCAGCATGAAGGCCATCGTGAACCCGTTTCTCAGAAAGGGGTCGTTTTTGGCTGCCTGTCCCCCTTCCGAAGGGGTCACTTTTCCATGCCGCTTAACACGTTACGGGCAGCGTCGAGGGTGCTCCTCAACACCTTTAGCGTTTCCGCTTCATCGGTGATGCGCTGAAGAGCAAGGCGAGCCGCCTCGACTTCTTCAGAGGCCGCAGCTGCCCGATCCGCGAGGCCAAGCCCGCCCTCGCTCTCTATCGTTCCTTCGAGGCGGGCTATATCGGTCTCGAGGCGCGTTCGGGTCTCCACGGTCGTGCGCACTCTCGCATCGATCAATTCGATTTTGCGGTTGATGGCCGCGACGTCGTGCGCAGAGGCATCGCGAAACGCATCTTCAACCTTGACCGAAGCTTCAGCAGCTTGCTCACGAGCCTTGACCAGATCTTCGGCAAGCGTAGCCCATTCTGGTCGCTGCTCGATCTCCTCGAGCGCGCTGACGGCGTTGGCGACATCGCTCGTAGCCCTGGCTTCTGCCATCGCAAGCGGCGCTTCCCCCTGCTCGGCGCGACGAAGGGCCTCAATGGCGCTGTCCTGGGTCCCTTCGGCGCGGGCTACGGCGCTATCGGCCGTCTCCATCCCCTCAGTGAGCACCGCGATATCGGGAAGTTCCTCCTCTCCTACAGCCTCTTCCTCGCCAAGCTCTGCGATGAACAGCTTGAGATCGGCGGATCCAGCGGCAAGCTGAAGGACATCGTCTGCCGGCGTCGCGGCTTGGATGCGCGCCTCCAGGGTTCGCAGGTCCGCTGCGGCATCCCTGGCGGTCTGGTTGCGAACTCTCGCGGCTGCAAGATCGACCACACCGAGATCGTCAAGTGCAGCTTTCCGCTTACGAAGCGCAGACACCAAGAACTCTGCGGCACTGGCGACAGACGCCGGTGGCGCTATCTTAAGCTCGGCGTCGCCGAAGCGGATATGGACCTCGCGATCGAGGGTGCTCGTGCCGAGCGCCATTGGCACGCCATCGATTGTGATGCCATCTGCTGAGCCTGACAACGTGATCCGGGTCGCGCCAGCATTTACCACCGCCTGTGCTTCCGCAACGGCGCGCTCATGCGCTTCAAGCGACGACAGCACTTTCGGGGCGATCGCCGTATCGGAGAGCGCCTTCGCGGTGCTGCGTTGCTCTTCGAACTTCAGAAGGTCGGCATATCGCCGGCGCGCGGCCTTGACCGCTGCGCACCGACGGCTCCGTCGAATCTGCTCTTCGCCTTCCGCCAATGCCATTCGCGCGGCTTGACGGTCTGCGCGCGCGGCATCGAGCGCAGTTCGTGCATCTACAACCTTTTGCCTGGCGGCCGAGAATGTGTCGGCGACCCCGAGGCGCCGCTCGCTTGCCAAGGTCAGCGCGGCTTCCGCTTTCATCCGGGCCCGCGTAGCGTCATCGTGCCGCCGCCGAAGGTCCGCGAGCGCCGTCACCTTGCCATTGATCGCTTCCTGCTCTGCACGACGGGTGCTAAGAATCTGAGCCGCAGCTCGTGCAACGTCAAGCGAAGCAATCAGGTCTTGACGCGTTTGCGCATCCGTATTGTCCGCCATCTCCCGCTGAACGATCTTCAGGCGAGCGCGAGCCGCTTCGACATCTGAGAAACTACGCTCCAGCATGGCCAAACGATCCGCAGCTTCGCGCGCCGTGGTCTCGGCGGCCTCAAGCCGTTCACGCGCGGCGGTTTGCCGGCCACGTTTCTGCCCCGTCGGGGTCCAGTAAAGTTCATACTGAGCCTCGACCCGATTCCTAACGCGGTGATAGGCAGCGCCGCCCATGATCGATCCGACTTCCGCCTCGAGCGTGGAGGTGACACTGTCGCGGACGATCTGGGCAGGCGCGGTTACGGACAAGGCCTCGGTCTGGGCAACCCACAACAAACCGAGCGCGCCATAGGTCGCAACATCGCCGCCCCGGCTTGTGTCGCGAACCGAACCGAGCAACGCATTCAACCGCGCCTCGGCTTCTTCCCCTTGCGCACGGCCCTGAGGCCCTGAGACCTCGACCGATGCACTGCGTAGAAAATGCTTGGTTACCGACCAACGCGCGCCATCAACATCGAAAGCGACCTCGACCTCAGGACCAACTGCATCGCCATGGGGGGCGAAGGATTGGGCAAGCTGATTTCGCGTGTTGAAACGGACAAAAAATGCCGCGCGCAAGGCCTCAAGAAGCGTCGACTTGCCCGTCTCATTAGGCTCGATGACGACGTTAAGGCCGTCGGTGAGACCGTCGATCACGACGGGCGCGCGAAACTTACGGAAATTCTCGACCGCAATGCGGCGAATGACGAGGCTCATGCCGGTTCCTCCCGGCTATACTCGACGAAAAGGCGTTCGAGGGCTCGCTTCGCCACTGCCCCTTCTTCGCCGCCGCCTTCGATCCTAGTTTTAAGCATCGCTGCTGCCGCCCCGAGCATGCCCTCCACAGCCAAGTTCTCAATGTCCTCCTCGCTCGGTCGACCGACAAGATCGTCCGCGCGCACGTCAAGATAGCGCAACTGATGACCGATATCGTTTTCGAGACGCGCTAGCATGCCAATTCGGTCGCCAAGGCTGGTGATCCCCGCAAGGGTCAGGCGTACGAGCGTACTGGGTGCGTCAATCGCGCCGAGGAGCAATTCGCACTCGGCATCGAATGCCGCCAGGTCGCTGACCATCCAATCCCGTAAGAGCCATTGGAAACGGCCAGTACGGAACGGTGTCACGGACGGCTCTGCACCAGCCGAAAGCTCGACGATCAGGGCCTGCCCGGGATCATCCCGCTGAAAGCGATCGACTTCGGGCGTGCCAGCATACCACGTGCGACCGTCGACGCGAAGCGCTCCATGCCAGTCGCCCAACGCCAGATAGTCGAGATGTGATCGCCGTGCACGGTCAGGCGCGATTTGATTCTTCGTTTCGCCTTGTGAGCCAAAGTCGCGGATCGAACCATGCGCGAGGCCGATACGCAGAGTCGCGCCGGGCGTCTCCATGGCGTCGAAACGGGCGGTGGGATCTTCGAGATTATGGCGATGCTCAAGCGGCGCAGGCAGCAGCCAGATGCCGGGGTTCATCTCGACGGGCTCGGGTGTCGACAAGATGACGATATTCTCGCTCGCCCGCTGATGGACGCGATCCCATAAGCCTCCATTGCGCGCGAAATCATGGTTGCCGGGAAGCAGCCACCAGCGACAGTCATGACGGCTCATCCGGGATATGGCCTGGACGATTGTTCGGTCTTCGGGCCCTTCGGTGTCGAAGATGTCACCGGCAACAACGACGTGCTGCGCCCGCTGTTCGGCCGCTGCACGTCCAAGTGTATCGATTGCCTCAAACCGCGCCTCGGTAAGGCCAGCCCGGACTTCAGGCTCGAAGCGGCCATATGGTTTGCCGAGTTGCCAATCAGCAGAATGGATAAATTTCAAGCTACCTCCCCTTTATCAACACAGATCAGCGTTCCTGCCAGGAGTCAACTTGGCTGAGGCCTCCTGTGGCCAATTATCGGGGCCACGAACGGTCGAGGATGTCGATCCCATCAACAAAATCGTATAACTTAAGTGAGGTTGCCGACAGCCATGCCTCCTAATCGGTCGTTCGAAGCACCATTCAGGGATATCGAGACCAGTCGATCGTTCATATGCCGCCTTGCGCAAAATTACGGGATAGCGTCATGATAATCTCCGTAGCAGGGGGAAGCATGAATCCTATCAAATCGGTCACGGATTTCGTCGGGATCATCCTTGACCGGCCAGTCAAGGAAAATGTGGTCGTAACTTATCGGGGTCATGGCAGCACTGATTTCAAACTGACCCCGTCCATTTTCCGCAAGGCGGCCACGCGCGAAAATGAGCATATCCTGTTGCGCGAACTCATCGCCGCTCATCCTGAGGATTTCGACCGAGATACGAGCGCGCTGGAGATGTTGGTCAGAATGCAGCATTTCTCGCTGCCTACGCGATTACTTGATGTGACAATGAATCCACTGGTAGCACTCTATTTTGCCTGCGAGACGGTTAAGAAACGTGTTCCTACTTCAAATGGCAAGACTATGCGGAAGGATATGGACGGGCACGTTGTCATGCTCCGTGTCTTCAAACGACGGGTGCGATACTTCGACAGCGATACCGTAAGCTGCCTCACAAACCTCGCGCGACTCTCTTGGGCCTATAAGAGCAAGATAAACACGGAGTTGGAGCTGGGGGAGTTCAATGAAAGTACGCCCATCAAAAGGCTGCTTCATTTCGTTAGGCAGGAAAAGAGCGGCTTTCTCGATGAGATCGAGCCTACTGATCTGGATTCTATCATCCTAGTGAAGCCGAAGCAGAACAATAAGCGCATTCTCGCACAGGCGGGGGCATTTTTTGCCTTCGGCTTGGACGAAGAAATCAAGTCAGACTCTGTTGACAGGATTAAAGTGGGGCATATCGTCATCCCTGCCAGCGTTAAGGGGGATATTCTCAAGGAACTCGATAAGCTCGGCATCAATGAAAAGACTATGTTCCCGGATATCGAGCGCACCGCACGTTACATCACGGGGACATTGTCCTCTCGCGACGCGGCAACGAAGGTATTGCGGCGCTCTTCCAAATAGACTCATTTCGTAAGAAGTTGATCGCGAGCCACTGCTAATCCCACCAAAGCAAACGGGAGTTGTGCCCAATAATGCGCTCCGAGGCGAGCATTCCACAACCGGTCTAGGCCGGATAATCTACTGTGATTTAAGTCATGTCCGCTTACGAAAATACTGGTTTTGTGTCCTATGTCCGCGTTGAGGGCGTAAGCGGACTATTTCCTAAGCCTGATGATTCCGAGTTCGTTCCACATCCACCCGAAATCGTAGGCAGCCATGGCACCGCCACTCCCTTGGGCGCGGACCGTAGTGTTTTCGATATCCTTCAACCAGATGGCCACCTTTTTACGCCCTGAAGCTGTCTGGACGGCCTGGCGCGGCGTCATATCCCCCAGGGCCGGGACTGGCTCATCAAGCACCTGCCGATAGTGCCGCTCCAGCATCTGCCCGATAATCCGGGCTTCCTCCTCGGGCGGGATCTGCAGTTCTGGCGAGACCTCCCGTCCAGGCGTCCCCCGGTCTTCCATCGCTTGCGCCGGCGTCATGATCTGCGTGAGCGGAGCGCGCACGAGATCTCCCAGACCAACCTGCAGCATGGCACGACCACGTTCGGCACGCTCTTTCGAGTTCACCTGCAGCCGCAACTGCCGCCCCTTCAGATCCAGCGTACCCAGCACGATCGCGCCATCGTCCATCTCCGTGCGCAGAAACCGTCCGTTTTCATCACGCCCGGTTTTCAGCGCAGGTTCATCGTGCTTTTCCTTCAGCCAGTTCCAGAACGACCGGCTCTCCGGCCGCAAAGCCGCGATCTGGTCAAGCGAATCTGCCACCATCTTCTGCGTCACGCCCTTTGCCAGCGGGAAACACACTTCGTGGAAAACCAGATCCTCTCCGTCCCCATTGAACAAAGCTGGCCCCTCCATCTGCCGGGCCATGTCCTCCAGTGTCCGGAACAGCCAGGTCAGCGTGAACATCGGCGCAAGCTCACGCAGGGTCTGCGTATCGACTTTTGGAAACTCTGCCTTGCCCCGTCTTTTCCGCAGAGCCCTGTAAAGGTTCGCAGCCAGATCCTCACAGGCACCCCGCGAATAAGCGAGCAACCCGCCTGCAAGAATGGTCTTTCCATCGGACGGCACGAGACGTGCTGCAATCCGGTCCCACTGTTTCAGTGTCCGGGTGGCCGTGCCTTCATGCACCAGAACCGGATCACCACCCCGCAGCAGGTCACGCGCCATCAGGCTCTGGCCGGGTCTGATGTCCGAGACTTCATACAGGCTCATGACCGAAGCCTTGAGGGCAAGCATGTAGGCGCTGTTACGCGGCCCTTCCTTCCAGCCCCGACGCTTGAGGTAAACGTCCACGAAATTCCGGCCGTCATCCCAGTCCTGCCCGAGAAAATCCTCGAAGGCGCAGCCCCATAGCGTCATGGCGACGTCGGGTCCGATCATCTCCGCCAGATCCTCGAAGGTGATATCCCCCGCTTCCAGCGCCGGACCGATGTGATCGGCGAGCACTTCGCCAAAACACTCCTGCCAGTCTTCCTGACCGAGATAACGGATCAGTCCCGTGAGTTCGTCTGCGGCCATGGCTGCTCCTACGTCTCCTGATACGGACAGCAGAGGGGCAGACTGTCCTGACTCGACAAGCCTAGAATGATACCCCGAAACAGGCGACAGGGTGCCTCGCTCTTCAATCACGCATTTGTGAAAGTGGGCAAAAATGCGCCCCGGTACCTTTTCGCCTGTTTCCTATGTGTTTCCTGCAGGGAATTTTAAGCAACAAAAAACCCGCCTCAAACGGGCGGGTTTATCGTGTCCTATCAAGGACTTACGTATGGTTGCGGGGATAGGATTTGAACCTATGACCTTCAGGTTATGAGCCTGACGAGCTACCGGGCTGCTCCACCCCGCGGTGGTGAGGGGTGACTGGAAGACCTGGCGGCGACCGACTTTCCCGTGCCTTG
>NZ_NKTX01000096.1 GCF_003207815.1 Komagataeibacter oboediens | reverse complement strand
TGGGGATCGAAGTGCTTACATCCCATGCCACGCAGCAGATCACCGCGGGCGAGACACATCGTCACCGCCTTGTCTTTGCCGATGGTACATTCCTTGAAACCGATCTGGTGGTCTTTTCCGCAGGCATCCGCGCGCAGGATAAGCTGGCACGTGACTGCGGGCTTGCCATCGGTCCGCGCGGCGGTGTTGTGATAGACGGGCAATGCCGTACGTCCGACCCGGCAATCTACGCAATCGGGGAATGCGCGTGCTGGAACGGGCAGGTTTTTGGCCTGGTGGCACCGGGCTACACCATGGCGCGCACGCTCGCATCCACCCTGGCGGGAGAAGAAGCTGCCTTTACCGGTGCGGACATGTCCACCAAGCTCAAGCTGCTGGGTGTGGATGTCGGCTCGATTGGCGATGCGCATGGCGCGACACCGGGTAGTCGGAGCTACCGTTTCATCGGGGAAGTGGACGGATCCTACCGCCGCCTTGTGCTCTCGGATGATGGCAGTCGTGTGATCGGGGCCGTGCTGGTGGGGGATAACGCCTATTACGACACGATCGTGCAATATGTACAGAACGCCATCAAACCCCCGGCGGACCCCGCGGCCCTGATCCTGCCGCGTGGGGAGGGAGCGGACCTGCTGGGCGCTGACGCGCTGCCCGATACGGCCATGATCTGTTCGTGCCACAACGTGACGAAAGGGGCGATCTGCACCGCCATTGAAGGCGGCTGTACGGATATTGCCGCCCTGAAGCAGTACACAAAGGCCAGTACCGGCTGCGGCGGGTGTTCGGGCCTGCTCAAGAACGTGTTCGAGACCGAACTCGAAGCGCGCGGCATTGCGGTGGACCACAGCCTGTGCGAACATTTCTCCTACACGCGGCAGGAACTGTACTCGCTTGTCCGTGTGCATGGAATCCAGACTTTTGAAGACCTGATGACGCAATACGGCAATGGTGGCCTGGGCTGCGATATCTGCAAGCCCGCTGTCGGTTCCATCCTGGCATCGGCGTGGAACAAGCCGATTACGGACCCGCTCTATATTCCGCTGCAGGACACGAACGACACGTTCATGGCCAACATGCAGAAAAACGGCACCTATTCGGTCGTACCCCGCATTGCGGGCGGTGAGATCACACCGGACAAGCTGATTGTCCTGGGCCAGGTAGCAAAGAAATACGGTCTCTATACCAAGATCACTGGCGGCCAGCGTATCGATCTGTTCGGTGCGCAACTGGACCAGTTGCCCGATATCTGGGCTGAACTGCTGGAAGCAGGCTTCGAGACCGGGCAGGCCTATGGCAAGTCCACCCGGACCGTAAAATCCTGCGTGGGCAGCACATGGTGCCGCTATGGCGTGCAGGACAGCGTGGGCAAGGCGCTGGATCTGGAAAACCGCTACAAGGGCCTGCGTTCGCCGCACAAGCTTAAATTCGCCGTATCCGGCTGCACCCGCGAATGCGCCGAGGCACAGGGCAAGGATGTCGGTGTGATCGCCACCGAAAACGGCTGGAACCTGTATGTCTGCGGTAATGGTGGCATGCGCCCGCGCCATGCGGAACTGTTCGCGACCGATCTGGATGCCGAAACGCTGGTGAAATATATCGACCGTTTCCTGATGTTCTATATCCGGACGGCGGACAAGCTGCAGCGCACCTCTGTCTGGCGTGAGAATCTTGAAGGCGGTCTGGATTACCTCAAGGACGTCATCATCAATGACAGTCTTGGCATCTGTGCGGAACTGGAACGGCAGATGCAGATGGTGGTGGACCGTTACCACTGCGAATGGCGCGATGCACTGACGGACCGTGAAAAGCTCAAGCGGTTCCGTACCTTCGTCAATGACAGCCGTCCCGATCCGAACATCCGTACCATACCCGAGCGCGATCAGGTCCGTCCGGCGGACAACCTGCCGGAAACCACGCAGTCGGCCGGCCCCGTGGAGTGGACCGAGCTGTGCGGACACGATGACCTGGTGGCCATGTCCGGGGTCGTGGCATGGCATGACGGTAATCAGATCGCCCTGTTCTACCTGCCCGCGACGGAGGGTGCGCCCGCCCGGGTCTATGCAATCGACAACCACGACCCGTTTTCGAACGCCAACGTGCTCGGACGCGGCATCATGGGCGACCTGAAGGGACAGGTGGTGGTGGCCTCGCCGCTCTATAAACAGCATTTCCGTCTGGAGGATGGACAGTGCCTGGAGGATCCCGCCGTCCGGCTGCGGACATGGGACGCCCGCGTAGAAAACGGGAAAGTGGCGATCCGAGCCCGGACGGCCACAGCCACGCCGGAACCCATTCCGGCCTGATCCCATGGCGCGGGAGGACATCCGCACGGTCTGCCCCTATTGCGGGGTGGGCTGTGGGGTCATACTGGAGGTGGAGAACGGCCGTATTGCAAAAGTGCGGGGCGATGGCGCGCACCCGGCAAATGGCGGCCGCCTGTGCACCAAGGGCAGTTCGTGCGATCGGCCGCTCCTGTCCGACCAGCGCCTGCGCCATGCCGCCATCCGCCCCCGGCGCGGGGAACAGGCCGCACCTGCGGGCGTGCAGCAGGCCATCGACGCCACGGCGGCACGGCTGCGCGCCATCCTTGACGAACATGGACCCGACGCCATCGCCTTTTACGTATCGGGGCAGATGTCGCTGGAAGCACAGTACCTGATCAACAAATTGGCCAAGGGGTTTGTCCGCACCCAGCATATTGAATCCAATTCCCGCCTGTGCATGGCGGCCGCAGGCACCGGCTACAAGCTGTCGCTTGGCGCCGATGCCCCGCCGGGCAGTTATGAGGATTTCGACTGCACCAGCCTGTTTTTCGTCATTGGCGCTAATATGGCCGACTGCCACCCGATCCTGTTCCTGCGGCTGATGGACCGCAGGCGGGCAGGTGCGCGGCTGATCGTGGTCGACCCGCGCCGGACGGCCACGGCGGAAAAGGCCGATCTGTACCTGCCGATCCGCCCCGGCACGGATCTGGCGCTACTCAACGGCCTGCTCCATCTTCTGGTCAAAAACGACGCGATCGACAGGGACTTCATCGCCCGGACCACGACGGGGTGGGAGGCAATGGAACCCTTTCTGGATGAATACGCCCCCCGGACCGTGGCCGAAATCACCGGCCTGCCGGTTGAGGACATCCTGACCGCCGCGCGCTGGATCGCGGAGGCCGGGGAGTGGATGAGCCTGTGGACCATGGGCCTGAACCAGAGCGTCACCGGCACATGGAATACCAACGCGCTATGCAATCTGCACCTTGCCACCGGCGCGATCTGCCGCCCCGGCAGCGGGCCGTTTTCACTGACCGGGCAACCCAATGCCATGGGCGGGCGCGAAATGGGCTACATGGGGCCGGGCCTGCCGGGACAGCGCAGCGCACTGGTGGCAGCGGACCGCGCCTTTACGGAAGAACAGTGGTCGCTGCCCCCCGGCACCCTGCGCGACACCGGGGGCAATGGCGTGATTGCCATGTTCGAGGCGATGGAGCGCGGTGCCATCCGGGCATGCTGGGTCATCTGCACCAATCCCGTCGCCACGGTTGCCAATCGCCGCCATGTGGTCCGGGCACTGGAGGCAGCAGACTGCGTGATCGTGCAGGACGCGTTCGCGGATGGCGAGACGACGCGCTTTGCCGATATCGTGCTGCCTGCCGCCCTGTGGGCCGAGGGGGACGGCGTGCAGGTCAATTCCGACCGTACCATGACCCTTGCACGCAGGGCAGTACCGCCACCGGGCGAAGCACTGCCGGACTGGGACATCATTGCCCGCGTGGCGCGGGCAATGGGGTTTGCGCAGGATTTCGCCTTCACCTCCGCCGCCGAAGTGTTTGCCGAGGCCAGCCGGTTCAGCAACCCCAAAACCGGCTATGACATCGCGGGCGTCAGCCACGCGCGGCTGCGCAACGGACCGGTGCAGTGGCCCGCGCCCGCAGGCGACATGCAGGACCGGCATCCGATCCGTTACCTGTCTCCTGACGGGACCGGCCCCGTCTTCGCCACGCCAGACGGGAAGGGGGTCTTTTTTGCCCGTCCATGGATGCGGCCCGACGAATGGCCGGATGAGGAATTCCCCTTCGTGCTGAACAGTGGCAGGCTGCAGCACCAGTGGCATACGCTGACCAAGACCGGGCGCGTGGACAGCCTGAACCGCCTGAATCCCGGCCCCTTTGTGGAAATTGCCCCGCCCGATGCCCATGCGCTTGGGCTGTTAAAGGATGATCGCGTAAAAATCACGTCACGCCGGGGGCGGATCGTCCTGCCGGTCCAGATCTCCGCGCGGGTACGGCCCGGCACCTGCTTTGCCCCGTTCCACTGGAATGACCGTTTCGGGCCGGATCTGACGGTCAATTCCCTCACACCGGACGCAGTTGACCCGATTTCGCTGCAACCCGGCTTCAAACTCTGCGCGGTGGCGCTGGAACGGGTGGAACAGGCCGCACGCCCGGCCGCCGATGATGTGGAACCAGTCAGGAAAGGAGAGTCCGCCATGACGCTGCGCGCCCTTACCAGCCATCTCGGTCTGGAGCGGCCGGACCAGTCCGTTGCCGCAACCCTGACCGAGGAGGGACGGGCATGGCTGTCCGGGTTCCTCGACGGGCTGGAGATGGCCCCGCCGGGCACAGGGGAGGTACCCGTTCTGCCCGCATCGGCGCCCCTGCCGGCACAGGCGCGCACGCGGATCAGCGGTATCCTTGCGGGTCTGTACAGCCGCATGCAGCCAGGTGACGGGACCGTACAGGCACCTGCGGCCACCCCGCCGGGTATCAGCGTATGGTGGGCATCCCAGACCGGGCGCGCGGAAGGTCTGGCCGCCACGATCGTTGGCTGGCTGCGCGAGGCCGGCCACACGGCAGAGGGAAAATGCCTTGATGCATTCGATGCGGACACCACGCCTGCAGGTCCGGCGCTGTTCGTTGTGTCCACCTTCGGGGACGGGGATCCACCAGACTGCGCCGCTCCGTTCTGGGACATGCTGCGCGAACGCCACGCCCCCATGCCCGATCTGACATTCGCCGTGCTGGCGCTGGGGGATTCCTCATATGCCAGCTTCTGCGGCTTCGGGCGGGCACTGGACGGACGCCTGCGGGAACTGGGGGCGACGCCATTCGTGGACCGCGTGGACTGCGAACCTGATTTCGAGGAGACGGTCGAGGCATGGCGGGCAACCATGCTCACGGCCCTTGCGCAGGCAGGAACCGGTGGGCAGGCTACCGTGCCCGCCACACCCGCGCTGGCAGACCCGCCATCCCCCCCGGTTTCCGGCACGCGGGAAGCCCCCGTCATGGCCCGTCTGTCCATCAACGAACGCCTGTGCGCCGCAGGCTGCGACAGGGACACGCGGCGCATCGGCCTGGATGTCAGCGGAACGGAACTGAACTGGGTTCCAGGGGACGCACTGGGCATATGGCCCAGCAACCCGACGGCCCATGTGGACGCCGCCCTGCGCGCGCTGCGCCTGCCGGACGATACGCCCGTCGTACTGCGCGGCTGTGGAACGGTGGGACTGCACGAAGCCCTCACGCGCCATTTTGACCTGAGCCGCCCCAACCCGGCCATGCTGGCGGCACTGGGTGGCCGTGCGCCGGGTTTCCTGCCCCACCTGCTGAAAGACGCGTCCCTTCCAGTCACGGTGCAGGACGTACCGGGCCTGTTCCGGCGCATGCAGCCGCGGCTGTACTCGATTGCATCCTCGCCACAGGCATCCGGGCGGGTGGTGGAACTGACGATGGGGGTCAGCCATACGCCATGGCCGGGCGTATGCTCGAACTGGCTGGCGGGGCTGGATGACGGGGCGGACGTGCCGGTTTTCATCCAGCCCACCACACATTTCCGGCTGCCGGCGGATGATGCCGCCGCCGTGATCATGATCGGCCCCGGCACCGGCATCGCGCCATTCCGGGGGTTCCTGCAGGAACGTGCGGCACGGCAGTCTCCGGGCCGACACTGGCTGTTCTTCGGGGAACGCCACGCGGCGGAAGGCTTCTACTATCGTGACGAACTGGACGCCTTCCTGTCGTGCGGGGTGCTGACGCGCCTCGATACCGCCTTTTCACGCGATCAGCCCGAGCGCGTGTACGTGCAGGACCGGATGGAGGCCGCAGGCGACGCACTATGGGACTGGCTGCGGGACGGGGCCTATATCTATGTCTGCGGTGACGCGACCCGCATGGCGCGGGATGTTGATGCGGCGCTGCGCCGGATCGTGGCCCGTCACGGCGACCTGTCATCCGGCGATGCGGATGCATTCATAAGCAGCCTGACACGCGAAGGCCGCTATCTGCGTGATGTGTACTGATGCGTGAGGACATGTCACCCGGTACGCGCCTGCGGGTACTGGTCGCGGACGAAAATCCCCGCAGGGGCCATGCCCTGTCGGAGACGCTGCACGCCGATACGTCGCTGGATGTCCTGACCGTTCCCCCCGGTACGGCGCTGGTCGATGCGGTGCGGGCCTATCGGCCCGATATCGTGCTGGTCGACATGAACAGGGCCGACCGTGACGCGCTGGACAGCATTCGCGCCCTGTCCTGTTCAGCGCTGGAACGGCCGGTCGCCCTGTTCGTGGATGAGGACGATGTGGAACTGATGGAGACAGCCTTCGACACCGGCATATGTTCGTACAACGTGCTGGAGGCGCTGCCCCGTGACGTGAAGCCGCTGCTACGTGCCGCCATCGCGCTGTATGCCCGCTT
>NZ_NKTX01000095.1 GCF_003207815.1 Komagataeibacter oboediens | reverse complement strand
CACTCGCATATAACTGCAAAAGAATGGCACGGCTTCAGGCGGCATAAGCCGGGTCAGCCTCGACCTTATAACCCTCAAAATGGCCAACCCGACAGACTGTTAGACGCTGCTTTTCTCAATGCGCAACTTTCAGTCTTGATTTCCGGTTCTCCTTCGATGGGATGCTGGCCATACGATTTCTGGGTGTCTTCGCATCAAAAACCGTTGCGGATCACGACATCCAGCGCTGTTCAACGAATTAATGGGACTTGAGCCGAGCCAGTTCCGATGCACGCCATATCTCCCAACGGCGAAGCAGTCGGTGGTATGGTTCACCTGTCCGCTCATCCAGCTTTTCTACTACGGTTATCCGGTCCGTACGAAAATGACGGAAGTCCTGTCGCAGTTCGCACCAAGCGATCAGTACGCGCGTGGTATCCGAATAGCCAAGAACCACTGGCCATACCGTACGCTCGGTTAGCGTACCCCGTTGATCGCAATAATGCAGGCGCAATTTCATTTCTTTACGTATTGCAGATCGAAAGTCCGCCGCGTCCACCGTATCCTCGGACGCATCAAGAGGCAGCTTCGCCGCAGTGCTCGGCGCAATGATAAATGGCTGCAGGCGCTCGGGCACGACTGCCGCAATCTTGGCAAGAACGTCCAATGCCGTACGTGCAAGCATTTCATCGCCATGGGCTGCTACCCACTGCGCGCCCAGAACGATCGCCTCAATTTCCACCGGGGTCAGCGCAAGCGGCGGCATGTCGTATCCGGAGCCGAGCACGTATCCAACGCCAGCCTCACCTGAAACGGGCACGCGCTGCCCCATCAGATGCGCGATATCGCGGTAGATCGTGCGCGTAGAGACCTCCAATTCCCCAGCCAGCGCCCGCGCCGTGACGGGGCGCGACGACCGGCGCAGGATCTGGATGATCTGAAAAAGGCGATCGGTACTGCGCAAGGGCTTTGCAATCATGCTGACAGGATGCTGTCAGCATGATTGTGCCAAAAGACGGCAAACACAACCTTATGGAGGAACCGCCCGATGAAATTTGCCTCTACCCGCCTGATTGCCGCTGACATCAACGCCATGGTTGCATTTTATGAATTGGTGACCGGACAGCCTGCCGAATGGCTTGCACCCCAGTTTGCCGAAATCGTCACCCCTGGCGCGACACTCGCGATCGGTAGCGCCGAGACGGTCGCCCTGTTCAGGGAAGGAACTGCCGAACCGGGGGCAAACCGCACCGCAATTCTGGAATTCAGGGTTGATGACGTGGATGCCGTATTCGCACGCCTGAAAAACAGGGTGGACGTTGTGATTGAGCCAAAGCTGCTACCATGGGGCAACCGCACGGCCCAGTTTCGCGATCCCGAGGGCACGATCATCAGCCTGTTTACGCCGTTAACCAAAGCCGCCCGCGCCCGTTTCGGAACCCGGTGACAACGGGTGGCCAACCGGTCTGTTATTTCTATAGACAACATACAGGAAAGCGGGGGGAGGGGAGGCGAACGACCTAGTTCTGGAAACTAACCTGAAGAAACCGGTCATTTAGGCCCGGTGTCTCGGTTTCGTGACAGCTTTACGTCGTCCTAGTTCAAAGCAAAACGGCATATGTAGCAGCGTGACCTATCTCTCACTTCTTTCATGCCTTGAAAAAGAACGTCGATGATCCGCTTGTACCGTATCGTCATCTCCACATGATTAACAGGTCGGCCTCCTGAACATTCGAGGATGAGCGCCATGGCAGCGTCCTGGTCTATCCCGATGCTGCGATCCGTCTTGCTGTCATAGGCTAGAGCCGCCAAGGTGCGGCAATGCGCAGTCTTACCATGTCCAGCGAACGTCTCACTGCAGCGAGTACGTTCCATGACGATCTTTCGGATGAAACGCCGGCCACATGAAGACAGCGGAATTGGTTGCTGCCCCCTCATCGACATAGCACGCCTTGCGATCGCTCGCAGTGGACGATGAGGAAAAACGACGCATTATCCAAGTCCCCAGCCAGGGTGAATGCATGTTCGATAGGTTTCCTGAACTTGGGGGGAGTGCAATCAAGGAACCGACCACGATCTCGATGACCAACGACGTCCAGAACCACTGCTCATAAAAATCCGGTACGCGCCATCTGATGTTCTGACGTCCGAACATTGAGCATAAGGATGAACTAGAACCAGAAGACTATCGTAACACGTCGCACAGCAAAATATCATCCTCCATTATATCTTTGATCGCTATCTCCTCGGCTGATTTATGCCTCGTTTTAATGCTTCGTCCGCTTTGACAAAGCCTCATTCAAGACACAAGTAATCTATAATATGGTCCTAAGTTGCCACTTCAGCCATGCCGCACCTGGGCCGGATTAGATGTTCGACGAGAAGCAGGCAACATTGATCGTATCTCTCGAAGACCAATTTAGGGCTTCATATCAGCCCATATGCCGTCGATTTTTTCCTTGACAAGAAAGACTGATAACAATCAACATCAACCATCATCGTTGATGTTGATGCTATTTTACGCATCAAAAGTCTGTCTGGGGAAGCCATAATGAACGGTCAAACATTTCGAAATAGCCGACTGACTTTGCGATTAAGTCAGGCCGACATCAAAGATGAACTCAACCGCAGACTTGGCCGAAGCTATGATAAGCCCAAGATTAGCCGGTGGGAAAACGATAAAGAACCAATCCCGGATGATGTCGCCGAGGTGATACGTAATATGGCTGGCGCAGTTCAAGATTCTGCAAGAATACTTGTGCTGGCAAACCAAAAAGGCGGCGTTGGGAAAACAACGTCATCGCTCAACCTCGCATACGCGTTGTCATCACTGGGAGGGCGCGTTCTTCTCATTGATATGGATCCACAAGCCACAGCTACAGCCGGGATACTCGCTGGCGCCAGTGTTGAACTTTATCATCAAGCCAAAACGACCGCTCATCTCATCCTTGGTGGAAAACCCCTTTCTGAGATCGTGGTTGCGGCGGGCACGCTACCAGACGGACGCGAACTGCCTTTCGATTTCATCGCCAGCCATATTGACCTAGCCGAAACGGACGGCCGGAGAGAACCCGGTTTTGACGCCGCGCTACGGGAAGCCATTGATCCTGTCCGTGAGGACTACGACTGGATCGTGATCGATGCACCTCCCAATCTCGGCATGCTTACATGGATGAGCCTTGCTGCTGCCGATGATGCAATTGTCCCTGTGAGAACCGAGCCTTACGACACAATGGGCGTTGGCCTGATTATCGGCACCATCGGCAAGATCCAGCGTCGTCTGAATCCAGGGCTTCGACTCCTTGGTATTTTACCGACCCAATATAACGCACGCAAATCTGTGGACCGCGAAGTCCTTCAACACTTATGTTCCATGATGAAAGACCGCGCTCCAGTTCTGGAACCCGTGCCTTCAAGCGCTGTGTACGGTCATGCTGCACGCGCAGGCAGGATTGCGTTGGAGTCCTCTTCTTCAGCAGCCGCAACGGCACCATACCTTCGACTGGCACAAGCACTCCAAACGAAGACAGATTTTCCGCTTGCAGATATCGAACAGCCTGAAAGTAATGCGTGATGGCAACCCGACGCAAAACAAAAGCCCCGTCTCCTATTCTCGGCGTAGCCGCTGGTCTCATTGACGACGCCAGCAACAGTTTCGTTCGCCAGGACGGCAAATTTCGACATACATTCGAAGTTCCTTTGACAGAAGTAGCGCCAGATCCGGACCAACCGCGAAAAAGTTTCGACGACGAGAGTATCGCAGCACTAGCAGAAACCATGGTCGCTGAAGGACAGCTTCAACCCATTCTTGTACGTCGTGTCACGAACTCACAATCCGACAAACGATGGGTCATAGTCGCGGGCGAACGCCGTTGGCGAGCAGCGCAACATGCTGGCTGGTCCAGCATGCTTGCAATTGAACACGACGGTGATGCTGAAGTCGCAGCGCTCATTGAGAACCTTCAGAGAGTGGACCTAAACCCTCTGGAAGAAGCAACCGGCATCCAACGACTGATTGAAAAAAGAGGCTGGAACCAGAGCCAGGCAGGTGAAGTTCTTGGAAAAAGTCGCGGCGAAATTAGCTCTATCCTGAAAATCCTGACGCTCCCAACCGATATCCTTGAAGAGTTGACGTCAGAGCGAGGTGTGGCACGAAATACCCTTGTGGAACTCGCACGAGTCCCGGATCCTGTGAGACAACAAGAGCTCATTGAACAAGCCAGAACCGGACAACTCACAGTAAAAGCTATTCGACTGGGTCGAGCTGACCTCGAACGGCCAGAATCCGCACCGACCCGCAAACCTTCTGGATTTACGTTTACATCCGTAGACAGGATGGCCCAGCGTCTAAGTGAAGTCCGTGCCCAACAACTCCCGCTTAATTCGGAAGACCGTGAACGCTTGCGAAGACTCCGGGCCGAGATTGATCAGGTGCTGGGTGATGAAAATACGTAACACTGACGAGAGAATCATTGACCCTGGCTGTATTAACCGGTTTGTTTGCATTCGGAACATCGCGCACAAAAGGCAAGGCTGGGGTAGATAATGGCTAGCAACGAAGCTGACCTGTTTGTCGACTCCCTAATAGGGGCTCCGTTAAAGGATGACAGAGCCCTTATGGAATATCCGTTCTTCAGCATCCAGAAGCAACCGCGCATGGAGCCTCTGGTATATGACGACGGGAAAATACAAATTACCATAGAACCTGGCCCAAAAGGGCTTGCGACGATTTGGGATAAAGACATACTTCTTTATGTCGTCTCTCTTATCAATGAACGCATTGAGCGAGGAATGACTGTCGACCATACAGTCCGCTTCGCTGCGCATGATCTCCTGCGCGTCACCGGTCGAGGAACAGGTAAGCGCAGCTACGACCTTTTGCTCGATGCGCTTCATCGTCTGAGATCTACAAATATCATGACAACCATCGAATCTGCAGACGAACGCGACCGGCGCGGGTTTGGCTGGATAGAGACATGGCGCGTAGTCGAGCGGAAAACATCGACTGGACGTAAAATTATGGCAGCCATTGAAATTACGCTCAATGACTGGATGTTTCGTGCCCTCGTCAAGGAACGCAGGGTGCTGACAATTAACCCCACTTATTTTAGTCTCGATAGTGGCTTGGGGCGCCGTATTTATGAAATCGGACGAAAGCATCTTGGTAACCAGGAAATATGGAAAATTAGTCTAGATAAACTCGCCAAGAAAATCGGTACTACACGCGAATTACGATTTTTCAAAAGAGATCTTCTCAAAATTATAGGCGATGACGTTATCCCCGATTATCAGCTATCCCTCGAAGTAGGTCCAAGGGGAGGGCGTCCCGTAGTGATTTTTGAACATCGAGAATCACAATCTTAGCGATAAAATATGAGCAGGACATGTGCGCGATGTTCCGAACCATGAGACGCTGTCGCGTTTGTTTTCCTAGGCTGCTGTGAAGCGCAAAATACCTAAGATATCAAGCCTGCTACTTATCGGATGCCATAACTTGTCATCGCCCAAGGAATCACACGCACGGACGTCCGAACGCCAGAGACCTACCTTAAACGTGCGCGATGTTCCGAATTCATGGCGTTTGGGCAGAGACTGCGCCTCATAAACACCTTGGGCAACTATCGGCGTGAACTTGATGACCGAATTAGCAAGGTGAAGATCGTTAATGTGCGCGATATTCCGAATATCTGGCCTAATGCCTTTTCCGGCGTGCGCGATATTCCGAAGTTTTCTCTTCCCTATATCCATTCTCAAGAATTGGAGGCCTGTTGCAGTTGTTCTTGACGGTCGCAAAGTATGCCTTCTGCCCTGTCGACGATGATTACTCCCATTATTCACAGCAACGCGATTCTCGTTCGGAATATCACGCACGTCTTATCGGAACATCGCGCACATCCCAACGGAATATCGCGCACGCTTTCTTTCGGAATATCGCGCACGCCTTATCGGAACATCGCGCACAGAAACAGGCCCTAACCAAATGATATTAAACGCGCTTTTCGGCCTTTAACTTTTTAACAGTTTAAAAATAACCTTCTAACTCGACCGTTGGGGATAAGTCTGCCTTCCTTGCATTCCATCTTCAGTTCGCGCTAAGACGCATTACCTTCCGGTATGAAAGCAGCAGCTTTCCCCCCTTGAAGAAGCAGCTTATTCGACGTTGAATTAACGTCGCAATCTCTGCAACTACACCAATCGAGAAACACCCCTTTAGGGATATGATTTAGATTCGAGAATCCAAAAGCTAATAAACCGAGAATAAAAAGCCATAATAGAAATATAAGCCAGTATGTAAAAGCACCAGATCGACCAGCACGCCGCAAGGGGCGGCTCCTCCCCGTGCTCGGCGTCTGCGTCGCCTGCGCGCGGGTCCGGTGCTGCCGCTACGCAGCACCGTTGCCCCGCACCGCCCGACCCGGTCGCAATAAGAGCTGAAGGAGAGAGTAATCAGGCTGCATAACCTGATTAGCACGCCCGTTCCTGACATCCCGAAAACCTGACCCGGAAACATCCCGGCCTGCAGAGGCAGCGCCGGGCGCCGGCGTTTGTACGGAGCACGGCCATGTCGTTCCAGCTCAACCTCTTCGGCACAACCGCTCTCGCAGATACCCAGAACGACCTTTTCTGGGGCGAACTTGAAGGCGAAGATGGCTCGCCCCCTGTCTTGCCGGCCGCGATGGTCCTTCCCCAGATTGATTTCCATATGCCGGCCAACCGTGGCCTCGCTGACACCTGGAAACAGCGGGCCCGTGACAATGCGCTGGCTATCGCGCTGCTCAAGGAGATCGAAGAAGCAGATCGAAACGCTTCGTCCCCCGAACAGATCATCCTGTCACGCTTCATCGGCTTTGGAGCAGAAGAACTGGCGAACAACCTGTTTCCATCCGGAAGCGATAGCGCCCGCTCGGGCTGGGAAGATAGAAGTGGTCCCCATTTTTCGGACAGGGCGATAAGCTATCATCTGGCCTGAACGAGGACGTGTTTTATGGGCAAGGTTACGCGGAAACGGTATGCGGCG
>NZ_NKTX01000094.1 GCF_003207815.1 Komagataeibacter oboediens | reverse complement strand
GGCCATTCTTGATCGCATCCTACGACCACCTATCGGGCAATGCCCGCACTGTGGAAACCTTCTACTCCAGACCTCGCAACATATTCTGCCAAAGTAGTGCTAACCAGCAATACACCCCGTGACCCGCGAAATCGTATCCAGCCGCATCAACATACGTATGGCCCGCACCGCCGCCATGGTGCGGTCGTGCAAGCAGGGCGCCTCAGTCAAACGTTTTCCCGCGCGGGCGCACGATCGGCAGGATATTGCCGGTTACGGCGTAGTACACACGCTCTGAAATATTTGTTGCATGGTCGCCAATACGCTCAAGGTTCTTGGCAATGAACAGCAGGTGCGCACACGGACCAATATTGCGGGGGTCTTCCATCATGTACGTCACCAGTTCACGGAACAGGGAAACATATAGTTCATCCACCGCCGTATCCGAATGCCAGACAAGACGCGCCAGTTCGGGATCACGCTGGTCCATGGCGTCGATGGTACGCCGCAGGTTTTCCTGCACCAGTCGCCCCATGCTGTGCAGTCCCGTCAGTGAGATGGGACATGACAGCAGTTCGTTGCGCATGGCCCGGCGTGCGATGGAAGCCGCGCAGTCCCCGATACGTTCCAGATCGCCCGAGATCTTCAGCGCGACCACGACTTCACGCAGATCGCCCGCCATGGGCGCGCGCAGGGCCAGCAGGCGGATGACCAGTGCCTCGGTCTCACGTTCCAGTTCATCAACCTGCGGGTCCATTTCGGGCGCGTCGAGGGCTGCGACCTCATCATGTTCGACCACGGCGGTAATGGCCTGCGCCACCTGCCGTTCCACCAGCCCACCCATCTGGTTTACCAGCGAACGGAGCTGTTCCAGTTCCTGCTCATAACTCTGGACCGTATGTACGGATTCATGTGGCATCATTACTGCTTTCGCTTTTAGCCGAAGCGGCCGGTAATATAATCCTGGGTGCGTTTGGCGTGCGGCGCGGTGAACATCTTGTCAGCCGTATCCACTTCCACCAGTTCGCCCATGTAGAAAAACGCGACCCGATCCGCGCACCGCGCCGCCTGCTGCAGGTTGTGCGTCACGATGGCAATGGAGAATTCCTGCTTCAGTTCATCCAGCAGTTCCTCGATCCGGGCCGTGGAAATCGGGTCCAGCGCACTGGTCGGTTCATCCAGCAGGATGATTTCAGGGCGCGTTGCAATGGTGCGCGCAATGCACAGCCGCTGCTGCTGACCGCCCGACAGGGCGGCGGCCGAAGCACCGAGGCGATCCTTTACTTCGTTCCACAACGCCACGCGCCGCAGCACCCCCTCCACGCGCTGGTCCATATCCGTGCGCGACAGGCGTTCATGCAGCCGCACGCCAAAGGCGATGTTGTCATAAATGGACATGGGAAACGGCGTGGGTTTCTGGAACACCATGCCAATGCGTGAACGCAGCACGTTGACATCCAGGCTGGGGGACAGGATGTTGCGCCCGTCAAACAGGACTTCCCCCGTTGCGCGCTGACCGGGATAAAGGTCATACATCCGGTTGAGGATACGCAGCAGCGTGGACTTGCCACAGCCGGACGGCCCGATCATGCCCGTGACCTGACGCGCGGGAAAATCCAGCGATATGTCCTTCAGCGCATGGTTGCTGCCATACCAGAAGTCCAGGTTGCGTATGGCCAGCGCCAGGGCAGAGGTATCGTGGCCCGTCGTATCATCCATGATAGGTTTGTTCATTATTGTGCAGATCCATTGCGCGTTAGCCACCAGCGGGCCAGGATGTTTGTTGCAAGCACCGCGACAGTAATCAGCAATGCCCCGGTCCATGCCATCTGCACCCAGTCATCATAGGCTGAACCGGCATACTGGTAGATCGTGACCGGCAGACTGGCCATGGGTTCGTTCAGGTTGGTGGACCAGTTGAGGTTGCCAAGCGAGGTAAACAGCAGGGGCGCAGTCTCGCCCGAGATCCGCGCCAGCGCCAGCAGGATGCCGGTCATGATCCCGCCACGCGCCGAACGCAGGCAGACACTCAGGATCACCCGCCACCCCGGCGCGCCCAGCGCATAGGCCGCTTCACGCATGGCGCGCGGGACAAGACGCAGCATGTCTTCCGTCGTGCGGACGACAATGGGGATGAACAGTACCGCCAGCGCCAGCGTGCCCGCCATGCCGGAAAAGTGGCCTGCCGGTTCCACAATGATCAGGTAGATGAACAGACCCACCAGAATGGACGGCACCGACAGCAGCATGTCCGACACGAACCGGACCAGCATGACAATCCGTCCGTCCTGACCGAATTCGGACAGGTAGATCCCCGCCATCATGCCCAACGGCGTGCCGATCAGGGCGGCAAGACCAGTCTGTTCGCAACTGCCGATAATGGCGTTCGCCAGGCCGCCGCCACTGCCGGGGGATGCCGTGCTGTGCACGAAGGTCGGTAGCGTCAGCCCCCCTGCCCCCTGCGTCACCAATGTCCACAGGATCGAAAACAGCAGGAACAGCACGACAACCGTCGCCACATTACACAGCAGGCTGACAAACCGTTCAACCAGCCTGCGCCGCACGGCCATTGCGCCGCCGCGCTGCCATCCACCGGCATCAATGGATTGCGATTGGGGGGCTGACATCATGGCTTTCCTCAGTTCGACACGCCGCGCTGCAGGAAAATGCGCGAGCAGGCCAGGGTGATGAATGAAATGATCATAAGGATCGCACCAAGCGCCAGCAGGGCGGACAGCTTCAGGCTACCGGCCGAACTTTCGGGAAATTCCAGCGCGATCAGCGAGGCAATGGTGTTACCCGGCGCAAACAGTGACCAGCCAAGGCGGTTGCTGTTGCCAATGACGAAGGTCACGGCCATCGTCTCCCCCAGCGCACGGCCCGTGCCCAGCATGATGCCCCCCATGACCGCCTGCCGCGACCACGGCAGCACGACATCGCGCATCACCTCCCACCGCGTGGCGCCAAGGCCAAAGGCGCTTTCCTTCAGCACGGCGGGAATGGAGACGAATACATCCGTCATGACGGAACAGATGAAGGGCGTGATCATGATGGCCAGGATCAGGCCGCCGGTCAGCAGCCCCGTCCCGTAGGGCGCACCGCGAAACAGCAGGCCCATGCCGGGCACATGGCCAAGGTAATGCGTGGCCACAGGTTCAATATAATGCGCCATGAACGGCACCACTATGAAAAACCCCCACATGCCGAAGATGATGGAGGGCACCGCCGCCAGAAGCTGCACCGCGGTTTCAATAAACCGCGCCAGCGCCGGAGGAGCCATTTCCACCAGCCAGAAGGCCACGCCAAATGCAAAGGGCACGGCAAAGACAAGCGCGATCAGCGTCGTGACCAGCGTGCCGAAAATGGAGGTCGCGGCACCAAAGTGATCTGAAATCGGGTTCCAGGCCGTGCTGGTGATGAAGCCGGGGCCAAAGGCGGAAAATGCCCGCCACCCCCCACTCACCAGCACGATGATGATACCGGCCATGACAAGCAGGATGAACCATCCGGCCAGGCGGGCGAGCATGCCGAAAACCAGATCACCGAACCACCCGCGCGTATTCGTATCCATTGCAACGCCATCGCGGACCGTAATGGTGGATGGACTTTCCATCATGTAATTCCTGCTGTGTATGACACATCAGCAGCACTAGGCCGCAACATCACGCCATGGCAATAATAACTTGATCTATTTTGTATGAAGTTTTTATGACACCAGTCACTACATAAATGTCATCCCATGTATATTATGCATGTCATAGAAAGTTCATCTATTTCCGGTTGCGCGGGCACCTGAACTACTGCATAGCACCCGCAGCGGGGTTAAACGGCGCCTTACGGCATTCCCCAGGTAAAACAGACAGGACTCACCCTTATGTTTGAATCCAGCGTTATAGAAATCGATGGCATCTTTGTCGGCATCGTTTTCCACAACAGCCCTGACGAGCCATACAAATTCCGCGCCATGCATGAACGTGTCACGCAGATGGACGGTGACATCCTGCCCACATTCGAAGCGGCCGTAGCCCGGGCCCGCACCCGGTTCCGGACGGGCCGGTACAAGCCCGCCCGCGCCATGGAAGCCACGCGACTGCGGGCGTGAGACATTCCTTTTCCGTCCCGACATGCTGATCTATATTTAGCATATATTCAAATATGAATATTATATTAAACCCAAAACCATCCTCTTATATTTTACTTTTTACTTATTTATGGTGCGTGCAACAGTAACTTACTGGTGTATTATTTCATGCTCCACTTCGCCCCCTATTCGGCATTTTCGATCATCGCACTGGTCGTATGTTTTGCGCTTGTCTGTGTCTTTGAATTCGTAAACGGCTTTCATGACACGGCCAACGCCGTTGCGACCGTTATCTATACCAGATCACTCAAACCCCGGACCGCCGTGATCTGGTCAGGGTGCATGAATTTTGTCGGTGTCCTGCTGGGCGGAATCAGCGTGGCCTACGGGCTGGTTGAACTGCTGCCGGCGAACGTGCTGTCGCCCCCCAATGGTGATCCGGCCGTGCCGATGCTGATTTCGCTGTTTGGCACGGCGCTGGCGTGGAACCTGTTTACATGGTGGTTCGGCATCCCGAACTCCAGCTCCCACTGTGTGATCGGGGCACTAATCGGAATTGCCATCGGGGATGCGCTGCTGCACACGCGTGACCTGGGCAATAGCGTTGACTGGTCACAGATCTGGAAAATCCTGCGCGCACTGGCCATCTCCCCCCTGCTGGGGCTGATCGGCGCGGGTGGCCTGTATTTCATCATCCGGCACCTTGTCCATGATCCCGAACTGTACCAGCCGCCGCAGGGTGACAGACCGACCCGTGGCTGGGTCCGTGGCCTGCTGATCCTGACCTGCACCGGTGTCAGCTTCTCCCATGGCAGCAACGATGGTCAGAAAAGCATTGGCCTGATCATGCTGACCATTATCGGCATCCTGCCCGCAACCTTTGCCCTTGCCCCCGACAGCACACCGCGCATCCCGCATATTGCCGAATATGCCACCAGCGCCGCACCACTGATTGAACAGTACGACCATGACGGCCTGCGTGACGAAGCGATTGCGGCGGTTGGCCGCCTGTCCCGCACCGATGCGCAGAATGTCGTTCCCTCCGTCCTGCGTGCGGACATGTATGAAGTCGTGGCGGGGCTGAAGGCTGTATCCGTCAATCCCTCCGCCTCAACCCATGAGCGCGCGCAGGCTAAGGTGCTCAGTAACCAGATGCGCCCGGTCGTGGAATATGCACCGTGGTGGGTGCGCCTGCTCAGCGCGCTGTGCCTGGGGATCGGCACCATGATCGGCTACAAGCGGATCGTGCATACGCTGGGTGAAAAGATCGGCAATACCCACCTGACACCAGCCCAGGGGGCATCGGCCGAACTGGTGGGTGCCGGGCTGATCGCAACCGCGGGCTATACCGGCCTGCCGGTCAGCACGACACATATCATAACCGCCGGGATCGCGGGCACCATGCTGGGATCGGGATCTGGCATCAACCGTGGCATGCTGGTCAAGATCGCGCTGGCGTGGATATGCACCCTGCCGGTCACCATCACGCTTGCTGCCGGCCTGTTCTATCTGCTGAATTCCTGACATTCACTGAATGGCTGACAAGACGAAACCGGGATCGCATGCCCTGCGGTCCCGGTTTTTTCATGGACAGCGTATATACATTACTATGCCCTGTCTGACTGAGATGTCCCGGTCAGCATCATGTCTGATGAGTATTTTTCAAAAAATAATGCCGCCTTTGGAACAAAGGCGGCATCCGGAAACCGTTTATCTGTATCAGTCCCCAATGTTGAAAAGCATTCAGTATGTCTGCGGCACGATCATGGTCTCGGGCACGGGCTGGCGAATGTAATCAGGACTGAAGACACGTTCGGGCAGGCGCACCTCGGGCTTGCTGACATCATGATAAGGTACCTGTGACAGAAGGTGACTGATACAGTTCAGGCGTGCTTTCTTCTTGTCATCGGCAGGAACGATCCACCATGGTGCTTCGTCAATATTTGAACGTTCCAGCATGATCTCCTTGGCCAGCGTATAGGATTCCCACCGCCGCCGGCTTTCCAGATCCATGGGGCTGAGTTTCCACTGCTTCAGCGGATCTTCCATGCGGGCGCGGAAGCGCAGTTCCTGTTCGTCATCGGAAATGGAAAACCAGTATTTGACAATCTGTATTCCGCTGCGCACCAGCATCCGTTCGAATTCGGGCACGGAGCGGAAGAACTCCTCATACTCATCATCCGTACAGAAATTCATGACCCGCTCAACGCCCGCGCGGTTATACCAGCTACGGTCAAACAGCACGATTTCCCCCGCCGCCGGCAGGTGGCTGACGTAACGTTGGAAATACCACTGCGTCCGTTCGCGGTCATTGGGGGCAGGAAGGGCCGCAACACGGCATATGCGCGGGTTCAGGCGCTGGGTAATGCGCTTGATCACGCCGCCCTTGCCCGCCGCGTCCCGTCCTTCACAGATCACCACCAGCCTGTGCCCGGTTTCCTTGACCCAGTCCTGCAGCTTGACCAGTTCCCCCTGCAGGGTCAGCAGTTCGCGGAAATACGCCCGTCTGAAATCAGGCGTGCCCTTATCCCTGTCCGAACCCAGGCGGACATCATCCAGTTCCAGCTCTATTTCTTCATCAATATCGTCCAGTACCTCCTCTCGCAGGCGGTTCCGTTCCCACGATGCTGCATCGCTGCCGGGGATTTCGGTCATGTCGGGGTCTTCTCCATCTGTTTTCCTGATTACAGTACGGGTGGAAGAAAATCAGAATTCATCATGGATGTAGGCTTCATCTTCCTCCACCAGTTCAGGAACCGGTGCGGGAGGGGTCTGTCTGGTCTGGCCCCGTGTATCCTTCCACACCAGAACAACGGCGGATCGCCATTCTTCATGGATCTGCGGCGATTTCGGTTCGGAATCCGGTTTCATGATATCCATTCCTGTACATGCGCCTATTCAGACCATAGGCATGCAGAGGTATAGGACAGCCCACGGCGCATAATATGAATATTTGATGAAATTAGAAATCAACCAAACATAAAAGAAAATATCTATATGTTTTATATTGTTTAATTATCAATTATAAATGGAATAGTTTAATGAATTACAAGTATAGTCAGGTAACCTTAAGATAGGATGGATACATAAGAATTCCAGTGTTGTCTTTTTTTAAGAGCCCGATCCGAAAGTTTTTCAAGCTTGACAATGCCTTGCTGTCCGTCGTGTGAGCATGCGGATCGAGGCGATCAATGTCCATGCGGTTGAGGACGCA
>NZ_NKTX01000093.1 GCF_003207815.1 Komagataeibacter oboediens | reverse complement strand
CGCACCCGGCCGAGGCTATGTAGAGCATCGCATTGACCACCTCGCGCATATCCGTCGTGCGAGGGCGACCGCCCCGTTTCGCAGGGGGCACAAATGGCATGATCAAAGCCCATTCCCCGTCCATCATATCCGATGGATATCGCAGTCCTTCCCGGCTATGTTCACGTCGGGCAATACCAGTCCATGTCACCATTCACTCCATCTCTTCGTAAAGACGGATGAATCACAACAGGCTGGTATTGTTCAAAAACTTTCGGATCAGGCTCTGAGAAAACGAGCGTTGGCACTGCGACCACTACCGCGACAATAATCAACAACGGTACCATTGCAGGATATCTGGCGGATAATACAGCAGCCAATCCGAATGGGAACGCCAACACCGTTGCGATTGGCGAAGGTGGTGGCGAGACATTCAACATTACCAATGAATCAGGTGCCACGATCGAGGGGGAGATCGTCCTCAACAAGAGCGTCACCAACTTTACGGTTGATCCGGGCTCCACCATTACCGGCAGTGTTCATGCCGATGAAGTTGCATCCACCAATACGGTCATTCTTGGCGGAGATTCCGCATCAACCGGCGTCATGTCTTCATCCCTTCAGGGCGTGGTCGACGGTTTTTTCCACCTTGGACAAGCACATGGGAAGCTGACAAGTCCATTAATTTGGGCGGGACGTGCGATATCAGCGGCATGACATCCGGCACGTCGGTCCAGCCCCTTGCGGGCACGGGCGATGTTGCGCCGGGGGCGAGACCCTGACGCTGTCTGACGCCAATGGTAATTATGGCGGCGCACTGTCGGGAACGGGTGGCTTGACGGTTGCTGGCGGGACGGAAATCCTGTCAGGGCAGAACAGCAGTTATACCGGTACGAGCACTGTGGCGTCCGGCGCGGTGCTGCAGCTTGGTACGCATGGGACATCCGGTTCGCTCGGGGCAGCCTGTCGCCTTCAGGACATGCCTGCCGGCTGGCTGTATCGCGCCACTTGCATTCGATGCATCGACCCTTTCTCATCTGCGGATCAGCAAAACCATGCGGATTGTCGCGGTTTCCGTGCGCGGACAGACGATCGCTTTTCCGGTCTCCCTGAACGGTTTTTCCGGCGCATTTGACCGTATCAGGACAATAAGGAAACAGGGTTGGGGCATATTGCCAGCCATGCCATGACGGACGGACAGGTTGCTTTCAGCCTGTCTGTCGTAGCGTGTTCCATTTTTCCGGACCGGCACCAGTGTTTCGAAGGCGGTGCGGTATGCCGTTTCCCACCATAAAATGAAAAGCAGATGCTCCACGGCGTGCAGTCATCCTGCCGGGTCGGGAGGCTGCCATGCCATGCATCCGGACTGGAGTGGCGGACGATCCATTCTGATTGCCTGCATGCGGTGGAGCATCAGGCAGATGGGCTGCGTCCGGCAGATGACGGCTTGCAATGCCGTGTCACTGGTCCCGCCCAGTGCGGCATCACGCCCGCACAACGGACCGTATGGAGATATATGTGGCCCTCACCCCTGCACGGGCTGCAGAATCTGGCTCAATATGGTCGCGGTGACGGGATCACGGTGGAAATCGAGGCAGCTTTCAATGCCTTCCAGATGCCGCGCCATAAGGAGGGACGCCTCGGCATACTTTTCCGCCAGCAGCAGGTCCAGCAGGTCATGATGGTCGGAAGACAGGCAGCATGTCGTATTATGCCGTTCATACATCGTGATGATCAACGACATGCGCAGGATCAGTTCCTCGGTAATGCTTTTCAGGACTTCGTTGCCCAGTTCCTCGATCAACGTAAGGTGAAACTGCCCGGAGACATGGATCATGGCAATTGCGTCGTGTTTTTCATGCGCCTCGGCTTCCTGCGCCATGATCCTGCGCAGTCGCGTTACCCCCTGTGTCGACAGCTTGCGGTAAGGACGCGCCAGCAGGCTGACTTCGATCAGGCGGCGGCTGGCCAGTACGTCACGTGCTTCCTGCGGGGAGGGACGACTGACAAATGCTCCGCGGCCGGGTTCCAGCGTGACGATATGGGAACGTGAGAGCGAGAGCAGCACCCGCCGGATCTTGGCGCGGTTGGAGCGGAAGATCTGGGCCAGTTCCTCCTCGGGCAGCTTGCTGCCGGGTGCCAGCTTGCGTTCAAGGACCGCCTTGCGCAAGGCATCAGCTATGCGTGCTTCTTCCCTGGCAGATGATCCCATGGCCCGTGTTCCCCCCCGGTTTTGCTGAAACGCATTTCTGTTGGGACAGTCTGCTGTTCCCGTCAAGGGGTTTGATATTGTGAACAATAATGGTTGACGAAATGCGTTTCCAAACCATACTGACTGACAAAGGTCGCTGATATGACCTGCCTCATCACGATTGGATGCCCTGCCCGTGCCGCGCCTGCTGCTTATCAATCCGAATACCGACACGGACATGACGCGCCGCATGGTGACTTATGCCAATGCCCTGTTTGACGGTGCAGTTGCGGTGGAAGCGGTAACCGCGCGTTTCGGGGCGCGCTACATTACCGACCGGGTATCCGTCACGATTGCGGGCCATGCGGTACTGGATGCACTGGCATGCGCACGTGGACCGTTTGACGGAGTGCTGGTGGCCTGTTTTGGTGATCCGGGCCGCGAAGCACTGGCCAGCATCTGTCCGGTGCCGGTTGTGGGCATGGCGCAGGCTTCCCTTATGCGGGCGGCACGGCTTCCGGGGCGGTTTTCCATCGTGACGGGTGGTCAGGAATGGAAGCCAATGCTGGCGGAACTGGTACAGGCCTTGGGGCTGGGCGCACACCTGGCCTCCATCCGGATCCTGCCCGCGGCGGGGAACGTACTGGCTAAGGGGGGGGCTGCCGCCTGCCGGCAGATCATACGGACCTGTAACGATGCCGTGCAGCATGACGGCGCGGCCCGCGTACTGCTTGGCGGCGCCGGGCTTGCCGGGTTTGCCGCGCGGATTGCCCCGGATGTCGCGGCGCCCGTCATGTGCTCCCTGCGCGAAAGCCTGCAGGAAGTCCGTAACCTGTTATCGCACCCCGCGCCGTCCCTGCGCCATCGTGCCCCGATGGAGACGGTGGGCCTGTCCCCGGAACTGCAGCGTTATCTGGCATCCGGGACGGATATCTGCGCGTATCAGGATTGAAATCCATTTTTGTAAACAATATGCGTTGACACGCATTTTGTACGCATATTATTTTACATCTGTAACGAGAGACATTTCTCTCAAGTATCATTTCACGTCGCAATCCCGACCTGTCGTGCGGGATAGAGAATAAAGGACACCGGCAATGTGCCTTGACGGAAAAAGCCTGATCGGATCGTATTCCTCCAGGTTGGCCGCGCCGCTGCCCCGTTTTTCCGTTCAGCCCGCCAGCCTGCGGGTTTTCCTGGCCATTACCACCGCGCTGGCGCTGAGTGCGCCACGCGGGGCCGCACTGGCCCGCACGGTCCAGACCCATTCCGCGCATGCCCGCCCCGCGACCGCGCAGCATACCGATACGGCAGCGCAGCCGCAGGGCGTCCGTGCCACCGGCGGGGCTGAACAGATCCGGGTGGGCGCGAGTGTTGTCCATTCGGCCGACGGCGTGACCGGACGCGCGCCCGGTGGAGGGCTGATCCAGAAGCAGACTGCCCCCAAGGCGCGCAGTACCGTGACGCCTGACTACATCATGAAGCAGTCCCCGGCGCAGAACGCCTATAACGCCGTCAAGCTGCTGCCGGGCATCGTCGTGGCGAACACCGACCCCGCCGGCCACGAAAAATCTGCCCTGAGCATGCGTGGCCTGACGCAGGACCAGATCGCCAATGTGTGGGAAGGCATGCCGCTGAGCAGTATCGGTGGCTACAACCTTGACGTGGCATGGGTAACGGACAGCGAGAATATCGGCAGCGTATCCGTGCAGCCCGGTTCATCCAATCTCGACACTCCCGCCATCAACGGGTCCGGCGGCATGTTCGAGTTCAAGACCCGCGATCCGTCCAAGAAATTTGGCGGACTGGGGGATGTGGGCGTGGGCAACCGTGACTATACCCGCCAGTTCCTGCGCGTGGATACGGGGGAATGGGGCAAGACGGGCATCCGGTCCTACATCTCGTTTTCCAACCAGCATGACACGTTCTATCATGGGCCCGGTCAGGAAGACTTCAAGCACATCGATTTCAAGATCCTCAAGGAATGGGGGGATGGCAATCGCGTGTCGTTGGTCGGTGGCTTTACGCGCGGTATTATCGGGAACGAGCCGTACTGGGACATGACCATGGCCAGCTGGAAGCAGAAGGGCCTCAAGAATGAACTGTCCGGCTCCTACGACCAGAACAATGCCGACGGTGGTACCGATTACTGGAAGCTGAACTGGCTGCATTCCAAGACCTTCAACATTGCAGCGCCATCACATTTCAATTTCGGGCGCCTGGCGCTGGATGTAACCCCCTACGTGGCCGCCAACCAGAAGGTCTATGGCTCGGGATTCAACCTGAACGATCAGGTTTATTATGGATATGGCGGCAGCCCGCAGTCCATTTCGATACCCAATCAGCTGCCGGGCCAGTCCTATGGTGTGACGGAGCAGTACAGCAGCCTGAATGAAATGCGTGGCGGCGTGAATGCCAAGCTGAGCTACAAGGTCGGGCACCACCACATCTACCTTGGCTACTGGTTCGATTATGACAATTCGACCAATCTGGTTGGTTATACCGGTGTCAGCAGCAGTGGCGATCCGGCGACATCATGGGGCAAGGCAAGCAAGTCACTGCGGCTGGCAAATGGCCAGATCTTCTATTCCCAGAATTACAGTGACATTTCCACTGTCAACGGGATCTATGCCGGCGATACGGTTACACTTCTGAACGGGCGGCTGGTTCTGGATGGCGGCATGCGCGTCACCATGATCCATCGGGATGGCACCGATAATATCCCGGGCCTGCAGCGCAAGGTCAGCGCTAACGAATTCATGCCCCTGCCGACACTGGGCGGCCATTTCCAGCTGAACAAATATGTGCAGATCTTTGGTGGGGTCTCGACGGGTGCCAAGGCGCCACCCGACAGCGCCATGATCACCACCATCAATCCCAATACCGGGCAGATCGCCAACCAGGGCGCAACCCGCATCCATGATGAATACAATATCACGGAAGAAGTGGGCGTGCGCTATACCGGTAAATACATCATCGGGTCCTTCACCTATTTCCATTACAACCTGTCGCATCATCAGGTTTCCACGTCCATGTTCCTGGGGAACGAGGCTATCGGGCAGGTCATTGACGCAGGCAACCAGACCACCAACGGCTTTGACGCGGAAATCGGCACGCGGCCCATTCACCATTTCCGCCCCTATGCATCGATGCAGTACCTGCATTCTACCATCGACAATGATATTCAGGGCCTGCCCACCAAGGGAAAGATGGCGGTCAATACGCCCACATGGGCGGCCTCGCTGGGGGTGGACTGGGATAACGGGATTTTCTTCTGGAATTATGGCCTGAATTACTTTTCCAAACAGTATTCGACCTTCATGAACCAGGAAGCCCTGCCGTCGCTGTACACCATGAATGCGACCGTAGGCGCGCGCCTGCCCCGCAACAGCCTGGTCGGGCGCGGGCTCAGCTTCCTCAAGAGCCCGGAAATCATGCTGTGGGTCAACAATATGATCGACAGCCATGCATATTCCGCCATCAACAGCGTCAGCCTGACCAATACGACCATTGGCAAGATTCAGGGCACGGCACCCACCTACAATACACTGGGTCGTTTTTCGGCTGTCGTGACCTTCCGTGCAGGGTTCTGAGCGGGCATCATGTAATGGGATACACACGCGGGCATGACCTTCACACGGCAGGCACACCCCAGCATAGTGTCCTGCGGAGGTTACGCGCATGAACATGCACACACGACCGGAAGCCGTTTCACGTTTCCCGGTCATGCAGCCAGGGGGGGAAGATGACAGGTTGCGTAATCGCGACCTGTTACCTGCGGAACGGCAGGACTGGGGCTGGTACGATTACCTGTCCTTCTGGATGTCGGATGTGCATAGCGTTGGTGGCTATGTAACTGCGGGAAACCTGTTTACGCTTGGCCTGCCTTCGGGGCTGGTGTTTGCTGCCCTGCTGGCGGGTGTGCTGATTGTCAACGTCCTGTGTAACCTTGTCGCCGTGCCCAGCCAGCGCACGGGCACGCCGTTTCCGGTTGTGTGCCGCATGTCCTTTGGCGTGCTGGGGGCCAATATCCCTGCCCTGATACGTGGTGTGATCGCCGTATGCTGGTACGGGATACAGACGTGGCTGGCGTCGAATGCGCTTGTCGTGCTGGCCCTGCGGCTTGTTCCCGGCCTGACGCCATGGGCGGAGGTCAGGCTGCATGGTATGCTGGGACTTTCCGCTGTGGGATGGGGGGCGTTCGCCCTGTTATGGCTGGTGCAGGCCGCCATTTTCTGGCGCGGGATCGAGACAATCCGCCGGTTTATCGAACTGGCCGGGCCTGCCGTTTATGCCGTCATGATCGCGTTGGACCTGTATCTGCTCCATCGTGTGGGGTGGCGCCATTTTTCCCTTCAGATTTCCGGTGTCGGCGCCCCCCTGCATGGCGGCACGCTTGTATGGACGGGCGTAAATGCTGTGGCCCTTGTGGTCTCCTATTTTTCCGGGCCGATGCTCAATTTTGGCGACTTTGCCCGGTATGGGCGCGGTGTTTCGGATATCCGGCGCGGTAATTTCTGGGGGTTGCCGTTCAATTTTGTCGGGTTTTCGGCCCTGACGATCTGTACCATTGCGCTGACGGCCCCCGCCTTTGGTCATGTCATGATCGATCCGGTGGAAACGGTGGCGCATATAGATAGCCTGACGGCGGTCATATTTGGCATGCTGACCTTCATCATTGCCACGGCAGGCATCAATATCGTGGCCAACTTCGTCTCGGCCTCGTTCGATTTTTCCAATCTGTCGCCCCGGCATATCAGCCTGCGTGGTGGTGGCATGATTGCGGCGGCAGGCTCCATCCTCATCATGCCATGGAAGCTGTATGGCAGCCCGCATCTCATGCACCTGACACTGGATGTGCTGGCCACGTTTATCGGTCCCTTATTCGGTATTCTTGTGTGCGACTATTATATCGTGCGACGTCGGCAGGTCGATGTGGCGGCACTTTATACAACCAGCCCGCAGGGCTGCTACTGGTACCGTAACGGGATCAACCCGGCTGCGGTCGTCGCCCTTCTTATCGCCGTCCTGGTGGGAAGCGCGGGCGTATTCATACCCGCATTATCGGCGCTGTCCGGATTTGCATGGTTCATGGGGTGCCTGACAGGGGGGGGAAGTTATCTTGCCCTGATGAAACTGGCCCGGGGAAGCTGACTGCAGGTAAAAACAATAAAAGTTTTTGATGAAGCTTTTTGTAGAAAGCTTCCGGGAACGCTGTTTTTGTAAAAAAGGCGGTAACCAAAAATATTTGTTTTTCCAGGGCCTGTTATACCAAAGGACGTAGCCACTGACTCGTGTGTGAAGTGACAAACGGCGCTGGCTCTGATTCTCTTGATGCGGGAGGATCTGGCTGATGACGAGGGCG
>NZ_NKTX01000092.1 GCF_003207815.1 Komagataeibacter oboediens | reverse complement strand
GCCATTGGCCGGAGCTGCATCCGCACAGGTCGGCGTGGCCGGTTCTTCAACGTGGTGGACCTGGTCAACCGGCTTGAGGCTGACAGTCGGGCGGCAAGGGCGGGTCGGCTGGCCGAACAACTCGGCCGACTGGACTTTGTCATCCTCGACGAACTGGGATACCTGCCCTTTGCCCAGTCTGGCGGACAGTTGCTGTTCCATATGATCAGCCGCCTTTATGAACAGACCTCGGTCATTGTCACCACGAACCTGTCCTTCGGTGAATGGGCCAGTGTATTCGCCGACGCCAAGATGACCACGGCACTGCTCGACCGTCTGACCCATCACTGCGACATCATCGAGACAGGGAACGAAAGCTGGCGGTTCAGGAACCGTAACTGAACCTCTCTCCAGATCCATACCTGCCCCGGCCTGTCTCCTTACGCCTACGGCTTCAGGAGACAGGCCGGGCCTTCAACAGGGGGTTAATATTGCATGCCGATCAGGGGTTATTTTTGAGTGCCGATTGACACCCTGCCGCGTAATGCCGCGACCGATCGGGCCTATTCCGGGATCAACATCCTGATGCTGTGGGGTTCGGTAGAGATGCAGGGGTTTTCTACCCAGAAATGGCTGACGTTCCGTCAGGCGCATGCGCAGGGCGGCAATGTCAGGAAAGGCGAGAAGGGAACGACGGTGTTTTATGCTGACCGTTTCACGCCAAAATCGGAAGCGGGTTCCGACGAGCCACGCCAGATCCCGTTTCTAAAGCGGTTTACGGTGTTCAATCTTGACCAGTGCGAGAACCTGCCGGAGAGCATGGTCACGCCGACCGCGCCGCTGCCGGAACGCGAAATCGTGCCGCACGCGGAAGCGCTGATGCGCGAAACCGGGGCGGACATTCGCATCGGTGGCGACAAGGCATTTTATGCCCCGGATGCGGACTTCATCCGGGTTCCGCCCCAGCAGTCCTATTTCAACCAGATCGATTGGTACAGAACCGTCTTTCACGAGATCGGGCACTGGACCGGGTCCGAAAGCCGACTGTCGCGCACCTTTGGCAAGCGGTTTGGTGACCATGCCTACGCGGCCGAGGAACTGGTCGCAGAGATGACATCAGCTTTCGTGCGCGCGGAACTGCAGATCGAGCCGACGGTCCGCCATGCGGATTACATCGGGAACTGGCTGGCACTGCTGAAGGCTGACAAGCGCGCCATTTTCACCGCAGCGAGTGCTGCTTCAGCCGCGGCCCAATACATTTTCAGCTCATCGACACGTCAGCCGTCTCTCGAGGACGTGGCTTCTGCCGCCTGAAACCCAACCCTGAAAACCTGTGCGCCCGCAAGGGCCCACTGGGCGATGGAGTTCATCATGCCTGTCTTTGCCCTGATTGCCACTCCCGCCGTGCGCATCCGTTCCGAGCGCAGCACCATCCTTCAGGCGCTGCCGATGGAACACCTTGGTGCACGGGGGATGACAGAAGCCCGGACGCTCGCGGAAATCTTGACTGCCGTAACGCTTTACGGTGAGAGGACCGCCGGCGCGCATCCCGGGCGCTCGTTTTCCATCAGTGTGCATATCCGTCGGGGCGATCGTAAGCCACGTGGCTTTGATGCGGCTTACCGCACTGGCGCCCTGGGGACCGACAGATGGGTTCTCATGGTCGATAACGACGCTGATGGCGCGCGGATCCTGCATGGACGATCCGCAGCCGAAACCGGAAACATGGCGTCCTGCAAAGGAGACGTGGCATGATCCGCCAGTATTATACGTCTCCAGTTCAGGGCGGTAATAACCCGCTCCGGGTCGGGACCATTGCCAGTGGAACCATCTTCGATCTTCCGGCTCCTGTTTCGGGGCGTCCCTATCGGACCCGGCCGTGGATCGTGGAATGTTTTCTGAACGGCACGATGGGGGCGGCTGCGCTGAACCCCGTCACCGGTCTCTGGGAAGACCGTTATATGCGGGGCCGCTCGGATCTGGTCGTATTGCGCAGCCTCGCCAATGCGCGCCGTGTGACCGTGGCAGTGCGCTATCTGGAAGGATGAGTGAAGAGAGCCTGGGCGAGGGGTATTCTCCGGATCTGCCGGATGTGAACCGCTTTCATAACGGCTATCGATGCCGGAGCCAGGTGTCATGACGGCGGGGCCGATCCTGTGCGAGCGGCTTCGGATCCCGCCTTTCGACCCGGTTGTCCTGAAACCCACCCAATGGGCGACGGCCCAGCAAAAGGCAAAGCTTGGTAATGCGATCCTGCGGTTCATCGCACTCGGAATGCCTGCAGAAAAATTTACCCCGGCCCTGTATAACCGGCTGAGCAATATGTTCGGATTTATCGCGCATTATAATCGGACCGGCTTCGCGCAGACATGGTTCGACAATGCAGCCACACGGCGCGATTTCCTCGATCAGGTTGCGCGATATCCCTGCTGGGGCGACCCGACTTTTGTCTGGTCGGATGTAGAGAAGGAAATCGGGAAGCGTGTCCGGGAAAACCTGCTGGTCGAGGCATGGACGAGCCGTGCCCGCGAGGAACAGGTTGCGCGCGAGAAGGCGGAGCTGGCCCGTCTGCAGGCAAAGCATGGCGGAACAGCGACGGCATCGAATTCATCCGTGCCCACCGTGCAACTCGGGCTGCTCTAGCCCTGGGCCATGCGCCAGGAGCCATGCCCGTCGAGGCACCGGCCTAAGAACGCCAGTGCGGCACGCGGATATTTCCGGATTTCCAGAACGCTGCCGGTGGGTACCTCCATGAGGTAGGCGCCGATCCGGGTGGCGCAATGCGGCTGGCCGCGCAGGAACTTTATGCCCCTGCCGGTTCGAACTGCCTGACGGGGACCAAAAACACCGACAACGTGACGGCCACCGAGGTAAATATCGGCGTTGAACTGGCGCCACAGCGGTGCCCGGATATCCTGCTCGTCGACTTCGACCTGCACGGTGCAGCAGTCATGCCACGCATCTGGCGTGCCATCCACGCCATACAGGGTCTGGCAGAGCTGGCGGATCGCCTGCTCGTGTTCGGGGAGGAAGGACCAGCCGGTTTCCTTGCCGAGAAAACGTCCCCTATAACGCCGGGCCTGGATTGCCAGTTCGGGATGAAAGTCGGCCTTCAGGGTGATGCGGCCTTCCGACGCAGTAATCACGGCCATGATGAACTCCCAATGTAGAGACAGGGAAATTCTAGGATGATTATCATAATTGTACAAGAAGAAATGACACGATTATGAGCGAAATAGGAAAATAAAACAGAAATAAAAATCCAGAAGGAAAAAGCATGACCTCGGCCCTGCCGGGTCTCTGACCTGGTTTCTGCGGTCTGAAGCGGTCGTCGTCGGGCGCAACCCCCAGGCCTGCGGTCGGGACGGCACCGTGAAGCCGCATGCGCGGCTTCCGCACCACTGCCGCCCCGAGGGGTTGCGCCCGCCGCCTGAGGCCCGCTTCCGCGCGACCGCACCAGGTCAGAGATCCGGCAGGGGCGGGAGACGATCAGGAAGGAAAAAAGGAACAAGACCATGAGCCAGTCAGTCAATCGCGCCATCATCATCGGTCACCTGGGCAGGGATCCGGATCTTGCCGCACGTAGGGAAGGGGAGGGCAAAATCGCATCCTTCGGCGTGGCGACAAGTGAAACCTGGACCGATCGCGCCAGCGGTGAGCGCAGGGAAAAAACCCAATGGCACCGTGTCGTCTCTTTCAATGATCACCTTTCGGCCGTGATCGAACGTCGGTGCCAGAAGGGAACGCTGGTCTATGTCGAAGGCCATCTCGAGACACGCAAATGGACCGACCAGCAGGGACAGGACCGTTATGTGACCGAGATCATCATTGATCGGTTTGATGGAAACCTGAAGGTGCTGGCCAATGGTCGAAGCACGGGCGATGGACGCTTTGATGAAGAGCGTCTCTCACGGAGCGCTGCACAGCGTCCGGTTCCTGCCGCAGCTTCCAGCGCGCAGGAAGTGGATGACGAAATCCCGTTTTAGGCCGCGCGGCGTTCCGGGTCGTCAGCGACCCGGAGCATTGTGCCTGTTCAGGGAGAAGAAAGTGCGGCTTTTGCCGCGCCAGTTCTCGTCATGAATACTTGTGAGGACTGTCAGACCTGATGGCGCGGGCGATCGGAAACGCCTGTCTGCCGACACCGGAACGCCGGTCGTCCGTCCACATCGGGGATGAGCTGTGTCTCTCCTGTTTCTCTATCGCCCTTTATACGGGCTCGTGAACCTTATTTTTTCGTCAGTCGCATGATGTGGGCGCAGACGGGATACTCCACAGGGAGTATCTGGCGCCGTGAATGCCCGCTCGTCCATAGTCCCGGTAATGCGTGTGCAGTGGCGCGGGCACATGCCGTTTTCTGCCGCGCGTAAACTGCAGCCATTCGTGCGTCCTGTATTCTTTTGCAGGTTACGCAGAATAAAAACTCTCAACGCGGAATATCAGGACGCAATATCTCGACGAACCATACAGAGGTTGTCGGATGTTTCCGCACGATCATCTCAAATACTCACCGTAAATACCGGAGCGGTCTGAAACACAACCCATGCTGTTCGTGAAGGAGTGTCTTTCATGGCTTACACATCTTCCCCGGAAGCACAGCAAAGAGAACTTGATGAGCTTCGCAATGCTGTAAGCTGCGCCGTTGTGCTGGAGAAAGCCGGGTTCCGGCTGGATCGGCAGGCCACCGCGCAGCGTTCCGCACGTAACCTGAAATTTCGCCGTGACAGTAAGGCCATTATTGTCAATCACGATGGCAAGGGCTGGTGGGACCCGAAGGGCGACGGCAAGGGCGATGTCTTCAAGCTTGTCCAGTATCTCGATCCCTCGAAGAACCTCGGTCATGTCAGGCAGGAACTTCGCGCCCTGATCGGCAGGAGCCCGACGCTCGAAGTTGTCGAGCGTACGAAGGGAGCCGATGACAGACCGCGGCGCGATCCCGCTGAACTGTGGAACCGTCGCGTTGCACCCGGACAGGGGACGGCTGCATGGCGCTATCTGACGGAGATCCGTGGGTTGCCCGACCATATTGTCGCGATTGCCGGACAGCAGGGGGCGCTGAAGGAAGGCCCGCACGGAACTGCCTGGTTCGGCCACCGGGATGCGGACGGGCAGTTCACCGGCATGGAAATGCGGGGGCCGGATTACAAGGGGTTTTCGACGGGCGGGATTGGCAAGCGTCTCTTTGGTTTCCGGGCCGACGGGGGAGAAGCACCCGTGACGCGCCTTGTCCTCACCGAGGCGGCCATTGACGCATTGTCCTTTGCAGCACTCGATCGCTTCCAGAAAGGAACGCTCTATACCTCGACAGGTGGCGGCATGAGCTCAGAGAGCGAAGCGAACCTGAAACGGGTCATGATGCAGGTCGCCGCCCAGCCTGAAGCGCGACTGGTTGTTGCCGTTGATAACGACCTGCAGGGGGATCGTTATGCCGGGAAATTCGCTGCGATGGCACGGGACGTCGGTCTCTGGTCAGGACGGATATCTCCGAAAGGGCCGGGAGAGGATTGGAATGCGGTCCTGAGGACCCGCAGGGAAGGAATGGAGGCAGGTTCTGTTCCCGTTGCGCCCTTGTGCCGCCTGTCCGAAGTCCTGGGTTCAGGGGCGAAAGCGCAGCCGGAGACGGTTTCCCCGTCATGGCTGGGTCAGGCCGAGGCGCACGGCACGCAGCGGCCGCCGCGGGTTTCGGACGCCTCATTACCTGCTTCGTCTGAACCTGTGGGCAAGCCCGCCGGGCCACGTTCAGGTTCATCACCGGGGCTGTCCTTGTGAACCAGCGTGAATCCTTTGGGCTCACCCGGGCAGACGGCATCACGGGCTGCAGGCTTTGTCCAGATATATGCTGGCCTGCGCGCATGCCCGAACGGCTCTGCCAGGGTGGCGACGGGTATGCGGGAATACGTGGCGCGTCGATTGCGGGGCAACGCGCGGCCTCGATGGCTCGAGGCCGGGACTTGGCAGGCCGCATCGCCTCCTTCACTGACGATCACGGGATGATCGTCATTTACGGCTGGCGTGCCACAGAGGTGGGCGCCGAACGGTCCTGCGCGCAGGATCATCTCACACAGGAGAGGGTCATGGGATATGTTTCAGACTATGCGGATCTGGGGATTGCGCGTCTGGCGATGAAGGCAGACCTTTCGCGGACGTTTGCCGGGTCGCGCTCGGCCCAGACCATCTGGAACCGCCACCTGCGCCAGCGTTTGGCGCAGGCAGAAGATGATCCCCCGATACCGCAAAGTGCAGTCCGCCTGTACGAGCGGCCAGGCTGTCCTGTGGGCCTGGTTATCGACGGACACTGGGAACGCGGGCTTGGGAACTGGAATCTTTCCTATCCGGCGACAATCCTGCTTTCGACCGGTAAGATCACCACGACCCCGGGTTGCATGGCGGAAGGGTTGGAAGAGCTATGACCGGTGATCTTCCCGTTCCACGCGCTCTTGCGCCCGTCCTTGACAGTCTGACGCCAGAACAGCGGCGTGCGGCGATGGCGCTGGGATATGTTCTGGTTCTGGCAGGGGCAGGCACCGGTAAGACCAAAACCCTGACAGCCGGGGTCGCAACCCGCGTCGAACTGCATGGCATGGTTCCTGGCCAGATTCTCTGTGTAACCTTTACCAACAAGGCCGCCCAGGAAATGCGCAAGCGCATCGGAGACGTTCTTGGGCCGTACTCGGTACCGACATGGCTTGGAACCTTTCATGCCCTGGCTGCTCGACAGCTACGGGCCGAGCCTGAAGTGGCGCAATTGTGTAGCGGCTTTGACATTCGTGACGCCGAGGACAGTCTCGCCATCGTCCGCCGCCTGATCAGGACTGTCCCGAAGGAAAAGCTTCCCGTGCCGCAGGAAGGAGCGCCAGGAGACGCGAGACAGATTAAAAAAATGGCCGAGCGGATTGCGCGGCTGAAAGAGGATCTGATCACACCGGTGGCTGCTTTCGCGCATGTTGAAAGCCTGATCGGCAGGCGACAGTCGGCGAATCTCCATGTGGATCACGAAAGCTGGCGCTTTGTCGTCGGGTTGTATGGTCGTTACCAGGCGATCTTGCGCGAGCAGAACGCGGCGGATTTTGGTGATCTGCTGATGTGGCCGACCCTCGCGATGCTGCATGATGCAGAATACCATCGCCGATGGTCCGCCCGTTTTACGGCCGTGATGGCGGACGAGTTTCAGGATGTGAACCGCGCCCAGTACCTGTGGCTCACGTTGCTTGGCAGGACGTCTGGTGAACTGTTCTGCGTGGGTGATGATTCCCAGAGCATCTTATAAGTTAGTTGGAATACATCGGCTTGAATCTATACCTTCGTGTCGCAAAGGGAGGGTACGATGCCTGAGCCTAAATGGTCACGATATCCGCAGGTTTCTGAGAACTCTCAAGGATGCTTATGGCTTTCGTTGCTCGACAATCTTGGCCGTTCGCCCGCTACCATAGACGCCTATGCCAGAGGTCTGGAACAGTATCTGTTTTTTTGTGAGGCAGCAGGTGTTGCTCCTGAGGCAGCAACTTTGAGTCATGTTTCACTATTTGTAAGGTATTTATGTTAAGCGGCATGGAAAAGTGACCCCTTCGGAAGGGGGACAGGCAGCCAAAAACGACCCCTTTCTGAGAAACGGGTTCACGATGGCCTTCATGCTGAA
>NZ_NKTX01000091.1 GCF_003207815.1 Komagataeibacter oboediens | reverse complement strand
TTCAGCATGAAGGCCATCGTGAACCCGTTTCTCAGAAAGGGGTCGTTTTTGGCTGCCTGTCCCCCTTCCGAAGGGGTCACTTTTCCATGCCGCTTAACAGTTGCGCGGCATCGCGCCAGACGGCCCAGGACCGCACCGGACAGACGGCCGGATCCCGGCGCCGCCGCAGGCGACGCAACTGGTGACGCCCGGATCGGGGCCGCAGCAGGGCGACGATCATCCCGTCTGCCGTGTCGGTGATGTCTTCCACCGTCAGTCGGGCCAATGCTTCAGCGCCGATGTCCAGCGCGGCCGCCAGCAGCAGCAAAGCCCGGTCACGCAGGCCGGGCAGGTCGGGGCCGCAACGTCGTGCGGCAGCCAGCAGAGAAGCCGCATCGACCCCGGCCCCGGTCCGGCGCACCCGTGTGGCGGGCAGGGCGACATCGAGCCCCTCGCCATTGGCGGCACACCACGCCGTCAGCGCCGCGCGATCCACCACCAGGCTCTGCCGCGGCCGTCCGGCCTTCGCGCGGACTTCCAGCCATGCTGCCACCGCGACCTGACCGACCGGAAAGCCGCTATCGGCTGGCTGGGTTCTGACAAAGGCGCGCCAGGAGGCCGCATAGGCCCGTGCCGTGGCCGGCGACAGGCCGGTCGGGGGCCGCGCCGCCTGCAACGGTCGACCGGTCTCAGCCATTCTGATCAGATCCGCGGTTTTTCGGCCCGAACGCCCTGCAGGCCAATCCCGAACGGGCTTTCGAAGAAGGCAGCTCGTCCACCCTCAGCGGGCAACCGCGCCACCTGACCCTGACCACATTAAGGCGTTCGCGCTTCATATAATACGTCGTATCATGTTAACGTATTTTGGAGAACGAAAAAGCGCCCGGTTTGTCCTGAAAGGACCGGTTTTCCCGACTTTCTTCCCCCTCCCCTCCCCGCCGGGCAAACTCCGACCGATCAAAAGTTTACTTCCGATAAGTTATCTTGTCGGAAGTATGGCAAATCTGGAAATTCCTGCTAATTTTATCGAAAGGCCCTTAATAAGGAGAATGTCAGGTTTGCCGCGATCCTCTCCGATTCAGGTTCTCCTTAATCAGGAGAAAAATGATCCTTAATTAATGCGAAAAAGTACCCTTAATTCGGTTACGCATCATCAGTGCTTCCAGGCAGCAGCCTCCCCCAGCCCGCTATGCTTGGATGACGCCACTGCAAAAAACTCTCTGGACTGAAAACCTTGCGTTGCTTTCCTCTCCCCACGGGGCGCCGTCGACTTGTCCCGCCAAGCCCCCTGTCCATCCCGGACAGGGCTGAAGAAAACACTCATTCTGGTCCGTTATGGCGATCTCCTGACAGCTTTACTCCGTCATGGTTGAGCGCAAAACAGCATATGCGATAATCTGACCTGCCCCTCGCCCGTCCCATAACCGAAAGAGAAACGTCAATGATCCGTTTGCGTCCGCTCGTCATTGCCGCATTGCCGTTCCTTATTTCCGGGCATGCACGTGCCCGCATGGTCGACAGGCCAGTTTCGTAGACGTTCGAGGGCACGCGTTATGACTGCGTCCTAATCTACGACGACACGACTGCCGCGCGGCGGCCGGGTCTCCTGATGGTGCCCGCTTGGTTCGGCGTCAACGAGAGCGCGATCCGCAAGGCCGAGGACATCGCAGGGCAACGCTACGTGATCCTGCTGACGGATATGTATGCCGCCGCGATCCGCCCGAAAGACGCCGCTGGCGCACGCGATGCCATATCCCCCTTCTGCTCGCTGACCGTTCCATGATGCGCCGTCGCGTGGCCTTTGCCCTGGCACAGTTCAGGTCGTTTGTATCGCAGGCACCAATCGACACGACCCATCTTGCGCCATCGGTTATTGCTTCGGCGGCGCGGCCGTGCTGGATCTCGCGCGGTCCGGTCCGGAGATCGCAGCCGTGGTCGCGTTCCACGGCAATCTCTCGACGGATAATCCCGCCCTGGCACATGCGATCCGGGCACGGGTTCTTGCCATGAACGGGGCGGATGGATACCTCGACCAGCCCCCAGTTTGACGGCTTCCTGACCGAAATGTACGGCAGCCCTGCCCCGTGGCAGTTTCTCGCCATCGGCCATGCTGTCCATTGCTTCACCGAAAAGGAGGCCGTGGCCTCATCCGGCCTATGCCGGTACGATGCGCAGGCAGATGCCTGGTCAATGCATATGGCTCGACAAAAGTTTCTCCTCGCATTGACGATCCGGGATGAATGTCCCGCTTCGGTCCAGATTGCGAGGAAGAGCGAACCAGATCCGCACCATTTATCTAGTGTTGGGAATATCTCGCCTTCATCAGAAAACGGCGGATATGATGCCCGTCTTAGTGAACATTATGGAATGCTGCGGGCCACTCTGGGTTCATACGCAGCATAATCCGTCACGCCGAAGGATCGATAGATTAGACTTCTATCAATCATAAAAATGCGATAGAATGATTGATATAGCCTTGGGGTATCAATCATGCTTTGGAATTGGCAGCTTCCGGACTGGCCACATTTTCACTTCGAGAAAAGCTGTCTGCGAGACGCCGAAACGGAGTTCCTGAAAGGTTCAGGCGTGGTCGTCGGTGCGATGCAGCATCTGGACAAAGACGCCAATCAGCATCTTGTCGTTCAACTCATGTCGCAAGAAACGGTCGAGAGCTCCGCTATTGAAGGCGAGGTGCTTGATCGGGCCAGTGTGCAATCGTCGATTGCGCGACACCTTGGCTTCGCCACAGACAGGCGACGTTCTACGCCAACTGAGGCTGGGGCCGCTGAATTGATGGCGGACCTCTATCGGCATTATGCGGCCCCTTTGACTGACCAGAGTCTCTTTGAGTGGCATGCCATGCTCATGAACGGTCGGCGAGATCTGGATGTCATTGGCAGGTATCGGACGCATGCCGAGGCAATGCAGATTATCTCCGGCCCCATCCATGCGCCGCACATCCACTTCGAAGCCCCGCCATCTCGAAGCGTCCCTTCGGAGATGGCGCAGTTTATCGGCTGGTTTAACAGGACCGCCCCAGGCGGGATCGACCCCTTGCCCGCGATTGAGCGGGCTGCGATTGCGCATCTGTGGTTTGAGACCATTCATCCCTTTGAAGATGGAAATGGTCGCATCGGACGCGCTATTGCTGAAAAAGCATTGGCGCAAACCCTCGCAGGCCCAACGCTGACGGCGTTGGCCGCGACCATCAATACATACAAGAAAGCGTATTATCTCGAACTGCATCGGGCCAGCAAGACGAACCAGATAGAGAACTGGATGGTCTGGTTCTCTCAGGTCGTGTTGGAGGCGCAATCCCGCACGCTTCGGAACATCCGGTTTCTTATTGAGAAAACGCGGTTTCTGGATCGCTTACGCGGAAAACTGAACATTCGTCAGGAGAAGGCCCTGCTTCGAATGCTGGCAGAAGGGCCTGATGGTTTTCAAGGTGGCCTGAGTGCCCAGAATTATCGGTCGATTACAGGGGCGACGTCTGCCACGGCGACGCGTGATCTGGTTGATCTGGTGGCGCTTGGTGCTCTTATTCGGACAGGAGAAAACCGGTATGCCCGGTATTCCCTTCGTCTCTGACAGACATGTAGTTTACTGTTCAACCACGAAAAAACCTTCAAGGTCGCTGCATTATGGACGCGGATAATCTGACAGAGCTCCCGACCGCGCTGGATGGCATTTTCTGCCACGATTAACTGGACGGTGCTAAATAGGTGGTTGGTAAAATAGGATTTCTGTTCCCATTCATGAGGCATTTCGACAAAAATCCCAAAATGCGCTTGTTCCAGAGCCTTTCCACCCTACCTGCCTGTCTGCCCCTCCCCTGCTGCCCGCGTAGCGGTCGGCTCTGTCCTGCCGAACCGATCGCCCAGCCTAGGCCGGGCCAGCGGAAAAGAGGCAGGGGCGACCCCGGTCACCTTTTCTGCACCCAGGGGTCTTCGGACCGGGAAAGCCGGTCATGCTGAGCGATGTCAGGATCCTCGGCTCCAACCGGCGGGCGCAGGCCGCGCTGCACGCCCGCGTCGACCAGCTGACACGGCAGCGTCTGGCCGAGACACAGGACCCGGCGCGCTGGCGCGAAATCCTCTCGACCGCGCGTTTCACCCCGCCCCTGCCCCTGCTTCTGGCGGGCATCGAATTGCCGGACGGTAGCTATTCCCCGGATACCCCCCTCGCCCAGGGCGTGCCGTATGCGTCGGCAGCCCAGCAGATGGCTCAGGACCATGTGGCCGATATCCCATCAGGATTTGAACTGGCCGTCGGACTGGAAGTCGATGATGGCACGCCCAGCTTCCTGGCGTGGTTCCGGCCGCTCCAGCCCGTAGGCTCCTGTTCCGAGACGGTAGACGCAGCGCCCCCTGCGCCCGTCGGCCAACCGGCCGCAGCCGTCGCGCAATGGTTTTCTGTCGTCTCGGCACAACCCGTCCCTGAACATGATGGCCGCCTGGCTACGGCCCGTCAGGCGGCCGATGCCTATATGCACCGCAGCAAGGCTGAGAACACGCTACGCACCTATCGCGCCGCCGTCCGATCCTGGTGCCAATGGGCCGCCGGTCACGCCCTGGCCGCCCTGCCAGCCCGCAGCGAGGATGTTGCCGCCTATCTGGCCGACATGGCGCTGCAGGGCCGCAGGACCAGCACCATCGACCTGCATCGTGCCGCCCTGCGTTACCTGCACCATCTGGCGCAGATCACCGTACCCACCGCCCACCCGATGGTGACCGCAACGCTTGCCGGCATCCGGCGGGAGGCAAAGGAGACCCTGCCCCGCCAGAAAACCGCGCTCACCTGGGACAGGCTGGTCCGGGTCGTCGAAGCCATCAGTCCACATGATCTGGTCGGTGCGCGGGACCGGGCCATTCTTCTGCTCGGTTTTGCCGGCGCGTTCCGGCGCTCCGAACTTGCCGCACTGAAGGTGGACGACATCACGGTGGACGAGGATGGCATGCAGATCCGGCTGGGCCGGTCCAAGGGTGATCCCCAGCGCAAGGGCGCGCTGATCGGCATTCCGCGGGGCCTGACCCGGAACTGTCCGGTTCTGGCGTACGAGACCTGGCTCCGGCAGGCCGGGATCACGGAAGGTCCTCTCTTCCGGCGCATCTGGTCCGCGCGGGGCCACAGGGCGGGCGCCACTCCCGTCGGAGCCCCGCCCAACATCGGACCGCACGCCCTGTCGGACCGGGCAGTCACGGACATCATCCGCAAGCGATGCGGCGACACCCACCTCGAAGGGGACTTTGGCGGGCATAGTCTGCGCCGCGGGGCCATCACCACGGGAGCAAAGGACGGGTATGATCTCCTGGAACTGAAGCGCTTCTCGCGGCACAAAAGCCTTCAGGTCGTCGAGACCTATATCGACGCGGCCAGCATCAAGGCCCGGCACCCGGGAAGATCGAGATTCTGAGACTGTCTTGACCCATGCCGCCAGAGCGCCTCAACTCGCCTTCAACTGCAACACGTCAGGGCGGATCAAAGAGAGGAAACAGCGTCATGGGTTCCAGAATTCTTGTTGTCGGCCCAGGCGCCGTGGGTGGGTATTTTGGCGCCCGCATGGCCAGCGCCGGGCATGACGTGACCTTTCTGGTGCGCGAAAGGCGCCTGCAGCAGCTCCGTGCCGGGGGCCTGTGCCTGATCAGTTCCGTTGGCAACGTCACCATGACCCCCCGGATGGTGATGGCCGGTGGGATTGAGGGGCCCTACGACATCATCCTGCTCAGCGTAAAAGCCTATTCCCTGACGTCCTCCATGTTCCGGGATCTGCTGCAGGGCGCTCCTGTGGAGGCGCAACAGATTATTGGTGACCTGGTCAGGCGGGCGCGCGTCCATCAGATCCCGACGCCTCTCCTGGATCTCACGGATCTGAATCTGCGCGTGTATGAACAACAAAGGCACGCATGAAGAGGCACAGTGCAGATACGACGTCCCAGCGGACATATCCACTTCACAGATCATGCCCGCCTTGCTCAAAGATAATTTTCCGCGCATGAACAGCCGGAATGGAACGTCTGACTTGGGGGGGGAACTGCCAGTCCGCTTTCCGACGAATTGTGTTGAAAAGCAGCTGTTTTCGCCAATCTCGGCGCCGTTTAGCGTCGGATCTTATCAGCCTGCCTTAGCCCGGCTTTTCTGGAGAACCGTTCGCCTACGGCGTAAGTCTTTTCTTGCAATATTGCTGATTTCTAATCGAATATGCGCAATCGTAATCGGTTTTTTCGAATGAGGCGTGTTTCTAATGACGGACGTAGAAAGGTCCACGCTGCTTGGCGGGCGATGGCTCGGCGATAACTTTGGTATCGATCCCTGCTGCGGTTTTCCCGTGACTAGCACGGTCGGTTCGCGCGGGAGTGTCCTGAAGTCTGTGTATCTGGCCTGGCCCATGCGTTTTCAGATACTCAAGCGGCGAAGCGCTCGCCGAACATTATGGCGAACTGGTTGCGGGCTGCAAACCATTCCCGAACATTCCGCCCGTCTTTCTCAAAGCTGCGGATTGCCAGGTAGATCAGCTTCGTTGCGGCATCGTCAGTCGGGAACGAACCGCGCGTCTTGATCGATTTGCGGATAACCCTGTTCAGGCTCTCAATGGCGTTCGTGGTGTATATGATCTTGCGGATCGCCGGATCAAAGGCAAAAAACGGGATCACTTCTGGCCATGCCCGGCGCCATGCCGGGGCGATTGACGCGTATTTCCCGACCCATTTCTCCTCGAACGCATCGAGTTCGGCGGCCGCCATGTCAGCAGTGGCAGCCCCGTAGATCCGGCGCAGGTCGGCAGCCACGGCCTTGCGATCCTTCCATGAGCAGAAGTTCAGGCTGTGGCGCACCAGATGGACTATGCAGGTCTGAACCATCGCCTCGGGAAAGGCGGCGGTGATGGCCTCGGGAAAGCCTTTCAGCCCGTCCACGACCGCGATCAGGATGTCCTGGATGCCCCGGTTCTTCAACTCGTTCATGACCGAAAGCCAGAATTTGGCGCCTTCATTCTCGGCGATCCAGAGCCCCAGAACCTCGCGCACTCCCTCGCGGGTGACACCGAGAGCAACGTAAACCGCTTTGTTTTTAACGGTCCGGCTGTCAGCATCGCGGATCTTTACCCGAAGGGCATCGAAGATCACGATGGGATACATCCGATCCAGCGCCCGGCCCTGCCACTCCCGGACCTCGTCCAGAACGGCATCGGTGACGCGGCTGATCAGGTCGGGAGAGACCTTCAGGCCATAAAGTTCAAGCAGATGGGTCTGGATGTCCCGGACAGTCAGGCCGGCGGCATAGAGACCGATGATCCTGTCGTCGATCCCGTCAATCCGGGTCTGGCCCTTCTTTACAAGCTCCGGCTCGAAACTGCTGTCGCGGTCGCGCGGCACCGTCACTGGAAAGGCGCCGTCCTGGCCTTTCAGCACCTTGGTCGTGGAGCCATTCCGCCGGTTCGACTGGCCCGGCGGGGCAGCCTTGCCTTCCTCATAGCCCAGATGCGCGCTCAACTCTGCACCCAGCATACGCTCCATGAGCCGAATTTTCAGCTCCTTCAGCAACCCGCTGTCTCCGAGCAGGTCTTCAGGACGCTTCACGCCCGTCAGCAATTCGTCGAGGATTTCCATCGAGATGGTCATTCATACTTCCTTTCGGTGAAGTATGGACCAGATCAATTATACACAGAAGATCGGACACTCTCGTTCGCGCCGGGAGAGCCGCCATCATGGCTTTGAGAGCTACGAAGTTTATCCGGAAAGCATGCGACCCGTTGAGACCCCGGCCGGACATCTTCAGTTCC
>NZ_NKTX01000090.1 GCF_003207815.1 Komagataeibacter oboediens | reverse complement strand
AAAAAGGCTTGCCATGCCTTCGATCGCCTGGCGCTTCCATTGGGCGATCATCGTCTGATGCACGCCATGTTTCGACGCCAACTCCGCCAGTGTCAGTTCGCCACGGATCGCCTCCAGGGCAACCCGTGATTTGAACTCCGCCGCATACCGTTTCCGCGTAACCTTGCCCATAAAACCCGTCCTCGTTCAGGCCAGATGATAGCTTATCGTCCTGTCCGAAAAATGGGGACCACTTCTAAATGCCCAACCCGACAGACTGTTAGATTATATTTCGACTTTTGAGCAGGTTGTCGGGCCGGGGTATCCGCCATTCCAATACATTCCGGCCAACGCCAAACATTATAAAGGTATTTAGGATTCAAAAATTGTTTTTACCTCAGTCGGAAATCTAGAAAGCAGGTCAGCCGCAATAATCGGCACACGTTCCGCGTCGATATGCTCACTGGCGTAGCAACGCGCCAGCAATTCGTCTCCTAAATAGGCGTCATATTTCGCTCGCTTCATATCCGGCACTAGTCGAGCTAAAATTTTCGCGTCCGGCACAGGTCCTTCTGCAATGATTTTTAGGGCGGCAATCAATTTGCTCCCATCCTTAGCAGGAACCGTGACCGCGATACCTTCCGAATTAGCCATTACGCCATGAGAGGCAAGCGCCAGCACGAAGGCCAGTTGTGCCCGATTGCCGACCCAAGGGAAAAGCAGGAGTTCGTCCTCATGTCGTCGCAGGCTCGCATGGCGCAGTCCAAGATGATCGAACGTCTCTCTGGCTTCAGTAAGAAACTCAAGTGCTGCCTTGTCGAGAAAGCGGGGAATAGCGATGTTCTCGTAAACCCTGCGCATCTCTGCCACGACTTCGTCAGCCGGGGGCAGGCCCTCGCCACCAAATTCAGGCGGCACGCCGCCATAAGCTCGTGTGACCAGAATTTCCCGGCGTCGATTGTCGATCTCGATTATCTGCCACCGCCGTCCAGCGAAGATAATGAGTTGTTCCGGCATCACGGGGTTATCGACCGGCAGCGTACCGAGGTTCCGTCCGCGATCCGTGATAACCTTGAACTCGTCAGGCGTCATGAATACGGCGTAGAACCCACGGTCATTGATGACCCGCTCACCTTCTTCGCCTGGCAAAAGCGTCCCGTCTGGCGCCTGCTCAATAAGCTGGACTTCCGGATGCTTCATTCGCCGCAGCACATCAATGTAGAGGGCCTGATCAATTTCAGGAAATACCCGACTCTCGATCAAGCGGTTCCAGCCCTGTTTGACTGTCAGACCACCGTGTTGAGCGATCAGGGCCAGAATTTGCTGTATCAGCGTGGAGAGGTGGAGCCGCCCAATTTGAGGCGGTTCATTCCAGCGCCTCAGCATGAGATTGAGCATGGCTATGGTCTGCACCGTGCTTGGCCGCATAGCATCAATGGGATGGATGCGCTCGTCGATCGCCATCTCGGTGGTGTAAACCCGCATTACCGAGGATTGTCCTGCACGACGACCGGAACGTCCTAGTCGCTGGCGCATGCCTGAAACAGTATGTCCCGGCCCGATTTGGCTTACAGCATCAATGTGGCCAATATCGATGCCCAGTTCGAGGGTCGTGGTTGCGACAATGGAACCTGGTCGATCTTCTTCTTTCAGCCTTCGTTCAGCTTCCTCACGGTGCTCACGCGACAAACTGCCATGATGAGCGAAAAACTCCTCCGGCACGCCCAATGTCTCGCAAAGGCCACGTAACCTTGCGGTATAAAGTTCAACATTCCGTCGTGAGCCGGCAAAGATCAAACTCCGATGCCCCCGGAGCGTGTTGAAGATGTGTGTTGCAATCTCCATGTCTGCCGTGCGCTCGGCGACCTCGCCCTTGTCTGAATTGTCGCCCCGTTGCTTCAGGCGCGGCTGTATATAGCCGCGAAGCTGGAGCTTCAGGGGTTGGCTGCCCATTTCAGATTCCAGTATCTCCACGCCATCCGCATTCAATGCCCGTAGGAAAGCCGCAGAGGTTCTCATGTCGGCCAGGGTGGCCGAAAGGCCTACGCGAACTACCCGATGTCCGGCGGCGATCTCGATACGATTGAGCAGCGATTGAAGTTGGCGTCCGCGCTCTGCATCCATAAAGGCATGCATTTCGTCAACCACGATGTAACTTAGCGCAGCGAACAGACGCTTCGCCTCATTTCCCCGTCGAACAAGGATGGCCTCCAGACTTTCTGGCGTGGTCAGCAATATCCCTTGGGGCCGCTTGCGTGCACGCTCCTTGATGCTGCTGGCTACATCCCCATGCCATTTCCAGACTGGAATTTCCACTTCTTCGCAAAGTGTCTCCATGCGACCAAACTGATCGTTGATCAGTGCGCGCAAAGGACTGATATAAATGGCCTCGAAGCCGGCACCGGGTTTGCGTTCATCTGCTGCCAGTCGCGAAACAATTGGCAAGAAGGCCGCCTCGGTCTTTCCGCTTGCGGTCCCGGCCGCGATGATGAGATCCTGCTGTCCTTCCAGAAGGACGGGAATGGATCGTTCCTGAATATCACGAAGCTCTGTCCATCCCTGACGCCAGATCCAGCGCCGGATTTGCTCGTGCAACAGATCGAAAGCCGTCGATGCACCCTTACCGGAAGTTTGCCCGAGTGGGTCGGGCGGCGCGTCGTTCAAAGCTTGAAGTCCGCCAGATCATCATCGGGAGAGGCCTGAGCAGAGCCGATCGTCGAAGAGCCTGCCCCACCAGGCGTATCTTTATTGTCGACCTCGACAATATCGCCACCCGCCAAGGGCGTATCAGGCGCGACTTCAGCCTGGTCCACCAGATCCTGCCACTGCGCCTGTGAATTCTGTTCCAGGATGGCAAGCAGGTCGAGAAAAGCCTTGATGGTGTTACGCGGTGTGCGGAAATAAGCCTCGCCAATCCTCTGGTTGCAATGAGTCATGAAGGCTTTGAAAACCTCATCCGGCACCAGATAACGATTCTGGTCACCATAGGCAAAGACGTGCCGTAACCTGCCAAGCAGAATGTAGAGGTCTTCGGGTGTCAGGCTCTGAAGCCGGATGACCGGGCCGGAAAGATCAACCAGACCATTTCGGGCAAAGCTGTTTTCAGCCAAACGGGATCGCAACGCTTCGTAAGAGTAAAGGCCCCGGCGGCTGTCCATCAGGAATTCGGGGGTGCCCCCGAAATAAACGCCGAGGGATTCAGCCGAACCTTGAAGCACATCATTCACGATACGGAGAATCTGCTCGTAGTTCGCATTGCGCGACTGGGCGCTGACCAGCTTGAAGAGGTTTACGCATTCATCGAACATGACCAGAAAGCCGGAATAGCCTGCCAGGGTCACGAAGCGGCTCATGACTTTCAGGTAATCGTAAACCGAGGCATCATCGATGATAGAGCGTAGGCCGAGCGCCTCCCGGGCCTCGGTTTTGAGCGTGTATTCGCCACGGAGCCAGCGCAGTGCCGCAGCCTTTCCGCTCTCGCTACCTTCTTCGAAAGCTCGCCAGTAGCATTCGATGACGGTTGCAAAGTCATAGCCGGAAACGAGTTCCTGAATGGGAAGCAGTCTTTCTTGGATAACGTCTCCAACCTTGCGACCCGAAGCCTTGGCAGCAGCCTGTGTCTCCATGATGAAACGTTCGACTACGCTTGCAAGCGCTCCACCATCCTGCTTGGTGCGGGTGGCCATGTTACGCATGAGTTCTGCGTAAAGGCTGCGAGCCTGGCCGCCGCTGGCATGCAGGCGACGATCAGGCGATAAATCTGCATGCGCCACGACCAGCTTGCTTTGCATGGCAATGGAGCGCGCCAGATTAAGGAAAAAAGTCTTGCCTGCACCGTAGTCGCCAATGATGAAACGAACAGCAGAACCACCGTCCGCGATGCGTTTGACGTCCAGCACCACCTGGTTGACTTCGCCCGCGCGACCGACCTGCACTAATTGGATGCCTGACCGTGGCACGACACCTGCGCGAAGCGCCTGAATGACGCTATCGCGGTCTCTGGGCCTGATTTTCTCCGCAGTGCGCGCCCCGTCTGAGGTTGCAATACCAAGGTTGGTCATGATGCTGCTCCCGGCGCGTCAGCAAGGAGCGCCATATTGATGATCAAAGGGTCGCCGTCCTCAATGAGTTCTTCATCGAAAGTATCATAGGCCCATTCGTTGATGGCTTCGAGTGCGCCATCTGGCATCAACCCGAGTTCGTGTGCCTTGGCCTCAAATCCGGAGCGTGTCCACTCCTTTTGGTTGACCAGGATCTCAAGCAGTCGCGTCTGCTCCGCACCAAGTCCGGCGAAGCGCGTTGCCTGTTCCAAAGTGGGTGCAACGACTGCCGGACTTGGAATTTCAGAAGTCTCGTCCTCATAGATTGGTGCCAGGATTTTCTCGACCGCCCTCGTTTCGCGCAGGATGGTGCCGACCTTCCCCATATCAATGATGATACCGTCAGCAGGTTTCGCTTTCGAAGGCGGTGCTGGAATTCGATGGCCGCCTCCCTGTGACCTGCCATCCTCGACCACGATCGGTTCCGCGGTATAGGATGCCCTGGCAGCCGTAACCCGATGCAAGGTGGCGTAGAGTTCCCGTCGATCGAGACCACAGGCTTCGTAAAGCCGCTCAAGAGCCACCATCATGCCTTGGTCGGTTTCACCTGTCATTACAGTGACAGAAGCTGCCAGCGTGGCGACTATGGTTTGTTGCCCGGACTCCAGACTATCAACGATGGCTTTGAGGCGGCCAGGCGTTGGCAAGCGCGGCGGAAGCAGGCGCAGGCGGGCTATCAGCCGTTTTGTTTCAGGCGGGGTAAGCTGCAGGTGTGTGGTGAGATCGTTGACCAGATTTGTACCCAAGGTCAGGTTTTTTGCTGCCGGGCCGATGGCGGTCATGACCACGGCAGCGATGCGGAAGTTGTCACCGACAGGTATCAGGGAATCCTGGGCGTCGCCAGCGTAGAATAAGATTATATTCTCGCCTGGCTTGTTCCCACCATAGGTTGGATCCGGTTCCATGCCGTAACCTAGGCGTGCCAGCATGGCGGACATGTCGCGCGCTTGCCGCAGACCCGTGGCCCCCTTGCCAGAACCAAAGCATCGCAGACCCAGTTCCTTAAGCGGCACATCGGCAACAGGCCGGGGCAGATCGTCCAGCCAGGCTCTGAAAGCACGAACGGTTTCTCTTTCCCCAAGTTCTACGGGCAGCATCGAGGCGGCAGCCATACTGTCGACACGTTCACGTTCCTTGCCGATGACCTTGGCAAATGGAGTCAGATCCTCACGGGCCCCTTCGCAGAGCTTGATCATTTTGGTCCATGTCAATTGCGCTGGATCAGGAAGGCGGTCGAAGCCATCAAACTTGATCGAGACATGGAGATACTGACTTGCCGCTCGATAGCTCAGATCAAGTCGGCTCTTTTTTTTATCTTTGAGCCGCACACCGTCAGGAAATTTCTTATTAAAACGATGTCGCGTGAGTTCAATGAACTCCGGACGCGCTCGTGTCATTGCCATGCGTGGCCATAAACCGGTTAAGTGAGAGGGCAAAGACAGAATACCTGCCATGGCGAGATCGAAGTCGAGCGGAATGCCTTGCAACGCATGCAGACTTAATTTGACCCGAAGTAAGGGAGACATGTGGTCTCCCAAAGCTGAGACATCCGGTTTCCATGCCCCCAATCTTTGCATATCGGTCAAGGTTTGTCGCATTTCAATGAAATTGAGCAGTTCAGTGCTGTAGTTTGCAAAAGAACCATTATGTTCGAAGAGGCTGCGCAGGCGTTCTACTTCGGCCATCAACAACGCCTCTTCAGCCATTGAAGGCGTATCGGCTACCAAGCGACGTTCAAGCCCATAAAAATAAAGGAAGGGATAGCCCATTGGGTAGCTCGTGTCGGATTTTCCGCTCGCCAGCCAATGCAGGTAAGCCAATCGTTGATTGGGCGTGATGTCAGTATATGAGGACCAATAACCCAGATCCAGGTTCGTTTGCGGCACTCTGGCCGCGATCTTGAGCGATGGTCTGATAAGGCAGGGCGCTGGAGTGTCGGCACGCCAGCCTCCATCCGGCGCTGCAGACAAAAAGTTGCCGACATAGACCATGCCATCAGTTATCTCGAAGCCATGGATCGTGACTTTTTCACCGGGAGGGACCCAGTGCGCATCGTTCTTCTTGTGGCTCCGGGATTGTCCATGCAATACTAATTTCGCCTCATCATTGGGAAATATATGTTGGGCATGGGATGAGGAAGCGTGCGTAGATGACGAGGCAGTAGTCTCTTTCCTGGTCGCCACATTGGTCGTATCCGGAATTTCAGATCCGCTGAAAATACGCTTTAGCCAAGAAAACATAATATGCTCACCGAATGCTCGCCAATTCTTTCAAATAATAGACATTGTTCTTCCGATGCAGCAACTCTCCTCTGTGGCGAATGGACATCGATACAGATCCTCGGCTGTTCTGTTCACATTCTCAGGAACAACGGATTATTTTAATAGAATAGTAATCCATTTGTCCGTCTTCTGAAAGAAAGGTGGCATGCTCAGCTTGCGCCTGCGCCATTAGAAGATGGTCAAACGGATCACGATGATGCATAGGCAAAGACATAAGAATCTTCAGATGCTCGGGCTGTATTTGCAGCAGAGAGAAGCCTTCGCCAGGAATTGCTGCCAGAATATCGTTTATATCCGCATCCAGTTTTCCGATACGGATTTTGATTGCAATCTCCCATAATGACACGACACTCACCAGAATATCATGGGCCGGATCCGCAATGATTTCCCGTGCATTATCTCCTAGCCGATCAGAATCCGAAAGCCACCAGAGCAACGCATGCGTATCGAGCAGAACCTTCACAGGTCGCGTTCCATGCTTTCAAGAACGTCCGGCGGTGTCTGATCAAAATCTTCGCTCATCCTGATTCGCCCTCGAAGGACTCCTGGCTGACGACGGGGACGATAGGAAGGAGCAGGCGGCCGCAGTTCAGCCACGACCTGGTCGTGAGATGTAACAAGGATCGTGCTGCCTTGTCTGACCTGACGCAGATAAACTGTCAGGTTTCCTCGAAATTCTCGAACACCGATTTTCTGTGGGGATGGTGCGTTATCTGAAAGATGCTGGCTCATTGTCTCCTCCCTCTGTGTCATCATAACATGTACACACAGCGAGGAGGTAGAGAATTCCTGAGATATATTCGATTTCAAAGATCAGTGGCTTCCGGACAGTGCCAGAGCAGCCGTTATATTCTCAACTCCGGCCGCGAACTCGGCCGGAGCGTTCGCCCTCCAATGACGTCTCCACCACCAGCGTCCGGCATTCATGCGTGTAAACCAGACGGGTCTGCTGGGCTCTCTGGCAGGCGCTTCGGTTCGGAAAAGGCCGTGAGAGGCACCAGGTAGTGATGCGCCACACCTTCACAACGCTTCCGTCAGGTCGAAGTGGGATTGCGGATATTATTGGTCACGCCTCGATCGACCCTGTGGGCTTTCAGGTATCCCGGCGGCGTGGGCATGCTCCACCGCGCCATGATCAGGTCGCGACCATCCGGCGTATTCCGCGCGATGGGCACCATGATGTTGGGCGTTACAACAGACTATTCAGGCGTCTCCGGGCAGGGGGTATCGCGATGGTGGTGAGACGCTGATGCTGGTATCCTCCTATTCCCTATTTTGGGGATACGTAATTGTATGGCCCCCTGAGAGCCTGATCCGAAAGTTTTTGAACAATACCAGCCTGTTGTGATTCATCCGTCTTTACGAAGAGATGGAGTGAATGGTGACATGGACTGGTATTGCCCGACGTGAACATAGCCGGGAAGGACTGCGATATCCATCGGATATGAGTAAGCTCCCGGCGACTGACGCCTTGCTGAATACTTCTGGTCTTGTTCAGCTATGAAGCATGAGCGATTTAAGAGATAGGGACGCGGTACTACCTGCGA
>NZ_NKTX01000008.1 GCF_003207815.1 Komagataeibacter oboediens | reverse complement strand
ATCGTCGGCGGCCTCGCCGTCAGCCAGCTGCTGACACTGTTCACTACGCCAGTCATCTACCTCCTCATGGATGGAATCAGCCAGAAGCTCGCGCGGCGGCTGGGACAGGGCGGCCCATCCTCTTCCTCCAACGTGAAAGACCCGGCATGATTTCCAGGTTTTACGGTATCGTGCTGCCGCTCATGCTGGCGGGCTGCATGGTGGGACCACGCTATCACCGGCCAGACGCCATCATTTCCGCGCAGTTCAAGGAACTGCGGCCCGCGCAGGGCTGGAAGCAGGCATCCCCCCAGATGGCGGCCCGGCCCAAGATGGAGTGGTGGCGCATCTATAACGATCCGGTGCTGGATGGGCTGGAGGCGCAGGTCGCCCTGTCCAACCAGAACGTCAAGGCGTACGAGGCCAGCTACCGCAACGCCCGCGCCCTGATCGACAGCGTGCGCGCACAGCTTTTCCCGACCATAAGCGGCAGCCTGGGCTTCAACCGTGACGGGCATGGCGCGGGGTCGCTGTCTTCCTCAGGCAGTAACTATGCCAAGGCCGGAACCGCCTATAACACCTATGACATCGGCCCCAGCGCAAGCTGGGATCTGGACATATGGGGCAAGATCCGGCGGCAGGTGCAGGAACAGGTGACCGCGGCGCAGGCCAGTGCCGCCGATCTGGCCAATGCCACGCTGTCATATCAGGCGCAGCTTGCCATCGCCTATTTCAACCTGCGGTATCAGGATTCCCTGCAGGACCTGCTGAGGCGCTACGTGCATTTCAATGAACAGGCGCTGGCCATTACCGAAAACGGGTTCAACGCGGGCATAAATGACCCGACCGCCGTGCTGCAGGCGCGCACGACGCTGGAACAGAACCGTGCATCGCTGATACAGGCGGGGATCAACCGTGCGCAGTATGAACATGCGATTGCCGTGCTGATTGGCAGGCCGCCTGCCGATGTCACCATCACGCCTGCGCCGCTGACGCGTGAGGTGCCCCCCATTCCCGTCAGCGTTCCGGCCGATCTGCTGCAGCGCCGTCCCGACATTGCATCGGCCGAGCGGAAAATGGAGGAATATAATGCCATGATCGGCGCGGACATGGCCGCGTTCTATCCCGACATCACCATCAACGCCAGCTATGAACAGAGCGGCGGCGATCCGGTCACCTCGCTTATGAGCATGGCCAACCGCGTCTGGTCCCTCGGGGCCGCCGCATCGGAAACCCTGTTTTCGGGCGGGTCACGCACCGCCGCAGTGCATGAGGCCGATGCCCAGTATGACAGCGCGGTGGCCACGTACCGCCAGACCGTGCTTTCGGCACTGCAGAGCACGGAAGACCAGCTGTCCAACCTGCGGATACTGGCCGATGAAGACGTGCGTCAGGCCGCGGCGCTGGATCTGGCCAACCGGACGGTGGAGGTTTCCCTCAACCAGTATCAGGCTGGCATTACGATCTATACCACCGTCATTACCAGCGAGACGACGGCGCTGGGGGATGCGGAAACGGTGCTGGGCATACGCCAGCAGCGCATGGTGGCCAGCGTGAACCTGGTCGAGGCGCTGGGCGGGGGATGGGATACGTCACGCCTGCCCACGAAGGCGGCGCTGCAGAAGGACAATCCCTTCCTTCCAGCCTTCATCCAGCGCGATACGAACCGGTAGGGACGACCGGGCATGAATATCTGTCGGCCTTTCATACTGAGGCCCGTCGGCACCGTGCTTATGGCCATGGCCCTGCTGTTCGCGGGGGTGGTGGGGTATCGGGCCATGCCGGTGGCGGACATGCCGAATTTCTCGGTGCCGGTCATCTATGTCATCGCAAGCCAGCCGGGCAGTTCCCCGCAGCAGATGGCCAGTTCCGTCACCACCCCGCTGGAACGCCGTCTGGGCACCATTGCCGGACTGCGCACGATCCAGTCGGATTCAAACGACGGCTTTGCCTTCCTGCTCATGTTTTTCGATGACACGCGCAATATCGATGGTGCCGCGCGGGACGTGGAGGCCGCAATTCAGGCCGCACGCGCCGACATGCCGCCGACCCTGCGCATTACCCCGCAGTATTACAAGGCCAACCCGGCCTCCATGCCGGTCATGATCGCCTCGCTCACTTCCCCCACCCGTCCGCTGTACCAGTTGCGCGACATGGCGGAAACCCGGCTTCTGCCCATGCTGTCCCAGATTCATGGCGTGGGCTGGGTGCAGGTGGCGGGAACTGCCAAGCCTGCGGTGCGCGTGGATGTGCAGCCATGGATGCTGTACAAATTCGGGATCGGGTATGAAGATGTGCGCGCGGCCCTGGCATCGGCCAACGCCAATACCCCCAAGGGCGTGATCGAGACGGGTGACCGGCGTTTCACGCTGGCCACCAACGATCAGGCGCGGAATGCGGCGCAGTACCGCGACCTGGTCATCGCCTACCGCAGCGGGCGCCCCGTCCGGCTGGCGGATGTCGCCCATGTGGAGGATGGACCCGAAAACGAACGTCGGGCCGGATGGGCCAATGATGACCCCGCCGTGGTGGCCATCATCCGCCCGCAGCCCGGTGCGAATGTGATCGCCATTACCGACCAGATCAAGGCACGCACGCACCTGCTGCAGCAGGCCATGCCGGCGGATGTCAGGCTGACCTTTACCTGTGACCGATCGCTGACCATCCGTGCTGCCCTGCTGGATACGCAGTTCACCCTGTTTTTCGCCATCGTGCTTGTCACCGTCGTGGTCCTTGCATTCCTGCAGTCGTGGCGGTCGACGGTCATACCGGTCATTACAGTTCCCATCTCGCTGGCGGGCGCGGTGGCGGGCATGTACCTGATGGGCTTTTCGCTCGATACGCTGTCCCTCATGGCATTGACGATCGCCACCGGCTTCATCGTCGATGATGCCATTGTGGTGGTGGAAAACATTGTCCGCCACATGGAAGCCGGCGCCAGCCGCATGCAGGCGACCCTTGCCGGGGCGGAGGAAATCGCCTTTACCATCGTGGCGATTACCGTCTCGCTGGTTGCGGTGTTCCTGCCCATGCTGTTCATGGGGGGCACGCCGGGAAAGATCCTGTTCGAATTCGCCATGACGCTGGTGCTGGCTGTCAGCGTGTCGCTGCTGCTGTCGCTCAGCCTGACGCCGATGATGGGCGCGCACCTGCTGCACCGCCATGCCCCCGCGCGTGGGGATCGCTGGCGCGACCGGCTGGGTCAGGCGCTGGACCGGGGGTTCGTGCGCTGCACGGCATGGTATGGCGGCAGTCTGGATTATGCGCTGCGCCACAGGTGGCTGGTGATCCTGTCACTGCCGCTGACGCTGGTGGGCAGCGTCATCATCATGGCCCATATCCCGAAAACCATGATCCCGGCGCAGGATATTTCCATCATGCAGGGATATGCGCGGGCGGACCAGAACATCTCCTTTCAGGCCATGTCCGCACGCACGCGCGAGGTCGTGCGGCGGCTGCGCGCCGACCCGGATATCCGTGATGTCATTGCCCTGACGGGGGAAGAAGCGACCAATCAGTCGCAGTTCTTCATCCAGCTGGTGGACCGTGACCAGCGCCATTCCACGCCAGATGAAATCAGCCAGCGCCTGCGCGCGTCCCTGCGTACGATCGGGGGCATACAGGTCAACCTGTCCAATGCGGGCGATATGAATGGTGGCGGCGGCCGACAGCATGACGGGAATTACAGCTACGTGCTGCACTCCGACAATGCGGATGATGTCTATACCTGGGTGCCCCGTCTGGCGGATGCCCTGCGGCAGGAGCCGGACCTCATGGGCGTCACCACGCGGGTGGAGGACAACGCGGATTCCCTTATGGTAGATATCGCGCGCGATACCGCCGCGCGGTACCTGATCACGCCGCAGCTGATCTCCAATTCCCTGTACGATGCGTATGGGGAGCGGACGGCCTCCAACATTTCCACGCCGTTCACGGCCTATCATGTCGTCATGGAAACGGCGGCCCGGTACCGTGAAAATCCCGATATCGTACATGACATGTGGATATCGACCGCGGGCGGATCTGCAGGTGGCGGCACGGTGTCCAACACCATCCGCGTGACCCGTACCGACGCCGCGTCGCTGACCGGGCTTGCGGCCATAAGCCAGCAGTCCTTCCGCAACTCCATTGCCAACCGGCTGGCGGGTGGTGCGGGTGCGTCCAGTGGCTCGGCGGTGTCGTCCTCCACCGAAACCATGATTCCCTTGAGCAACGTGACCTATCTGCGCAGGCAGGGCACGCCGCTGAGCATCAGCCACCAGGGCGGTGCGATTGCCGGCACGATTTCCTTTGACCCGGCGCCTGGCCGATCGCTCAGCCAGGCGGAGGAAGCCATACAGCGCAGCATGCTGCGCCTTCACATCCCGTCGGGCGTGCACGGGGCGTTTGTGGGCGAATCTGCCGACTTCCATGCCGCCATCGTCAACCAGGTGCTGGCGTTCCTGTCGGCCATCGTGGTGATGTACATTACGCTGGGTATACTGTATGAAAGCTACAGCCAGCCGCTGACCATCATTTCCACCCTGCCGTCGGCCATGCTGGGGGCGACGGGCAGCCTGTGGCTGTGTGGGCAGGCGTTTTCGCTGGTCGGCATGATCGGCGTCATCATGCTGGTGGGCATGGCGGCGAAGAATTCGATTCTGGTGGTTGATTTCGCGCTCAGGGCACAGCGTGAGGGCGGCCTGCCGGTGGCCACCGCCATCGAGATGGCCTGCGTCAAGCGTTTCCGCCCGATCCTGATGACCACGCTGGCGGCTGCCATGGGGGCAGTGCCGCTGGTTCTGGGCAACAGTTACGGGGTGGAAATGCGGCGCCCGCTTGGCATTGCCATTCTGGGTGGTCTGGTTGTGTGTCAGGTCATGACGCTTTATTCCACGCCTGTGGTCTATCTGGTCATGGACCAGTGCGCCCGCCGGTTCCGTAGCAAAGGGTAAGGTAGCATGAAGACAGCCCACGCCCGGTTTCACCCCGGCCGGATGCGCCCGCCCCCCATGTCATGGCATGAGGGATCATGGATATGATGGATGATGCCCCTGCCCCCGTCGGCCTGCCGCCACCGGGCAGGAAGAACCGGCTGCCGCGTCTGGCGTGGCATCTGGCGATATGCCTCTCGCTATTGTTCCTGCCGGTCTATACGCTGCCATGGGTGTGGGTGCCCCATACCCGGCAGGATCTTGTCATAGGCGGGATCGGTATCCTGACGATCTCGGCGCTATTCCTGCGTGGGGTGTGGGAAGCCATGACGACCCGCTCCTTCACGCCCTGCCTGTATGGCTGCGCGGTGCTGCTTGCTGCGTTCGTGATCAGCCCGTTCCACGGGCGATGGGAAATCTTCATTGTCTATGCCTGCGCACTGGCGGGTCTGGCCCGGCCGGTCATGCTGGCGGCGGTCACGATCATCTCCTTCCTGCTGCTGATCATCGGGTTTGTCTGGGTTACACACGAATTCTGGCCCAACTGGCTGCCCACCACCATCATGGGGCTGTGCGTGGGGACGTGGTGCATCTGCACGGCCATGCTGCAGGACAAGAACCGCTCGCTTCTGGCCGCGCAGGACGAGGTGCGCCTGCTCAGCCGTACGGCCGAGCGTGAGCGCATTGCCCGTGACATTCATGACCTGCTGGGCCGGACCCTTACCCTTGTCGCGCTGAAGGCAGATCTGGCCGCGCGGCTTGCGCCGCATGATGACGCCCGTGCGACGGAAGAAGTGCGCAATATCGCCGCCATTGCCCGGCAGGGACTGACGGAACTGCGTGCGGCGCTGACGGGCATGACGAACGCAACCCTGATCCATGAACTGGGGCATGCCCGCGCGGCCCTGCAGGCGGCGGGCATAAAATGCACGGTGTCCGGTTCGTTCGAAAGCGTCCCCGCGCCCTGTGATGCCGTTCTCGCCATGGCGCTGCGGGAGGCCGTGACCAACATCATCCGCCATTCCGGTGCCACGGCCAGCACGATCCGCCTGCTGTCGGGCCGGCATGTCATTACCCTGTCGGTACTGGATAACGGAACGGGAACCTCCCCCCACCGTTTCGGACGTGGCCTGTCGGGCATGCAGGCGCGGCTGCAGGCGGCCGGGGGGGAACTTGTTATAGAAAGCAGCCGGCAGGGCACGTGCCTGCTGGCCCGCATGCGGGAAGAACAGGCATGATTTCCATCGTGATTGCGGAAGACCAGACCATGGTGCTGGGTGCGGTTGCAGCCCTGCTGGGACTGGAAGAGGACATGCAGGTCATCGGGCAGGCCACCAACGGGCATGACGCCATAAAACTGGTGGAGACACTGCGTCCGAACGTGATCGTATCGGATATTGAAATGCCCGGCTGCACCGGGATCGAGGTTGCGCGGCATATCCATGCGCACAACCTGCCGACGCAGGTCCTGATCGTCACGACCTTTGGCCGGCCGGGTTACCTGCGTCGCGCCATGGAGGCATCGGTGCGTGGGTACCTGCTGAAGGACAGCCCGATCGAAGTGCTGTCGGACGCCGTGCGACAGGTTGCCGCCGGACGCAACGTGCTGGCCCCCGAACTGATCGAGACCGCATGGGACGCCCAACCCGACCCGTTGAACGAACGCGAGCGCGAGATCCTGCGCCTGGCCGAGGAAGGCCTGTCGAACAAGGCCATCGGGCTTGCGCTGAACCTGTCGCCGGGCACGGTGCGCAACTACCTGTCTGAATCGGCCAGCAAGCTGGGGGCGGCCAACCGGATCGAGGCTGGCCGCATTGCCCGCGCCAACGGGTGGCTGTGACCCGCGGGCCATAGCCCGCCGGGCCGCCAGCCGGTTCCGTCAGGCGACGGCCAGGCGCGGCTGGCGGATGGCGCGATAGGTCAGGAACAGCAATGCCGTGGCCGCCACCAGGGCGATGACGGCAAACAGGAAGTAATCGGTCCATGTCGTCGTGGAAAAATAGAGCGAGGGCACCAGCACGGACGATACCGATATGAACTGCCCCACAATGCCCGATACCACCCCGCGCGCGTTGCCGCTGCCGGCCACGGCGGGTAACAGGGACATGGCGCTGCCGCTGAGGCTGCTATAGGCGAACATCCATACGAACAGCCCGACAGAGGCAAGGATGATGCCCGAAGGCGGGAAGAACAGCATGAACTGCGCCCCCGTCCCCACAGCCGCCATGATGACGAACAGCATGAGCGCACGCTGCTGCGTGCTGGCCAGCAGGCTGATCAGGCCACCACCAAGCAGCATGACGACAATCTTGATCAGCGCCACTTCGGTCGAGGTGGTGCCAAGGCTTACGGAATGGGCATGCGCAAGATAGGTCGGGGCGACAAGGCTGGTCCCGTAGGCAATGCCGTTGGGCAGCGCCACGCTGAGTGACAGCGTCAGCACCCGTGCAAAGGCCGGGCGCACCTGTGGTGTGTTTTCCGTGGCCGCGGCTTCGCGGGCTGGCCCGTCTTCACGCAGGCGCATGAGGAACATCCACCCCCCCACAAGGGCGATGACCATCAGCCCGATATGGAACAGGCAGGCCATGGCCCAGTTGCCATTGTGCAGGAAGGGCACCGCCAGCAGCAGCCCGGCGGAATAGCCCGCCGGCGCGAAAGTCGACCAGAAGGCCAGCGCGCGTGACCGCATGTCCTGCGGCAGGTAGTTCATGAGCAGCGCGGGCGATGTGGTGGTGGCATAGGCAAACCCGCACCCCGCCAGCATCAGCCCGATGCGGAAGGGCCAGATATCATGCGCGCTCATCAGCAGGACATCGCCCGCCACCGTCAGGAAGACGGACAGCGCGAAGCTCCTGCTCACGCCGATCCTGTCCACGGTCATGCCGAATATGAAGGACAGGATCGCGGCGGGAAGTGCAAAGAAGGACAGGCCCTTGCCCACCACGCCGGGCGAGACATGCTGGATGTCCGCTATGGTATGGATGAACGGTACGACCAGGCCCACCACCGCCATGGACGCGGCGGCATAGAGGTAGATGATCAGGATCAGGCCGATATTGAACGTCTTGTCCCGGTTCATGACCGTTCGCCTTTTCAGTTGTTCCAGGGAATGCCCGGTGTTGCCTGCTGGATGGGGCCCGGCGGCGCCAGCGTGGCGCAGGTGCTGGCGATATGCTTCCCCTTCATCAGCCGTTTTACGAATGGCAGGGAATCCTGCGCCGAGACATTGACCGCGCCGTTATGGGTCAGCCCCGGATATTCATGCCAGCTGACCGTCGTGCCCGCGTCGCACATCGCGGCCACCGCATTGTACTGTCCCGCGGTTCCGGCTTCGCCATCCGCCAGGCCGGTGCCGACAAAGACAGGCATGTGGATATGGCCATCGGGGATCTCGAACGCGTCCTCATGGCTTTTTTCATAATCCGCCAGTTTCGCGTTGAACAGCGCGGGTGACGAAATGTGCTTCTTCGCCGCATAGTCGAACAGGTTATGCAGGCACGACGTCTGGGCCTGCCGGGCGTAATCCTTCCCTTCCGGCGTCAGCACCGTGCTGGCGTCCCGTGTCGGGTTCAGGCTCTGGTCCGTGCCTTCCACACGCAGCATGGCAAACGCTGAATCCATCTGTGTCGGGTCGGTATACACGGCGGGAATGGGGGAATGCGGCGCATTGGCGGGAACCCTGAACCCGGCCACGACACCCGTCGCCACCACGCCCAGAATGTTCAGGTCCGGGGCATAGGTGGGCGCAAGCCATGCCGTGCCCAGTGCAGCACCCGATCCCTGCGACTGTCCCACCAGCACGATCCTGTTGCGCAGCAGCATGGGGAACTGCTTCAGCGCCGCATGCAGGCCATCCAGCACGCTGTAGCCTTCGGGACGGTACAGCAGGTAGGGGTGTGGCCCCTTCGTGCCCAGTCCCTGATAGTCCGTTGCGACAATGGCGAAGCCGGCGGCAAGCCAGCGCGCCAGATAGGCCCGGTCGCGCGATGAATAGCCCCGCCATGACGGCGCGCATACATCTGCCACCCCGGTTGTGCCATGTTCCCATGCAATAACAGGCCAGCCATGCCTGGGTGGTTTGCCGCGTGGCAGCAGGATTTGGCCCGAGACGGCAGTGGTCGTGGCCGCCCCCACCCCGCTTGTCGCGCTGTACAGCGTGCGGATGCCGCGCGTGGCCCCGTCCGGCAGGTGGGCGGTGTCCATGTCTTCCGTCCGGATCATGGTGCCGGGTGCGGGCAGCGTTACCCCGTCGGTGTCGTAGAAGGCGCTGACGCCGCCATCACCATACGGACTGACCGCGTTTGGCGGCGTCGCGGCAGGGGCCGGTGTGGCCGCCATGATGGCGCAGGTCGCCAGAAGTGACAGGAAGAAGGGACGCGTATCGGACATGGGCATATCCCGGATGAACGAATGAATGGAGAAGACTATGACGATAACGTAACGTATTGAAGATGAATTATGCCGCCATACGCCAATGGCGGCATGTGTCCTATGGCCTGCCGCTGGCCTCCCGCCAGCCCAGCGTACGCGCCACGGCCCCGAATGGAAAGAAATGGAAGCCCTGGAACAGGGAATTCCCGTCACCGGCGACCGCCCGGGCGACGGGCTGGATCACCTGTTCGGGCGCGCCGGGCCAGAACCAGCGATGCAGCCGGTGGCGCTGGCCCTTCAGGAACTGCAGTGACTGCCCGACCCCGCATTTCAGGCCATAACGGACCAGCATGCGCGGGGAAATCAGGCCGGGCAATCCCACATGTACCGGCAGGGTGATCCCGTTATCGCGCAGCCCCCGTTCCCATTGCAGCAGCGGGCCGGGATCAAAGCAGAGCTGGCTTACGATACGGATATCAAGACCGTCCTTCTGGCCGATGTCCTGCTTCATGCGCAGGAAGGACAGCGCCTCTTCCGGTGTCATGACGGGCGATCCTTCGGGGTGGCCGGCCACGTATATCCGGCGTATGCCGCTGTCCTGCAGAACGCGCGTGCGCAGGACTGCAACCGTATCGGCAAAACAGCCTGCCGGTGTCGCCCCGCCGCCGGCGATGAGCAGTACCCGGTCCGTCTGCAGTTCCTGTGTCACGGCCTGCGCGATCATCTGCAGCATGGGCAAATCGGTTATGGCACGTACGGGCAGGTGCGGCACGGGCACGCAGCCCCATTGCCGTATTGTATGGCAGGCCGCCAGCGTGGGCCCGAACGGCATGCCCGTCAGCCAGGTTATGAAAACGGTGGTGCCGGGTGGCAGCGCATCGGGCCGCCGCCGTGTCGTGCTGACATAGGCGGGCGTCATTTCGATGGAGCTTTCATGCACCAGACGCCGGGTCGTGCGGTCAACCGCCGCGCGGAATTTGGGATCAGACATTCGTGGCCGCCACATCTAGGATATTGTGCAGGAGCATCATGCGGGTCATGCCGCCAAAACTTTCAGCGGGCGGTGTGATCCAGCCATCATGCATGGTCATGTCCGCAGACAGGTCGCCCGTCATCCGTCCATCATGCCAGGTCATGCCAACGCCAATCACGGTTGCACCGGGGCGCAGCATGCCGGGTGTCAGCATGCCGGGAACGCCAGCGGCGGCAATGACGATGTCCGCCTGCCGCGTGCTGTCCGCAATATTGCGCGACCGGCTGTGCACGACCGTGACATCGGCATTGCCATGCACGCTTCTGCCCCCCAGCAGGAGGGCCGCAGGCAGCCCGACAAGTTCCTCGCGCCCGATGATCGTGACCTGCAGGCCCGCAAGGTCCGGGTGAACCCGGGCCAGAATGTGGGCGATCCCGCGCACGGTGCATGCAATGATGCCGGGCGTTGCATCATGCAGCGCCATGATATTGTACGGATGCAGTCCATCCACGTCCTTGTGTACTGCAATGGCGCGGCATATGGCGCGCGCATCCAGGTGGGGCGGCAACGGCAACTGGACCATGACGCCGTGATACAGCGGGTCGGCATTCAGCCGGGCGATATGCTCCAGTAACGCGGCCTGCCCGATGGTGGGCGGCAGGTCGTGCGCATCGACATGAATGCCCGCGTCACGGCAGTTTTCCACCTTGCGGGAAATATACAGGCGGCTCGGTTCATCGGCCCCGACACTGAGCAGCGCGAGCGCGGGTGTCACACCCCGGCGCGCGAGTTCCCCCGCGCGCTGCCGGGCGCTGTCCATAAGCCGTGCCGTGATGAGGTCGAGGTTGAAAAGGGTGGCCATCATCGTTCCGCCGTTTCAGTGCGATCAGTAGCTGAGCATGGTGTTCCTGACGCGCCCCATGAAACGGTCGCGCGCTGCCAGCGTGGTGTTGTTCATGTTGTAAAGCGCCAGATAATCCACCTTGACCCGGCGGTTCATGACAGCGCGCAGGAAACGGGTGCCGTTCTTGCGCGGCGGATCACCCAGGATGAACGCCCGGTGCCGTGGGGAGCCATAGGTGGTGATGGTCGAGACGCGCCGGATGTTGGAAAAACCGGGCGACAGTACGCCGTCGATCAGTTTGAACGATACATCAGGCAGGAAGACGCGGTCGAAATATCCCTTGAGGATGGCGGGCCAGCCAAAATTCCAGACCGGGTGGCACAGCACAAGTGCTTCGGCCGTCTGCAGGCGGCGCACGTAATTGGCCACGTGCTTCTGGTTGATGGCGGGATCATGATAGATCTCCCGGTCTTCCGCGCTCAGGACCGGATTGAAGTTTTCCCGATAAAGATCAAGGTCATCCACTTCATGCCCGGCCTGCTTGAGGGAGCGTACCGCCAGTTCATGCAGGGCGGCGTTGAAGCTGTCCGTAAGGGGATGGGCATAGATGACGTGTACTTTCATGGCGCAGCCTGACCGACATGGTGGAAGAATGTGTTCGAAAATCGAACATAAGTTCGTTATTGATTTATGTTAGTCAGATATGATTTTCTCGCGCAAGACATTATTTCGAAGCTGCATCATTGCCGCCCGCATGCCTGCTGGTTGCGGTTTCCCTTCCCACCTGTCCTGACGGATTGAAATGACCGAAGCCGATCCCGAAACCTCCCTGACCTTCGCCAAGGGGCTGGCCGTTCTCCGCGCATTCGATGCGGGCGGAAAAGGCATGACGATGGCCGATCTGGCCCGAAAGCTGAATTATACCCGCGCCACGACGCGGCGGCTGGTCCGCACGCTGGAAACGCTGGGATATGTCACGGTGGACAATGCCCTCTACATGCCGACACCGCAGACCCTCAAGCTGGGCCTGGGTTTCCTGCAGAGCCGTTCGGTGGGGCAACTGATCGGCCCTGTCCTGCGTGAGGAATCCGTCGTGCTGGGGGAACCGATTTCGCTGGCGCTGCTGTCGGGCCCTGAACTGATTTATGTCGTCCATGCCCCGACCTCCGCCGAGATCGAGACAGCGGGCTATACCATCGGCAGCAGCCTGCCGCTTGCGACAACGGCCATGGGGCAGGCCACGCTGGCCTTCCGTGCGGCGGACGACGTCCCTTCCTCATCCTGCGGCCTGTCCATGCCTGACAGGCAGGCGCTGGCACCTGTTCTTGCCACCATCCGCGCCCGGGGATTTGCCCATATGACCAATGCGGATGACCGGGGTTTCTGCGCCATTGCCGTGCCCGCCTTCGGGCTGAAGACGGATGACGCGGTCGGGGCGCTGGGCATTGTCTATCCCGATGGGCAGTATGACATGGACCACCTGCTGGGCGTCATCGTGCCAAACCTGCAGAAATGCGCGCGCTACATTGCCACTGCCCTGTAGGGAGACATCATCATGATGCGTATTATCGACAGCCGCCCATTACTGGATGCGTTTTTGGGCGCGTTGCGTCCCGCCGCCGGGCGCGCGGCGCAGGTGACGGGTGCACCGCCCGTGCTGGCTATTGTCCGCGCGGCTGAAAACGCGGGGAGTGCTGCCTATGCCGCGCGCATCCGCGCCACTGCCGCGCAGGCCGGCATCACCTGCCACGAGGTGCCGCTGGATACGCGGATGGATGGCGCGGCGCTATGTGCGCAGGTCGCGGCCGTGTCGGCCACGCCCGGGGTCAATGGCATGATCGTGCTGCTGCCCCTGCCCGCTGGCACAAGTGTGCCGCAGGTCATGGCGCAGATGGACCCGGACAAGGACGTGGACTGCCAGCAGCCGCTCAATCTGGGCCGGGTCATGGCGGGAACACCGCTTTATCTGCCGTGCACGGCCACGGCGGCCGTGATGCTGGCGCAAGGGATGCTGGGCGATCTTGCCGGCGTGAACTGCGCCGTGATCGGGGCATCGGCCAGTGTAGGCCGCCCACTGGCGTTGCAGCTGCTCGACCGGGGGGCGACGGTGGAAATCGTGCATATCCGGACCCGTGACATCGCGGACCATGCCCGTCGGGCGCAGGTCATTTTCGCGGCTGCCGGCCATGCCGGGCTGGTGGATGCAGCATGGGTGTCACCCGGTGCGGTGCTGGTTGACATTGGCATCAATGCCGACCCGACCGGCAGGCCGGGTGTGGTGGGTGACATCGATGTGGCTGCCGTGGCGCAGCAGGCCGCTGCCATTACGGCTGTTCCCGATGGTGTCGGCCCGATGACGACGGGCATCCTGCTGGCCAACACGGTACATGCCGCCAGCAGGCAGGCGGGAGTGGACTTTACCTATCCCGACCTGACCACCCTGCCCGCCTATCAGGCGCTGCGTCTGTAATCAGGACATGCAATCCGCCGCCGGGCGGTTGTCCACCCGGCGGCGGATGCACGCATCAGGCCAGCACGCAGTCCGTCACGACTTCCCCGGTCATGCCCGATGTAATGCCCATATCCGTCACATGCGGGCCGGGATTGCAGGCAAGGCTTGCACCGATCATGAGCTTGATGACGGCGGTATGGCCGTTCCATGTCGTGACGGATGCACAGGCGTCGCGTACGGCGTTGAACTGACGGGCGACCTCCTCTGGCGCGGCAGCCGACAGCAGGCCGCAGACCGGCAGTTCAAGATGCGCCAGCACCTTGCCGTCCCGCACGGCCACCATGCCGCCGCCCGATTTGATCAGGGTATTGGCGGCCAGCATCATGTCCGCTTCCCCCCGGCCGATCACGGCCAGGTTATGGCTGTCATGCAGCACGGTGGTCGCGACCGCGCCCGACCATTCCCCCCAGCCTTCCAGAATGCCAAGGCCCGGCACGTCGGATGCGCCATAGCGGTTGAACACGGCCATCAGCGCCGCATCCTCAGGAATGACGACATGGCCGTCCTTCACCGCAACATCACGTTCACCCCACCGGGTGGTACGGGGTATTGCCACGGTGCGCACGCGGGCATGGGTTCCGCTGGCACGGATGTAAAAGGACTGCTCCGTCGTCAGCGCAAGCTTCATGGTCTCGGTCGGCGCGGCAACGGGATCGGGCCGCAATGCTTCGCACAGTTCCCCGTTTTCCGCCACGTGGCGGCCGGATGCAAAGACGTGATGCGCCCGGAATTCCGTCAGGTCGTCAAACACAACCAGATCGGCCCGCCGCCCCGGTGCGACAAGCCCAAGGTCACGGCGCTGCAGGCGCATGGCGGTATTTAACGTCGCCGCCCGCAGTGCCTGGACCGGGTCCAGCCCGAGCTGTACCAGCCGGCGCAGCATGTACGCCATGCCGCCACGGCTGACCAGATCATCGGGGAAGATGTCGTCCGTGCACAGGGTGACGGTCTGCGGGACGTATCCCAGCTTGTGGAACAGGGCCACCGCCTGCGGCAGGATGTCCTCGTGCGAGACACGCAGTTCGATCGTCATGCCCGCGCGGATCTTTTCCAGCAGGTCGGCCTCGCTGGTGATCTCGTGGTCGGATTCAATCCCCGCCGCAAGGAAGCCCTGCAGCCCCTTGCCTGCCAGATCGCGCGCATGGCCACAGACCAGCTTGCCACTGTCCAGCCCCGCCTGCGTGATGCTGCGCATGAGGGGGGTGCGCGCCAGCACGCCGCGCATGTCCATGATCTCGGCCACACCGCCCACTTCCGGCCAGGACAGCATTTCCTGCATGGCCGTGCCGTCGAACGTAGCCCCAGAACGCTCCAGCCCCGGTGCGGACGGCACGCAGGATGGCGCCAGCACGATAATGCGCAGCGGCAGCCCGCGCGATGCGGCAATGGCCCAGCGCACCGCCTCCAGCCCGCCCACGTTGCCCACTTCATGCGGGTCCCAGCAGATGGTGGTCGTCCCCTGCGGCACGACAACGCCGGCATAGGTACGTGGCGTGACCATGGAACTTTCGATATGCAGGTGCGAGTCAATCAGCCCGGGCGCGACAATACGCCCGCCAAGGTCGATGACCTCGCCCGCTTCGCGAAAGGTGCCGCGCGGGTGGACGCTGGCGATCAGCGGGCCGACCAGCCCAACATCCGCATCGCGGACCTCACCCGTCGCCACGTCGGCTACGCGGCCGTTGACCAGCAGGGTATCGAATGCCTCCTGCCCCTGTGCCGCCCGGACGGCCCGGTCACGCAGCGCTGGATCATTCAGGTCGGGATATGGTGAGCTCATATGTCCTGTTCTTTCATGATGGAAGGATGGGTCGCCACATGGCCGTGCGTTAATGGCGCATGCTCATGCTGACGATGAAAAAGAGCGCCATGATCAGCCCGAGGCCCCACGCGGTGGGCGTGACGTTACGCCACCGCCCGGCCGCGACATTCATGACGATGTAGGAAAACGTACCAAAGGCCATGCCGTTGAGCAGGTTGCCTGTCAGCACCGCAAACATGAAGGTCATGATGGCGGGTACGGACTGTGTCATGTCCTTCAGGTCCAGCCGCGATATGGCGCCGAACATCAGGATCCCGACCATGACCAGCGCAGGCGTGGTCGCCTGTGGCGGGATGATCATGAACAGCGGCCACAGGAACAGGGCCGCGACAAATCCCAGCGCGATCACCACGGCCACCAGCCCGGTGCGCCCGCCCATCTGCACCCCGATCACGGATTCCAGATAGACCGCCACAACCGCCGTACCCAGCACCGGCCCCAGGATCGTCCCGGCCGCATCAGCCGCAAAGGCCCGCGTGGCATTGGGGATCGATCCGTCCTTGCGCAGCATCCCCCCCGCACTGGCAATGCCCAGCAGGTTGGCCAGCGTGCCAAACAGTTCCGTGCACAGGAAAAAGATGATGACAGGCAGGACGTAGAAGAAATTGTGGAAGATGTAGCCCGGGTCCATGTGGAATGCCGTGGCCGATGGCCAGACGGGCATGGCGAACATGCGCGTGGGCCAGTGGGTGATCGTCCCGCCATGCCCGTCTGGCACGAACAGCCCGATGACGGTCAGCCCCGCAATCGAGATGATCAGCGCCCCCGGCACGCCGGCCGCTACAAGCGCCGGGGTAATGACCAGCCCGGCAAATGTCAGCATGACGGCGGGACTGGACAGCGCGCCCATGGTGACCAGTGTCGTATGGTTGGCCACCACGAAACCTGCATTGCGCAGGCCGATGAACATGATGGTCAGCCCGACCGCGATCTGAATGCCCACCCGCAGGCAGTCGGGCATGCCGTCGGCCATGCGTTCACGCACCCTTGTCACCGTCAGGATCATGAACACGATGCCCGTTAGGCACACGATGGCCAGCGCCGCGGGCCACGGCACGCCCATCTGCTGGACCATGACAACGGCGAACACCACGTTTGATCCGATGGCGGGCGCAAGGCCCAGCGGCAGGTTGGCCAGCAGCCCCATCGTGGCGGATGCGATGATGGCGATCAGGCAGGTGGCCGTCAGTTCGCTGGCGCGGTCCATGCCCGCGTTGCTCATGATGGCAGGATTGACTGCAACGCAGTAGACCATGGCCGCGAACGTGCCCAGCCCGGCCAGGACTTCCCGCCCGGCGGTGGTTCCGGCTGCCCGCAGGTGAAACAGGCGTTCCAGCAGATTTGTCTTCATTGACACTCCGGCAACCGTGGCGCGTGCCATGGTGGCATGCGACTTGTATTAACTTGTCTTATATTCGTTTCGGTTGACAATCAACAACCGAATGCAGCCTTTTTCCGTACGGGCTACCCGGCAGGCGGCCACGGGTCACGGGGTACGAAGTCGGTATCGGGCAGGTTGCCGCCATGGGCCTTGATGGACAGCCGCGCAATGCCGGGCCGGGCAAGCAGGGTGCTGTGCTCGCACGCCGTGCCCGCGTCATCACAGGTTATGCGGCGCATGACCATGACCGGGCTGCCGCATGGCAGGTCCAGTTCGGCCGCCAGGGCATGCCGGGCCTCCGTTACGTCCACTGTCAGGTGGGTACGGCCAAGCCGCAGGCCGATATGATCCACCATGAGCCGGGGTGATGAATGGACACGGGCATCATGTTCGGAAATGAACGCCCGGAAGGCGGGCGGATAGTACACTTCCGTCAGCGCGACCGGCACGTGGTCGATCAGGTACCGTCTGCGCAGCAGCAGGGCCTGCTGCCCGTCGGGTTCCAGCGCCGCCATGACCTCCGGCGGTGCGGGTTCCAGTCCGAACGCCAGCAGTTCCGTTTCCACCTTCATGCCGCGCGCCTGCAGGATGTCGCTCAGTCCCATGACCGGGTCAGGCTGCGGGGCTGTCGTGCGTTCTGCCGCCGGGACGACAAACGTGCCCCTGCCCTGCCTGCGGCAGACCAGCCCGGCATTTTCCAGATGCTGGAGTGCATGGCGGATGGTCACGCGGCTGACGCCGTAGATCCGGCACAGCGTCGATTCCGAAGGCAGCCGGTCGCAATAGCCTTCTTCCCGGCCGATCCGGCTGGTCAGATCCTGGGCGATCTGGTGGTGCAGCGCACGTGATGAATTGGGATCGGATGGGGTCTGCATGAACGGGCGGCGTACCTGTCGGGGAAGGTCTGTTTCAAAAAAGCGTCATGACCGTTAGCACGGCATGGCCGGGTGGCAAACGGAATGCGCGGCGCGTCGGGGCGGATGCCCGCCGGGTGGAATTATGGCCCATCGGCTGATTGCACTGTCTGTTATTTTCCCGTTATGATCCAGACCGTACAATAACCCAAGTCGAGCAGATCGGGGATTCATGCCGGGACGCATTCATACCGAACTTTTCCGTTTCATGGCACGTGGCAGTGGGCGACTGCTCGGTCTCGGCATACTTGCCAGCACGGTCCTGACCGCCCTTCCGGCGGGGCCGGTGCAGGCTGCAGCAGCAGGGCCGCTGGACCAGATCGAGACCGTGGTGGTCATCTTTGCCGAAAACCGCTCGTTCGATAACCTGTATAACGGTTTTCCCGGTGCGGATACGTTCGCGGGCAGGCCCCTTTCCGATTTTGCCCAGCGTGACCGCGACGGCTCGATCATGCGCGAACTTCCCCCCGTCTGGGGCGGCCTGACCGGTCGGGGCGTGCGTAACGCCGTAACGCAGGCCATGAGTGCCCACCTGCCCAACCAGCCGTTCCGCGTGGATGACCCGAAGGGGTTCAACGTACCGCTCAGCACGCTGACCCACGACCTTTGGCATCGTTTTTATGAAAACCAGATGCAGATCAACGGTGGCCGGAACGACATGTTCGTGGCATGGGCGGATTCCGGCGCCATGCCCATGAGCTACTGGGACGGGAGCAGGATGCGGATGTGGGACGTCGCGCGGAAATATACGATGGCGGACCATTTCTTCATGGGGGCGTTCGGTGGGTCGTTCCTCAACCACCAGTGGCTGGCCTGTGCGTGCGCGCCCTTCTATCCGCAGGCTGACACCAGCCCGGCGCATCCGGTCATCTCGGTGGTCGATCCGTCGGGCAAGGCGCTGGTGGTCGCGTCCAATTCCCCGCATTCGGCGCTGGACGGGGTGCCCAAGTTCGTCCGTGATGGCAACCTGACGCCGGACTTCCATGCCGTCAACACCATGCAGCCTGCCTATCAGCCCAGCGGCAACCCGGCGGCGGCAGGGCAGGATGCACGCTTTGCCGACCCCGGCAGCCCAACAACCCTTCCCCCCCAGACCGAACCCACGATTGGCGACCGGCTGAGCGAGCGCAGCATTACATGGGCGTGGTATTCAGGTGCCTGGCAGGACGTGCTGGACCACGGCAACCATTACCCCGCCCCCGATTTCCAGTACCATCACCAGCCCTACAACTATTACCTGAACTATGCCCCCGACACTGCGGCACGGCAGGCGCACCTGCGTGATGGCGGGCTGGCAGGCGCGCGGTTCATCGACGCGATTGACCACGGCGCCCTGCCGCAGGTCGCGTTCTACAAGCCGCAGGGTAACCTGAACGAACATTCCGGTTATGCCGATATCCAGTCGGGGGACCAGCATATCGCCGACCTGATCGACCATCTGGAGAAAAGTCCCCAGTGGCCGCACATGCTGGTGATCGTGACCTATGACGAAAACGGCGGCCTGTGGGACCACGTCGCCCCGCCAAAGGGCGACAGGTGGGGGCCGGGATCACGTATTCCCGCCATCATCGTCTCCCCCTATGCGCGGCGTGGATACGTGGACCATACGGTGCAGGACACGACTTCGATCCTGAAATTCCTGACCGAACGCTTTCACCTGCGCCCGCTGGACGGGCTGACGGTACGTGACCGTGCCATACAGGCGGCGACCGGTCATCCGCTGGGTGACCTGACGACTGCCCTCGACCTGCATTCCACCGGGAAATAACCCCTCATGCCGTACCGTGCCCTGACCGCCCTTCGTGGCCTGCATTCGACGTTGGCCGCGCTTGTCCCGGCCCTGTGCCTTATGGCCGGATGCGCGCATACGCCGCCGTCCACCCATACGGACGCGCTGTCGATACCCGTGACCCGGCATGGTGATTTCGGGCATTATACGCTGGCGCTGACATGGCAGCCCGGCTTCTGCACGGATCAGCACGGGCCAAGCTGCCAGCCCGACCAGCCGCATGCGCCGCTGATCGGGCTGCATGGGCTATGGGCCTCGCGCCCGTCCGACCTGGTGCGTGAGGGCCTGCCCGTGACCCAGTGGTGGATCAAGGGATGTGACATTTACCAGCATGACGATACGCCACCGCAGTTGTCCCCCGCGCTGTCGAAGCGGCTGTCGGGTACGGTGGCCCATACCCGTTCCAGCCTTGTCACCCATGAATACACCAAGCATGTGCAATGCTTCGGCATGAATGCCGAACGGTTCTTTACCGTGGCCAGCACGTTGCGCGACCGCTTTGCCGCAGGTCCCGTGGGGCGTGAACTGGACCATGATGCCGGTCGCGATATCAGCAAGGCCGACGTGATCGGATCGTTCGAAAGGACATACGGCACCCTGCCCGAGCGGGGACTGCAGTTCCGCTGCAACACGGACGCACAGGGCCAGCCGATCCTGGCGCAGTTGTGGTTCACGCTGGACCCCAGGGGGCTCGGACGCTTTCCCGCCGCTTCGGGCTTTCTGCCATCACCGGATGTGCAGGACAACTGCCCTGCCCGTTTCCATGTTCCCACATGGCCGGTCACGGCGCAGGCCGGGTAATATCGGCCTGCTGGTGGGGACATGACATGCGCCGTAGCCTGGCTGTCAGGCTAGGCGATGGAGCGGGATTTTCAGGCTGAAACGTTCCGCGCGACAGGGTGCTGCGGTGCCCTGCCCCGGCGGATGACGGGTGGTGGTTTCACGTCAGCGCGGCGGGGCGGAAGGGCATGTCCTGTTCATGCGGCGCCGCCGCGCCGGGATGCGGTACGGATACAGCCATAGCAGAAGGAAGAAAGTTCATGCCACGCATCTCCCGCCGGTCTTTCCTTAAGGGAGGCGCCGGTTCCGCGATGTCCGCCATGCTGATGTCTTCCATCAACCGTGCGCTGGCCATTCCCGCCAGCCGCCGGACCGGGACAATCGAAGATGTCGAGCATGTTGTCGTCTTCATGCAGGAAAACCGGTCGTTTGACCATTACTATGGCCACCTGAATGGCGTGCGTGGCATCAATGACCGGCATCCGGTGCTGCGGCCCGATGGCAGGCCCGTCTGGTTCCAGCCCCGGCTGAAGGCGGGGCATGGGGATATCCTGCCGTTCCATCTGGATACGCGTTCGACCAGTGCGCAGTGCGTGGTGGACCTGGATCATAGCTGGAAGCCGACCCATGCGGCCATCAACGCGGGGCGCAATGACCGCTGGCCGCCGAACAAGACCGACATGACCATGGGCTATTACACGCGGGATGACATTCCATTCCATTATGCGCTGGCCGATGCCTTTACGGTATGTGATCATTATTTCTGCTCCACCCCCACCCAGACCCATCCCAACCGTTTTTACCTGATGACCGGCATGGTCGATGCCGAGGGGACGGGTGGTGGCCCGATCCTTGACAACATCGACTGGGTGGACCGGGCGGCATATGGTCACGTGCCGCCGCCTTTTACATGGACAACCTACCCCGAACGGCTGGAAAAGGCCGGCGTGTCATGGCAGGTTTACCAGCAGGGACTGGAAGGGCGTGATCTGGAAAACGGGAATTTCGGGACCAATATCCTGATGAATTTCCGCAATTTCGTTCATGCGCCCGAAGGGTCGTCCCTACACGCACGTGCGATGACGCGCCGTACGCTGGATGACCTGCGCGCGGATGTGCTGGCGCACCGGCTGCCACAGGTATCGTGGCTGCTGCCGCCTGCGGCCTATTCCGAACATCCGCGCTGGACGCCGGATTATGGCGCGGCCTACATCGCCCGCATTCTTGATGCCCTGACAGCGGACCCGGACGTATGGTCAAAGACCGTCCTTTTGCTGATGTATGACGAAAATGATGGTTATTTCGATCACATGCCCCCGCCGCAGCCGCCGACCCCGGTACTGCCGGGACGCAGCACGGTCAGCACCCGGGGTGAAATCCACAACCGGCTCATGGATTTCTCCCCTCAGGCCTATACGGTTGATAACCTGCCCTACGGCCTTGGGCCGCGTGTGCCGATGCTGGCGATTTCACCATGGAGCACGGGCGGATTTGTCTGTTCGGATGTATTCGACCACACATCGGTCATCCGTTTTATCGCCGCCCGTTTCGGGGTGGATGAGCCAAACATCACGCCATGGCGGCGCTCCGTCTGTGGCGACCTGACCACGGCATTTGATTTCTCGGCCCCGGGACAGACGCGCCTGGGCGGACTGCCTGACACGCGCGACTACCGTGAGAAGGTGGAACAGGCCCGCCACCGTGTCGATCCGGCCCCTCCGGCCCGCAGCGCGGCCGGGGATATGGGCATACAGGAAAGTGGCACCCGTCCGCTGCGCCCCACGTCTTACGATCTGGCGGTAAACGAAACCATGGGCACGGACGCAGGCGCACTGGTGCTGGAATTTTCCAGCCACGGTGCGCTGGGTGCGTGTTTCTATGTCTATCATGAACATACTGACGATGTGCCGCGCCGCCATACGGTGGGTGCGGGCGACAGCCTTACTGACACGCTGGCGCTGTCGACGCATGGCGTGGATGTCTGGAGCGTGACAGGCCCCAACGGGTTCCTGCGCCGTTTCCACCGTGCCGGTCCATCCTCCATCAGGGTTGCCGCCCGTCACGTGGGGGATCGCCAGTCACTTGTGCTGGAACTGACCAATCACAGCGACCATGCGCGGCATGTGCGGATCCATGATAATGCCTACCATCAGCATGCCATTCACCTGACCGTACCCGCCGGTGCAACGATCCGGCATGAAATGGGGCTTGCGGCCAGCAGTGGCTGGTATGATTTCAGCGTGTCTGTCCGCCATGAACGCCATACGCTGACACAACTGGCCGGACTGGTCCCGACGGGGGCACCCGGCATTACCGATCCGGCCGCCACGTCGCCCGTACTGCGTCCCCTGAAAGCATGAAAGACTGTTTTGTCTGAAAAACCCGGCTTACAAAACATTCCGTAAACAGATTGAACGTTTTTGGTGAAGCTTTTTTCAAAAAGCTTTGGAAGACGCCGCCTTTTTGAAAAAAGGCGACACCCAAAAACTTTTATTTTGTTAACCGGTAAGACGGCGTGGCTGGCGATGTCTTACAATATATGACGGAGTTACAAGTGTCCGGGTGCCATCTTTTCATGAGATGTCACCTTTTTTTAAGAAGGCGCAGCACCCGGAACTTTTTTATTCCGGGCCTGTCAGGCGCGCATTGGGCAGGCGTGCGCGGGTTTCTTCCAGTGTTTCACAGGGGGGCTCATTTGGGGGCGTGCCGGTGGTGACAAGCGGATAGATATGTCGCCGCGTCATGTCACGTTTCAGGGTCGCGAAGGAAAAACGTTGGTCCGTGCGGATACACAGCGCCTTGGCCTGCCCGTCAATACCCACCTTTTCACAGCCGGGCTGATGCAGGCGGCGGATAATCTTGCGATCGCCATAAAGGACATGCCCGCCCCGCATGACCATGTCGATGGTACCGGGTGTGGACTGGACCGCCGCGTCGTACGGTGTCTGTCCCTGCGGACGGAACAGGACAAGATCTGCCACGTGGCCCGGCGCGATTGCGCCCATTACGCTGTCGCCATGTACGGCTGCGGCCCCACCCTGCGTCGCCATGCGCCACAGGTCGCGTGATGACAGGGCGCTGGCAAGATGGTCGTGGCTGTAATGCACGGCGCAGGCGAATTCCCGGCTCATGTTCATGGACCCCGAGGGCAGCCAGTCCGTGCCAAGGGCAATGGTTACGCCATGGGCGCGGGCGGCGGGAATGTCCACGGTCCGCCCGTACAGCGCAAGATTGCTGCGTGGTGACCAGACAAGGCTGATCCCCCGGTTGTGCAGCAGGTCAAAATCATTCGCGCCCAGCCCTACCCCATGCAGGATGGTCATGCCCGGCTGCATCATGTCCTGACTGATGCCGCCACCGCCCTGCTGTGGCGTGCGATCATAGGTATTGGAACTGAGGCAGCGGAATTCATTACGGGCCGCCCCGTTCGTGCCTTCCGCCACATGGGCAAGGAAGGCGGGCGTGGCCGCGACATCGGCGGGGGTGGATGGGTGGTTCCCGTAATTGCAGTCATGCGTGCGCATGATCCCCGGTCCGTCATCAAGCGGAAAGACCTGATAGGTTACGGCGTGCTGTGGCAGCCCTTCCAGGCCCGTGGCGAAATCCATGTTCCGCACAAGGCCAGGCGCCATGTTGCCCCCGACCATGGCCGTGATGCCACTGATCAGGAAACGCAGTTCGCCCCATGCGATCAGTTCCGGACTGGTGTCGGGATCGGCACCTTTCAGTTCGGTATGACCGTCCAGGCCCTTGCGCCATTCATGCCGGTGTTCAAACCGTTCCCCCGTATCGGGCAGCGGCGCATCACCTGTAAAGTCGATATGGTCATGCGGGTTGATGAAACCGGGTGAAAGGCTGTCCTGCGGGCAACTGATGATGGTCGGATGTGGCGCGGTCGGCTGGCATGTGGCACCGGCACACCGGATGATGCCGTGGGCGTCGATGATGACCCGCCCCGGCTTTGGGTCGGGCGTGTCGTTAAGGAGAATGGCGTCGATCACCGTTTCCCCCGCACCCGCCCGGACAGTGCAGCGCGCTCCCGTCGCCGCATGGGCGGCAGCGGCCCATGTCAGCATGGCGAGGGCGGCAAGAAGGGTCCGGGTTCCACAGGCCTGCCGGAGGAATGCGGATGTCCGGCTGCGGGCACGTGCCGTCACGCGGACATCGGACACGATAAAGGGTTCAGCATTCATGAACGGCGGGGACTTTCCTGTCTGGGTATGATGGACCCGCGTCACATGCCCGCCATCGGGTGTCCGGCGCGGGTGACGCGCGATCACGGGAAAAGGCTGTTGGGAATGGCGGGGTGGCGGCCCCAGAACCCGCAATGGTGACGGGTCGCCACGTCGTGCTCGACCCGGATCCCCCCATCGGCCGGCAGCGCCAGCACCGTGACATCGGGGGCCTGCGGGGTCCATGCCGGCCATGGCGCGGTCGTGCCCGACCGTCCAAATGTGGCCCACATATCCATCATCTGTGCGGACAGCGCCTGCTGCACTGGGGATAGCGGACCCGCGACGGATTTGTAACCGAACAGGTACAGCAGTTCCGCCGTATGGGACGCGCCACGGTCAAATCCCGGCGCATCCGGCAGTTTCATGGCCAGCGAGCGGAAGGGCGGCGCGGTGCGGTCGGCAAATTCATAGACGGCAACATGCGTCGGGCCATTCAGCACCGCCGCGGCCCGTAGCGCGGGACAGATCAGCATCTGGTCCGTGCGCAGGGCGGAAAGAGTATAGACCGGGTCCTGTCCCGGGGTAAGGGGATATTCCTTTTGCAGGTCGGCTGCGAACCCACTGTAATCCTGCTTCAGCAGCGCGTGGTACCGGTCGGTTGACAGCGGATAATAGCCTGCAAGGAACGTCCGCAATTCGTCGCGGTTGAAGCCGATCAGGACGGGAACCGAACCCACGGCGCCCGCCCGGATTGCCGCGTCCACCGGCTTGGGCTGCAGTGTGCTGCCGGACGGCGTGACCGGAAACAGGGGGCGGGAGACGGATGTCCCGTCCTTCAGCCGGACGGTTGGCTGCTGCCATACCGTATTCCATGCCGCCAGCAGGGCCGGAACCGGCAGGCGTTTCATGCAGGACAGCGGGTCAGGCCCCGTGCAGCCTGCTGCCTGCGCCGTTGCCGTGCCGATCGCCTCCATCACCGCGCGCGTGGGGCGGCCGGGGCAGAAGCCGCTCTGCATGATTGCCTGCGTGACAAGCCCGTGGGCCGCAGGTGCCGTCAGCACGTCACATATGTTCGCAGCCCCGGCTGACTCGCCCACCACGCTCATGCCCGTGGCATTGCCACCAAATGCCGCGATATTGTCGTGGGTCCACTTCAGCGCCGATATGATATCGCTGAGCGCCAGGTCCCCCTGCGGCTGCCCCCGTTCCCCCCCAAGGGCCAGGAAACCGAAAACCCCCAGCCGGTAGGTGGGAATGACCACGATGGAATGGGTGCGCGTGGCGAATTCCGTCCCGTCATAACTGGCGGGCGTGCCGGTCTGGTTGCCACCACCATGAATGAAGACGGTTACCGGCAGGCTGGCATGCGCATCCACGCCCGCCGGGCGATAGATGTTGAGGTACAGACAGTCCTCATTCACCGTCTCGCCCACATCGGCGCTGATCGGGGCGGCGCAGCCCATGCGTGCGGTCGTGGCCCGGACGGGAGCGGGATAGGACGCAAGGGGCGTGGATGGCTGCCACCTGCCCTGCCCCATGGGCGGGGCGGCGAACGGAACGCCAAGGAAAATATCCGCATTCCCCTGCGTCATGCCCGAAATCACGCCAACAGGTGCCGTGACCGACGGGGTGGCGGCCTGCGCCGCCGGTGCCGCCAGCATGCCGGTGGCGGTGGCAAGAACAGCCGTAAGAAGCCCGCGTGCTAACGTCCGTTCCTGCATGTCACCACCTGATTGTCGTTCATTTCATTTCCTTATCATTACAAAAAGGACGTGCCAAGCCGGTTGGGGTGTCGCATGGCGTCAGGGCAGCCTGCCCGTGTCGCCATGCGGCAGATCCATGTAATGTGGATGAAAGATGCCTGTGTGCCCGGGTCAGTCGCGCTTTGGCATGGCGTAGGTCTTGCCCGCTTCAAGCTGGGTTACGTATGGTCCGGTCCAGTCATGCATGAAAATGGCGTTCAGGTCCCGGGCGGGTGACGCGCCATGCACGAAAATGGATGCGTTGACTGTTGTCGTGAAGTAGCTGGGTTCCCAGTTGCCGGTCCCGATATAGACCGCATTGTCATCCGCAACCGCGTATTTGCAGTGTTCAACCCGCGCGAACGGTATCTTTTCCCCCGGCATGTCGGGAACCGTACTGAATTTGACGGTGACATGCGGCAGGGCGGACAATGACTTGAGATAGGACTGCATCGGTTCGGACAGTGACCAGTTGGACACGATGATCTGGGTTTCCACCCCCCGCGCGGCCGCATCACGCAGGGCCGTATCCAGTACCGGCCAGTAGCCACGCGCGCCGTAATGGTTGAATGCGCTCATGGTCAGGACCTGCAGGCGCAGGGTCTTGCGCGCGCCGTGGATCATGTCCACCAGCGCCTTTTCCTCGGTCGTCAGGGAGGACGGCATCATGACCGCCGGGCTGAAGGCGGGAAAGGCAATCAGCGGCTGTGTCCCGTCCGACAGGATAACCGGGTTGGCCTGCGTCACGGGCGCGATATCCGGTGTCGCCGCGAATTTGGCATAGGCATTGGACAGCGGCGCGCCCTGCGCCAGCATCCACAGCATGTTGAAGTCCGATTCAAAATCGCGTGCTATCGGCGCATTGTCGATCCGTGCGCCAATTTCATGAATGTGTTCAAGCGCGCGCCAGTCCCAGTTCTGGCTGCCCACGAATACGCTGTTATTGTCAACAACCATGTATTTGGCATGCAGGATGCCACCCGTCAGCATATGGCCGGGCAGGATGGCGGTCGAGATATTGGGAATGGTCTTCAGTTTTTCCAGAACGCTTCCCGTTTCCTTCAGGAAGGACTGCTCCACCACGATACGCACCTGCACGCCCGCCCTGGCGCGTTCCGTCAGGGCGTCGAGGATGTCGGACATGCTGTGGCCGGGTTTGTCCGTAATGTAGAAAACCGCCGCGTCAATGGAATGCTGGGCGTGGTGGATCATGTCCAGCCAGACATCCTTGGTGCGGGCGATGCCGGGCTGGCCGTACAGGGAATTTTCCGGCACGCTTTCCACGATCTGGAAATTCCGCTGCGTGCTGTCATCCGCACGGGCCACGTTGCCGTTTGCGACAAGGCCGGCCATGACCATGGCGCAGCCCGCCAGCCAGCGCAGGCGGCCGTGTCGGGATGTATTGCGCGAAAGAATGCTGTCTGAAAAAAGGATCACGGCGTATCGCCCTTCTTTGAAATGAACATGAAAACCGCTCTGTTTCCCGTGCGGATCGCAGGAAAATCCGGTTTATGCCGCCGGGCCGTCCATGCGCCGCACACGGCATGCAGGCCATCCCGTTACCGTGGGGCCCTAACGCTTGCATCCGCCAGATCCCGGTTCAGGACGAATGCCAGCCGGACGCCGGCTTTTTCCAGTTGCTCCGTCACGACCGTGCGTGCCGTTACGTCGTACCCCGCAGGCAGCGACAGGGGCGCGCTGTTGGCGTCACACCCGGCCGGGGGATTGAAATCATATACGTATGTCTTTGCCAGGCCGAAGCTTTCCATGGCCCACTGCGTGGGGGTGCCGGCCTGCCATGCATCTTTCTGCGTGACGGAAATCTGGTCGAACAGCCGATCGGCCAGATGCCGGGCGTCCGGGTCTATTTCCGTGACCACCGCCGTGTCCCAGTAGCTGTGCAGATTGGTCGTGCGCGGCCCGCCCAGGCTGATCCGCACGCAGTTGCCGCCCCGGTCGTCATGGTCCGCCGCGTGCAGGGGCTGGTGCATGTCCCCCACGAAATGAATGACATATTTCAGCGCCAGCACGCGGTCCGTGTCTGTGGAAGCAGGATTGGACAGGATATGCTCAAAGCGTTCAAGCTGGCTTGTGACGCAGGCCTGTCCCCCGCCCTGCGCCGGGGTCTGGCAGGCGGTGGCCATGTCGGGGTGGTCGATCTCAAGGTCGATGAAATGCCATGGCCCTGTTTCCGGGTGCCCTGCGGCACGCCATTTATCGGCCCATGTTGCGCGTGACATAAGGTCCGGCGCGGTCAGCGTGTCGTGATCCGTGGCGAGAATGGCATCAACCTTCGCACGGGTATCCGGCGTCATGTATTTCCACGCAAGTGCCGCAATGGCTTCGTGGCCTTCCATACCCCATGCATGCGCCCGGTCGGGACACATGGACAGGCCGAGGAGTGCGGCGCCAATGCACCAGACCGGCGTGCGCCTGTTGGCGCGCGTATCGGAAGACCTGCTGCTCATCGTGACGTTGCCTCCTCATCGGTGTGCCTGCCGGATGGAATGTCCCGGTCATCCGGCAGGTCCTGTTAAACCACTGCCGCCAGCACTTATGTGTATTTATTAAGAAGATTTGTCATGAGGGAACATTGTCGCGGTATTTTTTCCAGTTCGACAGGATTTCCTCGATCACCGGCTCCCCTGCCCGTTCATTATTGTCAAACGCCAGTGACTGCCCCGGTCCTTCATCCCCCATCGACTGCGTCACGGGCACGCCCGGCGGCGGGACCGAGAAATTGCTGCCTGAACGCAGCACCATGATCCGGTCGGGATCGACAAAGCCCAGCGTGGCCAGCGTGCGCATTTCACGCTGGTAGGTCTGGCTTTCCTCATTCGTCATGACGAATTTGCCCTGCCCATGTGTCCACAGCCTGACCCAGTCCTGTGCCCAGCGGTTGCGCGGCGGTTGCGCGGCGCGCCGTGCCAGTAGCGTTCCGCGCCCAGTGTCTCGCCCATCAGGACAAAGGGTGGCTTGCGGGCCTGATCGAAGCCCGTCCATGCCTTGCGCCGCAGGGCGATGGCCGGGTCATCGGCCAGGTTGACCCGCTGGCTGAGTGCGAATGCCCAGCGCGCCAGCCCCTGGTTAAGCGGATATGCCCGTGTCAGTTCCGCCACATCCGTCACCGATCCATAATGGTTCGGCGCTTCGGGCAGGGTGTTGGGACGCGATGCGCCGATGGCGTACAGCCCGTAAGGCCAGTCCTTGGGAATGGTGCGGTCATCAATTTCACGCAGGGCATCACCATCCACGACCCAGCGCGCCCATGCAACGCTCCCGACCGAGGCCGCATTGGGGTCAACACCCGAGATGCCCGTAAACAGCCAGTAGGTGTGATGGAAGTCGAAACGCGGATCAAGGACGAACGCCGCAAGGTCCGTTACGCCATGCCGCAGCACCAGGCCATACAGCCCTGCCCTGTTGCGGCGGACCACGTCGGGCGCACCGCGGACGGGCACTTTTTCATCCAGATGTTCGCGTTCAACCCAGTTCTGGTACTCACCGGGTTCATCGCCGCTATCCGCGCCATTTTCCCAGTTGGTCACGACAACAAACCTGACTTCCTGCGCAGGTGTCGCGCCATGCGCGGCCATGGGCAGGCAGGCCGCGCCCGCAAGCATGACAGATGTAAAAATACCGGCAGGAAACCTGCTTCGCCTCTGGTCAGCCATCAAATACTTTCGCTTTCGTTTCCAGACCACACCCGCCATGAAATCCGGATGCATCCGAAAGCGGCACAACGGCGCTGCCGCCCCTGATCGTTCCCGGTTGCCCATGGATCATGCCACGCGTCCGGCATGGCCGGATCATCACATCAGGTGAAGGGACCGGTAAACGTTACAGATGCGGCAAGATTGCGCCAGACACAAAGACGGCCACACGCTGTTGCATTTTAATTGACACCTGCCCGTATCGGCCCGCCGGGGCTGGAGGCAGTATTTCCCCTGCCCTGCATGGCTGTCCGGCGCCGTGCACGTCGCCTTTTGGAAAACGGCACCCGGAAGTATGAGGACTGTCTGGAAAGCCGCCTTGCGAAACGTCCGGTAAATCTGCGGAAAGCTTCGGGAGACGTCGCCTTTTTGGGAAAAGGCGACACCCGCAAACTTTTATCTGTTTTTTATCAATAAGCTGATTTCAGGTAGCGTCTTATTTATGGCGACCGGCATGGTGCGGCAGCGATGCCGCCACGCGCCGGTCGGCCTGCGCTTCCACCGCGCTGATGTCCTGCGTCAGCACCCTGCCGTGGTCCACCACCAGCCTTCCGCCAACATAGACCTGTTCCAGATCCCGCTCGGACGCGGCAAGGACCAGCGTTGCGTACGGATCAAACACATGTGCGAGATGCGTCGGGTCGATCACAAGAAAATCGGCAAGCTTGCCCGCCTCAAGGCTGCCCAGACGGTCGGAAACCTGCAGGACGGACGCGCTGCCAACCGTATGCAGGCGCAGCACGTCATAGGGGCTCATGATGCTGGCGCTCTGGTATTTGTCGCGGATGGCGTACAGCCCCGTGCGCATGTTTTCGAACGGATCGGCCAGATCGGCACTCGCCTCCCCATCTTCGCCCATGCCCACACGGATGCCGTCCTTGAGGTAGGTGGGAATGTCAGCCGTGCCCGAGGCCAGCCGCCCGTTGGACAGGGGGTTCCATGACATGGCGGCCCCTGCATGGCCTGTCTGCGACAGGATTTCGGGCGTGGTATGGATGAAGTGCCCGAAGATCAGATTCGGCCCCATCATCCCGCTCTGCGCGAAATAGGGAAAGACCGCCTGTTCGGACGCGATGGTATCGGGCGGTTCAAGGTAATGGGTCTGGTTGCTGACCCCGAATTCCTTCATCAGGGCCGCTTCCAGCATTGCTTCGGACTGGGCATGGGCCGGACTGTCCTGAAAGGCGACGGTGCCATTCAGCATGACGGACAGGAATGTGGTGCTGGCAGGCTGCGCCCTTGACCAGTCAATGAAGCCGCGCAGGTGCTGGCGCGCGCCATCCAGCGAATGGTCGACGGCGTCCGCCGTGGGGTTGATGCCGTGTACGAAGCGCAGGCCGGAATCCATTTCCGCGCGGAACTGCTGGTGGTCCACGTTGTCACGTTCGGTTTTCGGCTGGCCCCAGTGATTGCCGTAATTGAAATTATAGGCTGCCGTCACGCCATGCTGCAGGTGGTCAAGCGCGCCATCCAGCGTAAACCAGTAAAAATCCTCGGCCTGCGCGCGGCTGGCAGCCTTGTCATACAACGCGTCAATCCATCCCGGCAGCGTCTTGTCCTGCGCCAGACCACGATAGGCGGCCTGCCACAGGTGGCTGTGGGCGGAAATGAAGCCCGGCATGATCCAGTGGCCATGCGCGTCAAGCGTGGTCGTGGCATGGATGCCCGCGCCGGGTGTGCCGGGCGCAACGGACATGATCGTGCCATTGGCGTCGATCAGCATGTATCCGGTAAAGGGCTTCTTATATTTATCCGACATGGAGAATATATAAGCGTTCTTTACAAGAAACGATGGCTGGCTGTCCGCAGCACCCGCATGGGCAAATGGCAGCAGGCACAGCATCGTGGCTGCCAGCAGGGTTCTTTTTCCGATTGGCTTCATGATGGTCTATCCATTTTTCAGAACTGGTAGCAAAAGAAAAAGGGGTGTGGCCGGACGCTTGCGCGACCTGTCACAGTTCGGCGTATGAGGGCGCGCGTGCATCGATCGCCCTTCCGTGGCGTATGACGGCCCGTGGCGCCGTGGGCCGGGTGACAAGCTGGTTCATGTCCCGGGCCGCGAAAATTACCAGGTCGGCGGGGCTGCCGGCCCGCAGCGTCGTGTCCAGCCCCATCCATCGCGCAGGGGTGACGGACACGGACTGCCACCACCCGCCGAACGGATGGTCAAGATGCGCAATGCGCACGGCCTGCGAAAATACCTCCGCCATGTCAAGGTCGCCATAGGCATAGAACGGGTCGCGCGTGTTGTCGCTGGCGAACATGACCGGCACGCCCGCCGCGTGCAGTTCGTGCACCATTGTCACGCCGCGCCACAGCGGGGTGCGGCAGGGCGTGCGGTCCTGCAGGTACATGTTGCACATGGGCAGGCTGACGATGCCAATGCCCGCATCGGCCACGCTTTTCACGATCTCGGCCTGATGCGGCGCATCCTGCACCGACAGGCTGCAGCAGTGCCCGCACAGCACCGGCAGCCTGAAGCGCCGTCGCATGACCGTCTCGGCCACGGTCTGCAGGGCGGTGCCGCCGCGCACGTTGTTTTCGTCCACATGCAGGTCCAGCCCGCAGCCAAAGCGTTCCGCCAGTGCGAACAGGCGCTCCAGATGTTCCGGCGTGGCGTTGTCGTGCATGAGCACCGCGCCAAGACACGCGCCCGGCGTGCTGGCAACATCGCGCGCGATGCGTTCGCCGTCTTCCCCTGCGTAGGACTGCGGCATGACGAGGGAGACGGCCTGCAGCGCGATCCGGCCCGCCCACTGCGCCTGCATGTCCCGGACCAGTGGCCACACCCGCTGCCCGTGCGTACCCATGGTGTCCAGATGGGTACGCACCGCCTGCGTGCCATGCGCGTATGCGCAGCGCAGCGCGAATGTCATGCGGCGGCGTACGTCTTCCGTGCTCCAGTAAGCTTCGCGGTCCTGATTGACGGCCTGCAGCGCCCCCATGAAGGTCCCGTCGGGGTTGGGGGTCCGGTCCCATATGAACCCCTTGTCCAGATGAGTGTGGATATCCGCCATGGCGGGCCAGACCATGGCGCCATCCAGCGCCACCACCGGGAGGGCCGTATCGGGCGCGCGTTCGGATATGGCGGCGATCCGCCCGCCTTCGATGACCAGATTGCGGCGCAGCAGGCTGCCATCGGCTGCGGGCAGTGTGGCATCGGCCAGTACGTAGGCGTCATTATCGGGGAAAAGTGCAAGATCCATCATTATGTCCCGGGTCCATGCCGCCTGCCTGCCATGCCCCTGCGCGCGACCTGTCCAGAACGGAATCGTATCATTAATCCCGCATCCGGCCGCGATTGCAATGGAACAGCATGATGCCAGTTAAGCAACACGACATGTTAAAAATACCGCTTTATCAATACGATTCTATAATGTTACGCTGCCGTTGTAAATTCAGCCGTCCGGGTTAATGGGGAAGACGATGCACCATCAGGGCATAGGCAGACGTAGCATGCTGGCGGCCGGCGGCGCCATGATGGCCACCATGTTCATGCGCCCGCGCCCCGCAGCGGCGGACCAGCCGACGCTGCGGCTGCTGACAAACTGGTATGCCCAGGCAGAACACGGTGGTTTTTATCAGGCCCGGGCCGACGGCCTGTATGCGCAGGCCGGGGTTCCCGTCTCCATCAGAATGGGCGGGCCGCAGGTCAACAACATGCAGCTGCTGCTTGGCGGTCAGGCCGACATCATGATCGGCAGCATGGAACTTGCGCTGCTTGCTGCGGCAAAGGACCTGCCGGTTGTGGCCATAGGCACGTCGTTCCAGAAATCCGTGACCGGCCTTATGGTGCACAAGGACATTACCGCGCTTGACCAGCTGAAGGGGCACCCCATCCTGATCAATACCGAGGGGCGGGCCACCTTCTGGCCGTGGCTGCGCGCGCGATTTGGTTTTTCGGACGCGCAGGCCGGTGTCTATACTTACAACATCCAGCCATTCGTCATGAACCCGCGTCTGGCGATCCAGACCTTCGTAACCTCCGAACCCTTTGCCGCGACACAGAAGAACATCCCCTTCAATTACCTGCTTCTGTCTGATTCCGGCTATCGCACATACGGTAACGTGCTTCTGGCCACGCGCGATGTCATTGCCCGGCGCGGGGACGACGTGACCCGCTTCCTGCGCGCCAGTGCGGTGGGGTGGAACACGTACCTGTACGGCGATGCGACGGCGGGGGACAGGGATATCGTCGTTGACAATCCGTCCATGTCGGCGGCCCAGCTTGCCTATTCGCGCGATGCGCTGCGCCGGATCAGTGCGCTGGGGGAAAAAGGAAGCGTGATCGGCATGATGGATGATGCCCAGTGGGCGGCGCTGCATGACCTTGTCACGGCTGATGGCCAGTTTCCCGACACACCGGCGTGGCGCAGGGCCTATACGACCGAATTCGTGTCGCATCTGAGCACGACCGTAGCATGAGCCCGGTCGTTGGCCTGTGGGGGGTCGAAAAGGTCTTTGGCAGTGGCGTCCGCGCGCTTGCCCCGGTTGACCTGGAAATCCAGCCCGGTGAATTCATAAGCCTGATCGGCCCGTCCGGCTGTGGCAAGAGCACGCTGCTCAAGGTCATTGCCTCCATCCACCCGCCCACGGCCGGGCTGGTGCGGTGGTGGGGACGCGATTTCACGCATGTGGGGTCCGAAGGGCACAGGATGGCCTTCGTATTCCAGGACCCGACACTCATGCCATGGGCGCGGGTGGAAGATAACGTGCGCCTCCCGCTGGACCTGGAACGCGTGCCCGTCTCCACCGCTGCGCCGCAGGTCCGTGCCGCGCTGGAACAGGTCGGGCTGGGCCATGTGCTGCGGCATTACCCTGCGCAGCTGTCGGGCGGCATGAAAATGCGCACCTCCATCGCGCGCGCACTGGTGACGCGGCCCGACCTGCTGCTGATGGATGAGCCGTTCGGCGCTCTGGATGAATTCACCCGCGACCGGCTGGATGGGGAAATGGCGCGTCTGTGCTACGAAAACGGGCTGACCACGGTTTTTGTCACGCATTCGCTGTACGAGGCGGTTTTCCTGTCGTCGCGTGTCATTGTCATGGCGGCCAATCCGGGGCGGATATTTGGTGAATACCATATCGACCCCGCCATCCGCCGTGACGACGCATTCCGGCTGAGCGACGGGTTCGCCCATATGTGCCGCGACCTGAGCCAGATGCTGACGGAGGCAACCCATGCAACCTTTGCCGGCGCGGAGGGCGTAAATCCATGAACGCGCGCAATGCGGCACGGCTGGGCCTGCTTGCACCGGTGGTGGTGGGGCTGTGCACGCTGGGGATATGGCAGGCGGCCTGCCGGCTGTTTGCCATTCCCACGTACCTATTCCCGGCGCCGTCCGATATCGTGGCCTCGCTGTATGCCAACGGGCCCATGCTGCTTCATGCGCTGGGCAGCACGCTGTATGTCACCCTTGTGTCGCTGCTGGTTTCGGTCCTGCTGGGCACGGCCATCGCGGTCGTGCTGGTGCAGCACAGGCTGCTGCAGGCCAGTTTCATGCCGTATGTCATCATCCTGCAGGTCACCCCCATCGCGGCGGTGGCGCCGCTGATCATCGTGCTGGTCAAGACAACGTCCATGACGCTGGTGCTGTGCGCCACGCTGATTGCCATTTTCCCCGTCATTTCCAACACGCTGATCGGCCTTGGTTCCGTTGATCCGGGGCTGGAGGCCTATTTCCGCATGCACAAGGCCACGCGCATGCAGATGCTGCTGCGGCTGCGCATTCCCAGTGCGCTGCCCATGTTCATGGCCGGTGTCAGGATCGCCAGTGGGCTGGCCCTTGTCGGCGCGGTCGTGGCGGAATTCGTGGCCGGTACGGGGGGCAACAGCGCGGGGCTGGCCTATGAAATCCTGCAATCAGGTTTCCAGATGGACATACCGCGCATGTTCGCCGCCCTTTTCCTCATCACTGTCACGGGGCTGGTTCTGCATGGTGGCATGACCACCATCGAACGCCTGCTGCTCGGGCGCTGGATGCGCCCGGTCACATGACGCCTGCTCCCCTTTTTTTCGGAATCTGACCTGATATGACCAATACCCTTCCCCGTCGCTACTGGCAGGACATGATCTCGCGTGAGTTCCGTGAGCTGCCGGACAATACGGTCGCGGTGCTGCCCGTGGGCGCGATTGAACAGCACGGGCCGCACCTGCCTGTCAGCGTGGACAGCTGCATCAATGCGGGGCTGCTGGAACGTGCGCTGGAACGCGCGCCCGTCGACCTGCCGATCACGGCGCTGCCGCTGCAGGCCGTGGGCAAGAGTGACGAACACATTGCCTACCCTGGCACGCTGACGCTGTCGGCTGATACGCTGCTACATGTGCTGCTGGACCTTGGGGCCAGCGTCGCGCGCGCGGGTGTGCGCAGGCTGGTGCTGCTCAATTCCCATGGGGGACAGCCGCAGATACTCGACATCGTGGCGAGGGAACTGCGGCGGACCCACAACCTGTTTGTGGTGTGCGTGGCATGGGGGCGTTTCGGCTGCCCCGAGGGGCTGTTCACCCCGCAGGAACTGAAATACGGCATTCATGGCGGCGATGTCGAAACGTCGCTCATGTGCTACCTGCGCCCCGACCTGGTACGGATGGAGCGGGCGGAAAACTTCGTGTCCTGGCCCGAAGAAATGGCCAGGGAATACAAGTGGCTGCAGGCCGAAGGCCGCGTGGGGTTCGGCTGGCATGCCCATGACCTTCACCCCGCGGGTGCATGTGGCGATGCATCGGGGGCGACTGCGGAAAAAGGCAGGCTGGTTGCAGACAAGTACATCGAGGGCTTTCTGGAACTGATGGCGGAAGTCGCCCGCTACCCGCTGGAGCGCATACGCCCGGTCACGCCGGACCTGGGGCGCTAGGCCGATCGGGGATAGGAGAGACGCATATGACCCTGGATACGTTCCTTAATGACCTTCCGCATGTCGCGGCCCAGACCGAGCCTGCCATCGTCAAGCGCAAAAGCCGGGATTTCTACTGGTACAGCCCGGCACTGAAGGCGCGGTTGCACGGGCTGGCGGCGCAGGCGGTGGTCATGCCCCGCACGACGGACGACGTGCTGGACATAGCCCGGGCGGCGCGGCGGCATAATGTTCCCCTGACCGTGCGCGGCGGGGGCACGGGCAATTATGGTCAGGCCGTACCGCTGCAGCAGGGCGTGATCGTGGACATGACCGAAATGAACCGTGTGCTGAAGGTGGAACACGGCGTGGCCCGGGTGCAGGCGGGTGCCAATATCCTTGCCCTTGACCGTGAACTGCGTGGGCAGGGGCTGGAAATCCGCATGTTCCCCTCCACCAAGCGCACGGCGTCGATTGGTGGTTTCTACTGCGGGGGGTCCGGCGGCATCGGTTCGGTCAGGTGGGGCGGGCTGAGCAATCCGGGCAACCTGCTGGGTGCGCGGCTTGTCTCCCTCGCAGTCGAACCCGAGGTGCAGGACCTGCGCGGCAGGGAGGTGTTCTGCCTGCAGCATGCCTATGGCACCACGGGCATCGTGACGGAAGTGGACGTACCGGTCGAGCCGGTGATCGCATGGCAGGATCTGGCCATTGGCTTTGCGGATTTTGCCGCGGCCGCCGCGTTCGGGCGCTCACTGGCCATGCAGCCGGGCATCGACAGGAAACTGGTCAGCGTGATCGACGCGCGGCTTGTCCCCTATTTCCCGCATCTATCCGATGTCGTGCCGCCGGGCCATGCGATCGTCATTGCCATGGTGGCGCCTGCAGCCGTGGCGGTGGTAGACGACCTCGCACGCCAGCAGAATGGCAGCATATGCTACCGCGCCGCCATGCATGAGGCCGAGGACGACCCCACGCGGATGCCGCTGTATGAACTGACGTGGAACCACACGACCCTGCAGGTGCTCAAGAAGGACCGCTCCTTTACCTACCTGCAATGTCTCCATCCCGCGCAGGATATGCTTGAAAGCGTGGATACGATGACGCGGCTGCTGGGTGAGGAGGTGATGTTCCACCTGGAGTTCATGAATGTTGGCGGCCAGATCGCCTGCGCGGGCCTGCCGGTATTCCGGTTCACCACGCAGGACCGGCTGGATGCGATCATCGCCCTGTTCCGCGCGCATGGGGTCAGCGTGGCCAACCCCCATGTCTATACGCTGGAGGACGGTAGCCCGCGCCAGCAGATCGCCCCGGAACTGCTGGCGGCCAAGCAGCGCAATGACCCGATGGGCCTGCTCAATCCCGGCAAGATGCGCAGCTTTACCCCGGTGGCGCAGGAAACCCCGGCATGACGGACAGGCTGTACGCCGTGGCCGCGCCGCGCACCGAACGCATGTGCGCGCGCGACGGGACGGTGCTGGTGGCCGACATATGGCAGCCCGAAGGGGACGGGCCGTTTCCCGTCCTGCTGATGCGGCAGGCCTATGGCCGGCGTATCGGCACATCGCTGTGCTATGCGCCGCCGGAATGGTACGCGGCACGTGGGTATATCGTGGTCATGCAGGACGCACGCGGACGTGGTGAATCCGGCGGCACGTTCGACCTGTTCCGGTATGAAGCGCAGGACGGGGTGGATACGGTCAACTGGGCTGCCGGATTGCCAGGCAGCTCGGGGCGGGTCGGGATGTTCGGGTTTTCCTTTCAGGGAACCAACCAGCTACTGGCCGCGACCCAGGACTGCCCTGCCCTGCGCGCGCTGGCACCAGCCATGATCGGCTGGGACCTGCGCCGTGACTGGGCCTATGAAAATGACGCCTTTCCCCTGCGCGCCAACCTGGGGTGGGCGATACAGCTTGCGGCCGAGACCGCGCGTCTTGCCGGGGACCACGCAGCACAGGCGACCCTGTTCGCGGCATCGCGCGGCATGTCCTTTTCCGGGTCGACACCTGTCAGGCCGCCCATTCTCGACCTGCTGCGCCGGTACAGCCATTATACCACATGGCTGGATACCCCGGCGGATGACCCGTACTGGGCATCAATCTCGCCCGCCGCGCATGTGGATGCGATCATTGCCAGCAAACCGGCGGTTTTCCTGATTGGTGGGTGGTACGACAGCCACCTGCCCGGCACGCTGGCGGCATGGCGGGCGCTGTCGGGCCATGTTCCGGCGCGGCTGCTGGTGGGACCATGGGGGCATTTCCCGTGGGACCGGCGCACCGGGGATCTGGATTTTGGCAATGACGCCATAACCGATATTGACCAGCAGCAGGTCCGCTGGTTCGACCAGTGGCTGAAAGACCGTCCCCCCGCCACGCCTGACGCGCCCGTGCGCCTGTTTGATATGGGGGCGCATGTCTGGCGCGATGGCGCCGACCTGCCGGAACCTCAGGCCATGTTCCACCTGTCCGGAACCGGGCGTGCCGCCATTGATACGCGCGACGGGGGGCTTGTGCCCGCAGGCCAGATCCGGCCGGATGCGGATGTGCCGCAGTCCCTGACCCTTGACCCATGGCGGCCCGCCCCGGCGCAGGGCGGCAGTTTTGGCATGCCGGTCGGCCCGGTTGACCGCAGCCGGACGGATGCCCGGTCTGACATCGCGACATTCACCACCCCGCCACTGACCGCGCCGCACCTGCTGTGTGGTCAGGTCATGTGCCGGTTTGTGGTGCGCAGCGCGCATCCGTCCTTTGACCTGCATGCCGTTCTGTCGCGCATAAGCGCAGCGGGGCAGGCCTATACCCTTGCGGAAGGTTATGCCAGGGCCGGACCGGGAGAGACCACCGTGCCCATGCGCGCCACCTGTGCGCGGGTGGAAGCGGGCGAAGCCCTGCGGCTTTCGGTTTCCCTGTCATGCTTTCCGGCCTTTCCCCTCAATCCCGGTACGGGTGTCGCGCCATGTGACGCCGCCCTGCCGGACATGACCGTGACCACCGTACACATCGTGACCGGGGATGGCGGCACATGCTTGCATCTTCCCCTTTCACCAGCCGGAGAATGACATGAACGCCTTTTACAAGAGATCGGTCGGCCAGATCGAGGCCCGTCGCATTTCACCCAATGACAGCAACTATTTCGTGCTGCTGTTTGATGAAAAGGATGGCGGGACGATCTGCGTCGCCGTTGTGGAAATCTTCACGGTCGGCGGCAAGACACCGCCCAACACGCACCGGGCGGCAGATGAACTGTTTTTCGTGCTGAGTGGACAGGGCCGCGCGCTGTGCAACGGGCAGGCCACCGAACTGCGCAAGGGGGATGCACTGCTGGTCAAGCCGGGGTCGGAGCATATCGTGGAAAATACCGGCGATAAAAAGCTCTATACCCTGACGGTCATGGTGCCGGATGAAAAATTCGGTGCGCTGATCCGTCGCGGCACGCCTGTCGAACTGGATGATGAGGACCGTGCGGTCCTGTGCGGCTGAAGGAAGACCCGATGAACCCGCTGGGCTGCAACACCCGTAACCGCTGGCAGGTGTCCGACACCACCGCCAACCTTGTGCGCCCCTCCGTCACGCCGCGTCTAGTCACGCTCAGCGCGCCGCCCAAGCAGGTCACGCTTGACCTGGCGCGGACGGCCATGATCGTGATCGACATGCAGAATGATTTCTGTCACCCCGAGGGCTGGCTGGCCGGGATCGGGGTGGACATCACGCCCGCGCGCGCGCCAATCGCGCCACTGTCGCGCCTGCTGCCCGCCCTGCGCGGCGCAGGCGTGCCGGTGATATGGGTGAACTGGGGCAACCGGAAGGATCTGGCCAACATTCCCCCTTCCCTGCTGCATGTCTATGACCCCGAGGGACACGGCGTGGGTCTTGGCGGGGCGCTCCCGGTGCATGATGCCCACGTGCTGGAACATGGCAGCTGGAGTGCCGGCATCGTGGATGAACTGGCGGCTGATGCGTCGCGTGACCTCCACGTGGACAAATACCGCATGAGCGGCTTCTGGGACACGGTGCTGGACAGCGTGCTGCGTAACCTGCGGGTGGACACGCTGCTGTTCGCGGGGGTCAATATGGACCAGTGCGTCATGGCCACGTTGCAGGATGCAAGCTGTCTTGGGTATGACTGCATTCTGCTGGAGGACTGCGCCGCCACGACATCGCCCGATTTCTGCGCGCAGGCGACGGTCTATAACGTGCGGCAGTGCTTCGGTTTCGTCACCAGCGGCGACGAATGCCTGCGTGCGATGCACGATGGCGCGGCATGACGCGGCAGCCTGAAAGTTCCATATCAGGTGCGGGCTGCCGGATCATTCCGGCACCCCGTTTGCGGGGGCGCTGACCCCGCCACCGGTCGCCCTGTCTATCTGACAGATGAATCAAGGCTGGCGCGCCAAGACGTGCATCGGGCAGACATTCTGCCGGCTGGATGGCCCGCAACCTGTGGGTCAGCATGTCTGGTGCATGGATACGGGACCATAGTCATTCATGCCATGAACCTGGCGGGCGGGTCTGATCGGCCTGATTTACATACGAATGCCCCAACAGGGGATTGATGCGGCAGGTAGGTCAGGCGCTGGCGTTTGTGCATATGCCGGACAGGAAAATCCCCCATGCCCTGTCAAAAAACTTTTTTCGTGCGGCGGCATCCTGCATCCGGTTCTGGCCCAGCATGGTGTTCTGCAACGGCCATCCGATCACCAGGCTCATGAGGACGCGCGTCATTTCCTCATGGTCGTGGGATTCAATACGTCCCGCGTCCGCTGCTACACGCAGCAGGCGGCTTATGGTTGCTACGAAGGGTTCCACGATGGTGACCATCATTTCATCGGCAACGAATGGAATGCGGTGCCCGTCGCTAATGACAATCCGGTAGGCTTCGCGCGTTTCCGGCCGCAGCATGAAGTCCAGAAAGAACCGGGCAATTTCACGTGTTGCTACCAGCGGGTCTTTGGACGATGCCTCCATGGCCCCCGCTTCGTGCAGCAGCAACCGGCCCCGTTCGGCCACCACGGCCTTGAACAGGTCCTCTTTCGAGGAATAGCGACGGTACAGCGTGGCCTTGCTGCATCCTATGACGCGGGCAATCTTTTCCAGCGAAGTGGCGGCATATCCCTGTTCGACAAAAAGGGCGGTCGCGACCTCAAGGACCTGCCGGTCAAGCTGCGCCGACACTTCAGGTGTCGGGCGTCCGCCTGTGTGCTGGGGCCTTGGGGATACGTCAGGCATGTCCGGTCCTCTGGTTGCATCTGTTCCGAAAGAAACAGGCGATCCATACCACACAACCCCTTTCAGGTGCCATCGCCCCGCCCCGCGACATGACATGCGCCCATGGCGGGTATGCCTTCGCGCGGTACAGGCCCGGGCGCCTCTACCGGCGGTGTCATGCTGGTGCATGAACCGGCTTTCTGTTGATGAAACGCTTGATCCCCAGCGAGAACAGGTCACGCCCGTGGCCCGGGCTTTTCATGCCGCCAGAAGGCGGGCCGGTGACTGCCCCTGACCATGCAGGGGCAGTTTTTCCGTATTACTGGATTTCCAGGCAGATCTTGCCGAAATGCCGGTTGCTTTCCTGATAGCGGAACGCGTCCACAATGTTTTCCAGCGGAAAGGCGCGATCAATGACCGGGCGGATGGCGTGCGCGTCAAAGGCCCGCACCATGGCCTGCTGGTCTGCCCGGCTACCGACCAGAACCCCCTGCAGGCGGAACTGCTTCAGCAGCATGGGCACGATTTCCAGATGGCCCGAAACGCCGCTCAGGATGCCGATGGTGGAAATATGCCCCCCGACCCTGATCGCCTCCATTGACTGCGCCAGGGTTGCCGGGCCGCCCACTTCAATGACATGGTCCACACCCCTGCCGTCGGTCAGGTCCCATGCGGTTTTCCCCCATTGCGGGTTTTCGCGGTAATTGATCACGTGATCCGCGCCCAGTTCACGCAGGCGGTCTAGCTTGGCACCGCTGGAGGACGTTGCGATCACCGTTGCGCCCGCCATCTTGGCGAACTGCAGGGCGAATATGGACACCCCGCCCGTGCCCTGAACCACAACGGTGTTGCCCGGGCTGATCCGGTCATCAACAAACAGGGAGCGCCACGCGGTCAGGCCTGCGGTGGTGAGTGTCGCGGCCTGCGCGTGCGTCCATCCGCGGGGCGCATGGGTAAATGATGTTGCAGGGGCGGTGACGTATTCGCGCGCATATCCGTCCACCCCGTCGCCCGGTACGGTCGTAAACCCGATGACCTGTGGCGCACCGGAAAGCCAGGTGGGGAAAAACGTGCTGACCACCCTGTCGCCGGGCGCGAATTCCGTGACCCCTGCCCCGGTTTCCACTACCTCGCCCGCCCCGTCCGCCATGGGAATGCGCGGCACGGCCGGTCCCCACATGCCGCTCACAACGGCGTAATCATGATAATTCAGCGACGAGGCATGCAGGCGCACCCTGATTTCACCTGCGGCGGGCGCGCGCACGGGCTGATCCGTCATGACCACATTCGCGAACCCGCCTGGGGGCTGCACCACGATTGTCCGGTTCATGCCTGGCTTCTCCTTTTATTACGAATGTTTGTTATTTTTATTATGGACTGAAAATCAGAGGTTACCCGTAATCTGGCCCGGTTGCGGCGTACTGTCCACCATGTCCCGTCCGGCGGTCCGGGCCGGACATTGTCGATCCTGCCTGCGCAGGACTGGCTGACCGGTATGTGCCATTGGGGAGATCATGCCGTTCTATCTATGCGGGTGTTCGCCGGTGGCATGAGGCTGAAGGGAAAGCCTGCAGTATTGCCATGCTGCCTGTCCGATGCCGCCGTGATTCCCATTACGCTGGCAGGGCACGGCGCATCATGCGCTTACGGGCAGATGTGCCCCGCGGTGGATACGGTCCTGTTCACCCCTTCGCCCGGTGCGTGGAATATGCGTGCGGGACAAGACAGATGCTTGACGATGGGCGGCATGATGTTACGCTAACCTAACTAAATAGTCAGAAAATTCCATTTTGCGTTTCTGCGGCCTGAAAGTTTCCTCATGCATATCCGTGGCTTTATCGGCATTATATTCCTGATATGTGTTGCCATGGTGTTTTCCACGGACCGGAAACGCATCAACCTGCGCATTATCGGCGCCTGTCTGCTGCTGCAGGCGGGGATTGGCCTGCTGGTGCTGCGTGTGCCGTCGGGGCAGGCCGCGCTGCGGGCCATATCGGACATGGTGACGCAGGTCCTGTCCTATGGCAGCGAGGGCGCGCGCTTCCTGTTCGGGGGACTGGTCGGTCCCCGCATGCATGACCTGTTTCCCGACGGATCCTATGTCTTTGCGTTTCAGGTGCTGCCTTCGCTGGTCTATGTCAGCGCGCTGATTGCCGTTCTCTATCATTTCGGCATCATGCAGGCCTTTGCCCGTCTGCTGGGGCGTGGGCTGCAGTGGCTGCTGGGCACGTCGCCGGTTGAATCCTTTGGCGCCATCATCACCATTTTCGTGGGCCAGAGCGAACTGCCGGTCGCCCTTGGTCCCTATCTTGCATCCATGAGCACAAGCGAACTGGCCAGCGTGATGTGCAGCGGCACGGCGTCCGTTTCCGGCGCGACGCTGGTCGGGTATTTCGGTCTGGGTATTCCGGCGGACTATCTGGTGGCGGCGTCCTTCATGGCCATTCCTGGCGGCCTGATGTTCGCCAAGATGCTGGAACCCCGCGCACCGGACAGCCCGGTCAGCCCGATAGACGCCGGGCGTGCCGCCTATCATCGCGCCTTTTTCGAAGCCGTGATGGAAGGCGCGATGAAGGGCGCCCAGACCGCCGTGGCGGTGGCGGCCATGCTGGTTGCGTGTATTGGCCTGATCGCGCTGGTCAATGGCATGCTGCAGGGTATCGGGGGGCATGTCGGCCTGCCCGCACTGTCGCTGGAATACATCATGGGCCTGCTGCTGGCGCCGCTGGCATGGATGCTGGGCGTGCCTGCGGGTGAATGCGACGCGGTGGGATCGGTGTTGGGGCTGAAGGTCGTGCTGAACGAATTCGTCGCCTACCTGCGGCTGGGGCCGGACATACAGGCAGGCCGTCTGTCAGCCCGGGCGGCGGCCATTGCGTCGTTCGCCCTGTGCGGGTTCGCCAATCTCAGTTCGCTGGGGCTTGCCGTGGCGGCCTTTGGCAGCCAGTGCCCGGACCGGCGTGAGGAAATTGCCCATAAAAGCGCGCGTGCCGTGCTGGGTGGCATGCTGTCCAACCTGATGAGTGCGGCCATAGCCGGCATCATCATGCCCTGATCCGCCGCGCGGCAGTTGATTCTTGCAAAACAACAGAAGTTTTTTGGGTGCCGCCTTTTTCAAAAAGGCGGCGTTTCCTGAAGCGTCCTGAACAACGCGTCACCAAAAAACATCTTCTGCCCGCACCATGTTTTCCGCGGGGCGTTTCTGAAAACCGCCCGTTCTGACGGACTGTATTCCCCGCGGCCGTGTTGCGGGAAAAGCCCATACCCGGATTTTACCCCGCAAACGCATTCAGGCCGGTCAACCCATAAGGGCGGACCGGCCTGATCATCGTGCGTATCATGTCTGCCCCGCCCATGCAGGATGAGAACAGGCATGGCGCGATTATCTGCTGTTGAAGGCTGCGTCCGCCTTGAGCACCGCCCGGAGAAGGACATCCGCCCCGGCCGTCGCATCCTGTTCGGTAATGCTTTCCGCCTCGTTATGGCTCAGGCCATCGGCACAGGGGACGAAGATCATGGCCGTTGGCGCAATGCGCGCCATGTAGGCCGCGTCATGGCCGGGGCCGGATACGATACGCCGGGCGCTGTAGCCGCTTTCCATCGCCGCGGCCTCGACCATGTCGATGCAGGCGGGGTTGAAATGCACGGCTGGTGCGTCCCAGATCCGCACGATATCCAGTGTCACGCCACTGCGCTGCGCGATTTCAGGCAACTGGCTGTACAGCTGCTCTTCCATTCTGCGCACGACCGCATCATCGGGGTCGCGCATGTCGATGGTGAAAAACACCTCGCCGGGGACCACGTTGTTGCTGTTGGGTCGGTTTTCAATCAGCCCTACGGTGCCGACCGCAGTGGGCGCATGGGACAGGGCCACTTCGCTGACCGTCTCGATCATGCGGGCGGCGGCCAGCAGCGCGTCGTGGCGCATGGGCATGGGGGTGGAACCGGCATGGGCGTCCTTGCCCGTGACCGTGGCCTCGTACCACCGCGCGCCCTGCACGCCGGTGACAATGCCAATGGTCTTTTCCTCGGCTTCCAGGATCGGACCCTGTTCGATATGCAGTTCGAAATACGCGGTGACCGGATGCTGCCCGCACGGTTCGCTGCCGCGATAGCCGATGGCCTCCAGTTCATCACCAAAGCGCTTTCCCGCCCGGTCGCGCTTGTCCAGCACTTCCTGTTCGGTAAACACGCCGGCAAAGACGCCCGAACACATCATGGGCGGGGTAAAGCGCGACCCCTCCTCGTTCGTCCAGTTGATCAGTTCGATCGGGTGGCGGGTCACGTAACCGGACCGGTGCAGCGCGCGCAGGACGGCAAGGCCACCCAGAACGCCAAGGATACCGTCATACTTGCCGCCCGTGGGCTGCGTATCAAGGTGGCTGCCAATGGTGATGGGCGGCAGGCTGTCATCCTGCCCCGGTCGGCGGGCGAACTGGTTGCCCATGGAATCATGCGTGACCGTGCAGCCCAGTGCCTCGCACGTGCGCACGAACCAGTCGCGCACCTGCCTGTCTTCCGCCGTCAGTGTCAGGCGGCGGATCCCGCCCTTTGGCGTGCCGCCAAACCGGGCGGTTTCCATAAGGTCAGACCACAGGGCCTGCCCGTCAATGCCAAGATTGCTGCCATGTGTCGCGGTTGTATGCTGTGTCATAAGCTTCCTTCCATGCCGGGCTGCACCCTTTGCTGGCCTGTTACGACCCTACGGTTACGCGGGCGGGGTTGCTGGGGTGTTCGGGCCATGTCAGCACGCCATCCACCGGCTGCGGCTGCATGGTGATGCACTCATCAACGGGGCAGACATGCGCGCACAGGTTACAGCCCACGCATTCCTCATCAATCACTTCGTAATGCCGTTCCCCGTCCACCTTGCTGCGGGCGATGGCCTGGTGGGAGGTATCTTCGCACGCGATATGGCACAGGCCGCATTTGATGCAGGCGTCCTGGTCAATCTTCGCAATGGTCTTGAACTTCATGTTCAGCCGGTTCCACGGCACGAAGCGTTCGACCGCGCGCCCGGTCACGTCGGCAATGGTGGCGTATCCCTTCTGGTCCATCCATGCGGACAGGCCGTCGGTCATGTCCTCGACAATGCGGAAGCCGTAATGCATGGCCGCCGTGCAGACCTGCAGCGTGGTCGCCCCCATGGCCAGGAATTCGGCGGCATCCCGCCACGACCCGATCCCGCCGATACCTGAAATGGGCAGGCGCGCCAGTTCCGGGTCACGGGCGATGTCGCCAATCATGCGCAGCGCGATGGGCTTGACCGCCGGGCCGCAATAGCCGCCATGCGTGCCCTGGCCATCCACCACCGGCATGGGGGCCATGAGGTCGAGGTCAACACCAATGACCGACTGGACGGTATTGATCAGCGATACCGCATCCGCCCCGCCCCGCAGGGCCGCGCGCGCAGGCATGAGGATGTTGGTGATGTTGGGCGTCAGCTTGACGATCACGGGCATGCGGGTGTTCTGCTTGCACCACCGCGTGACCATTTCCACGTATTCGGGCACTTGCCCGACCGCAGCACCCATGTTGCGTTCGGACATGCCGTGCGGGCAGCCGAAATTGAGTTCGATCCCGTCAGCGCCCGTTTCCTCCACGATGGGCAGGATCGCCTTCCAGCTTTCCTCCACACAGGGCACCATCAGGCTGACCACGACCGCGCGGTCGGGATAGTCGCGCTTGACGGACTTGATTTCGGCAATGTTCGTGGCCAGCGGCCGGTCGGAAATCAGTTCGATGTTGTTCAGCCCGATCATGCGGGTGCCGTTATAGTCCAGCGAACCATAACGCGAGCTGACATTGACCACCGGCGGGTCTTCCCCCAGCGTTTTCCAGACCACGCCGCCCCAGCCCGCCTCAAACGCGCGGCGGACATTGTATTCCTTGTCCGTAGGCGGCGCGGAGGCAAGCCAGAACGGATTGGGCGAGCGGATGCCAACAAAATTCGTGCGTAGATCAGCCATATCCGGTTTCCTTACCTGCCTGCCGCCATGTAGGCCGCGTGAATTGCCTCTGCCGCGTCGCGCCCGTCGCGCACGGCGGCGACCGTCAGGTCCTCGCCCGGCGTGCAGTCGCCGCCCGCATAGACGCCCTGCATGGTGGTCTGGCCCGTTGCATCCACCATGATGCGCCCGCCGGAAATGGCAATGCTTTCCCCGTTCAGCGGGTCGGGCATGAAGGTCTGGCCCACGGCCTTGAGCACCATGTCCGCCGCCACCACGAACGTATCATCCGGGTCATATACAGGCCGCCCGTCCGGGCCGATGCGGCCGCGTGCGAACTCGATCCCGTCCAGCACGCCATCGCGCGCCACCAGACGGACCGGGGCGGCCCACAGCCGGACCGTGACGCCGTTGGTCTGCGCCCATTCGCGTTCCACCGGCGTGGCGGACATGTTTTCCGCGCCCCGGCGGTAGACAAGGGTCACATCCTCGGCACCCAGCCTGCGGGCCTGGACGGAGGCATCGACCGCGGTGTTGCCACCGCCGATCACCACCACCCGGCGGCCGACCGGCACGGTCTGGCGGTTGGCCGAACGCAGGCCCTCGATGAAGTCCACCGCGTTCATCACGCCGTCAAGGTCTTCCCCCTCGATCCCCAGCGAACGCACGCCCGCAAGGCCGACAGCCAGGAACACCGCGTCATATTCGCGGCGCAGGCTGGCCACCGTCATGTCGCGGCCCAGCACCTTTCCGCCCTCAAACGTGATCCCGCCGATGGACAGCAGGAAATCCACCTCGCGCTGGGCGAAGTCATCGGCCAGCTTGTAGGCGGCGACGCCATATTCGTTCAGCCCGCCCGCCAGCGCGTGGCGGTCATGGATCACCACGTCGTGCCCATGCATGGCCAGCCGGTGTGCGCAGGCAAGACCCGCAGGCCCCGCGCCGACAACGGCGATGCGCTGGCCCGTCGGGGCCGCGCGGGTGAAAGGCTGGCCGCCATGATCCATCTGCCAGTCGGTTGCGTGGCGCTGCAGCAGGCCGATGCGGATGGGCTGGCCTTCCTCACGCGTGTTGTGCACGCATTTCTGTTCGCACAGGATCTCGGTCGGGCAGACGCGCGCGCAGGATCCGCCAAGGATGTTGGATTCAAGGATGATTCTGGCCGAACCCGCCATGTTGTCCGTCGCAATGGCGCGGATGAAGCGCGGGATGTCGATGCCTGTGGGACAGGCCTCGATACACGGTGCGTCGTAACAGTAGAAGCAGCGGTCGGCCTCGACAACGGCCTGTGCGTGCGTCAGCGGGGGATGGGCATCGGAAAAATTAAGCGCAAGTTCGACATCGGTAAGACGTCCGGGCGCTATATCGGGACCTTGCGGCATGATCGCTCCAGCATCTGTGTGTTGGGATCAACCTTAGGGGCGTTCGGTAGCGCTCCGCAATGTTTTTTCTGACCATATGATCAGGTTTTTTCCGCAATCGTGTCCTGGTCGCGATTATCTCGTATAAAGAATGATATATGGCGGTGCATTTATTTGTATAAGTATGAAATGGTGCCCACGCACGCCTGTCCTGCCCATTGCGGTCCCGCGCGCGGGAATCCCGTCATGGAATGGATTGACGCGAAATGCCCGGCTTGAGAAGTTGGGGGGCACCATCAACCATTTTTTCCTTTTACGGTAATCCTGTCCTGCCCATGCCCCTGTCCAAGACATCACGTTCCCCCCGCAAAACGCGCGCCAGCGTGCCCCGCCAGAACAATACGCGCCAGATCCTGGACGCGGCGGAAAAGGTATTCGCGGCCCACGGGCTGTCGGGCACGCGGGTCAGCGATATTGCCGAGGCCAGCAACCTGCCCAAGGCCAATATCCACTATTATTTCCGTACCAAGGAAGACCTGTACCGCGCCACGTTGCAGCAGTTGCTGGAAGACTGGCTGGGCGATGCCAGCAAATGGCTGTCTGCCGACAGATCCCCGCGGGAGGGGCTGGAAGGCTTCATCCGCTCCAAGATGGCGTTTTCACGCCAGCGCCCCGAGGGGTCGCGCCTGTTCGCCCACGAAATCCTGTCAGGTGGCCGGTATGTTCACGGCTTTCTGGTCGATACCCTGCGCCGGCATGTCGAACACCGGCGCGAGGTCTTTGAAAAATGGCATGCGGCGGGCCTGATCGGGACGGTGGACCCGACGCATTTCCTGTTCTGCCTGTGGGCGATGACGCAGGCCTATGCCGATATGGGGGTGCAGATGGCTGCCGTGCTGGACAAGCCCCGCCTGACGGCGGTGGATTTTGAAGCAGGCTGCCGGACCATCATACAACTGGCCACGTCCATCCTGCCCGATCCCGTCGCCCCGCCGCCCGTGCAGGACACAATCAAGACCCGACCCGGACGCCGCCGTACCACGGTGCGCTCCGCCCGGTCCCGGCGCGCCGCCACCTGACATTTCTGTCCCGCTTCCGCGACGGGCGGCACGCATGGCCGGACGGTCAGTGCCCGCGTGCGCCAGGGCGTGACAGGGCCAGGTGGCTTGCGACCGCGCAGCCGAAGCCCACGAACCACGACAGGTTGCGCACCGGTGCGAATACGGGAACAAACACCAGCCCCAGCCCGCACAGGACCGAAAACAGCAGGCTGGCCATGGCCGTGAGGTTGACGCCGTTGCGGTACCAGTATGGCGCCTGCGGGCTGGCGGTATACAGGGCGGCGGTATCCGTGCGCGCCCTGTGCACGCCATAGTAATCCGCCAGCAGCACGCCCGTCAGCGGCCCGATGAACGTGCCCAGTATGTCCAGCGTCAGGTGAATCAGTTCGGGCCTAGCATACAGGTTCCATGGCGTGACCACCAGCGCGCCCACGGCCGCGATCAGTCCCCCCCTGCGCCAGCTTATGGCGTGCGGTGCGAGATTGGAGAAATCAAACGCGGCCGAGACGAAATTGGCCACGATATTGATCCCCGCCGTGGCGGTGACGAAGGTCAGCACCCCTATGGCCACGGCGGTCGGGCTGTCGATCTGGGCCACGGTTTCCACCGGGTCCAGGATCACGCGGCCAAAGACCGGGCGCGTCAGCACGATCGTCACCAGCGTCAGTACGGAAAAACCGAAGAAATTGACCGGCAGCCCCCAGAAATTGCCGCGCCGGATGTCACGCATGCTGACGCCGTACCGCGCAAAATCCCCGAAATTCAGCGCAATGGGCGAAAAATAGGCCACGATCAGCGCCATGGCGTTGACAATGCCCAGCAGCCGCCACCCCATGCCGTGGGGCGGCGCGTCAAATACATCCAGCGATATGTGGCCACCCGCCTTCCACAGCAGCCAGCCGTCCAGCGCGATCATGACGACATAGATCACCGGCCCGGCCCAGTCGATGAACCGGCGGATCGTTTCCATGCCGCGCCAGAAAACCGCCGCCTGAATGCCCCACAGCAGCAGGAATGCCCCCCACCCCAGCGTGGACAGGCCCAGCAGGCCATGCAGCCGCACGTCCGCCCATGGCGCCAGCGCGGGCCATTGCCGCAGCAGCAGGATCAGCACCGCGTTTGACGCAAGCCATGTCTGGATACCGTACCACCCCACCGCAATGACGCCGCGTACCAGCGCAGGCACCACGGCGCCGCGCACGCCAAAGGCCATGCGCGCCATGACCGGATAGGGCGCACCGGATTCAAAGCTGGGCCGTCCCGCCAGGTTACAGATCACCTGCACGATCATGATACCGGCGACAAGGGCGATGAACACGTCGCCCGCCGGCAGCCCGACAGCGAACAGGCTGCCCGCCGTCACGTATCCGCCCACGCTGTGCACGTTGGACATCCATAACGAGACGTAGTCGAACCATCCCCAGCTTCGGGCCCGCACGGGGGCAAGATCCTCGTTCACCAGGTGGCTGTCCATGCGATCGATACTGTCCGGCATGGGGATTCCTTTTTGGTCCGTCGCGGGAAGATATAATCTTGACCGCCAAGTCAGAATAACAATACGGTCCCGATATGGAATGACAACCCCGTTTCGAATGCGCAATACCAGAACAGGAGGAAGACGATCATGCTTCATGTCAGGGGCGGTACGATTGTCACAGCCGAACGGACGTTCAGGGCCGACATACTGTGCGGCGATGACGGGCGCATTGCCGCGATCGCGCCCGAAATCGACACGCCCGCCGGGTGCACGGTGATGGAGGCGGATGGCCTGCTGGTCATGCCCGGCGGCATCGACCCGCATACCCATATGGAAATGCCCTTCATGGGCACGGTCGCCAGCGAGGATTTCTATACCGGTACGGCAGCAGCACTGGCGGGGGGCACGACCAGCATCATCGATTTTGTCATTCCCGACGCCGGCACGTCACTGCTGGAGGCATGGAAGGCATGGCGGGTAAAGGCGGAAAAGGCGGCGTCCGACTATTCCTTTCACGTGGCGGTCACCCATTGGGACGATCAGGTTCATCGTGACATGGGAACGCTGGTGAATGAGTGCGGCGTCAATTCGTTCAAGCACTTCATGGCGTACAAGAATGCGCTGATGGTGGATGACGACGTACTGCTGCATTCCATCCGCCGTGCGGGGGAACTGGGCGCGCTGTGCACCGTCCATGCGGAAAATGGCGACGCCGTGGCCTACATGCAGGCACAGATGCTGGCGGAAGGCCGCACCGCCCCGGACGCGCATCCCGCATCCCGCCCGCCCATGGTGGAGGGCGAGGCAGCCCAGCGCGTGATCGCACTGGCCGGCCTGCTGGATGCGCCGGTTTATATCGTCCATGTCTCCACCGCCGAGGCGGCCCACGCCATTGCCGACGCCCGCATGCGCGGACAGCGCGTGTATGGCGAGGTCCTGCCGCAGCACCTGGTGTTTGACGACAGCGTGTATTCAGACCCCGACTGGCTGACCGCATCCCGCTATGTCATGAGCCCCCCCTTCCGCCCGAAACACCACCAGCATGCGCTGTGGGCGGGCCTGACATCGGGGCAGTTGCAGACCACCGCAACCGACCACTGCTGCTTCTGTGCGGGGCAGAAGGAAAAGGGCCGCACCAATTTCACCCATATCCCCAATGGTGTTCCCGGCATCGAGGACCGCATGAGCATCCTGTGGCACCATGGCGTGGCGACGGGGCGGCTGAGTGCGGAAGAATTCGTGGCAATCACCTCCACCAACACGGCGCGGATCTTCAACATGCTGCCGCGCAAGGGCTGCATTGCCGTGGGCGCGGATGCGGACCTGGTGCTGTGGGACCCGCAGGGCACACGCACCATTTCGGCGCGCACCCACCACCAGAATGTGGATTACAACATTTATGAAGGCATGACCGTAACCGGACTTGCCCGCCGCACCATAAGCGCGGGCCGACTGGTGTGGGACGATGGCGATCTGCGCGCGGCACGCGGCGCGGGCCGCTATGTCGAACGCCCTGCCCTGCCGCCGCGCTGATCAACCAGGCCGGGCGGCAGGGACATCCCGCCGCCCGTACCCGGCGCTAGAACCGCGACAGGCGTTCCACCACCAGGTCGTATACGCCCTCCACATCCACCTCGCGCATGAACACGGCATTGGGGGGGGCGGTACCGACGCCCCACCAGTCAACCACGCTCATGCCCATGGTCAGGGGGCTGCCCGTTTCAATCTGTACGTTGACCTGCCGCCCGCGATACAGTTCGGGCTTCAGCAGCCAGATAACCGTGTTGGGATCATGCAGGGGGCCGCCATCCGTGCCGTATTTCGTGGCCTCGAAGCGTTTTTCAAACCGCAGCCATGCCGCGACGACCGGGCCGATCCGGTTGGGAATGGCCGCAATGCGTTCCAGCCGGGCCGCGCTGGTATGCAGCTGATGCGTCACATCCAGCGGGAACACCACAATCGGCACACCGGAGGCGAACACCATTTCCGCTGCATGGGGATCGACATAGACATTGAATTCGGCGGCCGGGGTAATGTTCCCCACTTCGGAAAAGGCGCAGCCCATCATCACGATCCGGCCGATCCGTTCACGCAGGCGTGGCTCACGCGCCAGTGCAAGGGCGATATTGGTCAGCGGGCCAATGGTGCACAGCGTGATGGCGCCCGGCGGGTTGTCCATGACCGTGCGGATAATGAAATCCACCGCATGTCCCGGCGTTGCAGGCCGCCCGGGTGGCGGCAGGTCGACACCTTCAAACCCGGTGCGGCCATGCACGTGGGTTGCGGTCACGCCCGGGCGCAGCAGCGGGCGGTCGGCGCCGGCATGCACCGGAATGTCGGGGCGGCCTGCAAGGTCGAGGGTCTTGAGCGCGTTTTCGGTGGTCTGGGCCAGCGGCACGTTACCCGCGACCGTGGTGACGCCCAGCAGTTCGATCTCGGGACTGGCCAGCGCGAGCAGGATGGTCAGGGCATCGTCCTGCCCCGGGTCGGTGTCGATAATGATTTTCATGATGGCTCCATGGAAAAAATACGCGTCCCTGCATGTGGCATTCCGGCCAATGGGACCACGGCCCGGCGGAAAAGGCGATACAGGCAGGAACGGATTTATTATTATTCATCCATAACGAACAGGCAGGATCCTACATGACCACTCAGCCCAAGACGACCCGCGCGCCGCGTATCTATCTGGCGGGCGATACGGTTTTCCGACCCGCAGCCGCCGAACTGTTCCGCGCGATGAAGGATATCTGCACCGCCGCCGGGCTGGAAGGTGTCTGCCCCTTTGACGGGCAGGCCGAGGTGGACGCGCTGGCCCCCGGTGCGGAAACCAGCCTGCTGATCGCACGCCTTGACCGTGACCTGATGGACGGGTGCGACGCGGGCGTGTTCTGTCTGGACCCCTTCCGTCGTGCAGCCGACATGGACCCCGGCACCGCGGTCGAGATCGGGTACATGGCGGCACAGGGCAAGATGCTGGCGGGGTACACCGTGGACGGGCGGCCCTATCCGCGCAAGGTGGCGGAATACCGCAGCCGGGCATGGGGCGATGCGCTGCGTGAACGGCAGGGAACAGGCGGCAGCGGCGGCATGGAAGATGCCGATGGCCTGATCGTGCATTCCGAAGGCATGGTGCAGAACGCCATGACCGAAGGCTTCATCCGCCTGTCGGGCGGGACGGTCTGTGTTGATGCGGACCTGCTGACCGCCTTTGCCATGGCGATCGACAGCCTGCGCCAGCGCCTGCCGGGCTCGGCTGCACCACACAATAACTGATCAGGACAGGAAACGCACGACATGGACCTGACCCGCCGGGATATGACCCGCCTGCTTGGAACCGCATTTTTCCTGACACCCGCCGCAGCACGGGCGCGTGCCGGCACGACCACGGCATGGTGGAAGGATGTCGTGGCATACGAGATCTATCCCCGCTCCTTCTGCGATGGCAATGGCGACGGGATCGGGGATTTCGTGGGCATGGCCGAACGGGTGGACCATCTGGCCGATCTGGGCATCGGGGCGGTCTGGGTTGCTGCCTGCTTTGACTCCCCCAATGCCGATAACGGCTACGACGTGCGCGATTACCGCCGGATCATGCCAGATTTCGGCACCATGGCGGATTTCGACCGCTTCATGGCGCGGGCAAAGGCGCGCGGCATTCATGTCATACTGGACATGGTGTTCAACCATACCAGCGACGAGCATGAATGGTTTGTCAAAAGCCGCAGTTCACGCACCAGTCCGTACCGGGATTACTATATCTGGCGCGACGGACGGGATGGCGGGCCGCCCAATAACTGGAAGGCGGCCTTTGGCGCGGGATCGGCATGGCAGTTCGATGCGGCGACGGGGCAGTACTACCTGCATACCTTTGTCAGCAAGCAGCCTGACCTGAACTGGGAAAACCCGAAGGTCCGTGCCGAACTGTATGACATCCTGCGCTTCTGGGCCGCCAGGGGGGTCAGCGGTTTCCGTTTCGATGCGATCACCAGTCTGGCGAAGCCGCAGGCCATGGGGGATTTTACGCCCGGACAGCATGCAGGACAGGCATCCTTTGCCGAAGTGGGTCCACGGCTGGATGGCTACCTGCATGACATGTACACCCATGTCTTTGCCGGGACCGACCTGTATACCGTGGGCGAGGCATGGGGGGCGTCGCATGATGCGATCATCAACATGACCGATGACCGGCGGGGGGAAATCACCTCCGCCTTCCGCTTTGACCTGCAACTGAAGGATGCGGATGGCTGGCGCAAGCTGCCATGCAGGCTGGATGACATGCGCGCCTTCAATGCGGACAACGCCTTCAACGACAACCCGCATGTCTGGCCGCTGGTCTATCTGGAGGACCACGACTTTCCCCGTGCCGCCTCGCGCTATGGCTCCGGTGTGCCGGAATATGGCGCGCGGTCGGCCAAGCTGCTGGCCACGATGATGCTGTCGCTCAAGGGCACGCCCTATATCTATCAGGGGCAGGAAATCGGCATGACCAATTTTCCCTTCAGGCGGATCGAGGACTATAACGACGTGCAGGCCCATAATGGCTGGCGCAACGAGGTGCTGTCGGGCCACGTCCCGGCTGCGGAATTCCTGCGCAACCTGGCCCAGGTCAGCCGCGACAACGCCCGCACGCCCATGCAGTGGGATGACACACCCAATGCGGGCTTTACCACGGCAGACAGGCCGTGGTTTGCGGTCAACCCGAATTACCGGCAGGTCAATGTCCGGACGGAACGTGCGGACCCGGATTCCGTCCTGTCCTTCTACCGCGCCATGATCCGCCTGCGCCGGGCATGGCGTTGCCTGTCAGCCGGGCGGTATGGGGATGTCTCGCCCCCTGGCAGTCAGGTCTATGCCTATACCCGCCGTGATGGCGGGACGGCAGCGGTGGTCGTGCTGAATTTTTCCGACAGCGCGGCATCCTTCACCCTGCCCGCGGGGCTGCGTGCCACGCGGTGCCTGATCGGCAACATGACGCCCCCGGCCCCGGTAACGGACGGCATCATAGCGCTGCGCCCGTGGGAAAGCGTGATCTACCAGCTGGCCTGAACCGGACAGCGGCCATGCCCGCGCAGGGCAGGTGACGTATGTATCCAGCCCATGTTCCGGGGAAGATGGCACCAGCGCTCTGCCCCGGTCGTCCCGGCGGGGATATGTGGCCCCCGTCACCTGCCTGCGGGCGGCCGGGGGCAAACCGGTCCCTGACGGGTTGCGGGGTGGCGGTTTCCTGCACCGGGCGCGCCTGCACGGCTGTCCGGCGGGCTGTCCGCTATTCATCCGCCGGCGTGGCAGGCTGCATGTCGTAGGCGGTCTGGACCATTGCGAAGCGCCTGCCCAGGTTCTCGCTGGATTTTCTGGTCCATGCAGCATCCATCTGCTGGCGCTGCATGGCGGCATTCTGTTTCGGTTCAACATTGCGGTAGCTGTCGATCGTGCCTTCGATCACGCCAATCGTCGTCTCGACCACGGGTTCGATATCGAACTGTTTGTATGGATAGGCGATCCGTTCATAATCAAACAGCGTATCCTCCCGTTCGGTGGGCCAGTTTTTCCATGAATCGAAAATCCGGTCATTGAACCCCGTCAGGAACGGGCCGGGGTTGATGGTGGCCACCGCCACGCTGAATTCCTGCAGTTCCTTGCCCAGTGCTTCGGCAATGGCCTCGATGGCGTGTTTGGATGCGGAATAGGCCCCGGTAAACGGGTCCGAGGTCAGTCCCGCGCAGGAGGACATGAAAACGATTTTCCCCGCCCGGCGCGCTACCATGCGTCTGGCGATGGCCTGTGTCAGCATTACCGGGCCGGTCACGTTGACCTCGAACTGCCGGCGTAACGCCGCTTCGGGTATGTCCACCATGGACCCGCCTTCGCCAATGCCCGCGTTATTGAGCAGAACGTCAACATCCACTTCGCTGAAGCGGTCACGGTCCGCCGCATTGGTCACATCCAGTTTTTCAACCTGCAGGTGCACGCCGCGCCGTTCGGCTTCGGCATGCAGGGCGAATATCTGCGAGGGGATCTGCACGCCTGCAATGACCGTCCACTGGCGTGCCGCCAGCCGCAGGGCAATTTCCCGGCCAAAACCCGATCCGGCGCCGGTAATGAGGACTGTCCTGTTCATGGTGGTGTCTCCGCTTCATGCATGGGTCCGGGGGGCGCCATGGCGGCCCGTCCTGCCTGTCCGGCAGGCCGTGTCCCCGCCTGGTGGCGACGTGGGCCGCGATGGCGTGTTCATGAAGGGTAATGATCCATGGCGCGGATAGTTTGATAAAAAACGGAATTTCCGGGTGAGCAGTCCCGCGGTCTCCTGCCCCGCCGGGTGCGTCGTGGCAGGACCGCATGCTGCGGGCCGGCTGCCGGGGGATATATTTCCCCGGCAGGCAGTCGTGTTGCGGGTGGTCAGGACTGGCCCTGATCGGGCTTTCTGGTCATGGCGGGCATGAGCAGGCGGGGCTGCCGGGCCCATGCTTCCAGGTCGGTGGCCGACATGGGGCGGGCAAACAGATAGCCCTGCAGCACATCGCAGTGCAGGCTTTCCAGCAGGTCGTACTGCGCTTCCGTTTCCACCCCTTCGGTCACGACCGTCATGCCCAGCCGGTTGCCGATCCCGATGACGGCGGTGGTGACGGCCTGCGCATTCGCGTCGTGTTCAAGGTTCATGATGAAGCTGCGGTCGATCTTGATTTCCGTCAGCGGCAGGCGGGTCAGGCGCGACAGGCTGGAAAATCCGGTGCCGAAGTCATCCATGGACAGGCCCACCCCCAGCTTGCGGATGGCGGCGAGGACATTCATCGTCTCCTCGCTTTCCTCCATCATCACGCTTTCGGTAATTTCAACCGTCAGTCGTTCAGGCGCCAGCCCGTATTTGTCCAGCAGCGCGGCAATCATGGGCACAAGGCCGCGGTTGTGGAAATGCGCCGCCGACAGGTTGACCGATACAACGGGTATGTGCACGCCATCGCGTTCCCATGCCACGATCTGACGGCAGGCTTCCTCCAGCGACCACCGGCCGATCGCCTCGATCTGTCCCGTCTCCTCCGCCACGGCAATGAAGCGGGAGGGAAAGATGTTGCCCAGCGTGGGATGGTTCCACCGCGCCAGGGCCTCCACGCCATATATCTGCCCCGTCCGGGCTTCGATCTGGGGCTGGTAATGCAGGTTCAGCAGCCCCTTGGACAGGGAATCCCGCAACGCGCTGCCCAGAACCAGCCGGTCCTGTGCATCCTTGCTGTCGATCGTGCTGACCAGCCGGTAGCTGCCACGCGCCTCCTTCTTGGCCTGGCGCATGGCCACTTCGGCATGGCTGATCAGGGATTCACCATCCGGCCCGTTTTCGGGAAAGGTTGCGATGCCCGTGCTGAAGGATGCGGAAAGCTGGTTGCCCGCGACATCCAGCGGGCGCTGCATGGCGTTGATGATCGTCTTGGTGAAATCGACCGCCATGTCCGCCGTGGCGTTGGGAATGACAATGACAAAGTCATCCCCGCCCGAGCGGCTGAGGACATAGTTGCTGCGACACAGCTTTTTCAGCCGTTCGGCAATGACCTTCAGGAACGTGTCCCCCTGCACATGTCCCAGCGCGTCGTTGATGTCGCGGAAGCGGTCAAGGTCCAGCAGCAGCACGGCGAAGTGGTTGTCGCCCGGCTGGCTGATCATGTTCCGCAGCACCTTGTGCAGCGAAGTGCGGTTGAGGAAGCCGGTCAGCGGATCGTAATTCGCCAGTTGCGAAATATGCTGCCGGGCCTCGTACTGTTCGATCACGACACCGCAGAACGGCACGGCGCCCGACACGATTTTCCGTGGCCATTCCGCGACCTTGTGCTGGTTGCGCGAATACAGTGCCAGAATACCCGATATCTTTCCGTTCGGCGCCCTGATGGCCGAAGCCCAGCAGTCATGCAGCCCGAGCGAGATCCCCAGCGAGCGATAGCTTTCCCATACCACCGAACTGGCTTCATCCAGATCATTGGCAAGTGCTGTGATGTCGGCTTCCGTCAGCGTCATGTGTTCCAGCGCCGTTGCAAACCGGCGCGGCAGCCCCGACCCGGACAGGATCTGCAGCGTATGGTCCGATGTCAGCAGCATGAGCACGGCCACCGAATTGGGCACGAACTCCTCCACTCCCTGGCACACCAGGTCGGCAACGTCCTGTATCAGCATGTCACCCGAAAGGGATCGGAAGACCGTGTTCTGCAGGTCCAGCAGTTTCCGGCGGTGGCTTTCTTCCGTGACCCCCTTCATGAAGGCCATGTAGTAGCGTTTCTTGTCCGGCCCGATCAGCGCGGTTGAAATGGACATCTCGGCCGAAACGTAATCGCCGCTTTTGCTTTCGAACGTGATCTCGCGCGATGTGCCGACAATGCGGTTGATGCCCGTTTCACGGTTATGCGCGATGAAGCCGTCATGCTGGCTGCGGTATTCCGTCGGCACCAGGCATTTGACATTGCGGCCCATGACCTCGTCTGCCGTATATTCCCACAGTTTTTCCGCCGCGTGGTTGAAAAAGACGATGCAGTTCCTGTCATCAATGATGATGACGCCATCACGCGCCTGTTCCAGCATGTCCATACAGATGCCGGAATTGACATTCTCTTCTGTTACGGGGAAAACTTCCTTACCCATCTCCGCACCTTTTTATTATGACTGTATGAATCTGTTCAGTTTTTATATTTTATGTTGCTGTTCCTGCCGGTCACGGACCCAGCGCGCCAGTTCGGCGGCGGCCAGTGGCCGGGAAAACAGGTAGCCCTGCATCACGTCGCACTGCAGGTTTTCCAGCAGCGCCTTCTGGGCTTCGGTTTCGACCCCTTCGGTCACCACTGTCATGCCCAGCATGCAGCCCATGCCAACCACCGCCGTTGTCAGCGCCTGTGCATTGGCATTGTGTTCAAGGTTCATGATGAAGCTGTGGTCGATCTTGATTTCGCTTAGCGGCAGGCGCGCCAGCCGTGACAGGCTGGAAAAGCCGGTGCCGAAATCATCAATGGACAGGCCGACCCCAAGCGTGCGAATGGCGCGCAGGACCGCCATTGTGTCCTCGTTTTCATCCATCATGACGCTTTCGGTAATTTCCAGCGTCAGGCGCTGCGGCCCGAGGTCGTGGGCGTCCAGCATCCGGGAAATGGTTTCGGGCAGGCTGCGTTCACGGAACTGCCCGGCGGACAGGTTGACCGCAACGGTCGGCACATGAACCCCGTCGCGTTCCCATGCCACGATCTGGCGGCAGGCTTCCTCCAGCGACCATGTGCCGATGATTTCGGCCTGACCGGTCTCTTCCACCACCGCCATGAAGCGCGACGGAAAGATATTGCCCAGAAGCGGGTGGTGCCACCGTGCCAGTGCCTCCACGCCATAAAGCTGTCCCGACCGCGCGCGGACCTGTGGCTGGTAATGCAGGTGCAGTAGCCCGCGCGCCAGCGTTTCACGCAGCGCCGGCCCCGCCAGCAGCCGCCCCCGCGCCGTGCCATGCCCGGCGGGCGTTGCAATGCGGCAGGTGCCGCGCGCGATTTCCTTGGCCTGCCGCATGGCGGTTTCCGCCAGCCCGATCAGGGTTTCACTGTCCGGCCCGGTATCGGGGAACATGCTGATCCCCACGCTCAGCGACGGCGTGATGTGATTGCCGCTGACGTTGACGGGCTGCGCCAGTCCGTCCAGCAGGGTGTGAACACGGCGCATCGCTTCGTCCTGACGGGTTTCGGGCAGGACGATGATGAACTCATCGGCGCTGGAACGGCACAGGACATGGTCGTGGCGCGTGAGCGCGCGCATGCGGGTGGCCAGTGTTTTGAGCAGCACATCGCCGTTGGCGTGCCCGAGGGCTTCATTGATGTCACGGAACCGGTCAACATTGAGGACCAGCACGGCAAACTGGTGGTCCCCCGGCTGTCCCACCAGTTTGTCAAGGACATCCTGCACTGCGGAACGGTTGAGGAAACCGGTCAGCGGATCGTAACTGGCCAGTTGCGCGATATGCTGGCGCGCTTCGTACTGTTCGATCACCACGCCGCAGAACGGCACGCACCCGCTGACAACCGTTTCCGCCCAGTCAGATACCGGGCCGGGATTGCGGAAGAACAGGGCGAAGATGCCCGTCACCTTCCCCGCAGGTGACACGGTGGCCGTGGCGCGGCAGTGATGCAGCCCGAGCGAGAGGGCCAGCGAGTAATAGCTTTCCCATACCATCGCCCCCGCACGGGACGGGTCACGGACAAGGATCGCGCGGTCGGCGTCCGACAGCGTGACGTTTTCAAGGGCGGCGGCATACCGGCGCGGGAACCCTGCACCCGACAGGATGCGCAGACGTCCGTCCGGGTCCACCAGCATCAGCACGGCGGCGGTGTCGGGTACGAATGTTTCCGTCTCGCGGCAGATCAGGTCAGCCACATCCTGGATCGTCATGTCGGTTGAAAGGGCGCGGAATACCGTGTTCTGCAGGCCCTGCAGGTTCCGGCGGCGGCCATCGCCGGTCATGTCCTTGATGGTGGCCATGTAATATTTCCGGTTGTCAGGCCGCAGCGTGACCATGGACAGGGCGAGTTCGCCCGCCACGTACTCCCCTGCCCTGTTTTCAAACCGGATTTCGCGCGATGTGCCGATAATGGTGTTGACGCCGGTACTGCGGTTGCGATCGATGAAGGCATCATGGTCGGCACGCATGCCCGCAGGCAGCAGCATGCTGACATTCTGCCCGATCACATCGGACTGCGTATATCCCCACAGGTTTTCGGCCGCGGCGTTGAAGAAGACGATCCTGTTGCGTTCGTCAATCACCACAATGGCGTCCGCCGCGCCATGCATGACCTGCAGCGCATTTGTTCCGGATAAAGAATGATGGGGGCGAAGGAAAAGCGGCGTGTTCTGGTTCATGTCCATCAACAGTATTCAGGAATTTCTATTTTTTCACGACAATGCAGATTTCGTGCGTTTCGCCGGCCGTATAGTGCCGGATGTACAGCGGCGCGCCGCCGTGCTGTCCGGGTATGGCCTCGCTGCATTCATCGGGCAGGCCACAGACATTTCCCAGAAACCGGACTACGGCCCATGCATTGCAGTCCAGTTCGTTCGAGGCACCACTGAGCAGCCCGATCAGGGTGATATCCGTTTCGGCGTCATAGGTGACGCTCAGGCTGGCGACATCGCGAAACGTGATGGAGACGGCGCCCGGGGCGTCCTCCTCCAGCGTGACATCAACCAGCAGCAGGCCGGAATCCGGTAATTTCGGGCCAAAAATCAGATGGCCCCCGCCTGCCGTGACCGCAATGCGCACCCACAGGATATGAAGCGTGCCGGAACTTTCAAATTCCATCGTGCCGCCACGCAGCACATAGTCGCGCTGGCAGCTGCTGGCGATATCGCTCAGTGATGCACGCAGCCATGTATCCGCCCCGACCATCGGGCGTTCGGATGCATGGTGATGGGTGTGAAACGCCGACGCATTCCGTGCGACCTCCACCAGGGCATGCCGCAAGACAAAAAAACCACCGCGAATTCCCTGATCCGTATCCCGACTGGTCAGGACTCGACGTTCATCGTCCGTTCGGCGTCCCATCAATTATGTTATCCTGATTTCTCAAAAGTCTTAATGTTTCGATAATTTTGGGCTTATACATATATTGCAACAATAATGCAACTTATTTTGACCCTCGGGAATAAATGCTTTTTTAATTGAATACTGGGAATTTATTCCTTAGCTCTGCATCCTGCCATGAGAAGAAAATGCGAACGTCTTGTGACATCGCCGCGATGTCTGTTCAGTTGTTCGATTCTTGACTACATATGTAATTGAAATTTAATTGTGATCTGAAGATAAGATGCTGATCGGTTATGCGCGTGCAGGTACGGACGAGTGCACACTTGAGGAGCAAGTGTGGCATTTGCATGACGAAGGCTGCGAAACCATTTATGAAGACCCCCTGCCGGAGGAAGAAAAGGAACGCCCCGGGCTGACACGCCTTCTGCAGGTCGCCCGTACGGGCGACATCGTTATCGTCTATCGCCTTGACCGTCTTGCCCGTTCGACACAGCACCTGCTGGAGATCGCGGAAAGCCTGCGGCAGAAGGGTGCGGGCCTACGCTCCATCCGTGAACCATGGGCGGATACGACATCACCCGAAGGCCGTATTGTCATGACGGTATTTGCAGGCATCGCCGATTTTGAACGCGCGCTGATCCGCGAACGCACGACGGCAGGCCGCATGCAGGCCCGCCAGCGTGGCATCCATATGGGCCGCCCGTCCAAGCTGAGCCCGGCGGATAATGCGGAAATATACAAAATGGCAACGCAGGACGGCCTGCCGATTGCGGACATTGCCGAACAGTTCAGCGTACACAAGGCGACCATCTACCGCATCATTTCAAAGTTCCGTAGTGAAAATGGCTGAGCCTGTCGTCATATACTGCGTGTAACCAGACGTTTCTGGTGATGGTTTTTATGAAAACATATTTCGGTAACGCTGCCTTTATTTAAAATAGGCAGCGCCCATGAAATTTTATTTCCGTAACTGATTCATTTCAGAATGATCACTGAAGATTTTTTTGAAGACACCATTCATGAAGAACAGAAAAAAGGTTTTTGGGTGTCGCCTTTTTTCAAACAGGCGATGTCTTTCAAAGCTTCCCGAAAAAAGCTTTGCCAGACAGCATTTTTAAGAAAGATACAGGAACAGTTTCCGCACGCTGTCTTTTGCGAAAAGACAGCGTTTCCCTGATGCCGTTCATGGCCACGGACCGCATGAGCCAGATGCGCCCGTCACTGAGGCGGGCGGGCGCATCCGGACACGGCAGGCGGACTGTGCTGCGGTAGCAGCGGTTACAGTCCGCGCGGTCAGGGAATATAGCGTTCGGCGCGCAGGCGGTCGAACAGGTCGAAGAAGGAATCAGGCGTGTAGCGGTAGCCGGTGAAGCCGAGTTTGCGGCTCAGACTCATGTCGGTCACGCATTCGACGGGGCGGCCCAGGTCGGCATCCGTGTGCCATGGCGATGCCAGACGGTGCAGCACTTCTTCCCGCAGGCCGTGCCGGCGGGCGATGTCCGCCCATTGTCCGCCCCTGTCCGCCAGCATGTGTTCCAGTGACGTCGCGTGACCGGGATAGGGGGCGGCGTCAATGCCGAACCAGGCGGCCAGTTCGCCCCACAGCCATTTCCAGCGGAACACGTCGCCATTGACCACATTGAACGCCCGGTTGTGCCCGGCGGGGCCGCTGGCCGCCCACAGGATCTGGCTGGCAAGCTGCCGGGCGTCGGTCACGTCCGTCAGGCCGTTCCACTGCACGGGCGATCCGGGGAAAACGAAGGGCAGCCCCGTCTCGCGGCACAGCGTGGCATAGGCCGCCAGTGTCGTACCCATGTTCATGAGGTTGCCGATCGCATACCCGATGACCGTGTGCGGGCGATGAACCGTCCATGGAATACCCAGCCGGTCTGCAACCTCGAACAGGACATCTTCCTGACTGTAATAGAAATTTTCCACCGCCAGCCGCGGCATGCTCTCACGGAACGGCGTCTGTGGCGGCGCACCCTGCGCATAGGCCTCGAACGGGCCAAGGTAGTGTTTCAGCCCGGTCACCAGACTGGCATGCACCAGCGCGTGCGGGCGTGGCAGGGCGGCAAACACGTTGCGCAGCATCGCACTGTTGGCAATGCAGTTTTCACGTTCGCTATCTCGGCGTGTCCATGTGGTGAAAAATACATGCGTCGGCACGATACCGGCCAGCGCCGTGCGCAGGGATTCCGGGTCCAGCGCGTCGGCCGCGACGGGTATTATTGTGCCGGGCAGGTTTTCGGTCCGCCGCGCCAGGCCGTAAACGCCCCAGCCCTCCGCGACCAGCCGGTTGGCAAGGTTCTGGCCGACAATACCTGTCGCACCGATGACAAGCGCCCTGTGGGACATCTTTTCCTCCATGAATGACGTGGGTTTCACACGCTGTCGGGTAACGCCATAAAAGACAATCCGGCACCTTTTCGTGCCCTGGTTACCTGAACGTTCCCGTGAGGCCGCCCATGGATATCGCCCCCCTGCCCGACGCCTACCGCCATGCGCCATTCGCGCAGGACTGTGCCCCGCGCCGCCTGCTGCGGCTGTTTTCGGGCAAATGGACCACCATGATCGTGCATACGCTGCACCTGTGTGGCGGTGCCTCGCGCCCCGGCCAGCTTCAGCGCGCCCTGCCCGGCCTGTCGAAAAAGATGATGACCCAGACCCTGCGCGACCTGGAACGGATGGGACTGGTGGACCGCAAGATCATGCAGGTCATGCCGCCCGTGGTCGAATACCGGCTGACGGCGCTGGGACAGCGCTTTGTCGAACCGCTGGAAATGCTCTACCGCTGGGGCGCGCAGCATGCGGCGCTGCTGGATCAGGTTGACCGCAACATCGCCGCCGCATCCGCGCGCGACGCGTCATGATGGCGCGCTGTCCCGAACGCTTCAGGGGAATGCCGCCCATGTGAGCATGGGCGGCACGCACGGCAGGCTGCCCTGATGCGGCCCCTTACTGCCCCATGGCGGGGGACAACACCGGCTGCGTCAGGTTGTCGTCGGGGTCGGGCCCGTGGCTGTGCGGGGCGGGCACGCCGCCCACGGGCGGGGCGTTGTGCAGACCGGAATACTGGAGCGGATCAACCCCGAAGACCTGATTGGGCGCGGGCAGGCTGGCAGCGTCCCATCCCCCGCCACATCCACGGATCAGGCCGATCTGCGCCTGCAGGTAACGGGTCTGGATTTCGGCCTGCTGTATGCGGGCGTCCAGCGTGCTGACCTGCGCGATCAGGACGTCAAGGTACGTGGCAAGCCCGCCCTTGTACAGGTTCATGGTAATGTCCTGTGTCTCGCTTGCGGCGCCGACGGCGGCGCGCAGGCGGCCATTTTCCCCATCCAGCCGGTTGGTGCGCGACAGCCCGTCCTCCACATCGCGAAAGGCGTTGAGAATGGTGACACGGTAATGGTCGCGGGTTTCACGGTAGGCGGACCAGCTTTGCTGCAGCTGCGCGCGGCGCAGCCCGCCTTCAAACACCGGCATGGTCACGGTCGCGCCATACGACCACATGGAATTGGCAAGGTTGGCGAGGTTGAAGCCATTGTCATCAAACCCCCCGTTCATCTGGAACGACACATGCGGGTAGAACGCGGCGCGCGCTATGCCGATGGCCCGGTTGGCCTGCGCCATCTGGCGTTCGGCAATGGCAATGTCGGGCCTGCGCTGCAGCAGGGCCGACGGCAGGGGCGCGTGCAGCGCGAAACGGGTGGCGTTGAGGTGCGGGTCCGCCGCGATGTGGAACGACGACGGGGCGACGTTGACCAGAACGGCCACCGCATGTTCCATCACCTCGCGCTGGGCCTGGATGTCCAGCAGGCGGGCCTGCGTGGTGTACAGCTGGTTCTGCGCGCGCGCCACATCCAGCCGTGACGCCGCCTGGTCCACCAGCCGTGTCTGGGTCACGCGCAGGGAGTCCTGGTAATACCGGATCGACTGCGTATAGATCGCCGCCTGAGCATCCAGCCCGCGCAGGGTGAAATAGTCACTGGCCAGTTCGGCCTGCAGGCTCAGCCGTGCCGCGGCGTATTCCGCCGCCTGTTCCTGCGCATAGTCTTTCTGCAACCGCACCCGGTTGCGGATGGCGGACCAGAAATCCGGTTCCCACGATGCCATGCCGCCATAGAATTCGTCGGAATCCGTAATCGGCCCCTTGTAGCGGAACAGCCGCTCGGCCGAACTTTTGTTGTTGCTGCCGCCAAAGGCCACGCCAAAATGCGGCAGCAGGTCGGCCCGTGCCTCGCTTACGATCGCGCGTGCCTGCAGGAAGCGTTCGCTGGCGGCCTGCAGGTCGCCGTTATGGGCCATGGCGGTGGTTTCCAGCATGTCAAGCTGCGGGTCGGCAAAGCTTTCCCACCACTGCGCGGAAATGGCGTCATCCATGGGACGGGCCACGCCAAACGGGGCCTGCCCCTGCCATGTGGCGGGAATGATGTAGTTCGGCGCATGATAGGCCGGGGCCAGGTCGCATCCCGCCAGTGACAGCAGCGACATGGCGCATGCGCCCCCCATGCCGGCGGCGCGGCGGATGGTGTGTGCCATCATTCATCGTCCTTTTCATCGGTATCGCTGCTGTAGCCGGCCACGGGCTGGACCACGCGCACGCTCTCGCCATCCAGCAGGTCGGCAGGCGGGTTGTCGATGATCCGGTCATCGGGGGATATGCCCGACAGCACCTGCGTCGCCCCGTCGCCCATGCGGCCCACGGTAATATCGTGGAAATGTGCATGGTTCTGCCCATCCACCACGGCCACCTGCATGCCGTGTTCCTGAAATACCAGCGCGCCGGTGGGAATGGTCTGGTGGGCGGCCTGTTCAGGCGCGGTCAGGGTGACGGCGGCAAAGGTGCCGGGCCACAGGGCATGGTCGGTGTTGTCGATCACGAACTCGCTCACGCTGGTGCGGGTGTCGGGGTCGTAGCCGCCCGATACGGTCAGGAACTTCGCCTCGAACCGGCGGTCGGGGAACTGCGGCACCTGCACGCTGGCCTGCAGCCCGGGCTGCAGGATGTAGGACATGTTTTCAGGGATCGAGACGAACAGCCGCATCTGGTGCGTATCCGCCACGCTGAACAGTTCACTGGCCGCCCCCGTGGCGTTCAGGTTGCCGCCGCCTTCGTGCACGTAGTCGCCCACGTTGATGTCGCGCTGCGTCACCACGCCGTCAAACGGGGCGACAATGATCTTGAAACGTTCAAGGGCGGCATAACGGTCAAGGTTATGCCGCGCGGCCTCCAGGTCGGCAGCGGCGGATTTCTCGTTCGCGTCCTGCACGGATACGGACTGCCCCGACACCGCCTGCGACTTGCCCATCAGCCGCCAGCGCTGGGCCGTCACCACCGCAAGGTCGTATTTCGCCTGTGACGACTGAAGGTCGGCCTGCGCCTGCGCGAACTGCGCATCAAGGCCGGGGGTGTTGATTTCGGCCAGCACGTCGCCCGCGGCCACCCGTGCGCCGTAATCCTTGTACCACATGCGCACGTAACCGGACGCCTGCGGGTAGATGGGGGCCTGGTACCACGCATCGATCGTGCCAGGCAGGTCGAGGCTGACATGACGTGCCTCGCGCCGGGGCGAGATGACCATGACATCGGGTACGGAGGCGACAGCGGCCTCCCGCCGCAGGGCGGCTGCATGCTGCACGCGCCCGACCAGCAGGTAACCGCACCACCCCACGACAACGGCGGCACCGGCCAGCATGACGACTTTTCGGTTTTTCTGGGTGGACATCAGTTCATTTCCTCCCGGATGCGGGATGGACGGTTGTGCAGGATTGCGTAAACACACGGCACGAACAGAAGCGTGGACACGGTGGCCACCAGCAGCCCGCCAATGACGGCGCGGCCCAAGGGCGCGTTCTGGGAATTGCTCATGGCCATGGGCACCATGCCGATCACCATGGCCAGCGCGGTCATCAGCACCGGGCGGATGCGGCCGTAGCCTGCCTCCAGCGCGGCGCGCAGGGCATCACCATGTTCCTCGATCCGTTCACGGGCAAAGGACACCACAAGGATGGAATTGGCCGTGGCCGTGCCCATGCACATGATCGCCCCGGTCAGCGCCGGCACCGACAGCCGCGTATGCGTCAGGAACAGCGCCCACGCGATCCCCGCCAGTGCGCCAGGCAATGCGGTGATGATGATGAACGGGTCCAGCCACGACTGGAAATTGACCACGATCAGCAGGTAGATCAGCAGCACCGACACCACCAGCCCGAACACCAGTTCGACATAGGCATGGCGCATGGTTTCGGTCTGGCCGCGCACCACCACGGCGGCGGTGGAGGGCACCCTGTCATGTGTCTGGTCCAGAACGTGCTGCACGCCGGTCGTGACCTGCCCCAGATCCGCGCCCTCGGCCGAGACATAGATGTCCACTTCCGGCATGGAATTGAAGTGCGAGACCTGCCCCGGCGTGCCGGTGGCGCTGACATTGCTGATACCACCCAGCAGCTGCATATGCCGTCCCTGCGGGTCGCCATCGCCCTTGTCCACCGGAATGGTCATGAGGTTGTTGAAATGCGTCAGCTGATCCTGTGACACATACACATTCAGCGGGAAGGTAATGCCCGTGGCCGGATCCAGCCAGTATTGCGGGTCCACCGTCTGGCTGCCCGACAGGGTCATGAGTTCGTTATTGGCCAGGTCGGCTTCCGTCATGCCGGTGGCCTGCCCGAAGGTGCGGTTGCCCTGCACGAACAGTGTCGGCGTTTTCATGGTCTGCTGGATCACCACATCGGCGGCACCGGGGACTGCGCGCAGGCGGTTTACCAGCAGGCGGGCATAATCGTAATTGTCACGCAGGTCCGGCCCGGAAATCTGGATGTCGATGGGTGAAGGCGACCCGAAATTCAGGATCTTTGCCGTAAGGTCCGCAGGCTGGAAGGTGAACACCGTGCCGGGAAACCGTGCCGACAGGTCATGACGCAGGATGGTGCGGTCATTCCATACGGGTGTTTCCTCATCCTTCAGCGCAATGGTGATGTCACAGTCCTGCGTGCCGATGGTGGGGGTGGGAATGAAGGCCTGGTTATGCGCCCCTTCGGGCAGGCCGCAGTTTTCGATCATGCTTTCCACCTTGCCGGGGAACAGCTGGTTGATCCGGTCTTCCACCAGTGACGCCTCGCGCCCTGCCACTTCAATGCGGGTGCCCAGCGGGGCGCGCATGTGCATCTGGATGGTGCCGGATTTGGTTTCAGGGAAGAAATCGCGCCCCGCGACGAGGTACAGCCCCAGCGAGCAGACCGAGACGCCAAGGAACACGGCAACAAAGCGCCTGCGCCCTGCAATCGCGCGTTCCAGCACGCCCGCGTACCCTTCACGGAAATTGTTGAACCCGCGTTCGAACGCCTGCTGGAAGCGTTCGGGCAGGCGCCGGGGGTATTGCAGGTTATGGACCTGCGGCTGGCAGTGGTGGGAATCCCCATGCCCCGCCACGCTGTGACCGGCCAGCAGGTATTTGGCCATGGTCGGCACCAGCGTGCGCGACAGGATGAAGGACGCGATCATGGCGAAGATGATGGCTTCGGCCATGGGCATGAACAGCCAGCCTGCAACCCCGCTCAGGCCAAACAGCGGCAGCCAGACAATGCAGATGCAGGTGGTGGCGACAAAGGTGGGAATGACGATCTGGTTCGCCGCGTCAATGATCGCGGGTTCCAGCGTCTTGCCCATTTCCAGATGCGCGTCGATGTTCTCGATCATCACCGTGGCGTCATCCACCAGTATGCCTACCGCCAGCGCCAGACCGCCCAGCGTCATGACGTTGATCGTCTGCCCCGCCCAGTGCAGGCCGGTGATCGCGCACAGGATCGCCAGCGGGATGGAGGTGGCGATGATGACCGTCGGCCGCCACGACCCCAGGAACAGCAGTACCACCATGCCGGTCAGGGCGGCCGCCGTCAGCATTTCGCGCACGACGTCGAAAATGGAATCCTTAACGAAGACAGAGGCATCGCCCAGTATGCTGACCTTCACATCCGGCGGCAGCAGTCTCTGTATGCGCGGCAGCAGCGCCTTGGCCCCGGCCACGACATCCAGCGTCGAGGCGTCGCCGCTTTTCATCACGACGATTTCCACCCCCTGCTTGCCCTTTACCAGCACGAGGTTGGTCTGCGGGTGGCCGCCGCGATAGACCTCCGCCACGTCATGGACATAGATCACGGCATTGCCCACGCGCTTGACGGGAATATCACCCAGTTCCTTCATGGAACGCGGGGTGGCGTTGGTCTGCACCATCCAGTCGGTGGCCGAGATTTTCTGGTCGCCCGCGGGCAGCACGATATTCTGCCCGCGCAGGGCGTTCTGCACGTCCATGGCCGACAGGTGGTGCGCCTGAAGCTGCTGCTGGTTCAGCGCCACCATGACAAAACTGTCCATGCCGCCATAGGCCTGCGGCACCACCGCGCCCGGAACGGTCACCAGCAACGGGCGCACGCGGATCATCGCCAGCTTGAACAGGTCCGATGGCGTCTGCTTGTCGGACGTAACCTGAAGTGTGAGCACCGGCACGGAGGAGGCGTCGAGGCTCATCACCATGGGTGACGGGATGTTTTCGGGCAGCTGTTTGATGACCGTCTGTGAAATGGCGGTCACTTCCGCTTCCGCCTTGCCAATATCGGTGCCGGGCTGGAAGTATATGTTGACGATGCCGCGCCCGTAATACGAACTGCTTTCCATATGTTCGATGCCCTCGACGGTCGAGGTCACCATCAGTTCGTAATTGTATATGATACGTCCCGCGAATTCCTCCGGCAGCATGCCGCCATAGGTCCAGACAACGGATACGACCGGAATTTTTATGTTGGGGAACACATCCGTCGGCGTGCGCAATACCGACATGATGCCAAAGACCACAATAAGGATCGACAGCACCACGAAGGTATAGGGCCGACGTAGTGCGGTCACTACGATGGCGTTCATGGGGTGGATCATTCCCTGTATTACGAATAACCGCGCAGCACTACGGGAATGCCCCACAGTATTGGCATGCGGTTTTTATTGCATTGATCGGTTTTTACGGTCCCACGCGCGCGTGGGACGGAACTAGGGCCTGCGGGTCATGTTGGGCGTGACGGGCATGGGGCAGCACTCCGGCGGGATCGGTAACGGGCGGGCCGGCATGGGGTCATGCGGCATCTGCCTGAAACGACAGATACAGTGTTTTTTTACAAACTATGAACAGATAAGACTTAAAATAATATTCATGACATGGAGTATTCGTTATTATTTCCAATATTTTATGAAGTATAGTTTATAAACTTCGGAACCGGATAAATAAAAAATACGTTAACAGGGAACCTTTCCACATGTCAGCCGACACCTGCCGCGCAGGCATGCCCCACTGTCCGGGACCGGAAAACTGCCGTCTGGAAGGGACGCCCGGACGGCATCGGGCAGTCATGTTTCAAAAACCGTCCCGAAGCGCCGCCTGTCCGGAGAAGTGGCGACACAAAAAACAATTTTTATCAATGAGTTGTTTCATGTCATTCCTGAAGCGCAGTACATGTTTCCGGGCACCTGCCGTGGCTTTCCGCCATCAGTTGCGGGATCTGCACGGTGTTGCATAACCGGCCTGCCTGTGCGCGCATGACACATGCATGGCAAGGGCAACCGCGTGGCCCGGACGGGTCGCGACAGCCGCGACAGCACGCCCACGCGTGATCCGGCCCCAAAACGGTGCCTGTGGCCGTGGGCAACACTCTGTCATATTGCCTGCAACTGTTCCGGCCTGCGTGGCGTTTACCGTTTCCCTTTCCAACAGGTGCCCCATGCCGCCTGCCCGCCCCCCCGTCGTGGCGATCCCGGTGCGAAACGAAGCACAGCGTATTGGTCCCTGCCTGCGTGCCCTTGCCGCGCAGCAGGGGGCCTGTCCGGGCCATGTGGTCCTGCTGCTCAACAACTGTACCGATGATACGCGTGGCGCGGTCCGCGCCCTTGCCACGTCCCTGCCCTTCGGCGTGATCGTGGCCGAACGCAGCTATGCCCCGCCCGTGGCCCATGCGGGTACGGCCCGGCGTGCGGCCATGCAGATTGCCGCGGCCCTGGCCGAACCGGACGGCATCGTGCTGACAACCGATGCCGATGGCCGCGTCGCGCCCGACTGGCTGGCCAATACCCTTGCGGCGTTTGACGCGGGTGCCGATGCGGTCTGTGGCCGCGCCCTGATCGACCCGGCAGACGCACGGATCATTCCCGCGCACCTGCATGATGATGACCGGATGGAAACCGCCTATGCCACCATGCTGGACCGTATCCATGACCTGAGCGATCCCGACCCGCATGATCCATGGCCACGCCATACGGAACATTCCGGCGCCAGCATTGCCGTGCGCGTGGCCGCATGGCGGCGCGCCGGGGGTATCCCTGCCCTGCCGCTGGGTGAAGATCGCGGGTTCATCCGCGCCCTGCGGCAGGTGGATGCCACGATCCGCCATGCGCCCGATGTCATGGTCAGCGTTTCGGGCCGCATTGACGGGCGGGCGCGTGGCGGCATGGCCGATACCATGGCGCGGCGCATGGTGCGGCAGGACGAGATGCTGGATGACAGCCTTGAACCCCCACGCACCTGCCTGCGGCGCGCGCGGGCGCGGGCGGCACTGCGCGGGTTGCGGGGCCTGCCACCGGGGGGCGATGCGTGGCATGACGCGGCGGACGGGCTTGCGGCCCTGCTGCGCCTGCCGGTCGCCACCGTGGCGCATATGGCGCGTGGCCGGTTCATGGGCATGGCATGGGACAGGCTGGAGACGCTCAGCCCGGAACTGCGGCGCATGCCCGTCCGGCGGGCTGACCTGCCCATGTACATTGATGAGGCGCGGCGGATCGTGCGCGGCCTGCTGGCCACGCCGTCGTGCGCATTGCCTTACGTCGGGTCCGTTACCGGGGGCGCGCTATCCGGTCCGTTGACGACATCCAGCCGGTAGCGCGGGTACCGCCGTGCATGGGTCACATGCAGCCCGCCGGCGCGGCAGGCGTTTATGAAATGGCGGGCGGCCTCATCCCCGGTGCAGGGCGTATCGGTTGGCCCGGTCCAGTTGACCAGTACGATCGGGGCGCCTGCCTGCCGCACCCGCAGGCAGTGGGCGGCAAGGCGGCGGATGTCACGGCGGGAAAGGAAATACAGCATTTCCGATACCACGATCAGGTCGCACGCCCGCGCGGGCAGCGGCGGGAACCCGTCCGGCACCTGCCCCCGGTAAAACGATACCCCATTCAGCCCCGCGCAGCGGCGGCGCGCGCGTTCCAGCGCGGCCTCGGCCACGTCCACCGCCAGCACCCGTTCACACCGCCGCGCCAGTCGCGCCGTCATCATGCCGATCGAACACCCCAGTTCCAGCGCGAAGCTGAAATGCCTGCCCGACAGCACCGCCAGCGTCTGGCGGTATTTGTCATGTTCATACGCCCGTGTTCCCACGCCCCACGGGTCGGGGCGACGTCTGTGCAGGCGTTCGAAAACTGTCCGTGACCAGCTTGGGGGGCTCATGGCTGGACAAAGACCTCGTAATCCGTCACCAGCGCGTCCAGCAGGCGGTCAGGCAGGTGGAACCCGTCCGGGTCATCGGTAATCAGGCCGCCGTACTGGCTTTCATGCATGCCGATCGCCCGGGCCTTGGTCGCGCGGTGGGCGGTAATGTCCAGCCGCAGGCCCCGTGGCGGGGCGTGGTCCAGATCCATCTCATCAGGCAGCAGCCATCCCCATACGGGATAGGCCAGCAGCGTTGCGCCACACAGGCGCTGCACCGCCACACCCATTTTCCATGCCGCTTCATGATCGCAATGCGGGTCCGCCCGCCATGGCACAAGCAGCGTGGTGCAGCCCCGTGCCGTGGCCAGATGGGCCAGTCGCGTCGCCATATCCGCAAACACCGGCCCGTCATGCGGGGCGGCGGCATCGGGCAGGCCAAGGAAAACCAGCCGGTCGGGCGGCAGGCCAAGGCAGGCCACCGCATTGCGGGCTTCCTGCTGGCGCTTTGCCCGCAACCGGGGGGCGGGCCACTGGCGCGAATTGGGGTGGGATGCTGCTCCATCGGTCATGATGACGACAACGGGCGGCATGCCCGCGGCACAGCAGGCGGCGATCAGCCCCCCGCAGCCCAGGCTTTCATCATCGGGGTGCGGGGCAAGGACCATTACGGTGCCCGGCGCAATGGCCGAAAGCGGGGCAAGCGGCAGCTCGCGCAGGGCGGCATGCATGGTGGCGGCCTTCATGGCCGGACGTCCGGCTGGGGCAGGTCGCGGTGGGTGAACCAGGCGGCGGCTTCGCACAATGTCTCGTCCGGGGCGGGCTGGCGCAGGTAGGTGGCAAGATCGCGCACCAGCCGCTCGACCACGTTGCCACGCACGAAGGCGGACAGCCCCAGCCCACGTTCGACCAGTTCGATCACCTCCAGTCCCGCGCGTTCCACCGCCAGACGCCCAAGGTTGACGGTGGCGGCAATGTCGCCTGCATCCACCTGGTCCTGCCCGCTGGCCATCCGGGCGGCGCGGCGGGTCCATAGCAGGGCGGTTTCCGCCGCGATCAGGGCCCGGCCAATACGGGCCTGCTGCGCGGGGGCCGCCGCCCGGCCACGCGTGGCAAGCTGGCTGCGCAGAAGCGCGCTCAGCCGTTCGATACCGCCCAGCGCCACGGCCATGCCCCGCCATGCCCCGGCCGAGAATTCGGGCTGGCGCAGGTAATCCCCCGGCTGCCCCACCATGGCGGCCGGCAGCACGGCCATGCCGGTCAGGTCGCACTGTCCCGTGCCCGCCCCACGCATGCCCGCAAGGCCCGCGCCCCCGGCCTGCACGGTGCGGCCTTCATCCAGCGCCACCAGCAGCATCCGGGTCGTATCCCGTTCCGCCCGTGCGGTGACAAGCGCATGGGTCGCCTGCCGCGCGGCCGAGGCAAAGGCCTTCCCCCCATGCAGCATCAGCCCGCCCGCGGCCTGTTCCATACGCAGCGGGGTCGCGCCATCGGTTACCCACAGGCCGTACAGCGCGTCGTCATGCACATCCTGCGCAATGCGGGCCACCTGCGCGGACGTGCCGTACAGGCAGACCAGGCGGATGGCGTTGACATGCCCGTCCACCACGCGGCCAAGCGCCATGCTGCCCTGGCCCACCAGCCGCAGCATGTGCAGCAGGCCCGCCGCCCCGTGCGGTTCCGTGCCAAGGCCCAGCCCGCCATGCACGCGCGGCAGCGCCGCCGCCAGCACCCCCAGCTGCCGCAGGCGTTGCAGCCCCGCGGCCGGAAAGGTTGCCTGCGCGTCGCCCGCGCTGGCTTCCGCTTCCAGTTCCGCGCGGCAGGCGGCCAGTGCTTCGAAGGGAAAGGTCATGGCGGCTGGGCCCCTTTACGTACGGCAGGCGCGCGCAGACCGCGCCCTGCCCCTGCTGGCACAAACAGCGCCGGTGTCGGGTTGGTTCCCTGCCCATGCCGCCGGTCATGCCCTGTCAGGTTCCGGGCGGGGGCTGCGGCGTGCAGCCATGCGCTTTTCAGGGCCGCGTGTGTATGTCAGGCTCCTGCCCGGCCGGGCGGGCGTCGTTCGCCCGGCGCGCCATCATGGAAGGCCATTGCAATGAAGCTGTATTATACGCCGGGCGCCTGTTCGCTGGCAGCCCACATCATCCTGAATGAAACCGGGCTGCCCCACACGCTTGAACGGGTGGACCTGAAGGCCAAGACAACCGCCAGCGGCGCGGATTACCTGAAGATCAACCCGCGTGGCGCGGTGCCTGCGCTGGAAATCGCGCCGGGCGAGGTACTGACGCAGAATGTCGCGGTGCTGACCTATATCGGGTTGCAGGCCGGTAATGTCGCCATGCACCCGTCCCCGGACTCGGTGGCGTTTTTTCGCCTGCTCGAAGCCATCGGATTCTGCGAGGACGTGCACGGCGCATTCGGCGCGCTGTTCGCCCCCGGCCTGCCGGATGTGACGCGCGACCATCTGCTGAATACGCTGATCCCGCGCCGCCTGGGACAGGTTGAGGCCATGCTGGCGGCCTGCGGCAACGGGCACCTGCTGCCCGAAGGCTTCACGCAGGCGGATGCGCTGATGGCCGTGATCCTGAGCTGGGCTGCCCCGCTGCAGGTGGACCTGTCGGCCTATCCCCGCGCCTGCGCCCTGCGTGATGCGGTGTTCGCCCGCCCGGCAGCGCAGAAGGCCCGTAGCGAGGAAGGTCTGGACTGACCCGCGGCGTGGCCTGTCCCGGTTTTCGCGTGCCCGTTCCCGCCATGGCCTGTGGACGAAAGGCTGGTATCCGCGTTGCGGGTAACGGGGCGTGCCCGATTACGCTATGGATGGGTATGCAAGATCGGGCCTGATGCCCCTTTCAGGTCACTGTGCAAGGATGATGACAATGGACAACCCGCTGCAGACCACCCCCGAGACACAGGCGCGCATCGCCGCCAAGGCAAAGGAAATGTGGGAAGCCGATGGCAGGCCGGGCTGCGGGCCGGATGCGTACAAGGAAGCGGCGTCGGAGCTGATCGGGATGGAAAGCAACCCCGACGCGGGGCAGATTCCCGTGGACTCTCCCGTGCCGCTTGATGAAAACGGCCAGCCGGTCGAGGAAGCCTTCCTTGAGGAAAACCTTGGCAATTCCGGCGGCAGCATGAACGAACTTGATGACAGGCAGGAAGTACCCTTCGCCACGCGGCAGGAAGAAGAAGACGCGCTGAAAAACCAGTAACGGCCTGTTCTGACGTCGCGTATTCACGCCGGTACCGCCGGTTCCGGGGCGCCGCCTGTTTCAGTCGGGGCGGCGGCGTCCCCCTGCAATGCCGCGGGACAGTCGCCATTGCCGGGCCACATGTTTCGCATGAATGTGGTGGATACGATGCGGGCGGCGTGAAGGCCGGCGTACGTTGCCGGTTCCCGCGCGGCAGCATATCGGACACGCCATGCGGTTCATCCCGCACGCAACCGGGACGGGGCCACGCTCGGCCTGAAAAGCCCGCCCGGGTAATAGCGGTCGACCGTACGAAGTATATGGTGAAAATTCTTTTCGAAAAGCGTCAGGTATCATCGCCTTTATTGACAGAAGGCAGCGCCTGAAGGTGTTTATTATTTCAGATCATGTAATGTCCGGTCATGCTGGTCGGCCCGCGTGTGGCGCGGTGCCGGATAAGGCTGTCACACGCCGGAGGGCATGCGCGCCAGATGATGGTGCGGCCGCAGTGCGCGCCCATCTCCGTTCATGATGTTTTCCGGTCGGAACAAAAGTAATGATGCAGTGCAATAACGGCGCGCCGTGTATTTCCGCCCGCCTGCCATGACTGCAGCGGGCACGACAGCACATTTACCGCCACATGGCACGGGACGTGCGCCATGTGATCGGGAATTATAAAGTATAAGGTCGTAATTATATTATGGAACCGACGGGTTTTTTAATAATCATGAAGTATGATCCATCTCTTATTATTTTGTTTGTTCGATACGCAACCGTGGACGCGATGTGCCGTTGATCTTCCCACAGCGCGCAGTTCCGGGGTCGCTTCCACTGGCACATCCGTCATGGAACCATGGAAAAACAAGGACCCCGCGTAGCCGCTGTGATATGAAAAGGTGAGGATCATGAGTTATCATATCTCCCTGCACACACGCACAAGCCTGCCCACTCTGGCCCCGGCCGACAGCCGTGGCGGCGGCGGTGCGGCCCACAACCCCGGCAACTTCGCCAACGACCCCGCCCGCGCGGCCGAAGCCGGCCACAAGGGCGGGCAGCACAGTTCCGGCAATTTCGCCAATGACCCGGCCCGCGCGGCGGAAGCCGGGCGCAAGGGCGGACAGCACAGCCATGGCGGCACCGGGCACACGTCGGAAAAAACGGCGGCGTCCGGCACCCAGAAGGGCACGCAGCATGGCGCGGGCAATTTTGCCGACAATCCCGAACGTGCGGCGGAAGCCGGACGCAAGGGCGGCCTGCACAGTCATGGCAAGTCGTAAGTAGAACGGGTGGGCGGAACCTGCAGCCGGGTTCCGCCTGACCTGCCGATACCATCGGATGTCGCCATCGTCGGGCGATGTCCATGACACGTATGGAGAAGTTCCATGTCAGCATCCATGACAAACGATTCCACGACGAATAATACAACCATATCCCCTGAAATGACCGGCAGGCATGACCTGATTTCCTCGGACCAGGTGGAGGGCACGTCCGTGTACTCCCCGTCGGGGGAAAAACTGGGCACGGTCAAGTATTTCATGGTCGACAAGAATTCGGGCGATGTCGCCTATGTCGTCATGAGCTTTGGCGGCTTTCTGGGCATGGGCAACAGTTACCACCCGCTGCCGTGGAAGGCGCTGCATTACGACAGGGAACGCGGCGGGTATATCGTGTCCCTGACGCGTGAACAGCTTGAAGCCGCCCCCGCCTATGCCGAGGACATGTCCCCCGACTGGACCAACAGCCGTTACGGCAGTCAGGTCGATACCTATTACGGCGGCCTGCCCGGCATGTAGGCCGGCCGCAGGCCGGACGGGACGCAACTGCAGGTATGGGCCCGGCCCGGCCTGCAGTCTGCGTTTTTCCGCTTTTGGCATGAACTGGAAAAGACAACCGGGAGCCCGGCATGATGGACGGACATGACGGCGGCTTTCCGCCGCAGCAGCAGGCCCCACCGGGGCAAACCCGGGACATGCATCCCCGCCCCGACCATGGCGAGACCAGCTATCGCGGGTCCGGCCGGCTTGCGGGGCGCAGGGCGCTGGTTACAGGTGGGGATTCCGGCATCGGGCGCGCGGTGGCCATAGCCTTCGCACGCGAGGGGGCCGATGTCGCCATTGCCTATTACAATGAACATGACGATGCGCGGCAGACCGCAACATGGGTGGAAAAGGCAGGCCGGAAGACGTTGCTGCTGCCCGGTGACGTAGCCGACAGGGCGCATTGCACGGACCTGATCGCGCGTACGGTCAAAACGCTGGGCGGGATTGACATCCTGGTCAATAACGCAGGGCACCAGAAAAGCATCGACCGGCTGGAAGATATTGAGGAGGAGGAGTGGGACCGGACGTTCCGCACCAACATCTACAGCATGTTCTTCCTGTCGCAGGCCGCCGTGGTGCATATGGCGGCGGGGGCCGCGATCATCAATACAACGTCGATCAACGCGACATCGCCCTCGCCGCACCTGCTGGCCTATGCCACGACCAAGGGGGCGATCGCCAATTTCACCGTGGGGCTGGGTGACATGCTGGCCGCGCGCGGGATCCGGGTCAATGCCGTGGCCCCCGGCCCGATCTGGACACCGCTGATCCCGGCGACCATGCCGCCGGAACACATAATGGAATTCGGCCGCAACACGCCCATGGGCCGCGCGGGACAACCGGCGGAAGTCGCCCCCGCCTATGTCTTTCTGGCATCGGATGAAAGCAGTTACATCACCGCCGCCATCATTCCCGTAACCGGCGGTCGCTCCATGCTGTAACGGATTACCTGAACCAACCGGCCGGACCATATCAGCCGGTCAGGGGCAGGATTCGGGAATATCGTCTTTATTGCAGACGGCGATACCCGCAATCCTGTCTCCCGCCCTGATCCGCCTGCCGTTTTCAGACAGTCCTCACGCACCTGCCGGGCCGAAGGCGGATCGGGTCAGGCCGATTGCGGGACGATGCTGATCATGTCCGCCACATCCGGTTCACGCACCGGCGGCAGGGTCATGACCTGATCGGGAAGGGCGACGCGGGCGGGCGGCATGGGGTCCAGTTTCTGTGGCTGTCCGGTCAGCAGTGCGCGTTCCACTGCCGCCAGCACGCGGACGTCGCGCAATCCTTCCTCCCCATCCGGTTCAGGGTCGCGGTCATGCAGGATACAGTCGGAAAAATAGGCGATTTCCCCGCCAAACTGTTCCACCGGGTCATGGCGGTGCGTTTCCTTCCGGCCATCTATGGTGGTGGTGTAGGTGATGCCGACATCGGGGCCGAACATATAGCACGGCCCGGCGGTGACGCTGCCCCTGTCACCCACCAGCGAGAAATTCTCGACCGGCGCGCAGGCGTAACTGACAAGGAAATGGGCCATCCGCCCTTCGGCAAAGCGCAGGGTGACGGATACCGTATCATCAAAATTGAACCCCCGCCCCGGCGTTTTGGTGCCCACGGCGTGGACCTCCAGCGGTTCGCGGGCAAACAGGTTGCGCACCGCGTTCAGCGGATAGGTGCCCATGTCGGGCACCGGGCCGGACCAGTAACCGCTATGGCCGCGATGGTTGGCTTCGGCAAAGTTCTGTCCGAACATGGAATCAAAGGCGATCAGGTGCCCGAAATCCCCATTGCGACAGCGTGAAATCAGGTCAACCGTGCCCGGTTCGCAATGCAGGCGGTAGGCGACCATAAGCTTGCCGCCGCCACGTTTCTGTGCATCCAGAATGGCTTCGCAGTCCTCAACGCTGGTCGCCATGGGTTTTTCCACCAGCAGGTGCAGCCCCGCCTCCAGCACGGGCACGGCGTACTGCCGGTGCAGCGCGTTGGGGGTTGCCAGATAGACCGCGTCGATATGCCCCGAATGCAGCAGGGTCGGCAGGTCATCATAATGGCAGGCGGGAATATCGTACCGTGCTGCCAGCCTGCGGGCCTTTTCCGGGTCGCCCGTCACCAGCGCGGACAGCACGGAATTGCCTGCCCGCGCCATGCCGGGCATGAAGGCCTGCTGGGAAATCTGGCCGCCGCCGATCACGGCGTAACGAATTTTCCTGGCGTTGATATCCGGTGTCATGTCGTGCCTCCGGTCGGTTGTCGCACTGCCGGGTGAACGTCGCCCCCCTGCATGGGTTGCGACGGATATGGCGGCATGGATGGACGGACCGGGCCGTTTTCGTGCGGCGGGGAATGAATATAAAATAAAACCGGAAATAATGACGGGCGTTACAAAGAAACGCCGCATGCCGCGACGTGACCGGACAAGGATCAGGACAATGATCGCACGACCCCTTCATATCGCGTCACTTCTGGCCCTTGGGCTATGTATGGGAACAGCGGCCCACGCGCAGGGCAACACGCCGCCCAGAATGCCCGTCGAGACCATGCCCCGGGACGGGGGCACCTCCACCTCCCACACACCGGACAGCGCATGCAGGACGCAGGACACCGCGCATGGCCATTCCCACCCCTGCCCGCGCAAGGACCCCAGCAACCCGGACATTCCCGGCACGCGTGGTGGCGGGGCCGCTCCGTCATCCTCGTCCACGCCGCCCACGGGTAATATGGATGAATGAACCGGAACGCGCCGGCGGGTGGATGGCCCCGGTCGCACGTTGCGCGTAAACCCGCGCGGCACACTGTCCCTGCTGGCATAATGACAGCAGCCGGACAAGGCTGGTGCATCCGGGCCATGGCATGCGGCAGTCCGGCCCGGATCGCCATTCCCCATCATGGCGGGGCGTAGCCCACCCTGTTCCCGGCGGCCCGCATCCATTCATGCACGAAAGGCGCACCCTGTCCCGCGCCGTCCCATATGATGGGGCGGGTGGGCAGGATACGCCTTTTTCATTGCGGCTACCCGCTCGGGCATGAATTCATGCTGCGACGGGCAGGCAGACGGGGATGGCCCGGCCGGACCGGTCCCCGCGCGCTGCGTTAGTTGGAACTGCTGCTGTCGCTGTCGTTGTGGCCACCATGGCCACGACCGCCCCAGCCGCCGCCGTTACCACCGCCGTTATGACCTTCACCACGGCCTTCACCGCCGCGCTGTCCCCAGCCGCCACCGTTCTGGCCACCGTTATTCTGGCTGTCACCGTTCTGGCCGCCATGGTTGCCCCAGCCACCGCCGTTACGACCTTCGCGGCCTTCGCCACCGCGCTGTCCCCAGCCGCCGCCGTTCTGGCCACCGTTATTCTGGCTGTCACCGTTCTGGCCGCCACGGTTGCCCCAGCCACCGCCGTTCTGGCCCTCGCGGCTTTCGCCACCACGCTGTCCCCATCCGCCGCCTTCGCCGCCACGGCCACCACGGTGCTCGCCACCCTGGTTCTGGTCGAAGGACTGTGCCTGCGCTGCAAGCGGAAGGGACGCGCCAAGGGCAAGCGCCAGCAGGATTGTACGTTTCATGATGTCTCCTATGGATTGACACCCAAGATATCGGGAAGCGAAGCGGCGATTGATAGGGCCAATATTGTTACAAACAGATTCGGCCTGTCTTACTTCGGACCCGTTTCCGGAAAGCATTCGCAGAACAGGAATAAGTTCCTGTCATTCGTGATATTTCGTGAATATTAGCCCAGAGACCGTCTTAATATCTTAACAGAACCATAACACATGTTCCCGTCGCCCCGAATTCGGCATGGTCGGACGGATTCACAGAATTATCACATTTACAGTCCGCTGTTTTTGTTACTCTGTTCCTGCCCGCGCTTGTGCTGGCTTTTTAAGAGGTTTCCGGATCATGAATACGCAAGCCGTTTCCCCCCAAAAAACCCGTAAAGAGCCGCATGAAGAATGGCGCGAAGCCCTGATCCATGCATGGAAAAACCGTCGCGGCTACGTCCGCACGCATGAAACATCGCCCATCCGCGCTGATGAGGGTTTCATGCCGGATGAAGCCTGAGAGCCCGATCCGAAAGTTTTTGAACAATACCAGTCTGTTGTGATTCATCCGTCTTTACGAAGAGATGGAGTGAATGATGACATGGACTGGTATTGCCCGACGTGAACATAGCCGGGAAGGACTGCGATATCCATCGGATATGATGGACGGGGAATGGGCTTTGATCGTGCCATTTGTGCCCCCTGCGAAACGGGGCGGTCGCCCTCGCACGACGGATATGCGCGAGGTGGTCA
>NZ_NKTX01000089.1 GCF_003207815.1 Komagataeibacter oboediens | reverse complement strand
GGTCGCTGCAGGCGGCTCGCCAAAGACTGGGAAAAGTCCATAGCCTCGTCAACAGCGTGGACTTTGATCGCCTCAATCCGCATGCTGACCCGCAGAACCACAAGGCATTGTCAGTGCTGAAAAACTTTCGGATCAGGCTCTAAGATGCCAATGAAACTGGATGCGATTGATCGGCGTATTCGTCGTGTTCTCCAGGAAGATGGCCGCGGCCCCAACAATGAACTTGCAAGGCGCGCCGGACTCTCTCCATCGCCATGCCTGCGCCGTATGCGAATGCTGGAAAAAGTGGCGTTATCGAAGGGTATGTCGCCGTTGTGAATCCCGCGAAAGCCGGGTTCGGCGTGACGGTTTTTGTCAGGTTATGGCTGACGGGAGAAGACGACCTTCCAGGACTGAAATATTTCCAGAGCGAACACCCTGCACGGATCAAAGGCGTGCGGAGTATGAAGACCGATATCCCGCTCCTGAAGCTCAAGAACGCAAGCTTTGCATAAGATATCTCACCAATCACGCCGAGGGTAATGGGAGCGAAGCGGGCTGCCGATTATATTGGCTCGTGCCTGAAAGCATCGTCCGGAGATCAATTCTTCCGTTCTGATCTGACAGGACGCACAACATTCAGGTACGCAAATACGCCTGAAGACGCGGAATGACGAAATCGAGAAATACTCTCACGCGTTGGGGTGTCTGTCTGCTGCCCAGATAGAGCGCATGGATCTCTTCTTCGTCCTGCGCGTCCGTATGGGCCAGAACTTCAACGAGACGGCCGGCCTTGATGTCATCGCGCACATGGTAGTCGCCAAGCCGTGCCAGCCCCGCACCCCATAGCGTCAGGCGTCTGACTGTTTCGCCGTTATTGGCGAGCAGGGGGCCTCGGACGATACGATCTGCGATGCGACCTTTTTCCTGCAGCGGCCAGACAGGGGCGGCACGCCGGAAATTGAAGCCAAGGCATTTGTGTTGGTCCAGATCATCAATGCTCTGCGGTGTACCAAACCGTTTCAGGTAATCCGGTGATCCAACGATTTTACGTCGTGCCGCGCCGATACGCCGGGCTGTCAGATTTGAATCCTGCAATGGCCCGACCCGGAAGGCAACATCCGTGCGATCAAGATAAAGGTCTGTCAGTTCGTCGGAGAGCGATAGATCAATAACAATATCCGGATAGGCATCCCAGAACTCTGGAAGGAGAGGCTCAACCGCCAGCGCCCCGAAGGCCACCGAAGCATTGATGCGCACGGTGCCGCCCGGCCGGACCGATCCTGTAGTGAGCGCATGTTCCATATCGTCAAGTTCGGCGATCAGTGCCTGAGCACGCTCGTAGTAAAGCTGACCTTCCGGCGTGACGGAAAGCCGCCGTGTCGAACGTTCAAGCAGGCGCACGCCAAGGCGTGTTTCAACACGGGCAATCAGTTTGCTTATCGTCGAGGGCGTTGTCATCGACAGGCGGGCTGCCCCGGAAAAACTGCCGCTTTCCACGACACGCAGAAACATCTGCATTTCGCCAATCCGGTTATCCATCAGCGCCTCTTTGATGAAACAAGTTCACAAGTGCTGTGGAGAAGCAACGGATTATCAAAGCCTGTCAAGTTCATCATGTTCCGTAGGGAACAGATGCCGCTTGTACCGCCAAGGCGCCGTCATATTGAAAATGCTTCCGGACAATGGTTCTCAATCCTGATCAGTCGTATCCGGGATGCTTTTTGTAGGACACTATTACGATGAAAAATATTCTCCTTCTGAACGGTGGAAAGGCTTTTGCCCATTCTCATGGTCGTCTGAACGATACGCTGCATGATGCCGCCCTTGCGGTCCTGTCGAACGCGGATTTCAATACACGACAGACAAAGATCGATGCTGGCTACGATATTCAGGCCGAAGTCGAAAATATCCTGTGGGCTGATCTGGTCATCTACCAGATGCCGGGCTGGTGGATGGGCGCGCCGTGGACGGTCAAGAAGTATGTTGATGAAGTCTTCACCGCCGGTCATGGCACGCTTTATGCCAATGATGGGCGCAGCCGTTCCCATCCTGAGCGTAAATACGGTTCAGGCGGCCTGCTGCAGGGGAAGCATTACATGCTTTCCGTGACATGGAACGCCCCGGAAGAGGCCTTTGTCGATCCGGCACAGTTCTTTGAAGGGAAGGGGATTGATGCGGTCTATTTCCCTTTCCACAAGGCCAACCAGTTCCTGGGCATGGGACCGCTTGCAACGTATCTTGCGTCAAACGTTATGAAGGAACCGGCGGTTGGTCGGACCGTCGCGCGCTACCGTGCCCATCTTGCAGAGGTACTGGGCTTTGTCCTGCCAGAGGGCGGCGCTGAATCATAGCACGGACCGCAGGGTTTTGCCGGGCAACATGGAACCGAGAGAATAGCATGAAGACATGGATACGTTGGAGCAGTGCCGGAGTGATCGGACTGGCAGTGCTGGGTGCAGCGACATGGGAACTCGTCCTGCGTCCGGAAAATGCATCTCTTCCCGTAACGGCAGGAACAGGCCCGCACCCTGATCTGCCGCAGCCCAACCATACCCTGTTTCCGACCGTCAATGTCGCGACGCCCGTGGGTTGGGCGGAGGGGAAGTCCGCCGCAAAAACAAACTAACATGTTGATTTATTGATATTTATTACGTAGACCACGAAAACTATCCCACACAAAAACCCACATAATATCGTCGCTTGTGTCATTTTAGGTGGTCGAGAGGGCACAGGACCATCCGCCTCTACCCGCATATTCATCGCCAAGCAATGCGGATTGCTGACGGGCGATTCATGCTCATGAAAAGAGCACCCGCTCCAATGCTTCGGTCAGTTCAGCCCGCTTGGCATCGGGCAGCTTGGCAAGATTGCGCTGTTTCCACATGACGGCAGGCAGATGCTGGGCCTCCGGTATTCCGAGCAGTTCCCAATCTGGCTCGCCTCGCTTGAAGCTAGCGAGGAAGCGCCGGTGATCGTCCGGCATGGCGGCGACCATCTCAGCGATAATCGCTTCCCGCGCGGTTTCCAGTTCCGTGAGGGTAACGGGCTCTTCCGTCATTCCGACAAAGCCCCGTTCGAACTCCTCGCGTAGCGGCTTGCGGGTCGGGGCAAGAACTTCGGCCATCGGGCGGTTATGGCTGATGAGATAAACCAGAAAAGCTCGACGCAATGCATCGTCGACTCCCTCGTTCGCCAGCAGGCCGCGCACGTCGAAAAGGTCACGGGGATGCTGGCGGTCGAATGCAGCTACGATCTTGCCCGCATAAAGGTCAGCGAAAGACACGACTTGCATCTCGGCAAACCCGAAGGCGTATTCGACAGCAGGCACCACGCTTGTCACAGCCGGATCATAGACGGTGCCTCGTAGCACCGGCGTTACCTCTATCTTGATCTGTACACCGCCGACCCGAACGACCAGCTTGGTCACGATGTTCTCATCGGCCGAACGTGAGGCATTGACCCTCACACCGGGTATGCCCTGTTCGATCCGCTCCTTGATCCTGAGCATCGCGGCGTCAATCGCAGAGAGCGATGCGGGCCGCCCCTCAACCGGCAGATAAGTCAGATCGATGTCCACGGAAAGGCGTGGCATGTCGCGCACGAACAGGTTGATCGCAGTGCCACCCTTGAGCGCGAAAATCCGTTCCTCCGCGACGAAAGGAACAACTCGTATCAATAGAGCCACCTGCTGCTGATATGTGTCGAGGAAAGCCATGAGCTTCACGAACCTCCCAGGTCGGTTGGCACGGTGATGTTATAATGCGGATCGAGTTTTCCGCTTTTGGCAAGGACGCGCTTACCCGCACCCAGATCGATACGAGATATATCGAGCCGGGGTCGCCATGCATGGCGGTGGCGGTCCGCGAAGAAGAGGAAGAGCCGCTTCACCTTCACGCTGGTGCAAGCCTCAAGCAGCGCTTGCACTCGGCGCGGGCTTAAATCGCTCATTCCTTCCATCAAGGCATCGGCTTGGTGGAAGCTCTCATGCTCGGGTAGTTCATCGAGCAGTTCGAGAACGGCGCGCTCTTTGCTGGAATAGCAAATGGGCATGGTCAGACCACCGACATTGATCATGGCCGGACTTGATATAGGCGATGCATCGGTGTGGCCTGGAAACAGTCGCCGGCTGTTGTGCCAATGGAAGGCCACTTCGAGCGGCAGGGCTGGCAGCCATGTCGGTGGAGGCTTCGGTCCGTAAAGGTGAATCTCACGAACCGACATCGACAGATAATGAGCGTAACCCTGCTGTTCTAGCGCGGTGCGGCCGCCGACGATCAGCGGAAGGTCTAGTACGGTCTGGAGGGAAACGATGACCTGCTGCCACGTAAGCGGCGTGCGCGAGCGGCGATAGACGCGTCGAGCTGGGCTTTCGAGCCAGCCGGAACGCACGTACTGGCTCCGCAGCGCTGACGAATAGCCGTGGGTCTCCATCCAAGCTGCATCAGCGAGGAGCCCTTCGGGGAGTTCCTGCTGGAGACGGTTTAGCTTTCCACCTGAATGCATATTCATGCTTGGTATTTTGACAGACTTACAAACTTCCGTCTAGTTCATAATTCCACCAATAAGCTAAGTAAAACTTAGTTTATATGCAATACGATAAACTACCTGTCTTCGAATGGGATTTCGCCCGGCATGTGCTTCAATGGCAATATTGGCCTCCAGATCATCGAACGCAAAGATCAAGTCATTTCATATGACATAAAAATCTCCTACGTTTTGTTCTGCATGTTACCCCCCGATTCCTAACCGCGAGGATGGCCCGTGGTCGATTCTAATCGTGTCGCTACATAAAGCGTATTATGAACCCGCCCTTGCCGAACGGACAGCAGATACCAAGCAACGGCGAACCCAGAAGAAAATTGAGGAAGAAAGTGGATATCAATAAATATCAAGAGTGGTTGAACGAGAGGATTATGGAATTAAGAACAGCACAGTCCATAAAGACACCTGAAGATAGATTAAATGGCAGCATATGGGATTTTGTTATATTAGGATGCCTTATTGAAGTTGCTTCAAAGCTTAACTCTGAACGAACAGGGAAAAGTACTTTTCAAGTTGTGAGAAAGCTATTCGATGAGCGTTTGCCAAAATATAGAAATATTAAATACGAAAAGCCTGTTTCAGCCAATGACCTACCAGAGCAGTTATACATGGTCCTTCGCTGCGGACTGGTACACGGCCTTAGCTTGCGTCCAGACGAAAAAGTGCGAAATTCTGGTCAGTATAAACCTTATTGGAGGGAAAATACCCTCACGCTCTGGCACAGAGGCAACCACCTTCACATAAATAGAACCATATTCAATGGACAGGAATGGGATAGAGTTAACATCGATTACGATTCTCTCTTAGAAGATATTCAGAAAGCCTTGGACAATATCTTCGAAGACGGCAGAAAGAACAATGAAAAAGGCAAAATCATCACTGATTTTATTATGGAAAACCCTGGCGTGGGCTTCTCACCTGGCACATGGATTAAGCCTGCAACACAAGTTGGGCTGTTAGCGGATCATAAACATAGCCGGTGATTGTACCGTCCTTGATCTTCTCCACTGCCTCATTAATCACAAACAGTGGCACAAGGAACCACTCGCGCGGGATGACGAGGTTGCCGAACCTGTCTTCGATCTGGATATCCAGTCGGGCCGGATCGAAGATGCGATGGATTATTTTTTCGAGTTTGGTGCGGCTGATGTTGAACAGCTTGTAGGTCGCAATGACCTCCACATCGGCCAGCAGGAAAGTCGGGTCGAGTTTCGCATTGGCTATACGTTTGGCAACGTCTCCGCCCGTTACGCCGATTTTGTGAATAAGGTCTCGGTTAGCTGCAACGATAGAGTTATCCGACTTGCTCTGGAGAACATAAATGGTGCCGCTCGCCAGATCGTCGTCCTCGTTCTCGCCGGCGAATAATGGCCCGGCACTGGGGTCGGACACTCGGCGGCTGGCTTCATCTTTATAAAGCGCACGCTGAAGGGAACGAAGCAGGATGTTGCTTTCGGTTCCATTGGAATAAATGACGCGGAGACGGGCATCACTCTCACCATTGGGCGCTCTGAAGGTCTCACCAATCTCGGCAACATATGCTGTCTGGCCACCCAGGATAAAAAATTCTCCCGGTCTGATGTCAGTTTTCAGGAGGCCGGCTTCTTTCCGGATAGGGCGTGTAATGCGCGTCCCGATCTCGATGTCTTTCTGGACTGCGTTGAATATCGGCTTGAAAGTGTCGAAATCCTCACAGCGCTCCCGGTTGGCGATTTCCTCGGCTGCCCGCTTTTCTGCTGTGGAGCGGACGTGGCGCAGTTCAGTGATTGAATTCGGCTCGATGCCGTCCACGCCGAGCATGGAAAGCAGTTCATCGTCGCTTATGTTTTCATCAATCTCTTCAATGACAACAGCATTGGAGAGAATACCCTGATGATCCATAGGCAGAAGCAATGCCATGCAATCGGGTTGCGTGCGAAGCCGATCGAGGCGGACTGCGTATAGACGCTCGAAAATGTCGTGATCTTCCCCATGACGAGGAGAGCGTCCGTGTTTGTCCACAAATCGCTGAACTTCCTCAAACCCAGCGATGATGCGCTCTTCTCTTGGAGTTCGGGAGGCTTCTTTTTTTGTCTCGACTTCAACGCCCAGCGCTGACAGGAGCGCATCATCTTCGTCGGTAAAACCTTTAGCCACGAGCCGCCTCCGCCTTCATGCGAGCAAGGAACGCAACGCCCTCGGCCATGCTTTTTTCCCAGGGGTCGGTCGATGTTATGGAGGGGAGCCGTCCACGTTCCTGCATGAATTTCAGCGCTCGTTTAGATAAAACACGAGCATCTTCCAATGTCATCGTCGCACGTTTGGCACCGATTACGGCCGCAACCTGTTTCAGGCTCTCTTCGCTCATTGCTTTAGCCAGGATGGAATAAGCCTCACCAAACGGATTGATGCGATCAATCAGATCAATGTCCAGTTCTCGCACGTCCATTGCGAATTTACGCACGCCATCGATCAGGGCCGTGTTGGCTCCTGGTTCTCCATCGCCACTCGTCGCAATATGAGCCGCCTGTTGTGTCAGGTTCAGAGCCGCGATGGCGTGCTGTCGAACGGTTTCTTGATCTTCCTCATCCAGTTCGGGATATTTGTCTTTGATGATTTTTCCCATGCGGGAGATCGTCAATTCCTCCGGAACGAGTTCTTTGTCGAAAAGCCCACGTTCAAGAGCGGTCTTGTCTTGCACAAAGGCAGTGATGACTTCGTTCAGGTCTTCCTGGCAGATGCGGGTTGCCTCTTCACTCTTGGGTTCGGACAGCCCCTTGATCTCGATCTGGAACTTTCCTTTCTCTTCGTTGAACCCGACATTGCATTTGTCCTGTTGGTAACCATCGTCTCCATAATCGAAGCCGTCAGTCGGTTCGTTGGTTGACACTTTCGATCTGAACTCGAAGCGGGGGGCGAGAACCTGTTCCATCAGCAGACTGGCGGCAATGGCTTTAAGGGTATCGTTCACGGCCTCGGTTACCGCCTCTTCTGAGGCATCTGGCTCTGCTATCAGGTTGGTAAAGCGAGCGCGGGTTTTTCCAGGCGCATCGCGGGTAGCGCGTCCTATGATCTGGATAATCTCGGTCAGGCTGGATCGATAGCCAACGGTGAGCGCATGTTCGCACCAAATCCAGTCAAAGCCCTCCTTGGCCATGCCCAGGGCAATGATGATGTCCACATGGTCGCAGTTGTTCTTCTGGGTTGGGTCTTTCAGGGCAGTGGACACACGGTCTCGCTTGCTCTTGTCATCGTCCACCAGATCAGCGATCCGCAACGTCCGGCCGTCTTCAGTTTTTACCAACTGAAAGCCTGTGATAGGGTCAGCCCCTTGCCAGTCGCCAAGTTCCTCGATGATGTGCTCCACTTCCCTCATCTTATCCTTCGTGCTTTCGCGCGAATTGGTAAGCTCCCGGCGACTGACGCCTTGCTGAATACTTCTGGTCTTGTTCAGCTATGAAGCATGAGCGATTTAAGAGATAGGGACGCGGTACTACCTGCGA
>NZ_NKTX01000088.1 GCF_003207815.1 Komagataeibacter oboediens | reverse complement strand
GTGCGTCTCCCTCACGGCTGGGAGCATGCAGGGCAACATCCGCCGCCACACCGTAACGCTCGACCAAAGCCCCAGCAAAAGCCCGCGCCAGATCAAATCGCTCCTTGGCGTCCAGTTCGGTAGGAAGGGCCAGGACATATTCACGGGCTGTAACCGAATTGGAGCGCTTCTCGGTCTGCTCTGCCGTGTTCCACAAACGCGAACGGTCCAGCGCCCAGTCACACCCGGTCGGGGCCATGATGAATGAGCCATCAACGCCTGACCGTCTGGTGTAGTCATGATGGCGTCCATCCCGTTCGTTAGTCAACGTATCACCTGTCCGATAAGCCGCAGCGGCAACGGCACTCCTACCGGTGCTCCGCGATACGGTTTTAACAGACAGATGAAAGATCGCCATATTATTTATCTTTTTTGAAAACTACCTGCGTATAAATATCAATTTTGTTATCTTCTATTCCCTTATCTTTCATTACGTTCTGAACTTGTGAATAACTTGTATCATCCCAATTCGGAACATCATGAACATTATAATTAGGAATATACGTTACACCACCAACTGGCTCATAACCTTTATGAACAAATACCATCACATCTCTTTCAAGAGCTGTAAGAGTCAAAGAGGCAATTATTTTATAACTCATTTTTTTCTCCAAAGCACGCAAACTCATAGAGTTTGCATAAGTGCGCCCTTAATACCTAATCGGCATTAAGTGTTGAGGTCAACATCTATTCATGATATACTAACAAGTGTAGGGAGAAACTGTAGTCATGTCAGATGCAGTCCAGCACAAGAAGTCTGCAAAAATTATCGCGGCGGAAGAACGCCTCGAACAGGCAAAGCGTGCCTTGCGTGATGCCAAACAGGCAGAGAACAGGCAGCAGAGAAAAATTGCTGACAGGCAAAAGATAATTCTCGGCGCGACGTTACTCAATCTTGCCGAACGGGATGAGCGGTTCTCGCGGGTCATTGATGAACTTTTGAAGCGTCTAACACGGGAACAGGATGTAAAAGCTTTCCGGGATAATGGCTTTGTCACACCCCGACCTGAAAACGACCAGAATCCGACCACAGAAGATGGCGTCCATACGGGGGCATAATCCATGAATGACTCTGGTGATGATGATGACGATTTTGCTTTGCAGGAGTTGGAAAAGCTCCGGCAGACGATCATCAAGTCACAGGAGGCTTATTCCAGAATTACCGACACGATCCCTGAACACGTCCAGTTCCTAGAAAGGTCGGCCCACGAGATAAAAAAATCTGCGGATGAGGTGAAAGAAAGCTGCAAGGACGTAACTGGGTACATCAGTGGGGATCGAAAGGCTCTGATCTGGACATGCAGCGCCTCGGCCCTGCTTCTTGTTTTCGTCGCGGCCTTCCTTGGATACACCTTCGGGCATCGGGGTGGGTATGCGGAAGGGTTGGCCGAAATTCAGCAACAGGCCAAGGCACGAAGTGCCCTAGCTGAATGGGCGGCATCTTCCCCATCCGGCGCGCTCGCCTATCAGATGGACCAGACCGGAGAGGTACAGGCATTCGGTCGGTGCCAGATCGAGGGGTATCATGTCGTCCAGAAGAATGGCGGACACTGGTGCACGCCGATGAAAGACACCGGCGGGGGGCCTGAATGGTCGCTCCCATCGTCATAACTTCACGTCAGGAGTGAATGATGCCACGGGATATAAACCGTTGCCCCACCCATCCGGGTGAATTGCTGCGGATGGACGTCTTTCCTGCCAGTGGCATAGATGCGCCAGAAATCGCACAGGCGCTCGGCATATCCTGCCAGAGCCTTGATGAGCTGCTGGCCGCACGAAAGCCTGTCACCCCCGATCTGGCAGAGCGGCTGGGCCAACTGCTAGAAAATGGCCCCGACCTCTGGATCAGAATGCAGGCGGCTCATGACGACTGGTGGGCCAGGCGCAACAATGCGCCCTGAAACTGTTTTGCTTGCGCGGAGGAATGCCATTCCCACTGTCGGACAAGTCAGACAAAGTGTCAGACATGACAGACAAACGTTCCCGGTGTTTCCTGAATTTTCCGTCTGATAACAGTTTCGCCCTGCGGGACACTAAACACAAAAAACCGGCATCAAACCTAATTTTCTGGTATTATAACCTTATCACGTCACCCACGACAGGAGCCACATGATGAGCGAAGCACTCTCCCCCATCGTCTCCGAGTTCGAGACGGCCAAACAGGAAACTGAATACACTGCATGGCTTCAAGCTAAGATTGCAGCCAGTCTGGCCGACCCGCGCCCACCAATCCCACACGATGAGGTTATGGCCGAGATGGAAAGCATCATCCGGACCGCAGAACAGCGCCGCCGTTCTGCCTGATGCTACCAATTGCCTGGCGTGATACCGCCCGTACCGATTTACGTCAGATTATCACAGATATAGCCGCCGAAAATCCACCAGCGGCTCGACGACTAAAAATCAGGCTGGAAGCGGTCGTCCAGCCGTTATCCGAACATCCCTATCTCTATCGTACCAGCGAAAGAGCGGCTGGCTTGCGCGAAATCGTGGCGCATCCAAATTACATCGTTCTCTATCGGGTGACCGCAACGAGCGTTGAGATTGTCAATGTGGTCCATGCACGCCGCCAGTTCCCCTAGCACTACAGTTGTGTTTTGATGCGAGATATGATTCCGTGTGTTGGTATGGAACGGAACAGGATGACAGGTGGCGCGTCTGTTGAGGAGACGCTGTCGCTGACGGTTGAGGGATTACGGGCGGTCAAGGAAAAAATACGCCCCCTGTTTGGTCAGGATCGGGTTGCGGTCTCAGCGGAGCATTATCTGGAAACGCTCCTGGGCAATCTGCCGCGCAAGACGGGTTGGCAACGTGCGGAAGCCGCAGGCGACGAAGGCCCCTGGCGTCAGCAGGCTTTGCTGGGCCGGACGCAGTGGGACGCCGACGGTCTGCGCGACATTGTCCGCGATCATGTTCAGAGTACCCTGGGTGATGAAGACGCGGTTCTTGTGATCGATGAGACCGGTTTTCTCAAGAAAGGCAAGGCGTCCTGTGGAGTAGGGCGCCAGTACACGGGTTCGGCTGGAAAGATCACGAACTGTCAGGTTGGTGTGTTTGCAGCCTATGTCTCTTCACGGGGTCATGCTTTCGTGGATCGCGCCCTGTATCTTCCCAAAGCCTGGACATCAGATCCGGTACGGCTGTCTGCGGTCTCTGTTCCTGCGGACGTAACGTTTGCAACCAAACCTTCTCTGGCCCGACAGATAATCGAACGCGGCCTGCAGGCTGGCCTTCCCTTCGAATGGGTCGCTGCTGACAGTGTCTATGGCGTAGGGGAAATCGAAATGAGCCTGCGTCATGCCGCAAAAGGGTATGTTCTGGGGGTGGCAGGCAGTCACTGGTTCAACTCCTGGGGCCTGGGAGAGAGACCGGTTGCGGGAGAAGCCCGTGATATCGCCCGGGACGCTCCAGAAGAAGACTGGGTCTCCCTGTCAGCCGGACACGGGACGAAAGGCGATCGTCAGTATGACTGGCTGTGGTGTCCGCTCGCCGAACTCGAGGGGGCAGACTATACCCCGGCCGACAACAGAACCTGGATCCGGGGTCTCCTTGTGCGCCGGAACCCAGCCGACGGGGATCTTGCATACTTCACTGTCTGGTGCCCCTCAGGAACGACGCCTGAAAAGCTGGTTCAGGTCGAAGGCACGCGATGGCGGATTGAAGAGGGGTTCAGAACGGCCAAAAACGAATTCGGCCTCGATCACAATGAAACCCGCTCCTGGCACGGCTGGCATCGTCACGTATCCCTTGTCATGCTGGCCTATGCCCTGATGGCCGGGGTCAGGGCACAGGCAAACGACAGGTCTCCCAAAAAAAGACCAGCGAACCCGCACCAGGTCTGATCCGGTGGTCCATTCAGGAAATCCGGCGTCTTATCGTCAGGCTGACCCAGCGCCAGCTCTCCCTCAACCATATCCTGCACTGGTCACGCTTCAGACGAATACATCAGGCAAAAGCCTATGCTTCTCACATCAAAACACAACTGTAGTGCTAGAACGGGGTCCGTATCCCAGCCCCCTCGACCTCTCACACGCATAGCCCACACTGTTTCGCTTGTGCCGGGCAGATAAACACCATCACACTCCCTGTCAGACAAGTCAGACAAGGAGTCAGACATGACAGACGACCCCAAGCCGTGGTCAATCCGTGGCGTTCATCCAGAAGTGCGGAATGCCGCCCTATCGGCGGCCAGGCGGGAAGGTCTCACGATTGGCGACTGGCTGGACAGGGCCATTCGCTCCCACATAAAAAGTGGCAGAAAACAGGGAGAAAACCTGTCTGACACACCTGTCAGACAGGCGACAGACTTGTCTGACGCGGAACGTCTGGTCAGCATGATCGCCCAACTGTCTGCGGCAGGTGCTCCCATTCCCAAATCGGTGGCTGCGAAAGCCTATGCGCTCATACGGGATGGCCTGAAGGACGCCCAGCAGCAAAAAAAGATCGGGAGTCTCGAACATCAAGGAGCGCTGACAGGGCCTGAAGGCCCGTAAAAGACCGTACAGGCCCCTTCATGCCATTGCGCATAAATCCATTCAAATGATCCTATGGTGCCTTCTACGGCCTTCTGACGCGCTGTAGCCACGTAATGAGCCGACTGCTTCGCCAACTACTCCCCTTCCTAAGCAGATCAGCAGTGCCAACGAACGACAGCCTACAGGCTCCGGGTGAGTGCGGAGCAGGAACCGCGTAGCGCGCGAAGCGCCGGAGCTGGTCGATACGATGTCGTTTTTTGCCGCTCGCGCGCGTACACTCCCGGCGTGGTACATCCAGCCGGTGGAAATGTGGATTGCCCTTCGGGCCGCGCTCCGCCCGTGGACAGGGCATGGACAGCCCGTGGACAGCCCTACGGCCTGTCCACCGCCTGCCCACACCGCTGCCCACCGGCTCCACGCTCAATCCACATTCCCACCGGCACACCCAATATCACCAAGTAGATTTTTTGATTTTTTAATTTTTAGGGGAAGGAAAGCAGTCCGTTCAGGCATCGTCCCCCATCGTCAGAACACACGAAAACGAACCCCCATTAGATCATTAGAAGGAGCATTTTTTTTCTCTTTTGTTTTCAATGACTTGTAGGGGGGGGTGCGGAAACAGCTCATTTCCGCACCCCCGGAAATGTACTGCTTCCGGGGGTGCGGAAATCTGTTTCCCATTTCAGGAAAAATATAGTATGTAATTGGAACCAGTTTTGGGAAAAAAGATTCTGAAAACATGAAAAATATAGCAGAAAAAAAGTCTATCGGATCATGGGTTCAGACAGAGAGGGCAGCTCACGAAGCATGGGCCGCTTTAATGGGGCAGGCTCCTCAAGCAGCACGTCTTATGCATCTACTCGCGGCACGAGTAGGCAATCACAATGCCGTTGTTATCAGTCAAAAGACGCTCGCATCTCTCATGGGCGTTTCAGATCGAACCGTCCGCACGGCCGTCAAAGTCCTACAGGCCGGAAACTGGCTCGAAGTGCGACAAATCGGAGATCGTGGTACCGTCAACGCTTATGTGCTGAACGATCGAGTGGTGTGGTCAGGTGCACGCGACGGTATACGACATAGCTTGTTTTCTGCTGCTGTGGTCATCTCGTCCGCCGAACAACCTGACAAAGATGCATTAGGCAGCCAACCGGCTCTCCAGCGCCTGCCCACCCTCTATCCCGGTGAACAGCAATTACCTTCCGGCCCTGGCATGCCGCCCCCGTCTCAACCATCATTGTATGGAATGGAGCCAGACATACCTGCTCGACAAATGAGCAGCGAAGATATGAATGAACCGCACCAATAAAAAGTTTATTTACTTGTAAAGTGGATATATGAATATTAATAATATTGTATATTTAATGATTTTCAATGGATACTTCTAAATACCCATTGAAAATATTTAAATTATTATGTCACATTTTCATAATTATTTATTGTATGCACATGCCAACAAATGCTCTCTATCCGTTTTGAACGTAAACCACGGATAGACCATTGATATATCTGGAACAGTATTGTCAGATACATCTGTAAATCTCATAGCTATAACCCCCTTTTGAGCTATATAATCAACAAAATAATTTGGCGGAAGTCCAAGAGAAGGTGTGTCTAGAAAATAAAAATTCTGGTTTATATCCTCAAAATACTTCATATCCCCTTTAACGGGGTTCCCATTTATTCCAACAACTACATTAAAATTATCGCCTCTATGGGCATAAAGACGATCATCCGATACGGCAAATATAAAAGTATTAGAATCAGAATAATATTGCCAATATATTGTTCTTATAGAATTGCCAACTTGAACTATTTTTGCATTAGTGCTGCACATATAGGATCCATTTTTGTAAGTTATTTTAGTTATAGTTCCTCCGTCATTATAATTATAATTTTCAGTTTTCGGCATTAAAATATCTTGAGAATGGGCTGTATTGTTGAGTGATAGTAAAAATCCTGATACAGCCATTAAAGTAAATAACTTTTTCAATACTCTAACTCCTTTTATATAAATAATTTTTCATATATACATATACATCAAGAAATTTTATATTAAAAATCGTCAGTAAACCATAACTGATATATAAAAATATTATATATAGCATGTGAACAAATGATCAAAATAATAGAAGAAAATAACCTTGATTCTCTTAAAAGAGATACTATGGGAATATATATAATTAGATCAATTAACGCACCCAACGTAATAAGAATCGGATACGCGGGCGCAATTAAATTGTACAGAAGAATAAAAGACCACGGAAGGAAATGGTCTGGTAAAAAACTATACGGAACCCATGAATGCGCTCCGTTCAAATTAATTATAGCATGGGAATTGTATAATTGGGATATTAAAGATGTTAAAAACGCTGAAAAATGCCTATATAGGCATATAGTTATTAGATTTAATCGATATAATTCTTTAGATAAAGATATAAATGATAATTCCCTTTTCTATATTGAAGACGATAAAAACATAAGAATTATTTACGAAGATGTTTTAAATGATCTCTATAAAATGGAGCATATAAACTCCTTATCTTAAAAAATCAGAACGGCTCAAATCCCGATCCACCGCCACTAGGATCGAGGTCCGTATCCCGGCCCTTCGACCGGGCAGGCCCACCCCGGCCACGTCCTCGACCTCTCACACGCATACCTGGGCCTTCGGACCGCCTATGCCGCTCCTGCGCCTCGTATCGCTCCAGTCCGGTCCTGACGGCCTTTTCCTCGGCCTCCAGTTCCTCCAGCCCCATACGATGCAGCTTGGCATCCACAGCACGGGCGAGAGGATCTGTCGGGTAAAATCTGGCGAACAGCTCCGCCCTCTTTTCCGGCGCTTCACGAATGAGCTGCGCCAGCCTGCTCTCGATCCGCTGCTTCTGCTCCTCCTGCCGCTTCAAAACCCTCCTGCGGACTTCTGCGGCCCGCTCCTGTTGCTCCTCGGCCTGCCGTCGTTGCTCTGCCTCACGCTGGCGCAGCATCTCAGCATATCTGGCCTCGGTCTCCTGTTCAGCCCGGCGACTGCGGCCAAAGGCCCGCACAAGTGAGCTGGCAGCGGCTTTCTTGGCAGCACGAACCTTCTGGATGACGCCTGCCAGTTCCTGGGCCAGCTCACGCACACGCTCATTCAGGCCGCGCCTGCGCCGGTTCTCCCGCGCCTTGAACGTCCGGGGCTGATAATCCTCCCCTTTCCGTTCGGCCTCGGCCTGATGCTTCCGCTCGATGGTCACACTGGTCGGACCGAGATGCAGGGTCGGCATCTTCTCGATACCCTGCCGCTCGTAACTGCGATGATCGACACGGGCAGGCTTGTCGTGGCGTTCGAGCGCCTCATTGCATTGCATGGCCCACAGCTCACGCAGGCTCTCGATCTCTGGTCCGCCTGTCTTGGCGGCATCCAGTATTCGGGTCTTTTTGCCTAGACCGTCCGGCTCGACCTCGCGGGTCGTGGTGAGGATATGCACGTGATGATTCCGTGCGTCTCCCTCACGGCTGGGAGCATGCAGGGCAACATCCGCCGCCACACCGTAACGCTCGACCAAAGCCCCAGCAAAAGCCCGCGCCAGATCAAATC
>NZ_NKTX01000087.1 GCF_003207815.1 Komagataeibacter oboediens | reverse complement strand
TTCAGCATGAAGGCCATCGTGAACCCGTTTCTCAGAAAGGGGTCGTTTTTGGCTGCCTGTCCCCCTTCCGAAGGGGTCACTTTTCCATGCCGCTTAACAGACTGCCTTCGGCGCAGACCACGGCCTGGGCATTGTAAGCCTGCCGGAATTCATGGGCGTCCGAGCGCCGCATGAGGCGGCTGTCGGGATCGGTCAGACTGATCTGCCGGTCGGGTGGTGGTTCATCATCGGGCGGTTTGGGCGCCCGGCCGCGACGCCCTGTTTTTGCGTCATACACCGCCTTCTTTTTCTCGTATGCCGATCGCGCCGCCTCGGCCTGCGCCTTCGCATCTGCTTCCAGCCGGGCGCAGGCTTCGTCCAGCTTCGCTTTCAGTGTTTCCCGTCGGGCAAGCGCTTCCGGCAATGCCTGCGGATCGCTGTCTGTGGCATCTGCGTGCTCCGCCTGGTCCATCAGTTTCGCGATATCCATCGCCAGCTGTTCGCGCAGCGCCCTGATCCGGTCGTAGCGCAGGGAACGGTATTTCGAAGCGTCGGCATCAATTTTCGTGCCGTCGATCGATACTACACCCAGACGCAGCAGACCCGTCTCGCGCGCCAGAAGCAGAACCTGCGCAAATGCAGCTTCAATGGCTGTCCGGTTCGTCCGGCGGAAGGTCGCAATCGTATCATGATCCGGATGCAGGTTCGCCGCCACGAAGCGTACCCCGATGTCGCGATATGTCGCCCGCTCGATCCGGCGTGAGGAAAACAACCCGTTCGCATAGCTGAAGATCAGAAGGGCCAACATCAGACGCGGATGGTACTGTGCCTTGCCACCCGTGCGCACTGGCACGCAGAACGCACTCATCGGAACCCGCTCAACGGCTGCGACAATGAAATGCGCCATATCGTCAGCAGGAAGCCACGACTTCAGATCAGGAGGCAGAAGATACGGCTGAGACCGGTCAAACGGGATGAAGCTGCTCATCTCACCACCTTACAACCTCACCCCTTCACAGGGTAACCCAACCCGACAGGCTGATAGACCGAGTTCTATTTTCCGTAGCACCCATGAATGTTCCGCCATGGGCAACCGATACGCAGGACATAAAGCAGTCCATTGAGAAACAGCCGGTTATCCTGTGCCAGTTGTGACCAACGCCCACGTTCAGATGGAAGCAGGTCGCCAATGATCGCCCCTTCTTCGTCCGTCTGATCGCCACGCATTCATAGATTTCCGCAAATACCAGCGTTGAATCATGTCCACGTCAGTCTAAAAAACCTTTTGTCAGCAGGCTCTATTCCCCATCCCTGTGGCAAGGGCTAATCTGGCCAGACGTAATTTTCAGACCGTCCAAAGGCTTGCCCGATTATGTCCGCGCTTTCCCAACTGCTTGATACCTACAGAAATCTATCCGTCACAGAGCGCGAGAAAGGCACCTACTTCGAGGAACTGATTGTCTGCTATCTGCGGACAGAGCCGAGCTACGCGGACCTGTATGACCAGGTATGGACATACAAGGACTGGGCAACCCAAGAAGGCTATGTCGCGAAAGACACGGGCATCGATCTGGTCGCCAGAACGCGGGACACCGGTGAATACCATGCCATCCAGTGCAAATTCTATGCCCCGTCTCACCGTATCAGCAAGCAGGATATCGACAGCTTTTTCACCGCCTCGGGAAAAAAGCATTTTGCCCGACGTATCATTGTCGCCACGACCAACCACTGGACCGACAATGCCGAGGCATCGCTTGCGGACCAGCATCCGCCCGTCAGCAAGATTGATCTGTATGACCTGGAAACCAGCCTGATTGACTGGTCGCAATATCAGCCCAAGATTGCTCCTATCCTGCGGGCGCAGAAGAAAGCTCGCGAGCATCAGGAAACCGCTATCCGCCGGGTTCTGGCCGGCTTCAAGAGTCATAACCGTGGCCGTCTAATCATGGCCTGCGGGACGGGCAAGACTTTCACCAGCCTGAAAATCGCGGAACAGCAGGTCGGGGCCGGTGGTCGTGTCCTGTTCCTCGTCCCTAGCCTGTCCCTGCTGTCCCAGACCCTGACCGAATGGACCCAGGAAAGTCAGGTACCGCTCCACAGCTTCGCGGTCTGTTCCGACAGTGACGTGGGAAAAAAGAAGGCGAAGAACGACGACGAGATTAAGGTCAACATCCACGAAATCCGCTACCCGGCAACCACCAGTCCCGGCCGTCTGGCGACCGAACACGCCAAACGGCATGACGACGCGCATATGACGGTCGTGTTTGCGACCTATCATTCCATCGATGTCATCAGCCATGCCCAGAAGGAGCATGACTACCCCGAGTTCGATCTGATCGTCTGCGATGAAGCGCACAGGACAACAGGGGTCACTTTCGGGGGTGAGGAAAACGATAGCGCCTTCGTCCGCGTCCATAACCAGAATTATCTGGCTGGCAGGCACCGACTCTACATGACTGCCACCCCGCGTATTTACGGCGATGTGGCGCGGGAAAAGGCTGAAAAAGAGGGGGCCATTGTCTATGGCATGAACAATGTGGCCATCTACGGGCCTGAGTTCCATGTCATCACCTTCTCCGAGGCCGTCCGGCGCAAACTGCTGGTGGACTACAAGGTCATTGTCTTGGCGGTTGACGAGGGAACCGTCAGCCGTAGTGTCCAAAAGCTTCTGGATGACCCCGATAACGGCCTGACCGTCTCCGATGCCTCCAAAATTGTTGGATGCTGGAAGGCGCTGGCGACGGGCGGATTGCCTCGTGAGGGGACGACCATACCCGAACCGATGAAACGGGCCGTTGCCTTCTGTCAGGTCATTTCTCCCGACTACAAGGGCAGGACACCCAAGGTCAGTTCCATCCAGATTGCCGATATGTTCCAGCAGGTCGTGGAGGAATATCAGGAACAGGAAGACATTGAACCTGACGCCCGTCTGGTCTGCGAAGCCGAACACGTCGATGGCGGGATGAATGCCAGCGAAAAGGAAGGCAAACTCGCCTGGCTGAAGGACGAGCCCCCGGAAGGCATATGTCGGGTTCTATCCAATGTCCGTTGCCTGTCCGAAGGGGTGGACGTGCCGGCGCTGGATGCAGTCCTGTTCCTGACCCCCAGGAATTCACAGGTGGATGTGGTCCAGTCCGTGGGCCGTGTGATGCGGGTCGCACCAGGCAAGAAGCGGGGCTATGTCGTACTGCCCGTAGTTATCCCGGCTGGGGTTGAGCCAGACCAGGCTCTGGATAACAACAAGACCTATCAGGTGGTCTGGCAGGTGCTTCAGGCCCTGCGTTCCCACGATGACCGTTTTGATCACATGATCAACAAGATGGATCTTCAGGCCAGACCTGACACATCCCGCATGGAAGTCATCGCGGTCACGAAGAAGATCACGGCTAAGACAAAGGCCCTGACAACAGGCACAACCCAGAAAGCCCATTCGTCCTACAAAATTGGAAAGAAGGCTTCATTCCCTGACGACGACAGGCAGGAAACCCTGCAATTTGAAGTTGGGGAAATTGAACGGGCTATCTATGCCAAAATCGTCAAGAAGGTCGGCAACCGTCATCACTGGGAAGACTGGGCCGATGATATCGCCCGGATTGCCCAGACCCACATCACCCGCATCAAAACCATTCTGGAGAATCCCAACAACGTGGAAGCCCGGACCTCGTTCAAGGAATTCACGTCAGACCTGCGAACGGAACTGAACGACAGCATCAGCGAGGACGAAGTCATCGAGATGCTGGCACAACATCTCATCACCCGCCCCGTGTTCGAAGCCCTGTTCGCTGGCCATAGCTTCATTGGCGACAACCCCATGTCCAGAGCCATGCAGACGGTTCTGGATGCGCTGGACAAGCACAGCCTACACAAGGAAACGGACAGGCTGGAGGCTTTCTATACCAGCGTCCGTGAACGGGCTTCGGGTATTGATACGTCCTATGGCCGCCAGAAGGTCATCAAGGAACTGTATGACGGCTTTTTCCAAAAAGCCTTCCCACGCCTGAAGGACCGCCTGGGTATTGTCTACACGCCTATTGAGGTTGTGGATTTCATCATCCGTTCCATCAATGACGTGCTGGAAAGCGAGTTCGGTCAGACCCTTGGGAGCAAGGACGTCCATATCATGGACCCCTTCACGGGCACGGGCACATTCATCACCCGGTTATTGCAGAGCGGGCTGATCACGAAGGAGCAAATGCTCCATAAATACCGGCAGGAACTGCACGCTAACGAAATTGTCCTGCTGGCTTACTATATCGCCTCCATCAATATCGAGGCTACATTCTTCGACCTAATGGACGGAACATATGAACCCTTTGAGGGTATCTGCCTAACGGATACCTTCAGGCTGAATGAACCGCATGACTTGGTAAGTGCGACCCTAGAGGACAACAACCGGCGTATCCACAAACAGAAGAAGCTGGATATCCGTGTGATCATGGGGAACCCGCCGTACTCCGTGGGGCAGGAAAGTGGGAATGATAACAACCAGAATGTGGCCTATCCCACTCTGGATGCGCGGATTGCGAAGACCTATGCGGAGCGGTCCAGTGCCACGAACAAGCGCGCCCTGTATGACAGCTATATCCGCGCCATTCGCTGGTCATCTGACCGCATTGGGGATTGTGGCGTCATCGGTTTCGTGACCAACGCAGGCTTTCTGGATGCCAATACGGCAAATGGTTTACGCCGGTGTCTGGCCGAAGAATTTTCCTCCATCCATGTGTTTCATCTGCGGGGGAACCAGCGTACATCAGGGGAAACATCTCGCAAAGAAGGTGGAAAGATATTCGATGCTGGAAGCCGGGCGCCGATTGCCATTTCCCTCATGGTTAAGAATCCAAATGCAAAGGAACAGGGTCGTATTCTGTTCCACGATATTGGGGATTATCTGACCCGTGAGCAGAAGCTGAAACGTATTCAGGAACTGGCCAGCATCAATGGCCTGACTGGCGAAGATCTATGGCAGACAATCACACCGGATGAACATGGCGACTGGCTACGGCAACGGGATGACAGCTTCGGGAATTTCATCGCTATCGGCAGTAAAGAGAAAGATGCCGGGCCTGTTTTGTTCGCGACCTATTCAGCTGGAGTCAAAACCCAGCGAGATGCGTGGTGCTGGAATGCTGGAGAAAAGGCTCTGGCAGGCAATATGCAAACCACCATTTCAGCCTATAATCAGGAACTCAAGCGTTTTAATGAAGCATACCCAGTCTCGAATAGACAGGCACGAGACAATGAGGTGGATAAGTTTATTGATACCAACCCCACTAAAATTAGCTGGACCCGCACTCTAAAGCAAGATTTTATCAAAGGGAAAGATCTTCTATATTCCTCTGATTGTCTTACACAGGGCATTTACAGACCATTCACGTTCCAATGGCTCTATTTCAACAGACGCCTGAACGAGATGGTCTATCAAATGCCTCGACTGTTTCCTGACGCTAAGGCGGATAATAGAGTAATTATGATTAAGCAACGCCAGCACGATGACAGTCAGTTTGTACTCATGAGCAAATCTGTCCCAGATTTGCAAAGTGATGGCGGAACACAATGCTTTTCTGAATATTTATATGAAGAAGGACAGGACAGGACAGGACAGGACAGGACAGGACAGGACAGGACAGGACAGGACAGGACAGGACAGGACAGGACAGGACAATTATACTCGATCAACAACAGAAGTACAAGAGAGGAATCTTGTTATTTGCATAGCCAGTCCGGGAGAAGACCGGCCTTTCTCAACAATGATGATATCCTGCACTCCGGACCTGCACCTTCTACACGGGGTCCAATGCTTTCCGATGTTTCTTTACGAAACGGAGGACAGCCAATGAACACTTCCCAGGGCAGTCTATTTGAACAGACACCTTCTCAACCACGTCTTGTACGACGCGAAACCATCACAGATGAGGGATTGAAGCACTTTCAGGATGCTTATCCGGACAAGGAACTCAGCAAGGCAGACTTGTTCTATTATGTCTATGGCCTTCTGCATTCGCCCGAATACCGGGAACGCTACGCAGATACCTTGCGAAAGGAACTGCCCCGCATTCCCCGCATGAAGACATATGAAGCCTTCAAAGCCTTCTCGGATGCTGGTCGCAGGTTGGGCGAAATGCACGTAAATTTTGATAGCCAGCCCATCTATGAAGGCGTGGAGATTGACTACGGCAAAGGATCACTGTCACCCGACAACTATCGGGTGACACAGATGAAATACGGCAAGGGCAAGAACAAAACCATCCTGCATTACAATGACCGCATCACTATCACAGGTATCCCTCTGGAAGCCTACGACTACGTGGTGAACGGCAAGCCTGCCCTCGATTGGGTCGTGGAACGTCAATGCGTGAAAACCGACAAGGCCAGCGGTATCGTCAACGATGCCAATAACTGGGCCATCGAAACCATGAACGACCCCCGCTATCCGCTGGACCTGTTCCTGCGTGTCATCACGATCAGCCTGGAAACCATGAAGATTGTGAAGAACCTTCCAGCCCTGGAAATTCTGGACAACTGACAGGCTGCTAACAGGTCATGAAAGCATGACGTTAAACGCCATACCTTTACGAACTTATCGGGCTTGACAGATTTATCGAAAATGAGGAGGATACGGCAGGAGATACACCATGCCCCGAGCAACTGCATCCTCTTTCACCACAAAATCGCGCCGTCTTGCGGCGAAAACGCGTAGCGGCACTGTGGTTCTCAGCGCACGCGGCGTGCAACCCGTTTCCATTCCTGTCGGACGCACTGCGCTGACATCTGTCGCCAGACAGGTGGGAACAGCACGCTCTGTGATCGAAAATCTCGGCCACGCGCTGGCGGAGACCCGGAAAACAGGACGTGGCGTCCGCTTTTCAGTCGAAGTCACGCCCGAAGGTACAGTCCGGATTGTGCATCCTCCAGAGAATCAGGACATTGCAGGCACACAGGCGGCGGAGCGCACGTCCGGTAGCGGTCTGGCGCGCGCGAAGGCGCGTGGCGAGGCGCTGGCCGCCAGCATTCTTGCCCATGAGGATATGGTGACGGCGGAAGAACTGGCGCGGCGCATGGGAACAACCCGTGTCACGGTGAATGCCCGTCGGCACGCTCGCCAGCTGATCGGCCTCGAAGGCCCGACACGCGGTTGTCGTTACCCGGCCTGGCAACTCGATCGCGACGGTCGTCCGTTCGCTATCATCCCGAACCTGTTTACCGCGCTTGGCGACAGTCCGTGGACCATTTACCGGTTCCTCACCCAAAAGCACCCTGAACTCGAAGGACGGACTGCAATCGCGGCCTTAGAGAAAGGAGAAGATAAACGCGTCCTCTCGGTCGCGGCCAGTATCGCCGAGGGCACCTTCGCGTAAATGTCGTCCGCAAGCCTACCCCCCAGCAACTTCGACCAAGCTGACCTCGTTGTGACAACAGTACCAGCCGGTACCCGTTATGGGCGCATCCTGTTGCGGCGGTTTTCGGACACTCTGGGTTTCGGCAAGAACGAGAGCCGGTTCAGCGATCCTAGGGATCTGCCGCCACCTGAGCGGTTTGGGGTTCTTTATGTCGGCAGCACCCTGAAGGTTTGTTTCGTGGAAGCCATCCTGCGCGACAGTCGTGATGGCGTAATCGGAGAGCTTCTGCTCGCCGAGCAGGAAATCACCGACCGTGATTATGCGGAGATCGTGGTGGTCACTGATTTGCGGGTTGTCGATCTGCGGAGCGACAATCCCTTAAGGATGGGCATTCCCAGCGATGTAGTCGGCGGGTCGGACCAGCGTCCCGCGCGCCAATGGTCACTCGCACTCCATAACCATCCTGCCAAACCTGACGGTATTCTCTATCCCTCCCGATTGAATGAGGAGATCAATCTGGCAATCTTCGAACGTGCCATTCCAAAACTATCGGAAGCTGCCAGGATGAATCTTAATGGAATCTTCGCACTCGAAGATATTCTCGATCTCTTTCAGGTGGCCATCAGAGAGTGAATAGTCGGAAGCAACGGTCATTGAAGAACTGCCACGACACGCGCACCTTGAGGCGGCGGTACAGTTCGGACAGCAACATATTGTCAATGCGGCACCATTGCCCCAGATGCGGACCTCTTTGAGGTCACAGGATGCAACGAAAGCCAGGAAACTCTCTAGTGTCCTGATCGAGAAGTTTATATGATTATCCTGATGGCAGGGGTAATCGAATGGGACGTGTAGCGGTTGCGATTGAACTGACGGCATTGGAGCGT
>NZ_NKTX01000086.1 GCF_003207815.1 Komagataeibacter oboediens | reverse complement strand
GAAAGCCTGGTTGTTCGCCGGGTCCGATCGTGGCGGAGAGCGCGCCGCCGCCATGTATTCCCTGATCGTCACCGCGCGCCTGAACGATGTCGATCCCCATGCATGGCTCGCTGATGTCCTGGCACGGATCAATGACATCCCCAATCCACGCCTCCATGAACTCCTGCCCTGGCACTGGAAAGCCCACCAGCAGGTCCACAATACCATCGCCGCCTGAATACGCCCGCGTCTCCCGCCGGATGCTTACGCATTCCCTGCCTCTTGACCCTGTAGTTGCTACAGGGAGCATACATTAAAACAGATGATTCGTCAGGGAGGCGCTGGATGGCAGGAGGATGCTGTGGTGGATGCACAGATACGCCGCTACCAATCAATAAATCATGGCGGAGAGCGCTCCTGATCGCGCTTTTTCTCAATGCCAGCATGTTTGCCGTTGAAGCTGGGGCTGGCGTGTCGGTTGGATCTGCATCCGTACAGGCGGACGCGATTGATTTCCTTGGCGACAGCGCCAACTACGCAATAAGCCTCAGTGTTGCCGGAATGGCATTGCGATGGCGAGCTGGCGCGGCCTTTCTGAAAGGCCTGACCCTGTTCATGGCTGGGCTATGGGTAATGGCCAATGCTGGGTGGATAGTAATGAACAGCAACCATCCGCCTCACCCAGACGCAATGGGCGGCATTGGTCTGCTTGCCCTCGCGGTCAATCTGGCCTGTGCCCTCATATTATGGACACACCGGAAAGGTGATGCCAACCGCCGTTCTGTATGGATCTGCTCTCGTAATGATGCGATCGGAAATGTTGCCGTTGTGCTGGCAGCTCTGGGCGTGTTTGGCACTCGTTCTGCGTGGCCGGATATTGCGGTAGCTGCCATCCTTGCGATGCTTGGTATTAGTGGAGGTGTGCAGATTATGCGACAATCGAGAGTAGAACTAACAGATAACAAATCAGATATATCACGACATATCAATGTATAAATCATATAATACTCTAGAATATATTAAGCAGGTAAGGAGACGCACACGCTATAATGCGGCATTCATTCTCCTGATTTTTCCCCTGCTCTGTGGCTGTACAAATAGTGATCACTCAAATATTTCGCCGGAATCAGATGTCCAGAAATTTTCCAGCCGTCAATTTACGGATGCCGGATTGCAAGAATTCATTACAAAAGTTCTCGGACCAAACGTATCGAGTCAGGAAAACGCATGGGGCATCACTCGCCTGACGCTTGCTACCTTGTATTTTCATCCCGATATCCTTGTAGCTAAAGCTGAACTGGAAACGGCTCGCGCTGGAATCAAGACAGCCGGTCAACTGCCCAATCCCAGTTTCACGGTGCTGGGTGGCCCATCGGCTCATTACGTCGGCTACGGCGCGTCAATACTGATCGAATTTTTCGGCAGGCGTTATCACCGTATCAAAGAAGCCAGATATCGGGCTGCCGTCGCGCAATGGGAAGTCATCAATACTGCATGGAAACTACGCAGCGACACGCGGTCTGCTCTTCTCGGCGTCTGGGCTGTATCCGGGCGCCTCAAGCTTGTGGAAGAGACTGCGGCAGCTAAACGCGAACTCTTTACCCTGGAACAGGCACGTTTTGATCAGGGGCGAGCATCCGCTCTCGAAATATCGCAGGTACGGACGGAAATGATCCATGCCGAGTTGTCTGTCAGTGATCTGCGGCGCGAGTATGCCGTCCGTAAGGCAGCTCTGGCAGGAGCAATCGGGGTTCCTGCCGAAGCACTTGATTCCATTGCTCTTGATACAAAAGCATTTGATGTCTGTCCCGACCTCATGGAATACCGCGATTCACAGGACATGAGATACCAAGCCGTAATGCAACGCGCGGATCTGCGGGAACTTCTTGCGTCTTATGACGCCGCCCGACAGGCTCTACGGGTCGAAGTTTCCCGACGCTATCCCGATGTCACCATCAGTCCCGCCTATAACTGGGATATTTCAAATCGCTTTGAGGTAAATCCCTCTCTGCAAATTCCGATTTTCAATCAGAACGAAGGCCCCATAGCTGAAGCTGTTGGGCAGGAGCATGAGGCGGCGGCTCGTCTCCGGCGTGCAGAGAACACGGTGTTTAAGTCCATCTCGCAGGCTACGGCCAATTACCGCGGCACGACATCAATTCTGCTACAGGCGGATGAACTTGCCAAAACCGTACGGGTAAGGCTGAACCAGATGCAGCACCGCCTTCAGTCAGGCGCAATCGACCGACCAACGATGGTTATGACTCATATAGAGCAGATTCAAGCAGAGACCGCTCTTCTTGAAGCAGAAATTCAGCAACGGCAAGCCATAGGTCAGATCGAAGATGGCATGCAGCAGCCCATTTTTGATCACACCAGTGCCGCGCAGGTTTCCGGCCTGCTTGAAAATAACCAAAGGAACTCACCATGAAAGCGAGGGCCTTCTGGCTGCCTCTTGTAGGTCTTTCTGTCTTCCTAGTTCTAAACGTGGCGGACATTGCTATTGCAGATGATGATGATCCACCAGTTTCGGTTCTTGGCGCAGAGGCGACCGTGACGGTCTCCCCGGAAGCAGTTACGAAGAGTGGCATCGCTTCTGCACGACCCAGCATCGTGCCTTGGAGAAAGTTGGTTCCCGCCTATGGTTACGTTCTGAACGCAACACAACTTATCACTCTTGTTAGTGATTATGCTGACATGAAAGCGCGGCTGGAGAGCATGCAGGCACAGCAGACGCTTGTCCGTGCGAAACTCGATCGTGACAAAGGACTGTATCGCGACCGGCAGAATATCTCTCAGGAACAATTCCAGGAGACAACAGCCAGATTTCAGTCCAACTCAGCTATGGTAAAAGCAGAACAGGTCCGGGTGAATAACGCACTTAATATTATCAGACAGCAATTTGGTTCGGTCATATCTGACGCTACCGAAAAAAATACAATTTTCATTACACAGTTACTTCAACAACAAGTGGTCTTGGTCAAGGTGACCCTTCCACCAGATACGGATCTACCAACCCCACCAAGTCAGGCGGATGTGACCGATTATGGAAACACGGGTGGACACGGGACAATGCTCCACTATTTGTCTCCTGTAACCATGACCGATCCTGCTATTCAGGGGCGTAGCTTTTTCTATTTTGCGTCGGCTGAAAGTCAGCTTGTCGCGGGCATGAATGTTTCCGTTCTCCTGCCTACCGAAGAGGAACGTCCCGGTATCCGGATACCTGCATCAGCTATTATCTGGCTGCAAGGTAAGTCGTGGATATACCGTGATAACGGACACGGAAAATTTACACGCCTACCCCTTACGACCGACGTGCCGGACCGAGAAGGTGGCTACCTGATCCAAGATACTCCAGGACAAATCACACACGAAACGCAAATCGTCGTAGAGGGTACGCAATTACTTCTGTCTGAAGAATTCCGAGCTCAGCTTGAATCAGGAGACGATGACGACTGATGACGGGACGTTCTTTCAGCCTTCAGGCAGCTATTATCGGGTTTTCGATCCGCTTCCGGGGCGTGGTTATCGCAACCGCATGTCTGTTGTTCTTCTATGGCCTGTATGGCTTGAGACATGCCAGCTATGATGTGTTTCCGGAATTCATTCCGCCACGGGTCACGATCCAGACCGAAGCCGCTGGTTTTACGCCGGAACAGGTCGAAACATTGGTTAGTCGCCCAATGGAAATTGCCCTGACCGGCCTCCCGGGTATTCAGCGCGTGCAATCGACTTCGATTCAGGGACTGTCAGTCGTCAACGTCCTGTTTGCGACATCGACCGATATTTATCGCGCCCGGCAACTGGTCGGGGAACAAATGAATGTTGTTGCACAGCAATTGCCAGCCGGTGTTCATGCTCCGACTATGACGCCACTGACCTCATCCGCCGGTCTGGTACTGGTGATTGGTCTGACGTCGGAACAACAGTCCCTCATGCAGTTGCGCACGCTTACTGACTGGTCATTAAGGCCGCGTCTGCTGGCGTTGCCTGGTGTGGCTGGAGTCAGTGTGTTTGGCGGGGAGCGTCGGTCACTCCAGATACAGGTACATCCAGACCAACTCATCTTGCATCATATCGGACTTGATGACGTCCTTGCGGCTGCCCAGGAAGCAACTGGCATACAGGGGGCCGGCTTTATTGATACCCCGAACCAAAGAGTCGTTCTTCAGTCTGACGGTCAGGCCCTGACGCCAGAAAGTCTGGCCCGCACTGTGATTGTCCGCTCTGATAATGGTGCTGTCACACTGGGCAGTATTGCCACTGTAACTGAAGCCCCTATTCCCGCCTTCGGCGCGGCCAGTATCGAGGGAAAGACAGGCATTGTGGTTAATATATGGGAACAGTACGGTGCCAATACGATGGCTGTGACCCGGGAAATCGAGGCGGCACTTACCGATTTCCGCCCGCAATTGCAGGGACAGGGGATTACATTGCATGCTGACCTGTTCCGACCCGCCAATTTCATTACGACCGCATTGGGGAATGCCACACGAGCATTGCTTCTGGGCGGTTTTCTGGTGGTTGCCGTAATCTTTCTTTTCCTTTTTGACCTGCGAACCGCTGCAATCTGTTGCGCCACCATACCTTTGGCTATTCTGATAGCCCTGTCGTTGCTGGAGACACTCGGGGTTACTTTGAATGCCATGACCCTGGGGGGGCTTGCTATCGCCATCGGCGAGGTCGTGGATGACGCCGTGATCGGGGTCGAAAATGTTACACGCCGATTGCGTGAAAACCGGCTTCTGGTCCAGCCCGCATCTACAGCGCGCGTCGTACTCGATGCATGCGTTGAAGTCCGCAGTGCAGTGGTTTACGCGACCTTTGCTGTCATTATCGTTTTCTTGCCTGTCATCGCCCTTCCCGGACTTTCGGGACGACTGTTTGCTCCACTGGCAACAGCTTATGTTCTTGCGGTCATGGCTTCTCTTGCCGCTGCTGTAACCGTTGTACCTGCACTCTGCGCATGGCTCTTGGCGACGCCTGGAGAAACCCGGAGAGAGCCCCCCCTGGCAGGATGGACCGCCAGAGCTTATGAACGTCTTCTGGCCAGATTAATGCGCCATCCCCGATTTGTTATAGGCGGGATGATCCTGACCACCTTGATAGGGTTTGCGGCCCTTCCATTCCTTGAAAGCGATTTCATTCCTGATTTCAAGGAAGGTCACCTTATCATTCATATGACGGCTGCTCCGGGGACTTCCCTGGAACAGTCTCTGAAATTAGGTAGACAGGTTACAGAAAAACTTCGTCAGCTTCCCGAAATCCGTTCGGTTGCTCAGAGAGTCGGACGCGCCTCGCTGGATGAGGACACGTATGGACCACATACCAGCGAGTTTGAGGTTGATTTGAATCAGGTGGATGGGAAGGCTTCCCGACAGATTGATGCCCGCGTTCGCAAAGCGCTTGACGGGTTCGTTGGGGCCAGTTTTTCTGTCAGTAGTTTTTTGACGATGCGCGTAAACGAAACCCTTTCTGGTTCGTCTTCGGCTGTGGCAATCAATATTATTGGCGATGATCTGGATGTATTGGATATCCAGGAAAATAATATTGTCCGCATGTTGCATCAGATACATGGCGCAACAGATGTCCGGATAGAAGCACCCCCTGGTGTTCCGGAACTTGCTATTCGGCTACGCCCTGCTGATCTGGAGCGCTGGGGGCTTCGGTCGGCGGATGTACTCCGATCCATCCATACAGCCTGGCAGGGTGAAACCGTGGGGCAGATATACGAGCGTTCTGCGGCTTTTAATGTTATGGTTCGTCTTGATGACGCAAGTCGTAATGATGTTGCGTCTGTCGGCTTCCTGCCACTGCATACTGTTCACGGAAACTACGTACCACTCCGCGCTGTCGCAGACATATATGAGACGAACGGTCGCTATCAGGTGTCACATCTGGGAGCACAGAGAACACAGACTGTCACCGCAAATGTTACAGGACGATCAGCTCAATCTTTCGTTCAGGACGCACGCACGGCTATAGCAAAAAATATCAAACTGCCTCTTGGAACCTACGTTCAGTTTACATCCGCAGCGGAAGCTGAATCACAATCACGCAAGGAACTGTTTATAAATTCCGGGCTCGCTGCCATAGCGGTCATGATTCTGCTCTCAATAATCACACAAGGATGGCGCAATCTCGCTCTGATACTCGTCAATCTTCCCTTCGCATTTGTCGGCGGCATTCTGGCAATCATTGTTTCCGGCACAACGCTAACTCTTGGGGCAACAGTCGGCTTCGTTACTCTATTCGGGATTACGCTTCGGAATTCGGTGATGATGATTTCGCATTTTGAGACTTTGGTCGAGCGGGAACATCTCACATGGGGAGTAACAACAGCGCTCCGGGGGGCCAGAGACCGCGTCGTCCCCGTACTCATGACATCGCTCGTTACGGCGCTTGGACTGGCGCCTCTGGCTGTTGATATGAATGCGCCTGGGCGGGAAATCGAAGGACCTATGGCAGCTGTCATTCTTGGAGGGCTCATGACATCAATGATACTTAACCTGTTTGTTTTGCCTATTCTTGCTGTCAAATTTGGTAGTTTTTCTGAAAACGAAACGGGAGTTCCGGAAACCTTGTTCAAGTGACAGGTATGGGCCACTGCTGCACAGAACTACTTGAAGATTATGTCCGATATGCCAATAGAACCCAGAATGAAAACTGCTTCCGTATCACGCTCGGCCACCATTCGGTCTGGCTCGACCTTCTGGTTGGGTTCGGAATTGCCTTCATGAATCTTGACGCTGTCCAGAAAATCTGGATTGCCGCCCGCACCGAACATCATCGTGTCAAGGCCGAAAACCGAAAGCATCGTTGCCCGATCCAAATGATTTATACTCCCTGCCCAGTGGCTTCGGGCGTGTCTTGCTACGGCCAACCTAAGCGCCTGTATTCTTGCTGGTTATTTCCCATAACGATCACCCCACTCTCGGCTCCAAGTGATAGCGGGGGACTGCGCGGACTATGTCCGTTATGCGAAAGGCGAGCCAACCCACTTTTATGTCCGACATGAGGGCGAAAGCGGACTATTTCCTGAGCCTGATGATTCCGAGTTCGTGCCACATCCACCCGAAATCGTAGGCAGCCATGGCACCGCCACTCCCTTGGGCGCGGACCGTAGTGTTTTCGATATCCTTCAACCAGATGGCCACCTTTTTACGCCCTGAAGCTGTCAGGACGGCCTGGCGCGGCGTCATATCCCCCAGGGCCGGGACTGGCTCATCAAGCACCTGCCGATAGTGCCGCTCCAGCATCTGCCCGATAATCCGGGCTTCCTCCTCGGGCGGGATCTGCAGTTCTGGCGAGACCTCCCGTCCAGGCGTCGTCCCCCGGTCTTCCATCGCTTGCGCCGGCGTCATGATCTGCGTGAGCGGAGCGCGCACGAGATCTCCCAGACCAACCTGCAGCATGGCACGACCACGTTCGGCACGCTCTTTCGAGTTCACCTGCAGCCGCAACTGCCGCCCCTTCAGATCCAGCGTGCCCAGCACGATCGCACCATCATCCATCTCCGTGCGCAGGAACCGCCCGTTTTCATCCCGTCCAGCCTTGCGCACGGGATCGCTCATCGGCTCTTTCAGCCAGTTCCAGAATGACCGGCTCTCTGCCCGCAGGGCTGCCATCCCGTCAAGCACATCCGCCACCATCTTCTGCGTCACGCCCTTTGCCAGCGGGAAACACACTTCGTGGAAGACCAGATCCTCTCCGTCCCCATTGAACAGCGCAGGCCCCTCATCTGCCGGGCCATGTCCTCCAGTGTCCGGAACAGCCAGGTCAGCGTGAACATCGGCGCAAGCTCACGCAGGGTCTGCGTATCGACTTTTGGAAACTCTGCCTTGCCCCGTCTTTTCCGCAGAGCCCTGTAAAGGTTCGCAGCCAGATCCTCACAGGCACCCCGCGAATAAGGGGTCACGACACGAAAGTGTACTTTACGTACGCTTAGAGTGAACCCAACAAGAACGTTGAGGCTGTTCTGCTGAGAGTTCGATAGACAGTTGGCCGAGAAATAGAAAACAGTTCTGAAAGATCGCTGATGGAGTAATCGCCGGTATCATACATCCGGCGAAGCTCTTTTTGCTGACGTTCAGAAAGCTTGGGTTTCTTTCCGCGTAGTTTACCTTTGTCGCGTGCAACGGCCATCCCTGAGAAGTGGTCCCCATTTTTCGGACAGGGCGATAAGCTATCATCTGGCCTGAACGAGGACGTGTTTTATGGGCAAGGTTACGCGGAAACGGTATGCGGCGGAGTTCAAATCACGGGTTGCCCTGGAGGCGATCCGTGGGGAACTGACGCTGGCGGAGTTGGCGTCGAAACATGGCGTGCATCAGACGATGATCGCCCAATGGAAGCGCCAGGCGATCGAAGGCATGGCAAGCCTTTTT
>NZ_NKTX01000085.1 GCF_003207815.1 Komagataeibacter oboediens | reverse complement strand
CAGGACCTGCGCAAATGCAGCTTCAATGGCTGTCCGGTTCGTCCGGCGGAAGGTCGCAATCGTATCATGATCCGGATGCAGGTTCGCCGCCACGAAGCGTACCCCGATGTCGCGATATGTCGCCCGCTCGATCCGGCGTGAGGAAAACAACCCGTTCGCATAGCTGAAGATCAGAAGGGCCAGCATCAGGCGCGGATGATACTGCGCCTTGCCTCCCGTGCGCACTGGCACGCAGAACGCACTCATCGGAACCCGCTCAACAGCTGCGACAATGAAATGCGCCATATCGTCAGCCGGAAGCCACGACGTCAGATCAGGCGGCAGAAGATACGGCTGGGATCGGTCAAACGGGATGAAGCGGCTCATCGCGACACTCTACAGCCTTACCCCTTCACAGGGTACCCCAACCCGACAGGCTGCTAGAACAGGGAAAAGGCTTCCGCTACGTTGCAGAGCGGCATATCGCTGCGCTTGTGCTGCCTTCGGCTGCCGTGCACACCATTCCATCGTGGCGTTGTCCCGCTCATTCCAAAGAGTCTGCAATCGCTAACATCATGCCATGGGAAATACGACCGTATCGATCGATGCGTCTCCCTGCCGCACCAATTCCAGCCCAGCCACAAATGTCGCAGCTACAGCCGCTCGACGAGCGATTAATCCCTCAGGCTCAGCAAACGGCGTCGCAGGAACACAGTCCCATATGCTTCGGAAAGCTCCGTTTCTCATTTTCGCTCGGATAAAGGCCAATGCATCGGTCACACGCCAGTAGGCAGGCACATCAATCCGATAGATCGGAACCGAGAACTCAATCTGCGCCAGTTCCCGCTCCAGTACACTGAGACTGGCTTCCATCAGACTGAAATACGTCCCCTGCCGTACGGAAACGCTGCCATTCGCATCTGTCCTGCCCCGCGCAAAAACCGACACGCCAAGTTGTGGCCTGCCCTCCAACCAGTCCGCCGCTGCGCGCATCTGCAACAGCCCCTCGATCTGGCCGACCGTCCGGCGCGCCTCATTTTCGGCAACCTGCTTTTCCGCCTGCGTGGCAAACAGCAGCCGCGAGCGCAGGAACACCAGCCGGGCGATCCAGATCACCCAGTCCGCGCGCTGCATGAATGGCGTCGTCTGGGCCAGCCGCTCCGCCTCAGCGACAAACTGGGCCGCCAGATCTGCGATGGACAGCACGCCCAGGTCCAGACGCTGCCGTTCCGCCAGATCTAGCAGCAGGTCCAGCGGCCCGTCAAACCCCTCGACATGGAACTCGGGCACCACCGGGCGCGCTAGCCGACGCGGTGGGTCCCCCCAATCTTCCTCCTCGTCAGGCAGCATTAGCGGTCTTTCCGGCATCAGCGCGCGCGTACTGCGGTCGGATGTCGAAAACCAACTCCGGCCAGTTCGTCCGCACCCGGTGCAGCGCCTGCCACGGCGTCCATTCCGCCGACCAGAAGCGGTAGACCAGCCGGGCACTGCGGCGGGCGCGCTGATCGCGCACGGCTTCGACCTCCACCCGGCGCAACGGCAGCAGCGTGCCCCACTGTGCCTGCAGCCAGGCCGCCGCCGCGCATGAATCCGCCCCGGCTTCCAGAATGGGACCGGGCACCGGTACCAGCCGGTGCAGGTCAAAGGCACAGGCGGGCGTACCCGCCGCCTGATGCTGCAGGGCGATCCGATGCAGGCGTTCGGATGCCTGGCGCAGCAGCCGGGCCAGCGTCACCGCCTGCGCCCCCTTTGCCGCCATCGGCGCCAGCAGGCGGGCCTGTTCGTAGTCAAAATCCACCTGCCAGGGGATGATCCCCGGTCCCCGGGCCGCCACCCGGAACCGGGCCACTTCGTCTACCGGACCGCTCACCGTCAGCGTTGTCCGGATCCAGCCCGGGGCGGCCCTCATCGTGCGTCGACGCACCGCCGTCCCAACTGGGGACTCTGGCGGGGACCCGGATTTTGTCCGCCGCGTCCGGTGGGCCGGGCGGTCCGGACGTCCCAGCGCCCGGTCCAGCACGAACCGGATCCCCGGCACCGACAATGGATCCCCGACCGTGCCATGCGCATCGATCCCCCGGAACGCCGCCCCCCACCGCAATTGCGCGGCATCGCGCCAGGCCGCCCAGCTCCGCACCGGACAAACGGCCGGGTCCCGGCGGCGCCGCAACCGGCGCAACCGGTGGCGCCCGGACCGGGGCCGCAGCAGGGCGACGGTCATCCCGTCTATCGTGTCGGTGATGTCTTCAACGGTCAGCCGGGCCAACGCCTCGGCGCCGATGTCCAGTGTGGCCGCCAGCAGTAGCAAAGCCCGGTCGCGCAGGCCGGGCAAATCGGACCTGCAGCGTCGTGCGGCGGCCAGCAGCGAAGTCACATCGACCCCGGCCCCGGTCCGGCGCACTCGCGTAGCGGGCAGGGCGACATCAAGCCCCTCGCCATTGGCGGCACACCACGCCGTCAGCGCCGCGCGATCCACCACCAGGCTCTGCCGCGGCCGCCCGGCCTTCGCCCGGGCCTCCAGCCATGTTCCTACCGCGACAGGGCCCACCGGAAAGTCGCCGTCGACGGCCTGGGTGCCGACGAAAGCGCGCCAGGAGGCCGCATAGGCCCGCGCCGTGGCAGGCGACAGGCCGGTCGGCGGCCGCGCCGCCTGCAGCGGTCGACCGGTCTCAGCCATTCTGATGGGATCCCCGGTTTTCGGCCCCGAACGCCCTGCGGGCCGACCCCGAACGAGCTTTCGAAGATGGTCGCGCATCCACCCTCAGCGGGCAAACGCGCCGGCTGCCCCCGATCTGACTAAGGCGATTACATTTCATAAGATACATCGTATCACGTTAACGGGTTTTGGAGAACGAAAAAGCGCCAGATTGATCCCAAAAGGCGCGGTTTCCCGGACTTTCTGCCCCCTCCCCTCCCCGCCAGGCAAAATCCGACCGATCAAAAACCTACTTCCGATAGGTTATCTTGTCGGAAGTAGATGAAAAATTCCAAAATGCCTGCTAAAATCCCGAAATGCGCCCGTTCCAGAGTTCTTCCGCCACGTTCCTCTGCCTGCCTCTCCCCTATTGCCCGCGTGGCGGCCAGGCCCGTCCTGCCGCACCGATCGGCCAGCTCGGACTGGGCCACCGGAAAAAAAACGGGCGCGGTCCCGGTCGCCGTCTCTGCACCCAGGGGTATTCTGACTGGGAACGCCGCCCATGCTGAGCGATGTCCGGATCCTCGGCTCCAGCAGGCGCGCGCAGGCCGCGCTGCACGCCCGCGTGGACCAACTGACGCAGCTGCGTCTGGCCGAGACACAGGATCCGGCGCGCTGGCGCGAAATCCTCTCGACCGCGCGTTTCACACCACCCCTGCCCCTGCTTCTGGCGGGCATCGAATTGCCGGACGGTAGCTATTCCCCGGATACCCCCCTCGCCCAGGGCGTGCCGTATGCGTCGGCAGCCCAGCAGATGGCTCAGGACCACGTTGCGGATGTCCCATCGGGGTTCGAACTGGCCGTCGGACTGGAAATCGATGATGGCATGCCCAGCTTCCTGGCCTGGTTCCGGCCGATCCAGCCCGTAGGAGCCTGTCCCAAGACGTCAGACGCAGCGCCTCCTGCGCCCGTCGGCCAGCCGGCTGCTGCCGTCGCGCAATGGTTTTCCGTCGTCTCGGCACAGCCTGTGCCCGAACATGATGGCCGCCTGGCCACGGCCCGTCAGGCGGCCGATGCCTATATGCACCGCAGCAAGGCCGAGAACACGCTGCGCACCTATCGCGCCGCCGTCCGGTCCTGGTGTCGCTGGGCTGCCGGTCACGCCCTGCCTGCCCTGCCTGCCCGCGGTGAGGATGTTGCCGCCTATCTGGCCGACATGGCGCTGCAGGGGCGCAGGACCAGCACCATCGATCTGCATCGCGCCGCCCTGCGTTACCTGCACCACCTCGCACAGATTGCCGTACCCACCGCCCACCCGATGGTGACCGCAACGCTTGCCGGCATCCGTCGGGAGGCAAAGGAGGCCCTGCCCCGCCAGAAAACCCCGCTCACCTGGGACAGGCTGGTCAGGGTCGTCGAAGCCATCAGTCCCCACGATCTGGTCGGTGCGCGGGACCGGGCCATTCTTCTGCTCGGTTTTGCCGGCGCGTTCCGGCGCTCCGAGCTTGCCGCACTGAAGATGGACGACCTTACGGTGGACGAGGATGGCATGCAGATCCGGCTGGGCCGGTCCAAGGGGGATCCCCAGCGCAAGGGCGCGCTGATCGGCATCCCGCGGGGCCTGACCCGGAACTGCCCGGTTCTGGCGTACGAGACCTGGCTCCGGCAGGCCGGGATCACGGAAGGTCCGGTCTTCCGGCGGATCTGGTCCGCGCGGGGCCACAGGGCGGGAACCACTCCCGTCGGAACCCCGCCCAGGATCGGGCCGCACGCCCTGTCGGACCGGGCGGTCACGGACATCATCCGCAAGCGATGCGGCGACACCCAGCTCGAAGGGGACTTTGGAGGGCACAGCCTGCGCCGCGGCGCCATCACCACGGGGGCGAAAGACGGGTATGATCTCCTGGAACTGAAGCGCTTCTCGCGGCACAAAAGCCTTCAGGTCGTCGAGACCTATATCGACGAGGCCAGCATCAAGGCCCGGCACCCGGGAAGATCGAGATTCTGAGCCTGTCTTGACCCATGCCGCCAGAGCGCCTCAACTCGCCTTCAACTGCAACACGTCAGGGCGGATCAAAGAGAGGAAACAGCGTCATGGGTTCCAGAATTCTTGTTGTCGGCCCAGGCGCCGTGGGTGGGTATTTTGGCGCCCGCATGGCCAGCGCCGGGCATGATGTGACCTTTCTGGTGCGCGAAAGGCGCCTGCAGCAGCTCCGTGCCGGGGGCCTGTGCCTGATCAGTTCCGTTGGCAACGTCACCATGACCCCCCGGATGGTGATGGCCGGTGGGATTGAGGGGCCCTACGACATCATCCTGCTCAGCGTAAAAGCCTATTCCCTGATGGCTGCAATGAACGATTTCGCGCCTGCGGTGGGACCGCAGACACGGATTGTCCCGCTTCTCAACGGCATGCAGCATCTTGATATTCTGGCAGACCGCTTTGGCCCTGCCGCGGTCATGGGAGGCACGTGCTTGATCATCAGCAAGCTTGATGCGCAGGGGCGCATTGTCCAGACGGGCTCCCTCCCCCGGCTTTCCGTGGGGGAGCGGGAAGGTCGTGATACACCAGCGGCGCGCAGTATTGCGGAAGCTCTGTCGGGCCCCGGATTTGAAACCGTGTGTTCCACCCATATCCTGCAGGACATGTGGGACAAATGGGTGCTGCTCGCCGCCCTGGGCAGCATCTGCTGCCTGATGCGCGGAACCGTAGGGGATGTCGCCACCCAGCCAGCAGGTCAGGGTTTTGCACAGGCGGTGATCCATGAATGTGCGTCAACGGCCGCTGCCGCCGGTTATCCCCTGCGGGATGCCGCGCTGAAGGGCACTGTCAGTCTCCTGACAAAAACGGACTCCACCCTGACGTCCTCCATGTTCCGGGATCTGCTGCAGGATGCTCCTGTGGAGGCGCAGCAGATTATTGGTGATCTGGTCAGGCGGGCACGCGTCCATCAGGTCCCGACGCCTCTCCTGGATCTCACGGATCTGAATCTGCGCGTGTACGAACAGCAAAGGCACGCGTGAAGATGCACAGTGCAGATACGACGTCCCAGCGGACATATCCACTTCACAGATCATGCCCGCCTTGCTCAAAGATAATTTCTCCCTGCATGAACAGCCGGAATGGAACGTCTAACTTGGGGGGGACAAGCTGCCCGACCGCTTCTGGGCGCCCAAGCCGGGAAAGCGGCCGTTCAGCAGGCTACTGTACTTTGACCGCAATGCGCCCCCTTTCCGGCCGTTCGACTGCCGCTTGCTGCGTCCCGAAAGCCGACATTGCTCACGGCGTAGCCAAGCGCAAGCCGATTACTTCGGCGTATATGTTCGAATCCCACCCGGTCCGCCACTTTGGTAAAAACCGGGAACGCCGATTCCCGCCGACTTTTCTCCTTTGGTGGCTACCGGCGTCCTCAATAGGGTGTTTTTTGCTGCCCTCGATGTAGATCGCGTCGTCCGCGATCTCGGCGTGTTGGGCGAAGGCGCGGACATGTTCCCGCCGATAGCCGCCCTTTCCAAGCCGGAGGCGAGTGCGAGCTTCGCTTGCCAGTTCCGGCACGGCCGCTTTGGCGTGAATCTAAATTCAAACAGCAAAGCGCCCGATGGATTGCACCGGGCACTTCTTTCTCAAGTCACCTCGAGATTACTTGGCAGCGAGGATATCGAAATTGCGGACGTTTGTTACCACACCGTCGTCCCATCCGCCTGAGACCAATTCTGAAGCCTTTTCATTCAAGAGTCCGGCGACTTGTCCGGCAAAGTGCGCTTCGCGGCCAGAGTTGTCGGCAAAGATGTCGAAGATGGCGAAGTTGTTCTCGTCAATCTGCAGCGCCGCCCAGAACAATGTCTTGGGTTCGGTATCTGCGACGATGGGGCCGGCGGCGGTCAGCAAGGCTGCCAATTCGGGGCCTTTACCTGGAGCGGCTTCGAGCTTGATGTAAGTTGCGGTTGTTGCCGTGTAGAGATCAACCGGCGCCTTTACCGACAGGACATCGGAGTTGTTGATATTCGCGACAACACCGTCGTCCCATCCTCTGTCCACCAACGCGTCGGCGTTTTGGTTCAGAGCCGCAGCAACCGCTCCTGAGAAGTGAGCGTCGCGTGCTTCTTCATCTGCGAAGATGTCAAAGATTGCGAGCGTATCGTCGGCTTGCAAAGCAAACCAAAGTACAGTGCCCGGCTCTGTTTCTCCCACGATGGGTGCGGCACTAGCCAGAAACTCCGCGAAGGCAGCGGTCTGGCCTTCGGCGGCCGGCATGGCGATGTAGCTGGCAGTGTGATTTTCCATCGGGTTGTCCTGTGCAGTTGCAGAAGTTGTGATCAGAGCCAGTGCGGCGCATGTCTGAAGGATTTGCATTTTCATGGTCGTCTCCTGATCTGAAGTGCACCGTGCTTGGTTTCGATGCACTCTTGTCCCATGCCGGATGCTTCGGAATCCAATTCCGAAATTCTATTGTTCGATAGACAAGGACTATCGAAGTTGGTATGAGGTAGTGCCGGAGATGTGACGGAGAATGCGGCAATGGAAATGAACCAGATCAGGTATTTTCTTGCTGTCTGCGAGCACCGAAACTTCACCCACGCAGCCAGTGCCTCCAATGTCTCCCAACCTTCCTTGACGACTGCGATCAAGAAACTTGAAGACGAGCTTGGAGGTGACCTGTTTGTCAGGGACCGTGCGGGATGCAGGCCTACGTCCCTCGGTAAACTCATGCAGCCAAGGTTGCAGAAGGTTCACGATGAGACGCGACAGGCTAAGGCAGAGGCGGTCCGTCATATGCGCTTGGAGCGGGTTCCAATCTCTGTCGGTGTCGGCGAAACGATTGGCCACAACAGGATTTCGGCAGCTATGGAGCGTACTCGTACGCGATTGCCGCAAGCCGAAATCGAATTGATCGTTGCGTCAACCTCCGAGCTTCTTGCCGGGTTACGAGATAGTGAATTTGACGTTGTAGTCACCGCAGAGAAGGTCAGTGAAGACCTCTATCGTATAGACCATCTCTATGAAGAGGACTACAAGGTCGTGGTGTCAAAGTCGCATCCGTTGTCTGAACTAAATGCGATCTCTCTTTCGGCTCTTGCTAAAACTGACATGCTTGACCGCCTAAATTGCGAAATGCGGGATGTTTTGCATGGGGCCTGCGCGGATCATGGTCACGAACTCTACGCGGCCTATCGGTCAAATCGCGTGGATTGGTTAGTTGAACTTGCTCGGCAAGGGTCAGGTGCGGTGATCCTGCCAGCCACCGCTATTCCTTCGGACATGGGCCTGGTGTCGAAACCCATCGATGGCCTTGAAATATCAAGAACTGTTTTGGCCCTTCGATATCGGCACCAAACGACGAGACCAGAGACAAATGATCTGATCCGTGAGATGACGCGCACGCTGGCGTAGTGAGGTCGGTAATCGACATTCGCCCATCGTGCAGCATTCGTCACTTTGGGCTCAGACCAGACTTTCGCGGCATCACGCTCGAACGTCCGTTCTACTTTTCTTCGAGATCTCGCCCGCAATCCGCCACTTAGCGCTGGAGAAATTGCGCCAGATTGCGGGTAAGCTTCCGGCGACTGACGCCTTGCTGAATACTTCTGGTCTGGTTCAGCTATGAAGCATGAGCGATTTAAGAGATAGGGACACGGTACTACCTGCGAGTGTCGCAGGTAGTACCGCAGAGAGGCTCCAAAGGAGCGGTAGAGAGACAGGCGAGCGGGACAGGCTGGCGGGCGCCTCGCGGATCGAGATCGTTTCGGATCGCCGCCGCTGGCACGCCCCTGAATTTCGCGCGCGAGTGGTCATCGCGTCCTACGAGAGCCGACGCCCCAT
>NZ_NKTX01000084.1 GCF_003207815.1 Komagataeibacter oboediens | reverse complement strand
CAGATAGCCAACAGCAACGCCGTCAGAAGGGCGGCATAACAACAACCGGGTATAGCTTATCAAGCCCACAAAGCTGTCCGAACGGACGGGACCACCTCACATGTCCTCTATTCAAAGATTCGCCCGGCGCTCAATAAAGTAGCCCTGCCAGATTTTGAAGGTATCTGCAGCGCCGAAATTTATCCAATACGACCGACTAGTGGGAAGCTGTCTCGGTTCTTTCTCGCCTATCTACTTCTGTCAAACACTTTCCTCAAGTATGCAACGAGGCACTCTGATCGCAGCAAGATCCCTAAGGTAAACCGTGAGTCATTGCTGGCTTATGAGACAGGGATTCCTTCACTTCGCGAACAAGAACGCATCGCCGATTGCCTAACCTCCCTTGATGACCTCATTGCCGCCGAGACCCGAAAGCTCGACATCCTCAATACCCACAAGAAGGGGCTGATGCAGCAGCTTTTCCCCCGGGTCGGGGAGGTTGACGCATGAGCAGCGTCCGCACCTATCAGAGCTTAGGCAAGTTGGTGACTCGGCTGCGGGACGATCTGAACGATGCCGATCTTGTGCTGCTGTATGCCTATAACCGCACAGGTAAGACCCGCCTGTCGATGGAGTTCAAGGACGCAGGCAAACGCAAGACCAAGAAGAACCCGACCGGGACGCCCGACACGCTCTATTTCAACGCCTTTACTGAGGATCTGTTCGTCTGGGAGAACGACCTTGAAGGTGACAGCGTGCGCCGTCTTCAGCTGAACGAGAAATCGTCCTTCTTCAACGCGATGACGGAACTCGCGCTAGAAGAGACGATTGATCTCTATCTCTCGCGATACGCGGACTTCGAATTCGACTTCACCTATAAAGATGTTCAGCAGGGCAACGAGACCATCTCTAAGCCTGATTTTGTGAGCTTCCGAAAAGGCGATCAGTCCAACATAAAGGTTTCGCGGGGTGAACAGAATATCTTTGTCTGGTGCATCTTCATGGCCATCTGCGAACGCATGCTGGATGGCCATGAATCTTATCAGGGCAAGAAGTACCTCTATATCGATGACCCGATCTCGTCGCTCGATGACAACAACGCGATTTCCGTGGCCTGCGATCTTGCCAAGCTCCTCCGCCGGGCAGCCACGCGGAAGGATGCTGCCGGTGGGCCATCCCCGATCAAGGTGATCTTCTCGTCCCACCACGCGCTGTTCTTCAACGTAATGTGCAATGAAATGGGCAGGCGGCCCGATGGCGAACCGAAGATCACCCACAAGCGCTATTTCCTGCACCGCCCAAACGGCGACGGCGCTTACACGCTTCAGGCGAGCGAGGATACGCCCTTTTTCCATCACGTCGCCACTTTAGCCGAGCTGCAGCGTGCCGCCGATCCCGACAAGGGGAAGCTCTACACCTTCCACTTCAACGCCTTGCGCAGCGTCATGGAAAAGACAGCCTCTTTCTTCGGTCATCCCAAGATAGACTTCTGCTTGAGAGCGCTGGACAACGAAGAGGATCAAGCGCTGTTCCACCGTGCTCTGAACCTGCTGAGTCATGGCGCCTATGCCATTCACGAACCGACTGAAATGGGCGAGGACAATAAGGCACTTTTCCGCCGCATCCTGAATGAGTTCATCACGCGGTTTGAGTTCACCCTACCAAGAATTGTTCCCGCGCAACCCACGGCACCGGCACCCGCTCCTGAGGAAGCACCTGCACAATGAACGACCAAAACCAAAAGCAGTTGGGCAAAACGCTCTGGAATATCGCGGATACGCTACGCGGTGCTATGAATGCGGACGATTTCCGCGATTACATGCTGTCGTTTCTCTTCCTGCGCTACCTTTCTGACAATTACGAAGCGGCTGCGAAGAAAGAACTCGGGCGCGACTACCCAAATCCCAACGCGATCGGCAACGGTGGGCGCTCGCCCCTATCTGTTTGGTACGCGGAGAACCCCGATGATGTTGCGGCTTTTGAGAAGCAGATGCGACTCAAGGCACACTACCTAATAAAGCCAGAACACCTCTGGACCAGCATCGCCCATATGGCGCGCACCCAGAACGACGAACTACTGAACACCCTGCAGGCGGGCTTTAAATACATCGAGAACGAGTCTTTCCAAAGCAGGTTCGGCGGCCTTTTCTCGGAAATTAATCTTGGCTCTGACAAACTCGGACGGACGTACGCTGATCGCAACGTCAAACTCTGCGCCATCATCACTGAGATCGCCAAAGGGCTCGCCAACTTCTCCTCCGATGTAGATACACTGGGGGACGCCTACGAATATCTCATCGGCCAGTTTGCTGCCGGTTCCGGGAAGAAGGCGGGCGAATTTTATACCCCCCAGCAGGTTTCAGACATCCTTTCCGCGATCGTGACGCTGGACAGCCAGGAGCCCGCGACCGGAAAGAAAGATCGGCTCGCCAGCGTGCTAGATTTCGCGTGCGGCTCCGGTTCGCTGCTGCTCAATGTGCGCAAGCGTATGGGGCCGCACGGCATCGGCAGAATCTACGGGCAAGAAAAGAACATCACCACCTACAACCTCGCGCGCATGAACATGCTGCTGCACGGCGTGAAGGACACGGAGTTCGAAATCTACCACGGCGACACGCTGACCAACGACTGGGACATCCTGCGCGAGTTAAATCCGGCCAAAAAGCCCTCCTTCGATGCCATCGTGGCCAACCCGCCCTTCAGCTTGCGCTGGGAGTCGACCGAGGCGACGGGCGATGATGTGCGGTTCAAGAACTACGGGCTGGCGCCCAAATCGGCCGCGGACTTTGCCTTCCTGCTGCACGGATTCCACTACCTGAAGGATGAGGGCGTGATGGCCGTCATCCTCCCCCACGGGGTACTGTTCAGGGGCGGGGCGGAAGAGCGGATCCGAACCAAGCTGCTGAAAGATGGCCACATCGACACGGTCATCGGACTGCCGGCGAACCTGTTCTATTCCACCGGCATCCCGGTCTGCATCCTTGTTCTAAAGAAATGCAAGAAACCGGATGACGTGCTTTTCATCAACGCAGCAGAACACTTTGCTAAGGGCAAACGCCAGAATCAGCTCACTGATGAGCATATCGGTAAGATCATCGAGACCTACCAGTTCCGCAAGGAGGAGGACCTCTACTCCAAGCGTGTAAGCATGGAGCGCATCGCTGAGGAAGGCTACAACCTCAACATCTCTCGCTACATCAGCACCGCCGTGGGCGAGGAAGAAATCGACTTGGATGCCACACAGAAGGAGTTGGGCAAGATCGAAAAACAGATCCGAGAAGCAACGTCGAGGCATAACTCGTTTTTGAAGGAGCTCGGCCTCACTGAATTACCTAGGTCGTTGTAAAGTGAACGTAAATATCAGCTGTCTTCTTTTCTATCCTTTCGTCTGAAACCGAACTAAACGCTTTCGGCTAAAACTAGGCGCAGGCCTTTGAACCAATGATGTCCGCTATGCGGAAGTCGCTTCTGTCCCTCTCATGTCCACGATGAGGGCGTAAGCAGACCTACCGCTAGACGGAGCCGGGGGAAAAGCTTTCACTTCGAACCCGCATAATAGTCTGGCGACTTGTAGAAAATTTTCTGGCCAGTGCAGATACGCTCATACCCTCCGCCAGGTCGTTGAGGACGCTTTGCTTCTCACCTTCTGACAGTACGGAAGGCCGCCCCAGGGTCTTCCCTTCTGACTTTGCCCGCCTGAGACCAGACTGCGTGCGCTCGATCAGCAGATCCCGCTCAAACTGTGCGACAGCATTCAGAACCTGCATCGTCATTGTGCCGGAAGAACTGGTCAGATCAGCACCACCAAGAGCGAGGCAGTAAACCTTCACTCCCATGGCTCCCAGCATTTTAACCGTGGTGCTGACATCCATTGCATCGCGACCAAGACGATCAAGCTTGGTCACGATCAGAACATCTCCAGCTTCCAGTCGATCCATGAGGCGAGCAAAGCCACGCCGTTGCGCGATGGAGGTACTCCCGGAAATAGTTTCGGTAACGACGCGACGCGGCTCAACCCGAAAACCGGCTGCTTCAATTTCCTGAATCTGGTTTTCGGTCGTCTGACCGACTGTAGAGACGCGAACATAGGCAAAGGTGCGTGGCATGGGGATCATTTCGTCCGAATAGGATGTCCGAAATATGGACTATGTTCGAAATACTGTAAAGGTAATTTACGGACAGATTGCTTCGCCCCTGTCCGAAAACGATCGTTTTCGGACAGGAGGAACTTATGGCAATGACGCATAAAATGACCTACATTGTAAATATGACCTCGACCGAGGCCTTAACCTTATGGTGCCGGAGATCAGTAATATGATTCGTGTCAATGTTATGCCGAATGGCCGACTTGTCCTGCCGGTGGGTCTGCGCAAGTCACTTGGCGTCGAAAAAGGCGGCCAAGTCATGGCGGAGATCGTGGACGGGGAGGTTCGGTTGATAACACCCGATGCCTCGCTTGATCGAGCCAGAGCATTGTTCCGAAAATATGTCCCGGCCGGGACCTCGATTGCCGACGAAGTCATTGCTGAACGACGCGCAGAAAATACGCTGGATAACCATGACAATAAGGTGCAGCGCTGATGCCGATTTGCGTCATCGACACGTCCGCTGTCTTTGCGGACCTGAACGAAGAAACGGGAGCTGAAGAAGCTCGGCGCTGGCTGAGAGATGCAGCCATCTCCGCCGTTAACCTGCAGGAAATCGTTTCTAAGGCTGTTGATAAAGGCGTCCCGGCCGAAGGAATATCCGAACTTATCGCAGCTCTGCGCCTAGACGTGCGGCCTCTTGATCACAACCTGGCTCTGACGGCCGGATTAATGCGCGATGCAACCAAGCGGGTCGGTCTCAGCCACGGAGACCGCGCCTGTCTGGCATTAGCTAAAAAATTGGATCTCCCTGCGGTCACGGCAGATCGGGCATGGGCTGAAATTGCTGAAGCAATCGGCGTTGAAGTGGTTCTCATTCGATAGACTTACTGGTTGTAAATCTTGTGTAGGTTTTCTGTTCCGCAGCCACCCAAACCCCGGGGGAGCTGCTAGAAAAAGCGGACCTACCGCTTACGCCTAAATTCTTGCCATTTAACCGGGATGCATGACTTTCCGAAAGCAGACATAGATTGGAAGCAGCACTATTCACAGCTTCCAAGATGTTCGCCGTTTAACAGCCTCCCACGATCGCGATCGTCCGCTGAGCATAAGTCCGTACCTCGTCTTCGACGAACGTAGTGTTTGGGTCGTGATGGAACGGCGCAGTATAATTGTTGATGTCGTCAAGATCACCATATTGCGGCGTCAACGGATGGGCTGTGTCTGCTCGAATGATTGCCAGCATCTCACCTAGCCACTTTCCTTCGAGAATCTGATTAGGGAAGCGGTAGCGAATATATTTTTCCAGCAATGGCCGCATGACCGTTCTCATGTCACGCGCATCACCGCTGCGTCCTTCGGCAAAGTCCTGCAGCCGCATGTGATCATGCAGATAGCCTTCTTTGACCTCGCGCTCGATGTCCCAAGGCTCGATCGACGAACCGCCCGCGCTGGCCGAGATCTGGAGTGGCGTGCATGTCGCGCCGTGAATCATGCCGCGCACGGCATCAAGGAAGAACTTGTCATGGCTGAGTAGGATGACTTGCGCTGCCTTTCCCGGTTCGCCTGTCCGCACAATCTCCCTTGCAGTCATCGCCCTGCGGAAGTCATCAAGGCTGGTGAAGGGATCATCGAACACGACGATTTTGTTCGCGATGTCGGGATCGCGCTTGAGTTGAGACAGGAAGAAAGCGAGTGCGAAGGTGTTTTTGTCGCCGGCGCTCATGGTTGTGTCGAAGCTAGGATTATCGGCATTGGCTCTCGTCACATCGATATCGCTGGTATCAAAGCGAAGGCAGTAGGTCGATTGCGGCACCTTGCCGACATAACTCTTGCCACATTGTGCGAGGCGGAAACTTGCGCCGAACGACGTTAAAAACTGATTTATGTCGGCCTCATATGCACCAAGAATCTGCTGGTCATAGTTGTCTAGTTCGGCTTTCTTTGTATCCTTTGCAGTAACGAGAGCCATTTTTTCGTTCAGTAGAGTGGTATAGTTAGACGCCAAACCGAGCACCGGTGCCGAGTGCCGCGTCTTCACTGCTTGAAGGTTAGCAAGCGTCGCTTCGGCGTTCGCTTTGTTAGCTACGGCATTGGCATCCTTCACCGCTTGGATGCGGCGATTTGCCTCTGCAAACGTCGCTAAGTTAGCTCCCAGTTCCACAATCGTCGCAGACCAAGTGGCCTGCGCCTCAATGAAGGCTATGGATGATTTTATCGGCTCCAACGGCGCGGCCTCCTTTGCCGCCAGCAGCGCCTTGGCCGCATCGAACAAGGCTTCGACCTCGCCGCTAATACGCTTAGCGCTGCCGGAACCAATATAGCCATGGTCGCAATAGGCTTTCCAAAACTCGGCATCAGTCGAGACCTGCATAAAGCTCTGCTCAACCTTGAGCGCTGTTGTCGACGAAAGTGCTCGGTCAAGCGCGGTGCTCATGTCGGTGATGGCAGCCTTATGCGCTGTGTAGGCGTCGCTGAAATATCCGCGATAGGCGTCGATCAAATTGTTACCGTCGAGCGATGTCGCGCAGAACGGACAGTGATCGCTGACGACGTGTGACAGCCCCTGCGACAACCACGTCTCGCCGCCATTGCGAAAGTTATGCTGGGCAAGTTGCTGCTGAACCCGTTCCGCAGAATCGGCGGCGATCCCATCGACGCCTTTGGCCAACAGATCGAGAAAACCGTCCGGCAAGGTAGGCAGCGCCAGCACTTTTAAGGTGTTGCGCGACGCGATCGTCGCCCCATTGTTGATCGCCCTGAGCGCTTTCGTCGCTTTGTCGATTTTGTCGTCGATATTGGCATCCGCCGCGAGCTTCAGAAATGCCTCCAACTTCATGCCGGCGGGCAAGTGCTGCTCCAGAGCCTTCTTTTCAGATTTGATCTCTGATTGTTTCATGGTTGCATCGGCATCGAGCCGATCAACCTTCTCGGCCAAGGCGACGCCTATGGGACCGACGACAATACGATAGAAATTACGACGATGCTCGACATCGATCTGATCACCGCCATGAATATTGTCAGTGACGAATTGCTGATCGAAAATATGAATGCCGGGCTGTGCGGCAGTCCAAGCACCTCCTGAAAATCGAACCGAACCGCTGTCAAGTAGGAGCCCGATCTCAGGTTCCGATGTAGCCAAGAAGGTTTTTCGGCGTTGGATGAGCTTGGGCTCGTTGCGCTGGAGCGAGCGTAGAACTGCGCACAAGGTCGTCTTACCGCGTCCATTACCACCATAGATTAGGGTAAAGCGGCCATATTCACCACCGCTGATGCGTGCGGCCTTGTACCGGCCGACATTCTTGATCGTCGTAATTTTCTTCAGAAACACGCCCCGAGCCTCTTCGATCTGTCGTTCTCTACCGGCCTGATTCGCTCCGCGCCAGCATTGGGAGCCAGAGTAAAGCCTAGTGTAGTGATGTGCCAGATTGGTTATGGATTAGATGGAGTTCAAACACTTACACTGAGTCAATTGACTGACGCGTAGCCGGTTCATGAGTTAATATCGACCTTCAGAACATCTCACGGGTTATTTGAACGATCGGAATGGAATGAAAGCCTTCGCGGGAGGGGTGGCGTCAGTTGCAAATTCCCCATAACTGAGTCCCGGTGTCGCGGGTTCGGTCTTCCCAGACTTTCGTACGCCTGGCGGCGCCCGAAACCCTTCAGGGGGACGGAATGTCTGGTTTCGGGATGCTCTAAAGGGTATCTGCCCGGCCCGATTGGCAGTCTTCTCCTGTTCAAGAGCATTGACCAGGTCGACCGTTGACCAGAAGCGCGCCTTCTTGCGGTGATGGGTAATCGCCTGGATGGCCAGGGCGGTCGCCAGGTGGGTTTTCCCGGTTCCCGGGCCGCCGATCAGCACGACATTTTCGGCACGCTCGATGAAGTCCCCGCCATGAAGCTGGCGGACCATGGGCTCGTTGACCTGGGTGTCGGCAAAGGAGAACCCAGACAGGTCCTTGTAGGCGGGGAACCGGGCTGTCTTTGTCTGGTAGGCGATGGAGCGCACTTCGCGTTCGGCCAGTTCCGCCTTCAGAAGCTGCGAGAGAATGGGGATGGCCGCCCCGAAGGCGGGCGCGCCCTGCTCAATGAGGTCAGCCGTGGCCTGGGCCATGCCATACATCCGCAGTCCACGGAGCATGACGACAAGTGAGGCGGCGGCAGGATCATGACGCATGGCGACTGTCCCCACGCAGGATGTCATAGCGCCCTGTATCGGCGCACGGTTCGTGTTCGAGCACCAGGGCCTGTGGAGCATCAAGCCGGAGAACCACGGTTCTTTTGGCATCAATCAGGCGATGCAGCGTATTGAGAACATGGGTCTTGGTCGCCACGCCATCTTCAAGAGCCATATGTGGACGGCTCTGTCTTGCAAGGGGGAAAATAGTGGTGTGACCGTGTCGTTTGCACCCATATGTCCGGCCTGTTGTTGCAGTGTTCAGACTGCTGGCCAAGATGGTTTCTGCGATGGAAGTTCCATTCAGTTC
>NZ_NKTX01000083.1 GCF_003207815.1 Komagataeibacter oboediens | reverse complement strand
CGCACCCGGCCGAGGCTATGTAGAGCATCGCATTGACCACCTCGCGCATATCCGTCGTGCGAGGGCGACCGCCCCGTTTCGCAGGGGGCACAAATGGCATGATCAAAGCCCATTCCCCGTCCATCATATCCGATGGATATCGCAGTCCTTCCCGGCTATGTTCACGTCGGGCAATACCAGTCCATGTCACCATTCACTCCATCTCTTCGTAAAGACGGATGAATCACAACAGGCTGGTATTGTTCAAAAACTTTCGGATCAGGCTCTGAGCATCAGGAAACAACAATATACGATTCAAGGGAACCGGCTTTTCAAAATATTCCGAATAGAGGCATCGCGCGGGTGGATACAAGACGTGCTTCCGATATATCCATTTCTTATCGCTACAAGTCATTATGTCACTTCCGGGATTGGAAAGGTGATACAGACACCAAATCCCCTGTCAGACCCTGCTAGCGGGGAACGTAGGCGCAGGATTACATCCATCTGGGTTGCGATATTATTGGCGATGGCCAAGCCAAGGCCGCTACCATGCGTCCCGCTGCCGCCGCGCACGAATGGGTTGGTCAGGCGCGCCAACATGTCCGGCGGCATTGCAGGGCAATCATTCGTGATATCAATGCCGCCATCCTGCAGGACGGCCACCTGCACGGGCATATCGCCCCCCCCATGCATCAGGGCGTTTTCAAGCAGGTTGCGCAGCATGATTCCGGTGGCGTCCATGTCACCATGTACGAATATATGATCGCCCCCGTCCGACACCATGACAATACGCTGTCCCTCACGCGGATTGTGCCCAAGGTCATCGACAAGGACATGCAGGACAGTCAGTAGGTCAAAACGGTCGCGCCGAAAGGCAACACCGGACGAGGCGCGGGAAAACTGCAGGAGTTTTTCCACCGTTCGCCCCAGTCGGCGGGTCCGGTCGGCAATGATGTCCACCCGCCTGCCCGCATCCGACCCATCGGGCACCATGCGACCCAGCATCTGTACCTGCGCCAGCAGGGCACCCAGCGGATTGCGCAGTTCATGTGCGGCGCTAGCGGCAAAAGCCCGTTCGGTAGAGAGTGCCGCCTCCAGTCGCGTCAGCAACGTATTGACCGCACGCTGGATGGAGATCAGTTCATCAGGAAGGTCAAGCAGTGGAATGGGCTGAAGGTTGCCACTGCCACGTGCGCGCATCTCGTCATGCAGGCGGTCCAGCGGGCGCAGGGCGCGCCGCACGACCAGTCGCACCAGCCACCAGATCACCGGCAGGAAAAGCAGCATGGGCACAACAGAAATCAGCATCGCGCGACGGACGGCCTCGCGCCTGTGAAAAATCGGTTCGCCCACAAGAACACGGTATTTCTGCGCCATGAGATCCGCAATATAAACGCGAAAATGCGGCACATTGGCGAACCCGGTCCGCCAGTTGCGCACAAATGCGTCCGGCGGGGCATTCTGGGAACGCAACACGACATGCCCTGCGACATCCACGACCTGATAGGCCAATGTGCGCGGCCCAACCTCTGGCAGCCAGGCGATGGACGGTGCGGCACCTGACTCATGCAACCGTGTCGCGACTGCCGTCTGCAGGCGCTCGGACACTTCCTGTAGCGAATTGTCCAACCGTTCCGTCACCTCGTAGCGGGTAAATCCACCCACCGCGATACTGAGGATAAGTAGCCCCAGTATGACGACCATGAGTACACTGCTGGTAATCCGTGTGGCCAGACTCCAGCTTTTCATGAGCCGCTCCTTGCATCGAGGCAGTAGCCACGGCCGCGCATAGTCCGGATGACCGTATTGCCTACCTTGCGCCTCAGGCGGCTGATGAAGACCTCGACGGTATTGCTGTCCACATCCCGGTCCAGCGCATAAAGGACCGTGTCGATTTGCTGACGGGAATAGATCCGCCCCGGACTGCGCGACAGCAGTTCCATGATGGTCCATTCCCGCGCGGTCAGGTCCAGCCGCTCGCCATCACGCGATACGGAACGGTTTTCCCGGTCTATCGTAATGTCCCCCACGCGGCAGCACGCCTGTCTGCGCGGTGATGCATACCGACGGGCCACTGCAACAATGCGGGCCACGAGTTCATTCAGGTCATAGGGTTTGACGATATAGTCATCCGCCCCCTCAGACAGCCCCTCGATGCGATCGCTGATCTGGTCCTCTGCCGTGGTGATAAGGATGGCAATATTCGCTGACGTCCGCCGGATGTCACGCAGCAGGTCGCGCCCGTTCCCATCTGGCAGGCCAAGGTCGAGAAGCATGAAATCGTAATCCACCGTCGCCATGGCGGCACGCGCGTCCTCCAGTGTCGTGAACCAGTCCACCGCATGCCCATCCTGGCGCACGCGCTCCTGCACCGCCACGCCCAGATCGTATTCATCTTCAACAATAAGGATACGCATCAGTCTTTATCCCTTTCCCGCATGACCCGGGCATACAGTGATGGCAATACCAGCAGCGTCAGGAGCGTGGACGTAACCAACCCCCCGATTACCACGCTAGCGAGGGGGCGCTCGACCTCGGCGCCCGCGCTGTCTGAAAACGCCATCGGGAAAAAGCCAAGGCTGGCGACAAGTGCTGTGGCCATGACTGGGCGGAAGCGGGATTCAGCCGCCGCAAAGGCCGCCTGCGCCACCGCCATGCCGCGTGCCCGCAGAGCCGCGATCTCGCTGAGCAGTACTACGCCGTTGAGGATCGCCACGCCAAACAGCGCGATGAAGCCGATCCCCGCCGAAATGCTGAACGGCAGGCCGCGCAGTGTCAGCGCCACGATGCCGCCGGTCGCCGCCACCGGCAGGTTGATGAAGACCAGAAGGGCTGGCCGCATAGCCCCGAACGCCACCACCAGCAGCGCGAAGATCAGGCCAAGGGCGATGGGCAGCACGATTTCCAGCCGCTGCATGGCCGATTGCAGGTTACGGAACTGCCCGTCCCACTGCATGGTATAGCCTGCAGGCAGTTTCACGTCGCGCGCCACGCGGGCCTGAGCTTCGGCCACGTAGGAGGCCAGATCCCGCCCGCGCACGTTGGCCTGCACCACCATGCGACGGCGCACCCGGTCGCGGCTTATGCGCGGTGGGCCATCGACTTCATGCACATGCGCCACCTGTGACAGCAGGACATTCCCCCGCCCGTCCATCCGCCGGACCTGCAGCGCGCCAATCGCGGCAGTCGAACCGGCAATGCGCGGGTCAAGGCGCACCTGCGTGCCGATGATCGCGTTATCCACAATGACTGGCCGGGCACCGATATGCCCGCCAATCGCCTCCACCGTATCCAGAATGTCCTGCACCGCCACGTTGCGGCTTGCCGCCTGCGAGCGGTCGATGTCGGCCACGATCAGCGGTACGGTGCCATCGCCCGCTGCCGCCACGTCCGCCGCCCCCTTCACGCCTGACATGGTGGCCACGACCCTATCGCCCAGTTCGGCCAGTGTGGCCAGGTCATCGCCAAAGATCGAGACGGCAATCTGCGTGCGCACGCCAGAGAGCAGGTCATCCATGCGCATCTGCACCGGCTGGCTCCATGAATACAGCGCGTCGGGCAGTTCGCGCCGCAGCGTGTCGTCCATCGCGGCGACAAGCCCGGCTTGCGTGCGGGCGGTTTTCCATGTGGAGGGCGGGTTGAGGAAAATGAAGCTGTCGGTCTCGTTCATGCCCATCGGGTCGGTGGGAATGGCCGATGTGCCGGTATTGCTGACCACGGAACAGACTTCGGGGAAGCGGCGCAGGATCTGCTCCTGCTTCGTGACCGAGGCCAGAACGGTGTCAAGCGAGGCCGAGGGCAGCCGCGTGGTCGTGACCGCCAGCGCGCCCTCGTCAAGCTGGGGAATGAACTCGCCGCCCAGTCGCGTAGCCAGCCCCGCAGAGAGCAGCAGCACCGCAATCGTGCCCCCAAACAAAATGCGCGGATGCGCCTCCCCCCATGTCACCATATAGGTATAGGGGCGGCGCATGAAGGCGATCAGCCGGGTATCGCCCGCAGGTCGGACATGCCTGAGCGCAAGGCTGGCCAGAACGGGTATGCAGATGAAGCAGTACGCAAGCGATGCCAGCAGCGCCATGATGACCGTCTGCGCCATCGGGCGGAACATGTGCCCCTCGATCCCCTGCAGGGTCAGGATGGGCAGGTAGACCATGACGATGACCAGTATGGCGAACCCTACCGGGCGCATCACCTGCTGCACTGATGAGATGACCAGCGGAACGAATTCCGCCTCCGGTTCCTCCTCTCGCCGTGACAGAACATGTTCGATCACCACCAGTGAGCCATCGACGATCATGCCGAAATCGATCGCGCCAAGGCTGAGCAGGTTGGCCGAAATTCCGAACTGCCGCATGCCCGCCATGGCGCAGACCAGGGCCACCGGAATGACTGACGCAATGACAAGGGCTGCCTGCCAGCTACCGATCACCACCACCAGCACGCCCACCACCAGCACCGCGCCCATGACCAGATTGTCGCGCACGGTGGCGATGGTCTGCCCGGTCAGGGTGGCGCGGCTGTAATAGGGCTCCAGCGTAACACCTGCGGGTAGCGCCTGCCTTATGCCCGGCAGGGCGCGGTCTATGGCGGCAAGGGTGGCGTTGGAACTGGCCCCGCTTTCCATCATCACCACGCCGATCACGATCTCGCCCTGCCCGTCACGGGTTACCGCGCCAAGGCGGGTGCGCGCGCCGGTGGTGATGCGGCCAAGGTCGCGCAGGCGCACGGCGGACCCATCAGGGTTGGTGCGCACCGCGATATTGCCAAAATCCGCAAGGCTACCCACCAGCCCGCGCCCGACCACGCTCTGCTGTTCGGCATGGTGGGTGATCCACCCGCCGCCAGATGCCGCATTGCTGGCATCGACCGCGCGATAGACCTCGCCTGCCGACAGGTTGCTGCCAATCAGCCGCGCGGGGTCCAGTGTCACCTCATAGGTTTCCTCCGCCCCGCCATTGACGTTCACGTCCACCACGCCGGGCACGAGGCGCATCTGCGGCACCACGGTCCAGTTCATGATGCGGTTGAGGTCCATGAGCGAGCGCCCGGCGCCACGGATCTGGAACTGCATGATCTCGCCCATGCCGGTGGCCAGCGGTCCCATGCTGACGGTGATGCCGGGCACGGATATGCTGGCGCGTGCCTGCTGGATACGTTCATTGACGCGGGTACGGTCGAGGTTGATGTCGGTCTCATCGGAAAACTGCACATACACCACCGACACGCCGCCGCGTGAGACGGAGCGTAGGTCGGTCATGCCGGGAATGCCGGTCATGCTGGCTTCAAGCGGGAAGGTGATGAGCTTTTCCACCTCTTCCGTCGCAAGGCCGGGGGCCACGACCGAGACGAGCACCTGCCGGGGCGAAATATCCGGCACGGCTTCCACCGGCAGGCCCAGAACCGCCATCAGTCCCGCCGCCAGCAGCAGGCCAAGCCCGCCCAGCACCAGCATGCGCGCGCGCAGCAGGGCCTCGAGATACCTGCGCGCCATCAGTCCGCGTCCAAGCCGGCAAGGCCGATGACCGAACGCAGGGCAAAACTACCGTGCCCTACGATCGGTTCGCCGCCTTTCAGGCCGGAGCGCAGCACTGCCCGCGTTCCGTCATCGAGCGCCACATCAACCACGACGGGCCGATAATCGGTTTCGCTCATCCGCACGAACACGACGCTACACCCGTTAATAGGCTGAAGGGCTTCGGACGGCACGACAATGCCCGCAACACTGTTGCGCTGGGCCAGCGTGGCATCCAGCACCATGCCGGGCACCAATACGCCGGTTGGGTTGGCCACGCTGCTGATGACCCGGACCAGCCCGGTCAGCGGGCTGGCCATGCCATCCACCGTATCGATACGCGAAATGAGCGGGCCACCGGGTACCTGCGTTACTTGCTGGCCGCCTGATTCGATCCGCGCCGCCTGATCGGGCGGGATGTCCGAGACAAGCCATATACGTGACAGGTCAGCCACCGTGGCTACATCCATGCTCGGGTCCACGTCGCCCGCGACCGACGTGCTGATCACCTGCACCATGCCATCGAGCGGGGAAATCAGGGTGGAGGTTTCATCCTCTACGCCCTGGCTGTCCTGTTCCGACGATGAATTGAATTCCTCAGAAAAGCGGTGGCCCAGCGTGTCCACATCCGCCTGCCGTGCGCGCATGGTGGCGTCTGCCTGCGCCAGCACATCCAGCCTGCGGTGCAGTTCGGCCATGGAGAGGCTCTCGCCCGCCAGGGCCTTTGCCCGCTGCACCGCACCCGCCGCATCGGCCCGGGCCGCGACGGCGGCCGTAAGCGCCGCGCGCATTTGGACCGCCTGCAGGCGTGCGACATGCAGGGAATGATCCTGATAGCGCAGCAGCGCCTGCCCCCGCCGTACGGGCGTGCCCGGCTGGACCAGCACTGCCAGCACCTTGCCGCTGCCCGCAGGGTGGATATGCACGACCCGCGTCGTATCGGGCATGACCCGGCTCATGACCGGCAACACGGGCGCAAGCGTACCAGCGGTGGCCGTAGTAATGCTCACGCCTTCATTGGCGACTGCCGCCGCATCCAGCTTCACGGTCGGGGATAGCGCGCCCTCTTCGGCCCAAGCCGGAAGACTACCTGCCCCCAGAAGCAGCAGGGCAAGGGCAATGCGCATCATGGCACGATGCCTGTTGCGATCAGCGTGCGGATGCTGGCCACATGCCATTCCATCTCGGCCCGGGCGCTGGTCAGCCGGGTATTGGCCGCCGCCTGCCGGGCGGCAAGTGCCGTATCCAGGCTGGCCTCGCCCACACGCCATGCGCGTTCCTGTGCCGTGGCACGCTGTTCCATGCTTTCGGCGGCAAGCTGCGTCGCTCGCCGCGCCGTGGTGGCCGCAATCAGGCGTTCCCGCACCCGCATCATTTCCAGATGCACCATGCGCCGGGCCTGTGTTTCCTGGCTGGTGGCCGTGGCCAGCCGGTTGCGCGCTTCGGACATGATGGGGGTATTGCGGACTTCGCTGGGCAGGGGAATACTGAAATTCAGTCCCACGCGGTCATCCCACGGGCTGCCGTACTGCTTTTCATGGATAGCATCCACACCGATTTCCGGGTTGGGCATGAAGGAATGGCGCGCCAGCTTCATATTGGCCTCGGCGGCTTCAACATTGCGGTGCGCCACCTTGATGCGGGGGTCATTGTCTTCCATGTCACGCGGGCTGACAAAACGCGCCTGTGTCACGTCGCTGCCGCCATAACGGGTCAGGTCGGGCACAACCGGGCGCCCCAGCAGCACTTCCAACGCCGCAGCAGCGTTCTCGGCTTCTTCCTGTGCCAGAGCCAGTTCATTGCGGGCATTTTCCATCGCGGCCTGCGCCAACTGCCCATCTGCCGAGGCCAGTTCGCCGCCATGCACCGCATGCGTGGCGCTGATGGCCATGCGCGCCGCCGCATCGTATGAGGCATGGGCCACGTCCACCCGGGTACGCGCGATCAGGGCCGCAGCAGCGGCATCAAGCACCCGGATGGACAAAGCCATGTGTTCGACATTGAGCTGCTCGTCAATGGACGCGGCTTCCGCGCTTGCTACCTGTTTCGTGGCACTTCCCTGCCCCGGCAGCCACAGCGGCACCGACACCCCGCCCTGATACGTTGTGTAGCCCTCATTACTGCCTATCATATGGTCATCCATATATTCCCCCGACAGGGTCGGGCCACCCGCAAACCATGAGCCCGCGGCACTGGCGCGGGCACGAGCAGAATGGTGGCCGACCTGCAGTTCGGTACGGACGGGATCAATAGCCCACGCCATCACGACTGCTTCGTGGAAGGATGGGCCGGGCTGCGACACCTGCGCCCGCGCGGGCAGGCCCCACGTCATGGCGCAGGCCATGGTAATGGACAGGAAAGGGCGCATGGAGTGGTTCATACCTTATACCGTCATGCAATGACGGAGCCACCATGGCCGATCCGTTCGACAGACTTGCTCCACAGCCTCCCCAATCCGATGAACCTCGTAGCAAAAACACGTGGATGCGGCACCGGATCGGTAACCAGACTGAACGCATGCAGTTCAGCCACATCAGACAGGCACGCCGCGCCCCGCAGCATTGCATTGCGCAATACGGAATGAAGATGTTCCCCATAAAGGCCACCCATATTCACGAGAATGCCGTACCCAACGATCATGCATATGCTTGCCAGTCTGTTTTCCGCCCATACAGGCTGGGCAAGCAAAAAAACAATACAAGCAAAACAGAGGTTGGTCAGAAATATCCCTCGCATAGCCTGTATGTCTACTCCCTAGCATATATAAACCCATGTCATCACGGTGACGACTGCATGCTGATAACAGAGAAACCTGACGCGAACCTGAATATTCAGTAGACAAGGACAGATTTTTTGAAAACATCTCCTTATGAAAATGATTACCATTATAAATAAGATATTTTCAGCATTAATCCTCGTATAATTTTCATTTCCAAGCGTTATATAGATGGAATTTTAGGAAACATTAGAAATTACGTTGGTATATCCTTGTTTGTTTTATGACTCCACAAGAACATTATGAGGAGAAAACGTGTATAGTCCCCATATGGGTCACTTTAGAAATTTGTCGTACAGCATAACCTATATACAAATTCTCCTATCGTCAGATAGTTTTATGACTTATACCAAAGGACGTAGCCACTGACTCGTGTATGGAGTGACGAACGGCGCCGGCCCTGATTCTCTTGATGCAGGAGGATCTGGCTGATGACGAGGGCGGT
>NZ_NKTX01000082.1 GCF_003207815.1 Komagataeibacter oboediens | reverse complement strand
TGACCACCTCGCGCATATCCGTCGTGCGAGGGCGACCGCCCCGTTTCGCAGGGGGCACAAATGGCACGATCAAAGCCCATTCCCCGTCCATCATATCCGATGGATATCGCAGTCCTTCCCGGCTATGTTCACGTCGGGCAATACCAGTCCATGTCATCATTCACTCCATCTCTTCGTAAAGACGGATGAATCACAACAGGCTGGTATTGTTCAAAAACTTTCGGATCGGGCTCTAACGCCCAATCGCGCGACCTGGCAACTGCACGCTTCGCGTGGGATCGGACGCCGTTCCGGTCGCCCGAAACTCCTGCCTTGCTTGCTGATCCTGCCGAACCTGAACTCGTGCGGCAATAGGATCGCTATCAAGATATACGCTTACGTGGGTATCCCCTTGTGTAGTCGGTTGCGGACCGAGCGCGCGATAGTGCATGTGATCAATACGGTCCGCTTGATGAACTGCCTCCTGCCATGTGCCCAAAACCAATCCTGCTCCCGCTCCGCCAAGAGCACCAGCCGCATTCCCCCAAAATGGAACAACAGATCCACTAACAGCGCCAGCAGCCGAATAAGCCGCCGTGCTTTCAAGAACTCTCCGCAATGGACCGGGTATAATACTCAATACCTTCCCGATTGCCCCCGCGATTGTGGACAGCATGGTTACAAGCCCATGGATGTCGTTCCCAAACTGCCTGATATCATCAGGATGCTGCTGCACATATCGCGTGATGTCGTTAAACGCGCTCGTGATAAGCTGCACTGACTTCACGACGGGCACCATGAGCGCCTGAGATGTCACCGCTTCAAACGCGCGCCATGACTCCGTAAACGCCGCAAATTGCGCGCCGGGCGCATTCTGCAGATAATTCATAAGGGGCGCATCACCCTGTGCCTGCTGCCCTCTGTTTCGGGCAATTTCCCGGCTATATAGTTCAGCATCGGCACTAAGAGATGCCCCGAGGCGCTGCACAGTAGACCGTGAAAACAGCAGGTTCAGTTCGTTGGTGATGGACTCGCGCGATGTAATGCCGTGCTTGGCAAACGCAGGCACCATTACATCGGTATACCACGCCATACGGTCGCTTAGATATTCTCTCTCATTTACAAGGTGTCCGTTATGGTCGCGAATGCCTATCCGCTTTTGTTCATCAAGAAAACGATGATTGCGCGTAGTAGGCGGTGGCGAAAGCATAAGCTGGTCCAACGACGCCAGCGCCGTCCCTGCCCGGCTTTCCTGCATCACCCGCATAAGGGATGGCAATTCAGCCGTCAGGAAATCCATACTTGATGCGCTGGCACCAGTGCCGAATTGCCGCAGGCCCGTCAGGTATTTCCCAAGATCAAACGTGCCCTGCATGGCAAAGGCCGTCTGGGATAAACGGTCAATGAAGTCACGCAGTTTGTTGACATCAAGGCCGCCGCCAGGCGCGTTAAGTCCTGCGATTTCACCCGACTGGATAGCGCTTTCAACTTGGGAAATGGCATTTGGCGCGCCGCGCATGGCGAATATCTGTCCAGCGCGGGCCAAATCAGGGGCGATGTCTAGCGCCTCTCTGGCATTCGCTGTGATGCCGGACGTGCGCGCTATCATTTCAAGGGTACCGGTATAGCTGGCACCGGGGACATTACGGACGGAATTGAGGGCTATATCCCTCGCTTCATTCTGCTGGGCAACGGAGAAAATATGGCCATCAGGTCCATAGGCATTCGCCATCAAGGCTTCCGTATCGCCCGCGTGAATGCCTTGTGAAAATGCGCTCCCTACCCCATGGAAACCGGCATACGCCGCCATACCAGCCGCCAACGGCCCAACGCGTGGCACGCCGACACCAGACAGTGCCCCACGGGCTGCCATAACCCCCTCGCCTACCGCACCCGGATTTACGGCGTGGGGGCCAGCATACGGAAACGGCCCATAAACGTCGCTGCTGCCGTAATTGACGCCCGCCGTGGTTTCGCGCGCGGTCCGGTGACGTTCTGGCGTGACGGATTCCGGACCGCTGGAGATGGTAAAATTGGGCGCGGGTCCAGTATCGGCGCCCCGGAAGCTGGCTCCATGGCCCATGCTGTTACCCTGATCGGGCAGCGCCATAAGAGCCGTTCCCGGCGTCCGGACTTCCGGCGGCGGCAAAAGAAGCTGCGGCGCGCCGGGCACATTCGTGGCGGCTGCCGAATACGGCGAAACATAAGACCCGCGACCAAGGTTTCCCGGCGGAATAGGGGGCATGAACGGAGAGGCTGCTGGCGCAGTCCGGGTCTCCGTCCCGCCGCCATCACCGCCAGACGGGCCACGCGGAGACGGTGCGGATCGGAACCGGCCCGAACTGGACGCAATATCGCGTGCAGCACGAGACGCGCGCTCCATGTCATCCGCCATGCCGCCAGCCAGCCGCCGCGCGCCGCCCAGCGAGGACACCATGCTGTTGAAACCCATCTGGGCCTCACGCTGGGCAGACAGTAGGCGTTCAAGCGCCTCGATCATCTCCCCAATCGGACCGGTCACGCGGGTAGCGTTGGCGACGAGGTTTACGCCGATTTCATAGGCTTCAACGGCCATTTTATTTTCCCGCTATTCGGTATCTTCGGCCCGCGCATTGGGCAGTATCCGCCCTTCAATCGCACGCACGACCATTCGACCTATGCCGCGCGCCACCTTCTGTTCATTCCTGAATGCCGCAACGGACAGTTCAGGACGCGGGGGCTGGTAGTTGTTCTGTTCCATGCGGCCCAGTTCAAACACCACGGCCTTGATGTCGTCGGATCCTATGGACGCCTCGACGCGCAGCCCGGCGTCACTTACCCGCGCGCCATAGCTATCGCGCATATCCCCACTTCGCAGGCCGGGATCATCGGGCGAGAACCCCTTGCGGATGCGATCATCAATGGTCCGGTCTGCTAGGGGGGCAGTCGGCAATCCGCTTTCCGGCCCGTCAAGATATTGTCCGATCTGCACCTTGGTCTCAGCCTTGATGAGATCGGCCCCATCCTGCACGCCACGATGGACGGCATGGGAAATATTCGGTTCCACGCGCTCGCGCAGGTGCCGTATGAAGCCATCCAGCGTGTTGAATTTCCGCGTCATGCTTCGGCGTCCATATATCGTCCGATATCCCAGTCAAAACGGGTCGGGATCAGGCCATAGGTTTCGCGGCTCCGGCGTTCTGTAATGGCCACACAGGCAGCAAAGCGCCGCGTGCGCGACCATTTGAGAGCAACGTCCCACGGCACCCCGCTATCCGCCAGCAGAAGCATCTCCTGCATAGCGGGGTGCCTGCTCAGTTTTTTGCCGTTTCCATGTCCACGTCGGCGGCGACCGGCTGTTCAGGGGCATCCGGCTTCTTCGGCGGGTAGAACACTGCCTGGAGCGCCACGATGCCGTCATTGCCGATGCGCCGGGCAAGCTGCTTCACCTGCTCTTTGGTTTCGGGCATTTCGACCGGAACCCCGTCGATCGCATCCACCGAACAGATCATCTGCGCATAGCCCATCCATGCGCCAGCCGAAGCCGACTGCATGGCCGTCCCGGCCACTTCGATCAGGTCCAGCATATTGCCGGGGTCGAGTTCCTTCAGTTCCAGCTTCTTGCCGGATGCCGTCGTGATTTCCTTGGGGATCGTGGTCATGAAATTTTGTTCCTGATACGTGCCATGAAGTCGATATGCTGCGTGACGATATTTTCGGACTGGTAGTGCCCGGCGTTCGTCAGGCGGATGGTGGCACCCATGAATTCATAGGTGGTCGATGTGCCATCGCACTCGGTTACATACTGGTAGACGCTGCCCAGGATCATTGTTCCTGCATCCCAGAACCCGCTTTCGATAGCAGCGAACAGGTCGTCAGCGCCTGAATTGTCCCGCTGGAAGTCAAACCCACCGCTCCACCCATTGGGCGTATCGTAGAATGAGGGCATGTCATTCAGGGGCATGGACGTAAGCCGGTGCGTCTGCTGCTGCGCCTGAAACCCGGTGACGGTCGGCAGTTTGATGCGCGATCCGTTGTAGACCAGCACGACCCGGCAGTCGCGGCCTACGTTAAATGGCTTGCTTGCCATCCAATCCTCCAAAGAAAAAGCCGCCCGGTGTGGGCGGCTGTTGAAACGGAACAGGATCAGGATGCGGATGTGGCCGAAGTCACCACCACACTGGAACCGCCCTGCAAGTTGACCACGAAGAAGCGGTTGATGCCCTGATACTGGACCTGCACGTCGGCCCGCACGTAGCCCAGCGATGTCTGGCTCTGCGGGTTGTTGGACGTGTCGCACACCACCGCGTAATCAGCGGTTCCGCCAAGGATCCCGCTGCTGACCATGTTGGACAGCGTGCCCAGCAGCACGGCGCGGATATCGCCGAACAGCGTGTCATTGATGACATCGCCCACAAACGCGCCCATGCCGGAATTGATGGTCTCGGCTATGTAGTTGGTCAGGCGCGTGTAGCTGTCATCATCAATGGCGTCATCCGAGGACGTGTTGATGCCTCCACGCACAGCCCAATAGCTACCGCCCGGAGCCGGGTTGCAGATCACATCAATCCCGTCCTCAAACAGTGCCCCCAGTTCCGCATCGGAATAGGTCTGCGTCGTGCCGGTGCTGACAAGCCCTGCCTTCTGGCTGCCGATCACGCCGGAAAGCTGCTTGTTCAGGCTGGACTGCTCCGGCGACAGGCCGCCAAACAGACCCGCCACGAACGCCTGCGGTGGCACCAGCATGTCGCCGTTGGTGTCGTCGTCCCACCACAGCCAGTCGCCAAACATCAGCTTGACGCCATAGCTGTCCAGGCCGGCGGCGTCCTTCATGCTGACTGCATTACTGATCGTGTCGCCAGACGGGCCGCACGCGATCATGTACAACCCTTCACCAAGGCCAAACGTCGCCTGCGTGGTCCATGACGCATCATCAGTCAGCCCGTGCAGGACGCCTATCGCACAGCCCTGATTGCGCAGGGCATACATGCCGGTGCGCGTTGCATCGTCCGCGCCGATAAACTGTGCCGTGGTAGGCGTGCCGCCGTCTGTGCCGCCAGACAGGGTTGCACTGCCTGCCGCCAGATCAGGAACGGTTGTCGGAACCGTCGCCACGACCAGCGCGGACGTGTCGGCTACAATGGCGGCGGCAATGGCCGTCCACGTTGCACCAGTATAGGACCGGCTGCCCAGCGTGGCATGGCTGGTGGTCAGTGTGTAGCGGGTCGTGACGATGCTGTTCTGGGTCAGCGTGGCCGTAATGGCGTTGCCAGCGCTGCCGGTATAGCGGGCCGTCAGACTGACGGTGCCCAGCGTGCCGGTTGCTGCCGCATCCGTGCCGTCGGTCACGCGCACGCAACGGAAATCAGACGCACCATTGAGGATGGCGATGTTGACGGCCGTGCCGATATCGGTGGCCAGCGCCTGCTTTGGTCCAAACGCAGCAAGCTGGTCGCCCATACTGCCCACGATGACGGGCGTGTTGAGCGGACCCCATGCAGCCGTGCCGACAAGGCCGATGCGCCCGCTGGAAACGCCGTTGAGCGCCAGCGTGGTCGGCTTCTGGATCTGGACGTAAAGGCCCGGCACCTCGATTGAATTGGTGTTCAGGCTGCCTGCCTGATAGATCTGCGACATGGTTATTTCTCCTGAGCGGTGGCAACGCGCACGGTGAACCGGCTAAGTATGCCGCCCGTTTTCAGTCTCGCAATCGTGGCGGCATCGGTGATCTTGGTGCCGATCCGGTAGCCGTAGCCGGGCAGCGTGACCACGTAGGTTTCGGCGGGTGTCGTGGCTGCGGGCGCAGGTGTCGGCCCGGCGGCCGTTGGCGTCGGTGTGGTGGGCATTGGTTGTCCTCGGGTGGGTCAGGAGACGGCCAGAAGCAGCCCGTCTCCCGTGTGGATGGTCTGGCCGCCGGGCAGGCTGAACACCTCAGTGCCGAACAGCATCTGGGCCATGTTCTCGCGCGCGTCCGTGTCATAGGTGCAGACGAACCGGAACGGACGCATGAAAATACCGCTGTTCTGCGCGGCGTCGTTGTTCCAGTCGCCTCGGGCCTCGATCTGGAAGGTTGATCCGTTGGCGTCGGTCAGCCAGTCGATGAACGCCATGCCGTTTTCGATAGCCGTTCCCATCGCATCGCGGGCCTTGGTCGAGGCCGACCAGACCGTGACCTGGAATAGCTGCTGCTGCCTGCGCGCCGTGCGGACCGCTGGGGAATATCCGCCTACGGCAGCTTCCAGCGTAACGGCATCAGGCACGGTGATGACGGACCCGGCGGCGCTTGCGTTCGGGATCTGCGTAGCAAGGGCCTGCGCAATCGTATCGGCGGTATCGGTCGCCTGAACCGCATAGGCGGCGATGGCCCGGTCCGGGATTACAGATCCGCCTGATCGGATGCGAAGGCCGACAATACCGGATGGCGTCTGCCCTTCCTCCAGCGCGATGATGGCACTCTGGTCGGAAAGGATAACCCCCCGATCAAGTCCAGATTGCGTGATGCGTTCCTGTCCCGTCTCTGTGGAGCGGATCGGCACGCCGCTATATGAAGTCACGACCGATACCGTGGCCGGGATGGGGGAGCCATCCTGCCGCCATGGTCGGCCCAACGGTTCGTCAATGCGCCGCCAGCCGCCTTGCAGGTCCATCACGGTGATGAAGTCAACGCCCCGGTTTAGGGTGCAGTCTGCGCCAGCGTAATCGGCCTGCGTGAGCCAGCCCCGGAAAATCTTGGTAGGCCTGCCCGTAACAGAGGGCGCGCCCTTGCCGTTCGGATAAACAATGGCAGCCATCTTCTCCACGATGGCGCGGGCAATCGAGACGATATCCGCCATTACACCTGCCTCACGCTCATCAGGCAGCGGTTGCCATACTGGCTCGGCTCAACCGCTGTCAGGGTGTAGGTCGTGCCCAGATCGGTTGTGACGGCCATCTGCACGTCCGGGATGAAATTGGGCATCAGGGGTAGGAACATTTCGTAATCCGCCGCCTTGATCGATCCGGGGATACCATCGCCTGTCGGGCTGCCTTTGCCCTTGATCTGGATGAAGGCGGGCCATCCCGACGCGAGTGTGGTTTGCGCGCTGGTGTCGCCTGCCGTGCCGTAATCGTCCGATGCGCCCACGTCCGTGCAGACTGCACCATCGCCGTTGGCGCTGCCTTGACCCGGCTGGCCAGCGATGGACACGACCCGGTTGCACAGCATGCACAGCGGCGGCCGGAACGGCTCAAGACGAGCCACAAAGTAGTTCTCGCCCGCGCAGGTCAGAAGATCGCCCGATTGCACATCCGTGGTGTCGAACAGGCCGAACACGGCGGGTTTGTCCCACAGCGCGGGAGCCTGAAACCCGAATGCTTTATCTGCGTTGAACGCTGCCAACATGGTCGCGTAGGCGGTGCCCATGGGCGCAGTCAGTGATGCCGGGCGATATTGCTCGGTAGTGGCCCCCAGCCGCAGGGCCGCCTTGGCATATCCGCGCGCGACTTTCTGCTGAAGGAGGGCCTGATCCATCAGTGACGCCGACCCTTGGTCGAGGTGCGGTTCATGAGTGAAACCATCTGCCGGTCAATGGCCTTGGCCTGCGCGGTCTTTTTGAACGCCGCCGTGGTCATTCCGACCAAAGCCGCGTTCTGGCCATCCTCTTTCCGGTCGGTGTTCGACTTGAGATACTGCGCCATGGTCATGCGCTTGGGTGAGCGTGCCATCTATTTTCTCCGGCGGATGATGGAATTGGCCTTGGCGTTGATCTTCGCCTGTGAGGACTTTGACAGGTTGCCCGCCTTCACCTGCTGCGTGGCGCGGCTTTTCGCGGCTATCGCATGGGCGCGATTAGGCATCGGAAACCGGCGCGAACCGGGTAGCCCGAATGCCGATTTTGGCAGGGCGTTACGCTGCCGGGTGGTCAGTGCCGCCATCTGCCGCTTCCTTCTGCTCGGGGGCCGCATTTTTCGACCAGTTCGCCGGGTGGTCCGGGTCTTTGGTCGGCATCACGCCAGCAGACGCCAGGGCGCGACCAAGAGGCCCCGATGCAATTGCGGGAACCGGCGGTCCCTCAATATAGGCCGGTCGGCCATCAGGGATCGGGCCTTTGCGGTTCTCGCGTGGGGTCACGTTTCCCATGTGGTCAACCAGATACCCGACCTGCGCGTCGGTTCCCGTCACCTCGACCACGCGCCCGGCATCGGGGCCGAAAGGCTGAGGCTGGCGCGCGAAGGCGGATTTGATGGCCGTCACTACGCCATTCTTCACCTGCGCCCACACGCGTATGGGGCGTCGGATATTGCTGTCAGCACAGAACATGCTGCCTCCTAGATTGTGATGCGGTTTTGCGGGCGTAGGCCGGGACCGGGCGGGATGCCAAAGAACGCGCACAACTGCCGACGCCAGCGATTGTAGAGGCCAAAACGGTCCTGAACCTCGTAGCGGTTGTGGTGCCACACGGCGGCCTGGTCTGTGTCCAGATTATCCGTGGCGCCCATGATGGCCGTTTCCAACGTCTGGCACTGTGTCAAGAACGTGCGTATCTGGACATATTCGTCTGGAGCCATGTTCCGCATACGCCATTCGTTGAAACCGTAGACCTGAAAGAAGCGCCACGACTGCTGGCCGCTGTTGATACCGCCCATAGCCGGATATCCCATATAGCGGCGGCACTGCACCATCTCGGCATCGGTCAGGGGCGTATCCGCTACGGGGTCTGTGGTCGTTCCTGACATTCCACCGGCTCCAGTTCCGCCCCGCGCTCACGCAGGTGGGCTATTTCGTCGGGGTTGGTGATGATCTCACCGGCGGACCAGTGATACCGCCCCCGGTTAAAGCGGGTCTCGATATACCCGTGGTCGCG
>NZ_NKTX01000081.1 GCF_003207815.1 Komagataeibacter oboediens | reverse complement strand
GCTTCCTCAACCGCATGGACATTGATCGCCTCGATCCGCATGCTCACACGACGGACAGCAAGGCATTGTCAAGCTTGAAAAACTTTCGGATCGGGCTCTCAGACCGGGCCAGGCAGCGAATTGACGGTCTGACCGGAAAGTCGAGGCATCCGGAACGGCCGCGACGATCGCGCTGGCAGTGATCGGGCCGATACCGGGAATGCCAGCCAACTGACGGCTGACACTGATTGCCCGATGTTCCGCGATGATCTGCTTCTCGATATCGTCGATGCGTTGCTCAAGAGCCCGCAGATGCGCGACAGTTTCCTGAAACAGTTTCCGGGCGGGCCCGGGCAACATCTCCTGTTCCGCATGCAGCAATGTAATCATCTGGTTCAGGCCCGCGACGACAACTGCCGATATAATACCGAACCCGGCAAGGTGCCCCCGCAGGGCATTGACCTGCATGGTTCTTTGACGCACCCGCAAATCCCTCGTCTTTTGCTGAAGCAACGCTGCCTGCTGAGCCGGTGACCTGACTGGCACGAAGCGCATCGTCGGGCGGGTCACCGCCTCGCAGATCGCCTCGGCGTCAGCGGCATCAGTTTTACCCCGCTTGACGTAGGGCTTCACATAGACCGGCGGCATCATCCTGACCGTATGTCCGAAAGCCGCAATCGAGCGCGCCCGGTAATGCGACGTGCCACACGCTTCCATACCGACCAGGCATGGCGGGAGTGTTTCAAAAAACCTGAGAACTTCACCGCGCCGTAAGCGACGGCGTACGAGAATGTTCCCAAGACTATCGATCCCATGCACCTGAAAAACATTCTTGGCCAGGTCGAGGCCAATCGTCGAAATCGTTCCCATAGGTGGCTCCATGCGTTGCAGACGGTGACGATTTCATCCTCGCGCATTTCGTGCGGGGGCCGTCTACAACATCACCTCTCTTTCCTGGTGACAATGCTCAGATTGTGCTAAGCTGGTTTCGAAGATTTAGTGATCGATATGGAGATCGTGATGTCCGAATATAAAACTCAGGATTCACCTGGCTATGAATGGGCCAGCTTCGAGGCGATCCGCATTGCCGGCGAGCGGGCGCGCGAAGTCCGGGCAGCCAGTGGTGAAATCATGACCTATGTCCAGAACGGGTGGGTTGTGCGTGAATATCCAGGTGGTCGGGTTGAACGCCTCGCTCTGCTGGAAGAGTTCCGCGACGAAGATTTTCCCTATCCCTCGTGACTCGATTACTGATTTATGCAGGACCGAATGGCTCCGGCAAAAGTAGTCTGCGGGTTGGCACAAGCGCTGACATTGAGCCCGTCGATGTTGTCATTGATCCTGACCAGATAGCACGGGGGATCAATCCGGCTAGCCCGCGCGATGCCGACCGGGAGGCCGGGCGAAAAGCCATCGAGATATTCAATGCATCTCTGGCAACCGGAAAATCGATTTCTCTCGAAACGACATTATCCGGCCACTCCATAATCCGTCGTATCAAGGCGGCACAGATGGCCGGCTATCATGTCGAGTTGCGATATATTGCTCTGGCTTCGGTTGAAATGAATGTTCAGCGCGTCAGGGCACGTGCTGCGGGTGGTGGACATTTCATTGAGCCGGAGGCCATTCGCAGACGATATATCGGCAGCCTCGTCAATCTTCCGACCGTCATTGCCCTTTCTGATCGTGTCGTTATCTCCGATAATTCAGGTGTTACGCCGGAGCCTGTCCTTGAAATCGAAAGTGGTCAGATTGTGCGTCGAGGCGTGACTATACCTGAATGGCTGGTCAGCACATGTCCTGATCTCTTCTGTTAGTGCGTTTTATCGCGAAGACAAAGAGGCTGTTGTAATGGGCCCTGATAACGCTTGCGCCGACAATTTTACGTCCCTTTGCGCCGGGCTGCGCAGATAGGGCGGGAAACATTGAATCCAGTTATGAGAGATGATGTTGTGGACGGCCCCCGCACGAAATGTGCGAGGATGAAATCGTCACCGTCTACAACGCATGGAGCCACCTATGGGAACGATTTCGACGATTGGCCTCGACCTGGCCAAGAATGTTTTTCAGGTGCATGGGATCGATAGTCTTGGGAACATTCTCGTACGCCGTCGCTTACGGCGCGGTGAAGTTCTCCGGTTTTTTGAAACACTCCCGCCATGCCTGGTCGGTATGGAAGCGTGTGGCACGTCGCATTACTGGGCGCGCTCGATTGCGGCTTTCGGACATACGGTCAGGATGATGCCGCCGGTCTATGTGAAGCCCTACGTCAAGCGGGGTAAAACTGATGCCGCTGACGCCGAGGCGATCTGCGAGGCGGTGACCCGCCCGACGATGCGCTTCGTGCCAGTCAAGTCACCGGCTCAGCAGGCAGCGTTGCTTCAGCACAAGACGAGGGATTTGCTGGTGCGTCAAAGAACCATGCAGGTCAATGCCCTGCGGGGGCACCTTGCCGAGTTCGGTATTATATCGGCAGCTGGCGTCGCGGGCCTGAACCAGATGATGACATTGCTGCATGCGGAGCAGGAGATGTTACCCGAGCCCGCTCGGAAACTGTTTCAGGAAATTGTCGCGCATCTGCGGGCTCTTGAGCAACGCATCGACGATATCGAGAAGCAGATCGTCGCGGAACATCGGGCAAGCAGTGTCAGCCGTCGGTTGGCTGGCATTCCCGGTATCGGCCCGATCACTGCCAGCGCGATCGTCGCGGCCGTTCCGGATGCCTCGACTTTCCGGTCAGGCCGTCAATTCGCTGCGTGGCTCGGTCTGACGCCCAAAAGTCACAGCAGTGGTGGCAAGGAACGACAGGTTGGCATCAGCAAACAGGGGGATAGCTATCTCAGACGCCTGCTCGTGCTGGGCGCCACGGCGGTGATCCGTCTTGCACGCAAGGAAAACGCCAGTCGTCAATGGGCCGCAAAGTTGCTCGAGAAGAAGGCGGCGCGTGTCGTATCTGTCGCTCTCGCCAACAAGACTGCCAGGATTGTCTGAGCACTCCTCACAACGGGCAATGCATACAGCGCCAGGAGCGCCTGAAAGAATTCAGAGATTTGCCCTCGTCGAACACCAGAAGCGACGAAGGTGAATGTGCGGAGTGGTGATATATGATGGCGAACCGGTCAGGCCGGGGAGAGGATAAACCCGACGGGACCAAGCGCAGCAAAAGCGCGCAGAGGTGATCAGGGATCCAATCCGCGGACTTCATCAGGGCCAGCAGCCCCCGGGCTGCGCAAACAGGCCGGACACATGGCTGCACCCGACCACCAAAATCATACTTTCCACTTGCATCGTCAGGGCCGTCCACACATGGCTCCATGCGTTGTAGACGGTGACGATTTCATCCTCGCACATTTCGTGCGGGGGCCGTCCACAACATCACCTCTGATTACCCTCGTCAGGTGCACCATCGGCGCGTTCCTCATCAAGGTGAAGAGTCATCTCCGTGTTAAGCGCTCGCTCCGCCAGAGCCTTCGTCAATTCCGAGAGTATGCCGTTCTTGCCAAACAGGTCGCCGGGTGAACGTCCTTCCACCAGGCGGTCCAGGAGGTCTTTATCAATGCTCATGCGGGGGCTCCTCTTCGAGCAATTTATCACCACACCGCACAAAATTCAGGATAGTCTCTGAAGGCGCGGCTGAAGGACAGTCTGGTGTGGGCAACCTGCAGCTTGACGCGATGCCCGGCAATTATCGCCCAGTCCTCGCCCCAGTCGAACTGGAAGGCTTCCCCAGGCTGGAAGCACAGGGGCACGAAAACACCCCGACCCGTTGTCTGGCGTGCCTGGGCTGTTCGTGTTTCCACTGCCGGATGAAAGCGGCCACCCGTCCGTAGGACCCATCATAACCCAGCGCCACAAGGTCTTCATGCAGTCGTCGCGCCGTACGCCGGTTCTTGCGGGATCGGGCGGCTTCCAGGACCAGCCATCCCCTCAGCCTGTCAGCAAACGGGTCCGGTCGGCTGGGACGTTCGGGTACCTGGAACCGCGGTTCAATACTCTGTGCCCGGAGATATTTCCGGATCGTATTGCGTGACAGTCCCGTCCGGCGTTCGATCTCGCGGATCGGAAGATGATCCCGGCAGTGCCACCGACGGATCACACTCAGAAGCTCCATGTCAATCACTCCTCAAACTCCCAGCAGATGCTGCCGGGGAGTGTGAAGGCATGGGTCAAATCTCGATGAAAATTTCCGCCCTACCCGGGTCAGTTCTCAGTGAAAATCAACAGTTGTTGTGTCAGAAGGATAATTCATCTTCGCAATGTTCGCTTACGCCTACACATTGGTCATGCGGAGTGCTGGACTGTGTTTCGCAAAGCGGACATCATTGCTTGAAAGTCTTATCTCCGGATCCAGCGGCAATATTCATTCAGCTTCGTTTCTTAGCTGGTCGCCTCGCCTATGATAGGCAGAGTCTTTAGATGGTTGTCGATGACCTTGACTATATGACGGGACATCGGAAGATGCGCCTTCTCGGATGACCATCGATCCATGAAGAGACCGACAGTTTCACGTGCCGTGTCGAGGACCAGCTTTCTCGGCAGCGCGGCCTTGCCGGCGAGGTGAAGAAGCTCCTCTTTCGTGAATTGATCAAACCGTCGCGTACGACTGAAATTCAAGGCCGACTGATCGCCCGGAATGTAGGGAATCGTCGATACGAAGTCATAGGCAGGAGAGAGCTTGGCGGTCCGCTGGTCGGGGTAGATGAGTGACCAATTTTTTAGATGCATATCCCCGTTGCCGATGAGGGTATTGAAAGTCAGGCGACGGATGAACTCGGCAACATCGTTATGATCGGACTCAGCCGCGATCACCGACGCGATGCTGCGGTTGCTTGCCTTTTTGTACTTATCTTCGGAATAGACCCCATAGACCTGAGCAAAGTCCTCGATATGGATGGATGTGCCATCTTCGCAACGATCAAAGCGCTCGATGATAAAAGCCTTGTCTCCAAGCTGGTCGATGCCGTCCGGCAAGTTTTTGATACCGCTAATATCTACCAAGCCGATAGGTGGGACATTGATGCCAACCATGCGAGCAAGCGTCATCATCGAGAATTCGTTTTCAGGGACGCCATGATACTCTCTTGAGGGAAGCTTGACGATCCAACCGCCCCCGATCCCACTTGCTGGAATGGTCAGGCCACCGGCAGCGTCGATGACGGCTGAAAATTTCAACTGAACCCCAGCAAGCGAAAACCGGAGCGCGTTTTCATGGGTGTTTGAGCCCTTAACCTCGACTTGATCATCGAGATCATCAAACAAAGGCCGTGCTTCATCTTCAGCGACCTCGACCGTCACAGCCCCGGGCAGGTCGCGGCCGAGGGCTTGGATCAGGAAGAACTCACGCATCTCATTGACGCCCGCCTTTTCTGCCAGATAGCTGCGGAGACGACCTTCAGGAAGCAGGTTCGAGAAGAACGGCATGAGCTTCACCTTGATCGGCCTGAAGTCGTTCCGCAACTCCCCATACTGGTCTTTGAAGGACAAACCGAGCGTTTCTCTGTCCGCGTTACCAATATAGGCGTCATTGAACGTAAATATAGATCGTTCATCGCCAAGATGCGTGAGTGTCCCGATCGGTTTGCCATGGAGTTTGACGGTCAGGAAGGAAACATCAGGCATCATCGTCCTCCTCATCAAGAGAGTAGGCCGGACGTGATAGGGTATCTCCGCTATCGGGTAGCGGATCATGTGAAGCCTTGTTGCGGATCGTTCGCATTATTTTGAGGCTTTCATTGAGTGAGACCATCTCTTTTCCTGGACGACCGATCTGCTCAATTATGTGACGCAGTTTTTTCATTTCCTCGAGGTCGAGCATCGATACTCGGAACCGGTGCAAGTCGGAGATAGACTTCTGAAGTCGCTGAAGTCCTTCGAGGTCTGGCATGCTCATTTGGATGCCGCGCATTGTCTCACTGATTCGCTGCATCTCCTTTTGGATTGCAACGACGTCTTTGCGGTTGGAGCTGATCGCATCGCGGCTTAGGGAACGCACGACGGCCACAGCCTTGCGTGGAACAAGAGCAAGCTCCAGATCAAGGGCATGAGCGAGCGCGGCCAAGCTTGAGAGGCGTAGGTCGACAGTTCCTGCTTCGATCCGGGAAATCTGCGCTTGAGGCACCCCAGCCAACTCGCTCAACTCGCGTTGGCTTAACCCCTTGGTTTTGCGCGCCGCTTGCAATCGCTCTGCTATGCCTGTTATGTCGTAGCTCATATCAATGTTCTTTTCTGCATCAATTCACATATATGATGCAGTTTTATATATCAAAGTTCTGGGTGCCTTTCAAGATTGATATATATATTTCGATATCAAATAATAATTTTATGTATATTTTGAGGTGGCCCCGTCCGTTCGGACAGTTTTGTGGGCTTGATAAGCTATACCCGATTGATGTCATGCCGGCATTTGGGGGCGAACTGGAAATCGTCGCTCGATTCCCCGATCATGCGGTGAAGATCCGCAATTTCTCCGAATTGAACGCGAAGCGGGGGCGTTTGAGACTTACGCCAGTCCCGCCGATTACCGCTATGACATACGTAAACGCCCGAACACGGGATTTGTGATGTTCCGACCGTGAGTTTTTCGATGCCTCATACCCTGTTTTTTTGCGGAAATGGGGAGTGGCGGCATGGTAAAAGATACGAAACGCAAACTCGGCGGTATCGTCCCGGCCAACGATAACGGGCCGGTCGATCCTGCCGCGAAAGCGCGGTGCGATGAACTGATGTTTGCCCTGGCGAGCGCAATGGGCCGCCAGATCGCCCGCGAAGAGTTCGCCCGTCGGAAATTGGGGCGGGCGGCCAACGACAATTGCCCTCTTCCCGGCCATCGCCCGGACGGGCAGGACAGGCCGGAAAGGGGAGAGTGAATGACCCGCGTAGCTCTTTATGCCCACCATTCGTCCGACAACCAGAGTGCGGCCTCCATCGAGGACCAGTTGCGCCTGTGCGATGAAATGGCCGTCCGTGAAGGCTGGCCCGTCGTGCAGACCTATCGGTGTTGATTTTCACTGAGAACTGATGGCGTGGACGGCTCCCTGTGGTCCTGAGAGGATGCTGAGGAGTTGAATGTCAGTGAAGGAAACCATCATGCGTTCCGTAATGCTGATCACATCAAACCGGCTGATCGTGAACATCATGAAGCAGGTCGACGAACTCCTTGATTACGCCAATGACGTTTCACAACCTGACAGACATTCAGCTGCCCCTATCGCTGTCTTTAATTATTCACCGATCAGCGACCAGAAACCCAGCTTGCGCTTATGCTGCGCTTTCAAGCGGGTCATAAAGGCTTCATGGGTTTCCATGCCGTTTGTCGCTGTCAGCATTTGTGCAAGCAGCCGACAGGAGGCGAGATCCTTCGCCGCATAGGAATAATAGCGGGAAAGCGCCTTATTCAGCACGGCCTCGACCAGCAGGCGGTAAAGAAGGGTCGCCTCATTGGGATACGATTCAGACAGACGATCCGCAGCCGGACGTAGTGTTCCGTAATCACGCCCGTCCAGTTCTGCCGTATGCTCCCGCACGAGACGGGCAGCAGCGTCGAGCGCTGGCCATTTAAGAAGAGTGGAAAGGGCTACGCCCCTGACCGGGAAATTACGGATGTGATTGAGTGCCTGTTCTTCAGCATCAATCGCATCGTAATCGCTGAGATGGCGTTGGTATGCCTGCCAGTGCGGCAGACTCAGGCGTTCCTGAAAGACTTTCCATCGCAGGGACTGGGCCTGGTCGCGGTCGCCCACGGCTTCGCACGCTTCGATCCGAAGATCGTCATTTTCCCAGCGGAACCGGGGCGTCTCCTCAGTCTCCCGGTCGAGCCATTCGAGCGCCTCATGGGCACGCTCCTTGTCCAGCAGGCGACGTGCAACATCGCCGATAGAAGAGGACTGACGTTCACTCAGGTTGACTGCTTCGATATAGGCATCGACGTCACCTATTGCATCGGCCAGATCCTTCAGATGACCGAGGGTCTGCATGCGCGCAAAGTCGGTACGATAGTCTCCCTTCGCATTTGAGGCGGGAAGGTCGTGCAGTCGTGCAAGCAGCGTGTTTCTGAGTATGGCCGCGCCCGGCTTCCCCAGTGCTTCACCGCACGAGACAAGCAGGCGGTCACAGGTGCCATACCCGTCGTTATCGAGAAGTGTGAGCATATCCCTGACAGTGACAGCCGGATCCCGACCAGCCTGTCGTCCCCAGAGGGAGCCAAGATCGGAGACCGCTTCGCGAAACACATCTGACAGGTAACCGGAACTGTCATCAGAGCGCTCATAGACGGAAGGAGCAAGTTCCACGAGAAGACGCATGGCGGAAATGGCCTGCCCGACATCCGTCGTTGCAACATCGTTGAGAATGGATTGCCGTAAGGCATCGAGCTCGGTCATAAGGGGTTTGATCCGGTCCCAGGGCAGGAATCCACGGGAACGCTGGATCGTTCGCAGCCTCTTTTCGATCTCCTTGCCGAGTTTGTCTTTCGCATGAGTGGCTGTCAGCGCCATGCGCAGCTTCCGGGTGAGCACGGCATCCTGTTCTGACAGTTCGACCAGAAGGTCTGCAAGCCGATCCGCACCAAGGGCTTTCAGATTGTTTTTCGTGACGGTCGTGCCAACTTTCGCGGATGCGGCGGATTTGCGGGTGGCAGGTTTTGTAGAAGGAGTGCGGACCATGAATGCAGATTATGACAGCGACACAGGGGACGCAATCAAAAGCCGTTGTCAGGAAAAAGAGGAAAAAAGCTAGTGTCCTGATCGAGAAGTTTATATGATTATCCTGATGGCAGGGGTAATCGAATGGGACGTGTAGCGGTTGCGATTGAACTGACGGCATTGGAGCGT
>NZ_NKTX01000080.1 GCF_003207815.1 Komagataeibacter oboediens | reverse complement strand
ACCGCCCTCGTCATCAGCCAGATCCTCCCGCATCAAGAGAATCAGAGCCAGCGCCGTTTGTCACTTCACACACGAGTCAGTGGCTACGTCCTTTGGTATTACCCCTGGCGTCAGGTTGACCAACGCTGATTGCGGCATGATGACTGACGGTAATCGGGTATTCAATGGCGGAATCTGCTTGGGCGCTGCTGGACTGCGATGTCTCGCGCAACAGGGTCAGGTCGAGATCTTTTTTTAGAGACCATTTGAAAAGCCTGTCTGGAAAATATCCAGCAATCATTCAGACAGTTTTGGAAGACGTCGCCTTTTTGAAAAAAGGCGACACCTAAAAACTCTTATTTTTTACCAGATTGTTTTGAAATGGTTTCTTAGGGGGCTTCCTTGATCTGGCCTGTCTGGGGATAAGGGTTCTTCCCGGTATCATGGATTGTTATCAGGGCAGTCAGTTCGGCACATCTTCTTTCTTGCGCACGTAGATGCACATAAGAACCATCATGCTGATGAACTGGAAGGCGGGCTGCTGTCCATTCCATGAACGGGATTGCCACATGGCAAACCACTCCCCCCCTACGACGGTAAACCCGAAGAACCAGACTAGAAAGCCTACCATCGTCCCCCACGGTACCAGGCGCGTGGCAGCACGGAAGGTGGCTGGATCGCTGCGCAGCGCGCGTGCCATGCTGGCGGCCGCCAGCATGAACAGCATGCCTGTTATCCCTTCGCACGCAATGATAATGTCATAACCAAGGTGCCAGATGGCAGGTATGGTAATGGCGCGCCACATAAGTCGATTGTGTGGAAATGTCGTGTCCATGCTGAGGACATGACGCACGAACTGGTAGTTGGAATCATAATCGGTGATGTTGTTGAACATCACGATCAGGCCAAAGCAGCCAAAGGCCGCAACCATGACAGTCTTGGACAGACGTTCGCCATCAATGCCGGTCATGTGTGTTCTATTCCCCCGCCATGCATGGAATTATGGGTTCAGGCAGCTTGCCAGCCATTACCGGCCGGACGGTGCCGGAATGACCAGCATCGCATATCGTAACGATTATGCAATATGGAGAAAAACAGGTTTCAGGCCTGTTCTGTTCCGATTGCAGTATCACTACCGGCAGACAATGCGGTTTTGGCGAAGTCCTTTTCAAAAAGCTTGATGAAACGTCGCCTTCTAAAAAGGCGACACCCAAGAACTTTGTCCTAATGCCCGCGCATGACCCGGGCAAACAGGTTGCGTACACCATCTGGATCCACATCGGTGCAGACGGCCTGTTCCGGGCGGTTGTCCCACGCGCCGGGTGGGAAGCGCTTGCTTGCGGGTTTCTGGATGGACTCTCCATCCGCCACCCCGCCGCATACGACGCGGACCGCCCCCCTGCGGGTTTTGAACAGGTCCGGTCTGAGTAGATAGGCACTGGCCGAGGCATCGTTGACATACATGGCATCCAGTCCAAGCCGCTGCCTGTGGAACGCCATGTAGAAACGCGTGACATCCCATATCAGCCTGCTGGCCGGACCACCCTGATCGCGGATATCCTGCAGATAGGCATCCGTCATGGTGGTCTGAAACGTGACATCTACCCCCACGATCGTCATGGGCCACGATGCGCCGCACACCATGTCTGCAGCCATGGGATCGCCCTTGAAGTTGGCTTCCGCCGCAGGCGTGACATTTCCCAGATCACCATGCAGGCCGAAGCCACCGCCCATCACGATCACCTCCCTGGTCAGGGTGGCGATGGTCGGATCATGCCGCAGGGCCAGCGCAAGGTTGGTCAGCCTGCCCAGTCCAAGGATCGTGATTTCATGCGGATGGGCGTGAACCATGTCCACGATCATCTGCCACGCAGGGCGTGCATCCACCGTGCGGTTGATGCGGCTGGGCAGTACGATGTTGCCCATGGCGTTATCGCCATGGATGAAGGTCGGCGCCGTATCGGTGCGGTTGTCGAGTGAAACGCCAGCACCCTTTGCGACAGGTGCCTGTATCCCGAACTTTTCTGACAGGAACAGGGCATTGCGCGTTGTATTGTCCAGCGTGCCATTCCCGTTGACCGTCGTGATGCCAACAATGTCCACTTCCGGGGCAAAATGCAGCAGCAGCAGGGCCATGGTGTCATCCACACCAATATCTGCATCCACAATGACCTTGCGCGGGGCGGAAGCGGACGCCGCCAGAAGGGGCGCTGACCGGACTGCGCCGGCCGCCAGCATCCCGCCTGTCGCCGCCAGGAAATGACGCCGCGAAAACAGATCCGTCATGATGTCATCCTGCCTGACAGTAATCTTTCGAGTGGGAAACAAGGTGACGACCACCCTGCCCTGCCACCCGTATTGATGTGGAAATAAGGGGACACCCTGTCCCGATACATGTCCATGCAGGCCAGGGTGCCATGAGGGAATGGATCAGTATCCATTCAGAAAGTATGAGTGGATTATTTCTTTCTGAACAGGGTATTTCTATTTACGTTTTCTTCAAATGTCACAAAATTCTTTTCCAGCGCCCACTGCGCCTGCGCCTTTTCACTGTTCTGCAGGAAGGTCGCGCAGGATGCCGTGATCTGCTCCGACTTCATGTCGGTATGGGTACAGGCGTGAACCGGACGGAATGGCGCGGTCTGCGCCCACAGGCTGTTGCCGGGCAGGAAGGAATATTCCAGACCGGTACGTGAAAGATCCTTGAATTCACCATAGGTCAGCGGCCACGTCTCCGCCGCGCGCACGTATTCATGCGTCAGGTTGATCCGTTCCACCCCTTCGTCATCGGTGGAAAATGCGACGGGAACGCCCGCTGCCCGATAAAGCTGGAACGGGTGAGCATTGCCCCGCACGCCAAGGATCTGGTCATTACTGGTCTGGTTGATTTCGACCATGACATGTCGCCGTGCCATTTCGGCCAGTGTCGCAGTGGCGTTCTGTTCATAGGCCATGTCCACGCCGTGACCGATACGGCGCGCGCCGGCAACGGTCACCGCGTTCGTGATGTGGTTCCACAGCCCTTCCGGCGGCACCAGCCCCTCAGCCAGTTCGCCCGCGTGCAGGCTCAGGTTGACCTGCGGATCAAGCCCCGACATGTAATGGAACATGCGCATATGCAGGTCATAATCGCGCATGGCGACCCGATCGTCTTCCGGCGCAACGATATTGACCCCGACAAAGCGCGGATCAGCCTTGACCAGTGCATAGGCACCCGAAATCTGGGAGAAGACGGCGGCCAGAGTAAATGTGCGTAATGTCGCGTACAGGTAACGCACCCGCACCCGGCAGCCCGGTGCCGCCTGCGGCGTATCGCAGCGCAGCAGGATGCGCATGTCGGCCTCCATGCGGTCGGTGTCCTGCCGGGCCAGCGTGATGAAGTCCTGTGTTTCCGCGGGCGAATAGGACGCCTGCACCGCCGCGAAATCCTCACCCTGCAGGGGGTGTTTCAGGCCACGGCGGATCAGCGCCTCAATGTCGGGTGCAATCATGAGTTCCAGATAGGTCGTATGGTCATCCGCGGCCCGTGTGACCGCTTCAGCCAGCATCGCGCCCTCATGCGTCAGCCCCATGCCAGCGATGAACCGGGGAAAGGTGCTGAAGAACTGGTCATGGCCCGACGTGACGTTCTGGGACGGATGGAAATTGCGCATGGACAGGGAGTCAACCATGCTGTTTTCCGAAGAACTGTCTGCTTCTACCGTGGCGGCATTGCGCATCTTGCCCCTGTCCTGCGCACAGTGGTCGGGCTTTATGGCCTTATGGTCCATATCCACGCACAGACCGTCCTGTGCTGCCCAGCGCATGGTATTTTCGGCGTAGATCGCACCGACCAGATGATTATGAAGGTCGGCCCCCTTCGGGAAGTCATGCATGAAGACTTCAAGCATGGAATGATTGTGCTGCAACTGTGCAAAAATACGCGCTGTCCTGTCCTCGGAAGAAGACGCAACAGCCGGATGGCATGCGACAAATAGTGAGGATGCCACCAGAAAAGAGGATGCTACTGATAATCTTGCCATGTTTTTCAATCTCCAGCCATCAGGAATATTGGCACAGTAGAAGCCAGATTGTATTTCACAAAAAAATACGACCCTCCTGAACAGAGGGTCGTATTCATATTCAATGCTATATTCTGTTGATCAGAACGACGTGGAAACCGTTCCCGTCATGCTGAAGCGGGGTTCGACATAGAAGCTTGCGCCGCTACCTGCTGCAGACATGTTCCCGTTCATCAGACGGACCGAACCATTGCTGGTCCCGATACCGCGGACACCCGTCCGGACAATGGCGCCTGTAAGGTTGGTGAAGTTCAGGCGGATGGTCGGGGTCTTCGCATACATGAACGGCTTGAAGTGATAGCCCAGCGACAGCGTATCCGTCACATACCCGGGGATCCGCTCATCACCCGCCAGGGTAACGGACTGCGGGCCGGTATAATGCAGGGTTGCGTTACCAAAGAAGCCATACTTCTGATAGGTCAGGCCAAAGTTGGCCATGACATGCGGTGCCTGCGGTGCCTGATGACCCGCCGTAGCGAAGTAGGACGTATTGCCATACACGTCTGCGGCGCGGATGTTGGAGTCCATGCGGGCATTCAGATATTCAAACGATGCATAAGGGCTGAAGCCGTGGAACGGACGGGTTGAGATCATGGCATCAAAACCGCGCGCCGTCTGGTTACCTGCATTTACCACGCCGGACTGGCCACCACCGATATAGGTGCTCAGCAGGCGGTTGGTGATGTTGTAGTTAAACAGTGACAGGTCAACCATGACATACTTGTCATGGTAACGGTAACCCAGTTCTTCCTTGATGGAATACTGGTTCTTGGGCAGACCGCCGGCCGCACCACTGTTGGCAATGGCGCTGGGTGAAGGCTGACGGAAATCCCCTTCGGCGTTTACATAGATCTGGTGATGATCGTTAAAGGTATAGCCAATGGACAGGTGCGGCAGCGGCGTTGTGTTGTTTTCACCATAACGACCGCTGAGTGAACCGTTGGAGCTGAAGGACTTATACCAGTAATTGGTCATGACATACTTGAAGCCAGCGTCGATCGTCAGCTTGTCATGCAGGTACTTCGCACTATCGCCGATAAAGATGGAATGCACCTCAAACCCGGCGTCATTACCGGAGAATGAGCGTGAACCATTGGCGTACAGCTGATAGGCAGCATTGTTCGGGCTTGGATTAAAGCCGTTTGCCATCTGTGCGCTGACAGGGAAGTGCGTCAGATAATCTTCGTTCTGATACCAGTATCCGATGTAGGCATGGTTATGACGGTCGATATCGTAGCCAAGCTTGGTGGTGACACCAACCTGCATGGCGTAATCTTCGAGAAAGTAGCTGGTCAGGTTCGTGCCGCCAGGAACGGCTGTTCCGTTGGCATATGTGTACTTACCATCAGTGGCCGTCCCGCCGGGTTCGCCATCCCAGCCCTGACCGAAGTTGAAGTACGGGGTAATATCGAACTTGAACTTGGCAGGCAGGACAATATGGACCGGAGCCGTCAGGAAGATCTGGTTCCAGTGATCAATATTATTGCCCCAGTAGTTGTTGCTGGATGGATCAGCGCTACGACCAAAGCCCTGCCCCGTGTGCTTGTACTGATAGAATTCGGCAGCATTGGAATAATTGTCGATCGTGAAATCTTCATAGTTCCAGGAGATGAAGAACTTCGCGAAAGAACCGTTCTGCCAGTCTTTCTGCAGCCCGAAGTCGATGTGCTTGCGGCTGTTGATGCCGGCACCCATCCACGAACGCGCATGCGTGTTGGAGAACGAGAAATATGAACGGATGCCGGTCTTGCCAATGTCACCGGATTCCAGACGGATGAATTCACGCGACATGTTGTTCGTGCCGTATGAGAAATCCATCAGGCCGCCGAATTTGTGGCCCGGTGTGTGGGTGCGTTCATCCATCACGCCCGCGGCGGCGGATGTGGTGGGAATATCGATTGCAGAGCTGCCGGGCGTGACGTTCACGGCCTCCAGATCTTCGGAATCCACGTCTTCGGCCATATAGCTGGCGCTGGCGGCAGGTGCGCCGTCAACCAGCAGGCCCATATCGGCGTCGGTCAGGCTTCGGCTGATGATGCTGCCGCCCTGCATGCCCGACGTGTCGGGCGTGGAAACGCTGACGCTGGGCAGGGTCTTGATCAGGTCAAGCGCCGTGCTGGTGGGGCTTTTCATGTCAATGAACTGCTTGCCAATGCTCTGCACGGTATGCGGCGCGGTTTCCAGGCGCATCATGCCGCCGCCGCCGTCACGCGCGCTGCGGCTGGCGCCAACATGGATCACTTCCGGCGTCGCACGGGCGGCAACGGCCTGGGGCTTTGCCGGCGTGGAAGCAGCAGCCTTGCCCGTCGTATGGCTGGCGGCATGGCGGGTGGCAACATGCCCCTTCACGGGCTGCGTGGTGCTTTCCGTGGCCGCCATGGATTTGGAAACAGGCCCGACAGTCGTCAGGAATGTCGTGACCAGGCACGACATGGTAAACAGCGCCTTGTTTCGATGAGTATAACGTCGCATTTAAGTAACTTCCCCCCCCCGGAAAACCAACCAGATCCCCTGGTTTCATAAGCATTCGGATATTCACGCCCCCAGCCCGTTCGCGTGAACCTTGTGTTGCATTTTCGTGCAAACATCCCTTGATGTCCAGACCATCAAGTTAAGCACAAACGAAAAGTAAAAAATGATTCTCATCATCTTTTATGATCATTAAATGCAGATTTTCTTGAAATAAAGAAAAAAATTACAATAAAACCGGAAATCTTTAGCAAAATCTTTATTGTTGTAAATTTGTAACGCCAACCACAAAGATTTCGATATGCGAAAGAATAATAAGCCGTCGGTCTGTATTCTATTCGTTGTACGAACAGATGAACCGTTTCTGTAATTACACATCCACAACAATATATTTTGTATATATATTCTGGTTATGAATGGAATTTGTATCAAATGATGAAAATCAGGAAACGGGAGGCATGCTGTGATCTTTTTGGCACGCTTCCCGTCCCGGCTATGGCTTATGGACGGGCAAGGATCTGTTCCATCGTCGCCAGTAGTGCTGTCGGGTTTATGGTTTCCACAACAGTTTCCTTCTGCTCATCCAGATCCGGCTGATAGCCGGGCGACCAGGACAGCGTATCCCCATATCCCGCGCCAAACTGCGTGTTGATATCCACGTAAAGCTGGGTGGACTTCGTCACGATCTGCGGGTTGAGCCAGACAGTTGCCGCGATTTCGTCCCACATGGGGGAACCGGGTTGCCAGTGTGCGACAAGCTTGCTGATGTCGGCATTGCGCGATGCAATGCGATGCAGGAAGTCGGCGCTGAGCTCCGTTGCCGTGGCGGGATCGGATGGCACCATGGTAATCTTGCGCCACGGGGCATGCATGACAATGCTGGCGGCTTCCGGGTCGAAGCGCAGGTTGAATTCACGCCGCGGGGAATTGACAAACTCGCGCGCGTATTGGCCTGCAGCCACGGTGGACAGCTGCTGGTGCGGGTTCAGGCTGCCCCCCATATACACCAGTTCCTTGGCCAGTGACGCGAATTCCGGATCCAGCCGTTCAGCCAGCGCCAGATTGGTCATGGCGCCCGCCGCCAGGATCGTGACCTGCCCCGGATAGGCATGGACCATGCGGATCAGGAAGTTGGCCGCGATTTCCTTGGCCGGCTTTGTCGTCGCATTGCCGTCCGCCGGTGTGGGCACGAAATCGGGTGCATGGTAATTCGGGTCGGGCTGGTTCGTGGGTTCCACCCACTGTTTCATCCACGCCCCTTTCCAGATCAGACGGCCGTACAGGCTTTCCCACTTTTCCGTCAGCTTTTCCGAATTGATCAGCGGGTAAATCGCCCCCGGCACCACGGGCACGTCAGTCCGGTGCAGGATTTCCAGCCCGCGCAGCATGCGGTTGATTTCATCATCGCGCCAGCGGTTGCCGCTTGCCACGGTAATCCCCAGGACATCGACTCCCGGCGCCTTCAGCAGCGTTGCCTCCGCTAACGACAGGCTGTCGTCGTCATCAATAATGACCTTGCGGTTTTCGGCCGCAAGCCCGGAACAGACGGGCACGCTACAGGCCAGAGCCATAAGCATGCCGCAGAAGCGATATCGGGAGCCACGTGACGAAAACAGAGACATCGGGTATCCGGTTTTCCAGAATGTTGTGATGGTTCAATGATATGCCATGCATGTACGCGGTTTCCAATCAGGAATGCAGACAACACGATGTTGCTTTTTCTGCAAGGGGAAATTGAACCCCTTGGAAACCGCGAAATTAAAAATATAAATTGCACAAAAAATAATCATTTCGATGAATAATAAATATGCAATCCAGTCATTTCCTCCCCGGACAGATCGGCAAACAGGGTTATGTCCGGGTGCTGTTTTTTTATGATACGCACCTGGAATACATTTAATAAGACCAAACACGAACGAAACGAAGCCATTGGAAATCGTAATTACATGTAATATTTTTTTCGTTTCATATGATAATTTATATAAAAATAGTCGACATTTTCTTTGCGACAGGTTTGTCCAGATCTTCCGGATGTTTTTTACCTGAAACAGGCTGCGACGGCCATGCATATGACATTTGTCATGTCCGGATAATGACACCCGTCACTATCCCGGAATGATGGAGATTCCTATCGTGGCGCCAGACCTCACCCCAGTCAGGCAGATACCCACTTCATGGCTTCCTCCCCCTCTCCCACTTCAGGCCCCGGCACGCCCCCCGGGGGAAGCTCCCGGCGCGGGCGGCGCATCCTTTATCTGGCGAGCGGGGCGCTGGCGGTTGTGCTTGGTGTCGCCTTCCTTCGC
>NZ_NKTX01000007.1 GCF_003207815.1 Komagataeibacter oboediens | reverse complement strand
TGCGTCCTCAACCGCATGGACATTGATCGCCTCGATCCGCATGCTCACACGACGGACAGCAAGGCATTGTCAAGCTTGAAAAACTTTCGGATCGGGCTCTCATAAAAAATGGCACCGAACAGGCAGGTCAGTTTTCCATCAATAAATTTGCAGATGGAATATCCGAAATGTACAGAAATACATTACGAAACCACACCTAATTACAGTAATTTTCAGGATTTTTTATCTTATTTATACACACCAACTCACAATACCCAAGACAGATCATATAGAAAAAGCATCGCGAGGCTTAAGAAATACATACCGGCTGATGCCCGGTGCATGTATCGTGCACATTTACGATGTCATGAATCCGGACGTGAACAGGCAATACGGGGACAATCCGGCATTCCTGTGCAGTCCATTCCTGCCACGCTTCATACCACCAGTATGCCAGCCTGTGCATGACCTGCCCGGCTTCCCGTGCGGGCCTGCCCACCAGCATAACCGTCCATACTCCTGACAGGCCATAATATATTCCACGACCGTCATTCCCCATATGGCCGCAAGCCAGTACATCACCATCCCCCGATGCCATGAAATATGGCATACTGCGCCACGACCCAAAGGAGGGAACAGAGTTATGGAACCGTGGACATCATTCACGCTGTTTGGAAAATCCGGCACAATCTACCAGTTCCGGCGCGTGCCATCGCCCCTGCCACCGCAGGCCTGCGTCTTCCTGCTGACAACCGTCATGGGATCAACGGTCAAGGGTGGGTCATGGCAGTTCGTAGAACCGGAAATCGGCACGGTCACTTCGCTGTCCGGTGACTGGGACAGCGTGATTACTCCGGCCCGCGAAGCCAAGACCGAAAGTGATGATGTTCTGGTCTGCTTTCCCGAAAGCGGCGATGTAAAGGATGCGTTTGCCGATCTGGTCGAGGGCGGTGCCACCCCGCTGCCGCACTAGATTCGACACGCCACGCCCAGATGTGAATGGACGGGACTTTTCATACGATCAACACTGCTCCACCCCGCCGGATGGAGATCCCGCCATGTCCCGTTACCGTCGCCCTGCCCTGCTGACCCTGATGACGGGCCTGATACTGGCCCATGGCGTGGCCCACGCCCGGCCGGACAGGCCGGTGCTGCTGCGCCACGCCACCGTCATTGACGGTACCGGGAGCGCGCCGCAGGCGGATACGGATATCCTGATCCGCGACGGACATATTGCCGCAACCGGGCAGCACCTGCCGTCCCCCGCCCATGCCCGCACCATTGACCTTTCAGGGCAGACGGTACTCCCGGGGCTGATTTCCGACCACAGCCATGTGGGACAGGTCAGCGGCACGCAGAATGGGGAAGTCAATTACACCCGAGCCAACATTCTGGCAGCCCTGTCGCAATATGAACATTACGGCGTACTGACCGTGACGGCACTGGGGCTGAACCGTTCGCCCATGTTTGACGACATGCGGCGCGAACAGCATGCCGGCCTGAATCCCGGCGCCGACCTGTTTGGCGTCGATCAGGGAATTGGCGCGCCCGATGGCGTTCCGCCACAGAACATGTTCCATCTTGGTGCGGACCAGGTTTTCCGCCCCACCACGCCGGATGAGGCACGTGCCGCAGTCAACAGGATGGCGGATGAAGGAACGGACCTGATCAAGCTGTGGGTCGATGACTTCCGCAACGGTGTGCCCGGCGCGCATGGCCTGCCCAAAATGCGTCCGGACATCTACCGCGCCGCCATTACGCAGGCCCACCTGCGCGGCAAGCGCGTGGCCGCCCATATCCATGACCTGTGCGACGCCCGCGCACTGGTGGCAGCGGGGGTGGACATCCTTGCCCATGGCGTGCGTGACAAACCGGTTGACGCCACCCTGATCCACGCGATGACACAGCAGGGCACGGGTTACATCGCAACGCTGGATCTGGACGAAGCCAACTACATCTTTGCCGAACACCCCGAATGGCTTGATGATCCATTCCTGTCATTCGGACTGTCGCCCGCATTACGCCAGCAGTTTGCTGATCCGGCATGGCGGGAAAAAGTGCTGGCGGCCCCCCTGACTGCCGCATCACGCAAGGCGCTGGCAATGAACATGCGCAACCTGCTGACCCTGTACCGCGCGGGCATCGCCATCGGCTTTGGCACGGATTCAGGGGCAACGCCGACCCGCATACCCGGCTTTGCGGAACATCGGGAGTTCCGGCTGTCGGTCATGGCGGGCCTGACCCCGCTGCAGGCCATCACGCTGGCGACAGGGGATGCCGCCCACCTCATGCAGTTGACGGATCGGGGCACGATCGCGCCGGGACAACTGGCGGACCTGCTGGTGGTATCCGGCAACCCGGCACAGGACCCGGCGGCGCTGGATCATATCCAGCAGGTCTGGCATCGTGGCAGGCAGGTACCCGGCCCGCTGGCGGGTCAGGCTGCAACCACACCCCGGTCCAGATGATACAAGGTCGATATGGTCAGGAAACATACACTTACCCGCCTGTACAGGCTGCTTCCCCTGATCGGGATGGCAGCAGGCCTTGCCGCCTGCGCCGGGCCGACGGGTCCGCAACTGTCGGGACCAGATGGCCCCATGATCGCCAATAACGACTGGAACGAACATAACTACGGCATGGGATTCTATTCCGGTCCCTATAATGATGGCTTCGAGGCCGAAGGACTGGATGGTGGCCCACCCGATTATCTGGGTGACGAGTTCATGGGTGTACCCTGAACCCTTTATTATGGGGCATGTTCCGGAATGCTTCGGATAACGCCGCCTTTTTGAAAAAAGGCAGCATCCAATAAGTTTTATTGTTTTTTATCAATTTGTTGCCTTCAAAACCCCTACCCGCACATCATTTACCCTGCATTCCGGCACGCCAGAACCTGCTGACGAAAAGCCGACCAGCTAACACCGGGTGGAAAAACGGTCCCACGGTGTGATACGGGTGACGGGCAGTTCAACAGGGCGGGCAAAGACCTCGGCGGACAGAAAGGCCAGCTCCGCCTCCACCTGTTCTTCAGGCAGCGAGATGGACCACGCACGCGGGTTGCCATCGGTGCCATCATTCCAGCGATAGCCACGCTGGCGCAGCATATCCTTGTATTCATAAGGCGCGTTCTCGGCCCAGATCCGGCAGCGGATCTGCCGGGCGTTTTCCAGCAGCACCCCAAGCGCCCGCCGCCCCGATACCGGCAGGTCCCGATCCAGAATGGCAATGCCCGCCTGACAGTCATCCACCGCGCGATGACCGTCGAACCAGAACCCTGCCTGCATGCCCAGATAGGACAGCTTGCGTCCTTCGTACCCCTCAGCCGCCCAGTCCACGTCACGCATGGAGCAAGCCCATGGCTTGGTGGTAAAGGCGGGGGTGAAGCGTTCTGCAAACTTACGGTCAAAATTTGCATTATGAGCGATAATCAAAGATGCCGGGGCGACGAAATGCTCCACTTCCTCCGGGGTGACGGACTGCCCCGCCACCATGGCCGGGGTAATGCCGGTCAGTTCGGTAATCTGGGGCGGAATGGGACAGGACGGTTCACGCAGGCGGCTGAAGGGTTCCAGCGTCCCCAGTATCCGGCCATCCAGCGAATAGACGAAGGGTACGATCCCGAATTCGATGATCTCATCCCTGGCGGCACTCAGCCCGGTTGTTTCCAGATCAAGGAACATGCCCAGACGCGTACCCGCCTCCTTCGGATATTCGCTCAGCGTCCTTGGCGTCAGCGGACGCAGGACACGGTAGCGGCCCGTCCCCTCCAGTGTCCGGGCCATATGTTCCATCTGGTCGGGCGTGGGATCGTCTGTCATCGGGGCCTCCTGCCTGGCATGTCTGCACGGATATGCAGACAGCATACCTGCTGCGTCCAGCGGAACGGGCGTTGTCCTGTGGCGAGACATGGAATATTACAAACTTTGTCAGGTCTGCCTGATCCTGATGCAACACGACATGCGCACACAGGATACGCCATGGCACAGCATGCAGCACCGGACCACCCGGCACAGTCCGATACACCCGCACCATCCGCGGTTACGAACACCCATCGGCTGGAAGATAACGGCCATGACACCATCGTCCGGGTGGGTCAGGTGGACCGCATCTGGTCCGATTTCTACCATCATGCCCTGACCGCACCGTGGAGCACGTTCTTCTACGGCTCCCTGCTGGTCTATGTCGGTATAAACCTGCTGTTCGCCCTGCTGTATATGATGGACAGTCAGGGGATCAGCGGCACGCAGCCGCATAGTTTCGCCGATTTCTTCTTTTTCAGCGTGCAGACCCTGTCCACCGTAGGCTATGGCGGCATGATCCCCGTCAGCCACACCGCCAACCTGATCGCCACGGTGGAGGTGCTGGGCGGCATGATGATCAATGCCCTGGCCACCGGGCTGATCTTCGCGCGGTTTTCACGCCCGCGCGCCCGGGTCATGTTCAGTCACAAGGCGCTTATATTATGGGAAAACAACCAGCTTCACCTTGATATCCGCATTGCCAACTGCAGGCGCAGCCCGATTCTGTCGGTGGATGTGGAATGCGCCCTGGCACGACTGATCCGCACACCAGCCGGCCGGGTGGTGCGGCAGTTCGATCCGCTGCCATTACAGCAGGCCCATGTGCCGGTCCTGCGCTTTGCCTGCACGCCCACGCATGTCATTGACGACAACAGCCCCCTGTATGGCATGACCGAAGCTGACCTGTCGGCGCAGGAGGCGGAAATCATTGTCAGCCTGACCGGCACAGACGAAGCATCCGGCCAGACGGTATTTGCTCGCTCCGCTTACGGATTTGACCGTATGCTATATAATCACCGCTTCGTGGATATCATAAACGCCGGGCCGGATGGGCGGATTACCGTTGATTACACCCGTTTCGACCAGACCGAATCCCCGCAGGATGCAACAGCCGATGTGGCGGAATACCTGGCTGACCAGCCTGACTGACCTGTCCCCCCTGCGCACCGGCCTGTCCGCCATGGGCATCATGGCCTGCATGGCCGTGAACGGGCAGGCCCGTCCCGTCCTGCACACGGCCCCCGTCCCTGCGGACACGAAACCGGCAACCGAACTGCAATACGGCCTGCCCGCCGCATGCATCGCCCATGTCATTGCCGTACCCCTGCTGACCAATAGTGGCAGTCCCATCATTCCCGTCACGTTCAACGCGACACAGGGACTGGCCTATGTCAGCGCAACACAGGACCGGGTCGGGGTCTATGCCGCCGAGGCACAGGATTACCCGGTAGAATCCAGCATAGACATCCTGACCATCGCCGGGGAAGGCATCACCTACACCACGACCCTGGAGCACATGCGCATAAACAATGGCACGGCGGACAAGGTGCCCGCCGTGCTGGAGGGAATCGGCCAGCCCCACATCAACGCACAGCCCGTTCTGGGAGTGATCGGGTATGACGTGCTGAACAACTATGACGTGCTGTTTGATTTTCCGGCCCGCCGCATGGTCCTGTTCAGACTGCGCGAGGATGCGAATGCGGCCTGCCCGCCGCTGCGTGAGTGGCTGGGGCCGGACAGCACGGCACTCCCCCTGTTGCCCGATGGCATGGGGCGCATGACCGGGGTGGCAATGCAGGTGGGTGATCATGCCGTCGAGATGGAGATCGAGCCGGGGGCGGACGTCTCCTCCCTGTCACGCAAGGACGCGCGGATGATGGGCCTGACCAACGCCATCCTGCATGACGACATGCATGTACGCACGAATGCGGGCAGGATCCTGAACGGACGCCGGCATCATTTTGATGCCGTGACGCTGGGAACGTGGCGGAACCAGCCCCTGGACGTGAATGTGGAAAAGACCAGCTACAGCATCCTTGGCATGAATTTCCTGCGCCGCAGGCGAGTCCTCATGGCATTTCCACAGGACATGATCTTCATGACGCCACAGCAGGACATGCCCGATGACCGGGGCCCCGCCACCCACGGCATGCTGAGTACACGCACCGCCATCGCCCGCATGGTCGAGGTCCCATCGCCACCTGCGGGCGGCGGCACGCAGGCCCCGCCGGGCAATCCCCCCAGCCCCTGAAGACTGTCCAAAGAAAAAGCTTTTGGTGAAGCTTTTTTCAAAAGGCTTCAGGAAACACCGCCTTTCTGAAAAAACGACACCCGAAAACTTTCAGAGTCTCCCCCAATACATTGATTTAAATAACCCTTTTCGCCTCAGCCAGACAGTTCCCCACCCGCCGCCAACAGCCGGTCACGATAGGGACCGGGCACACGCTCCAGCTCCGCCATGGTGCCCTGCTGGGCGATATGGCCTTTTTCCATCACCACAATGCGGTCAAAACCCCGCAGGGTGGACAGGCGGTGCGCCACGGCAATGACGGTGCGACCGACCATCAGCCGTTCAAGTGCCGCATGCACATGGCGTTCGCTTTCACCATCCAGCGCGCTGGTCGCCTCATCCAGAATCAGCACCGGGGCATTGCGCAGGAAGGCACGCGCGATCGCGATACGCTGGCGCTGCCCGCCCGACAGCATCACCCCACGCTCACCCACCACGGTATCGAACCCGTGCGGCATGGCGGCGATGAAGCCGGTGCATCCCGCAGCCTCCGCCGCCGCGCGGACTTCCGCCTCGGTGGCGTCGGGACGGCCATAGCGGATGTTTTCCCCGACCGAACGGCGCAGCAGGTACACATCCTGCGGCACGACCGCCATGGTGGCACGCAGGCTGGCCTCATCCAGTTCCAGAATGTTGATACCGTCAATTTCCACCGTGCCCGCCTGCACGAAACGCTGGCGCTGCAACAGGGCAAGGACCGTGCTTTTCCCTGACCCCGATACCCCCACCAGCCCGACACGACCACCGGCGGGAATATCCAGGTCAAAATGCGACAGGACCGGCGGACTGCCGGGATAGGCAAAGGTGACATCACGCAGCCGCACATGCCCCCGGCAGGCCGCGGGGGACAGGGTCATCGTTTCCGGTATGCCACTGCGTTCATGCGGAGCCAGCAGGTGGTCCAGCGTTTCGGACAGGCGCGTGACATGCTTCATCGCCTCGACCATGGAAAATGCAAGGTCGCGCGTGCAGTTCAGGATCAGGAAACCCAGCGTCGTCACCATGACCACATCACCCGTCGTCGCCCGATGCATGCGCCACAGCAGCACCGCCCAGACCAGCAGCCCCGTGGTCATGATGGCGGTGACGATGGAATGGATCAGGCGCAACTGCTCCATGTACCGCAGCGAAAGGGTGTGCATACCCGTTTCCACATGAATGCGCTGGCGCATGCGGGCATGTTCGGAACCGATCATGCCATACGCGCGCACCAGTGGCAGGTTCTGCATCACATCCAGCATTTCGCCATCCACCTCCGCCGCTTCGGCGGCATAGGACAGGTGCAGTGACTGTCCCCGCCCCGCCAGCCGGTAGATACCCAGCCCCAGCAGCGTGGTCATGCCCACCAGCACCAGCGCCATCCAGGGGCTGACGGTGCCAAGGGTGATGATGGCCAGCACAAGGTTCAGCACCGAGGGCAACAGGCTCCACGCCGCCATGTTTTCCAGCGCCACCACGGCATTCGCCGAAGCCGACACCCTGGCCGCCAGCGCACCGGACAGCCGGTCCGCGAAATAGGTGGCGGCATGGCCCGTCAGGTACCGGAACAGGTCATGGCGCACGTCGCCACCAACACGCACGAACACGCCCGACGCCATCCACCCCGCGACACGCCATGCCGCATTGTCACAGATGATGGTCAGGCAGAACAGGATGATGGCCACCCAGACCGCCCCCATCCCCTGTCCACCCTGCGTCATGCCGTTGACCAGATGGCGGATGATGCCCGACATGCCCACGTTGCACGCGACCGCCACCGCGATCGCACCGACAATGATCGCATGCCAGCGCGCATGCAGGCGCACATAGTGGAAAAGGAAAGCAAGGGGATGGCGCTGATAGCGCTGCAGGCGGCCCACCTGCACCGTATCGGGCACATGGTCCGGCGGTGCGCGGTGCGGCGGGCGGGGATCAATGACGGTCATGAATGTGGCGCTGCCCTCCATACGTGGCGACCGGGAAAATCCGTACTTCCGCCGCATTCAGCCCGGTATCATGGTTGCATGACATACGCACCCCTATCCCGTCTGGCGGGACGTCTCACGATCATGTCCCTGCTGGTCCTGTGGCTGGCCATCATGGCGCATGACCCCGTTTCCCTGCCCTTCTTCTGAAACCCGTCGGGGCGGCGGCGGTTCATATCCAAACACCGACCGGCCACCATATTCGTATGAACGGTCGTATTCTTCGGCCATGATGGCGGAAAAGGTGGGGCCGGTCGCATCGCGTTCCAGCTGCCGCGCCGCCGCATCCAGCCTGCGGATGGCATCCAGCCGTTCCTCGCGCCCCAGCTTCGCGGCCGTGACCGCCGCCTTCATGACCGACAGGGTGCGGTCATATACCGCCACCGGCACGGGATAGGGGTGGCGGTCCTTGCCACCATGGGCAAGCGAAAACCGTGCGGGATCGGAAAAACGGCATGGCGCGCCATGCACGACCTCCGCCACCAGCGCCAGCGCGCGCACGGTCCGCGCGCCCACCCCGGGCACGCGTAGCAGGTCCGCGAAATCACGCGGCCCCGCCTCGGTCGCCGCCGCCAGCGCACCATGCAGGCGGCGCATGTTCACATCCTGCGGCTGGACATCATGGTGGCCGGGCATGGACAGGTGCGGCAGTTCCCCCTGCGCGGGCACGGGCGGAGGCAGACGCCCTTCGATCCGCATGACCTCGCGCGTCAGCCTGTCCGGCCCCATGCCATGCAGCAGGTCCATCTGCCCGCGACGCGAGGGATCGGCCCGCCGGTCGGTCAGGTTCATGATCGCGCCCCGCGTGGCACGACCATCAATGGCCGCATGCGGCGCTTCGACAAAATCTGACAGCCCTTCGGACAGCCAGTGATAGCGCCGCGCCATGCGCCGCCCCGTATGCATGCCCTGCTGGACCACGCACCACCGCCCGTCCGCCGCCACCACGAACCCATGCAGATACAGGTCGAACCCGTCCTGCACGGCGGCGCTGTCCACCTTGGCCACCATGCGGCTTGTCGCCACCAGCGGTATTGCGTCAAGGCCCGTCGCCTGTCCCACCGCCAGCAGTTCATCGGGCGTGCGGCGCGAATGACGGCCCCGGCCACCACATACATACAGGCCCAGTTCGTCCTGCAACGGGGCCAGCCCGCGCTTGAGCGCACCAATCACGCTGGTGGTCATGCCTGATGAATGCCAGTCCATGCCCATGACCGCGCCAAAGGACTGGAACCAGAAGGGATGGGCAAGGCGGCGGATGAATTCGTCACGCCCGTAATGATGGATGATCGCCTGCGTGATCACGGCGCCCAGTCGCGCCATGCGCTGGCCCAGCCATGCGGGCACGCGGCCCGTATGCAGCGGCAGATCGGCGGAGCCCGCGCGTCTGGTCATGGCGTTCCCCCCGTGGCTTGCCCCTCTGCGGGCGGTCAGTCGTGGCCGGGCTGCCGGGCGGCTTCCATGAAGGCCGCAAGCCCCGCATCCAGCGCGCGGCGCAGGGCATCCAGCGTTTCAGCGCCCACATAATGCTCCATGCCCTCGGCATCGATGCGGGCATTGACCTCGCTGACCCCCAGCGCACGCAGGAAGCATTCAACCGTATGGTGCCGCGCGCGACTCCGGGCCGCCATGTCGTGCCCGGCGCCGGTCAGAAAAATACCGCGATACGGGCGGCGCGTCACCAGCCCGTCCGCCTCCAGCCGCACCAGCATCTTGGCCACCGTGGGCTGCGACACACCCAGACGGGCCGCGATATCCACCTGCCGCGCTTCCTGCCCGTCATTCAGCAGGTCGTCGATCAGTTCGACATAATCCTCGATCAGGGCGGTCTTGCGCGCCAGCCGTGCCTGACGGAAGCCTGCGGACTGCATGTCCGCATCCAGCATGGGCTGCGGTCGCGGGTTACGCCGTGGCCCGCTGCCGCCGTGACCCGCTGGCATCATGGGTTGAACACGATCGTCTTGTGCCCGTTGGGAATGACCCGGCATTCGGTAAAATACCGCACGGCACGGGCCAGAACACGGCGCTCGATGTCGCGCCCCTTGCGGATCAGGTCATCGGGACTGTCGGCATGGGTGATGCGCTCGACATCCTGTTCGATGATTGGCCCTTCATCAAGGTCGGGCGTGACGAAATGGGCCGTGGCCCCGATCAGCTTCACGCCGCGCGCAAAGGCCTGATGGTAAGGCCGCGCGCCCTTGAACCCTGGAAGGAAAGAGTGATGGATGTTGATGCAGCGCCCGGCCAGCCATTCGCTCATCCGGTCGGACAGGATCTGCATGTAACGCGCCAGCACCACCAGTTCCGCGTCCGTTTCGCGCACGATCTCCGCAATGCGGGATTCCTGCTCTGCCCGTGTCGCGGCGGTCACCGGCAGGTAGTGGAACGGAATGCCGTCCAGATCGATATGCGCGTAGGTCTGCCGCGGATGGTTGGCGATGATGGCCACCGGGTCAATGGCCAGTTCCCCGATCCGCCAGCGGTACAGCAGGTCCACAAGGCAGTGGTCGAAACGCGACACCATGATGATGGTGCGGGTCGGGCGCGGGCTTTCGCGCAGCGACCATTGCATGTCGAAACACGCCGCCACCCCGGCCAGCGTGTCATCAAGGCCCGCCCGCGTCACGCCGTCGGCCGCCACGCTGAACACGACGCGCATGAAGAAGATCCGGCTTTCACGTTCATCAAACTGCTGCGCGCCCGCAATGTCGCCACCCAGTTCGAACAGGGTGCGGCTGATCGCGGCAACAATGCCCGGACGGTTCGGGCAGGACAGCGTCATGACATAGGAACGGCGGTCACTACTGGTCTTGCGGTCGGGCATTCTTTCCCCATTGTCGGCCATGGCGGCCTAGCGCGTGCGTGTGCGGCCCGTATCGGGCACGGTGTTATAGAACCAGCATGTGCCCTCGGCCTTGCGTACCCCGGCCTGCGTGGTGGGCACGGGCCGGACCACGTCGCCGCCCGGCTTCCAGCCTTCGGGCGTCATGACGGCGTTGCCGTCGCTGCGGCGCAGGGCCTCGACAAGGCGGAGCAGTTCCTCCACCGATCGGCCAACGGACATGGGATACCACATCACGGCGCGGATGACGCCGTCGGGGTCGATGACATAGCACGCACGCACGGTAGCGCTGTTGCGCGCCGTCTGGTCCAGCATGCCATAGGCGCGGCATACCACCATGGAGGGGTCTTCCACGAGCGGGAAAGGAATTTCCACTCCGAAGCGTTCCTGTATCGTCTCCAGCCATGCCAGATGCGCATACAGGCTGTCGACCGATAGCCCCAGCAGGGCGCAGTCCAGTGCATCGAAACGGTCCTGCGCCTGCGCCAGCGCCATGAATTCACTGGTGCAGACCGGCGTGAAATCCGCCGGATGCGAGAAAAACAGAAGCCAGCGCCCGCGGAAATCCGACAGGCGTATCTCCCCCTTCGTGGTCCGGGCCTGAAAGTCCGGTGCCACGTCACCAATACGCAACGGGCGCGCTTCGGCCACGCCACCGGTTGCTGGAATGCTGCCCTCGTTATTCATACCCTGCCCTTTTGCATCTGCCGCGCCTTGACGCAAGCCATGCCATAACATACATTTATTATGTAATTCATAAAGTGTGGAAGACATGCCATGACCGATGCCGCCATCGTGGCCGCCACCAGCCAGATCAACACCTGTCGCGCCACGGGCCATGTCCCTGTCGTCAGGACATTTTTCGACGACCCGACCTTCACCGCCACCCATGTCGTGCATGATCCCGCCACCATGACGTGCGCGATTGTGGACAGCGTCATGGACTACGATCCCGCATCCGGCCGTACCGACCATAACATGGCGCAGGAAATCGTGGATTACGTGACGGCGGAAAAGCTGAAGGTGGAGTGGCTGCTGGAAACCCACGTCCATGCAGACCACCTGTCCGCCGCCCCATGGCTGCAGGAACGCCTGGGCGGGAAGCTGGGAATCGGGGAATCCATCATCCGCGTGCAGGACATCTTTGGTAAAATGTTCAACGCGGGTACCCGTTTCGCACGCGACGGGTCGCAGTTTGACTGCCTGTTTGGCGATGGAGCGCGGTTCATGCTCGGCTCCCTGCCCGTCATTGCGCTGCATGTGCCCGGCCATACACCTGCGGATATGGCGTATGTGACCGGGGATGCCGCCTTTATCGGCGATACCCTGTTCATGCCCGATTACGGGACCGCGCGGGCTGATTTTCCCGGCGGAGACGCGCGCATGCTGTACCAGTCCATCCGCCGGCTTCTATCCCTGCCTGACGAGACGCGGGTATTCCTGTGCCATGACTACAAGGCGCCGGGACGTGATGAATACGCATGGGAAACCACAATCGGCGCGGAACGGCGCGACAATATCCACGTTCATGATGGCGTGGATGAAGACACGTTCGTCAAGATGCGTACCGCGCGCGACGCGACGCTGTCACTGCCGAACCTGATCATGCCCTCGGTGCAGGTCAACATGCGTGCCGGCCACCTGCCCGAACCGGAAGACAATGGTGTAAGCTACATCAAAATTCCGGTCAGCGGTTCCTGATACCCCTGTTACCATCGCATCCTTCCGGTTTTACCTTACTGAGTTACGGAGACCCTTCATGACAGATACCGACCCAGCCACACCGAACCTGTCCAGCCCGGCGCACGGGCTGACCTATGATGTCGTCGTGGTTGGCGGCGGAGCGGCCGGCCTGTCCACGGCTGCCAGCATCCTCAAGCGCCGGGGCGGCATCACGGTCGCGATCATCGAACCGTCGGGATCGCATTTCTACCAGCCGGGCTGGACGCTGGTGGGCGGTGGCGTATTCAAGCAGTCCCAGACGCGCCGTTCGGAAAAGCGGCTGATCCCGTCGGGCGCCGACTGGGTGCAGGCGGCCGCGACCGGGTTCGAGCCCGAGTCGAACCTGGTTCATCTGTCGAACGGATCCTCCATCCGGTACGAAGTGCTGGTCGTCGCCACCGGCTTGACGCTGGACTGGGACGGGATCGAGGGGCTGAGCGAGACGCTGGGCCGCAACGGCGTGACCTCCAATTACCGTTATGACCTTGCCCCCTACACGTGGCAGCTGGTGCAGACGCTGGGCCGTGGCAACGCCGTGTTCACCCAGCCGCCCATGCCCATCAAATGCGCGGGCGCGCCGCAGAAGGCGATGTACCTAGCCTGTGACGCATGGCGCAGACGGGGGCTTTCCGACAATATCAACGTATCCTTCCACACCGCCACGCCGGGGCTGTTCGGGGTGAAGGAATTCGTGCCCGCACTGATGGAATACATCAAGCGCTACCACATTGACCTGCGCCTGAAATCCAACCTGACGAAGGTGGACGGCAAGAACCGGGTCGCCACGTTCACCAACGTGGCCGAGGACGGCACCAAGACCACGACCGAGACGGAATTCGACATGCTGCATGTCGTCCCGCCCCAGCGTGCGCCGGACGTGATCCGCAACAGCCCGCTGGCGGGTGAAGGGGGCTGGGTTTCGGTTGACCCTGCGACGCTGCGGCACACGAAATATGAAAACGTCTTCGCGCTGGGTGACGTGGCCGGGACTTCCAACGCCAAGACTGCCGCCGCCGTGCGCGTGCAGGCCCCGGTGGTTGCGGTCAACGTGCTGGCCACGCTGGACCACAAGCCCGCGGTGGCCGATTACGACGGCTACGGCGCCTGCCCGCTGACAGTGGAACGCGGCAAGATCGTGCTGGCGGAATTCGGCTACGGCGGCAAGCTTGATCCGACCCTGCCGACATGGCTGCTGGATGGCCGCAAGCCGACGCATCTGGCATGGATGCTGAAGGAATGGGTCATGCCGGTACTGTACTGGGACGGCATGCTGAAGGGACGCGAAATCATGGTCGCCCCGCACAAGATCGGCACGCCGCGCTGATCCGTCCGGTTGGATGACATGGGACATGGCCGCGTGGGGTAGACCTTCACGCGGCCATGCGTATGAATACGGCCATGGATACCAAGCCGCCTTCCCCGCATCATGTGGGGTCTTCCCGTCCGCTGCGCCTGGCCGATGACGTGGTCAGCCATGCCGTCTATGGCGGCCCGGGCAAATGCTACCGCTATGAACTGACGCGCACATGGGACGCGGGTCGTCCGGCCGTCATGTGGCTTATGATGAACCCGTCCGTCGCGACCGAGGATGGTGACGACCGCACCGTGGCCAAGTGCCAGCGTTATGCCCGTGCATGGGGGTACGGCACGCTACTGGTCGGCAATACATTTGCCTATCGCTGCACGGACCAGAAACGCCTGACGGAAGTGCCCGACCCGATCGGCCCCGATAATGACCGCCACCTGCTGGCCATGGCACGCAGTGCCGACCTGGTGATCGCAGCCTATGGATCACCCCAGATCAAAACCCTGCTGCCACGTGGGCCGGAGGTGGTGCGAATGCTCCAGCAGCATGGCATTACGGTCAGCGCCATGCGCCTGAGCCGCCGTTCGGGCCGCCCTGAACACCCGCTCTACCTGCCATCCGACCTGCGTCCCGAGCCCCTGCCTGCCTACGGGCCCGCCTGACCGGGGAATAACCAGAAGTTTCTGGCGAAGCTTTTGCCATTATTGAATTCCAAATCCGTCAGCCGAACAACGCCAGTTGTCGGGGCGCGGCCAGCGCATCCCGTGCACGCAGCCCCGATACGGTCACGCCCAGCAGCCGGATGCCGCGTGGCGGTGGAAAGCATGGCGCCAGCAGGCCCTGTGCCCTGTCGACCAGGTCGGTCGCATCACGCACGGGCTCCAGCGCCGTGCGCCCGCGCACGATCTGGCGGAAATCGTTATATTTCACCTTTATGGTCACGGTAATGCCCGTCAGGCTGCGGGCCGTGCAGCGGTTCCATACGCGGGTGGACAGATCCATGATGACATCCAGTGCCGCAGCCCAGTCATGGATATCGACCTCGAATGTCCTTTCGGCGCCGATCGACCGGCGGGGGCGGTTGACCTCGACGGGACGTTCATCAATCCCGCGTGCTATGCCGTAATAAAAATCCGCCGCCTTGCCAAAATGCCGCAACAGCCGGGACAGGGGCTGCTGCCGCAGGTCCAGCCCGGTACGAATGCCCAGCGCATGCATCCGCGCTGCCGTGGCCGGACCAATGCCGTGGAACTGCTCCACCGGCAGGGTGGCAACGAAATCAGGCCCCATGCGTGGCGTTATGACAAACTGTCCATCCGGCTTGCGGTAATCCGACGCCAGCTTGGCCAGGAATTTGTTGTAGGAAATACCCGCTGATGCGGTCAGGCCTGTTTCCGCACGGATCCGGTCGCGGATGTCCTGCGCGATTGCTGTGGCGGATGGATAGGGCTGCAGGGGATGCGTGACATCCAGATAGGCTTCATCCAGCGAAAGCGGCTGGATCAGCGGGGTGAAACGCGAAAAGATATCGTGAATCTGGGCAGAGACCGCGCGATAGACATCAAAACGCGGCGGCACGAACACCAGATCGGGACATTTGCGCAGCGCGATCACGGACGGCATGGCCGAACGGACACCGAAACGACGGGCTTCGTAACTGGCGGCGGCAACCACCCCCCGTCGGCCCACGTCCCCTACCGCAAGCGGCCTGCCCCGCAGGGCCGGGTCGTCGCGCTGTTCAACCGAGGCAAAGAACGCATCCATGTCCACATGGATGATGCGACGGTGCGCCGGTGACTGCGTCACGGCACACCACGTGCCGGATGACCCGGCATGCCGCGCGCGGCCACGCCCCGACGGGACGTGGCCGGCACGTCATGATGGCTGATCAGCCGTTGCACTTCTTCTTCTTGAGGAAGTACGCGATGACGCCGGCAATCGCGCCAAGAACCAGGATGCCCTTGAGGCAGGGGGACTTGGAAGGGCACTTGGTTGTACATTCAGACATGGTTCATTCCTTGATAGACACATCCGTTCCAGACGGGAACGGGACCATTTCATACTAACGCATGGCGGAAACATGACCATACCGCATTTTACATGGATGCGCCCGGTCAGTCCTGACATGCGAAGACAGGGCAGCGGCATTGCGTTGCCACATCTTTTGTTACATCCGGCGCCGCGCGATGATGCAATGACCAAAGACCGGAGGATACCCCATGAAGAAATTCGCCCTACTGCCTGCAGCCGCCCTGATGATGGGAACCGCGCTGGGTGTCGCCCACGCGACCCCGTCCAGCAGCCGTGCCGTCAACCGCGACTTCGCCAAGCTGTCGGCTGATGGCAGCCGCGCGTTTGACGACATTGCCATGGCCCGTACGGCACTGGCCAATAACGACCCCGCGGGCGCAGCAAAACTGCTGACCGATGCCAACAACGCCCTGACCCGCGCCAAGAGCGACAACAAGGTCTTCATGAAGGCCGAAGCCCAGCTGACCCCACCCAAGAAGGCCCCGGCCGGCGCACCTGCTCCCTCCGCCTCGGCGTCCACCCAGCCTGTCGCATGGCTGCCGGTTGATGGCGAATACATCGTGACCGAAGACCTGGAGCCCACCTCCACCAAGGGTACGGCCGTAGCATCCGCCAATACCAGCCTGAACAAGGGCAAGCCCGCACAGGCGGCGCAGAACCTGCAGGTGGCCGCGGTTGATGTTGACTTCGTGCTGGCCATCGCGCCGCTCGATACCAGCGCGGGCGACGTGTACCGCGCGTCCAACCTGCTGGCGGGCAAGGACACGAAGGGCGCCGACAGCGCACTGCAGGAAGCACAGAACAGCATCCGCTTCGTCTCCGAAGACATGGTGGACAGCCCTGCGGCACAGGGTAGCGGCAAGAAGTCCGCAGCCCACTGATACGCGGTTCTTTCCGGTCGTTTTCATGCCGTGCATGCTTACGTACCCCGCCGCTTCCCGGTCAGGGAAGCGGCAGGACCCGCCTGACTGGCTGCGCGCCGCCTGCCGCGCGGTAATGGCCTTGGGTCTGGCCTGCGCCGCCCTGTCGGCCCGGCCCGCATGGGCAGGGGGCGAAATCGAGCTGTGCCTGGACCAGCACATGGCGAATGACAGCTTCGTTCAGAATACGCCAACGCATGGATCAATCCATGTGCCCGCGGGCACGGCGCTGAATTACGCCGGACATGCCTTCGGTCCCGCCGCCGACCCGCTGGATCGTGCGCATGCTGCCCCGGACGGGGATGGATGGCATGGCATTTCCCCGGCGGAAGAAACACGCCGACGCCAGCTGCAGATGGAAGATATCGGGGGTGATGGTGATTACCACCGTCCGCAGGCCGCCCTTATGACCTCAACGGCCGTCACCCTGTCACAGACCCATCCCTGCGCGCGGACAGGTGCCGTGGCGTTGCTGTCCGATGACTGGACATGGACGATGGATACAATTCCCGCCCGCCCCGACATGTATTTTCAGGTCTATGGCACGGTCACCAATGACCAGCTTGACCCGACCTTCAACAATGATGCCGATCCGTTCCAGCGGACAGCCGCCCATGGCGGCCTGAACGCCATCGTGACCCAGACGATCGACCAGTCCGTGACCCTTCGGTCCGGGGATTAGGCATAACGCAAATTAAATAATGCATGCCGTCATACTTCGGGCATTGCCAGCCGTTTCATGATGTATTGCCAAATACGCGACCTGATCCGTTGCATTCAGTTACCGGAAGGTCACGTGACCGAACAGGATGGCGTCGCATAACATGCATGCTAAAGATTGTTTTAAACAGTCCTGACGGCATGCCGGACCGCCCTGGCAGGCAGTGGGAAACTATGGAGAACGGGATGGCCCTTTACCAGTCCGCACAGTTTGTTGATACGTGGACCGATCCTGAATTCGACAAGATCCATCCCCCCCGTACCGTTGCGCCACATTCCGGCATTTACCGCTGTGTCGGCTGTGGGGTGGAAGTTGCCGTAAGCGAGGGACATCTCCTTCCCCCCGCCCATGCCCATCCACACCGGCTTGGCACCCGGGAAGCCTGGCAGATGGTGGTCTATGCCGACCACCGCCCCAAGCCGACATAGATCAGGTCGGGCAATATGCCGGGAAGCTGCGTGTTACCACCAGCCACCGCCCCATGGGCCACCCCAGCCGCCGCCCCAGCCCCACATGCCCCAGTTCCATGACGCGTCTTGGTACATATCGGCAGTCATCTGCTGCTGATCCGCCAGGTTCTGCGCCTGTACATAGGACATGTAGCGCCCATAGGCGGCCTGGTTTCCGACATACAGGCAGTTGCAGACCTTCGGATCGGAATAGACATACAGCATGTGGTCCCCGAACGATTTCTGAAGGAACCGGTTGGGGGGCAGTTTCTGCAGCATGACCTGACGTTCGGGCGTATTGGCCGGACGGGCCACAAACCCGGCGGCGGCAAGGCTGTTTTCCTTATCCACGATCTGATCATGCACGCTTTCGCATGCCGTAAGGCTGACTGATGCCGCAAGCAGCAGGGCGCCACCAGTATAGAGATGCCTCAGCGTTGTCCTGTATCCCATCGACGTTCTGCCTGTTTCCATCCTGTTAATCCCCGCATCCTGTCCCATGCGCGAAACGGAATAAAGATGTGACAGAAAAAACATATGCATTATTCCGACCGACTTTGATTTATCTCATGTCCGGGGCGGAAGACCAGTGCAATAACAGAAGGGCGATGGGGGCATCGCATATCGAATCATCACTTTAAAACTCTGGCGGGCCTTCCTTTTCTGGAAAGCCCGCCATTTTTCTTGTTACTCTATTTTACCTGTATTCCATGGTTTTTTTAAGGCAGGACGGACGTCCGCCACGTCGCTTCAGGTCAGAAAACCGTCGCATGCATCGTGGATTGCTGCGGCTGGGGAATGGCCGTCTGGACGCCCTCATCGCGCAGGACGTAACCCTGCCCCCACACGGTGGAAATCAGCTGTCCCGCGCCTGCCGCCTGCAGCTTCTTGCGCAATTTGCAGATGAACACGTCAATGATCTTCATTTCCGGTTCGTCCATGCCGCCATACAGGTGGTTCAGGAAGGCATCTTTCGTCAGGACCATGCCCTTGCGCAGCAGCAGAAGTTCCAGAATCATGTATTCGTTGCCGGTCAGGTGAACATTCTGGCCATGAACGGTCACTTCCCGGCTGTCCAGACTCAGTTCAAGTTCCCCCGCGCGCAGGGTCGGCTCGCTATATCCCTTTGACCGGCGAATGACCGCCTGCATCCGTGCGGTCAGTTCCATGGATTCATACGGACGGGTCACATAATCATCCGCCCCGATGGAAAACGCCTTGACCTTGGCCGTGGCCGCCCGTTCTTCTGACAGGACCATGACCGGGGTTGGTACCCGTGCCGCCCGACTGATGCGGATGACCTCATACCCATCCACATCAGGCAGCCGCATATCCATGACGGCAAGGTCATAATTATAGGCTTTCAGCATTCCCAGCGCATCATGCCCGGTATTGACATGATCAACTGTAAATCCGGCCTTTTCCATATGCCAGGTGGTCTCTTGGGCTTTCCGGGCAACCGGCTCAACAAGCAAAATCCGCATATCGACCATCCAGTAGATATTTTTACATTACACCCACCTATAGGTGCATTGTAATTTCTGGACAACCTAAAGTTGATAATATATTACCGTTATGTTATAAACTTTTTGAATTAAAAGCCCGCCATTTTATTAATTAATTATTAATTAACCCACGCTGCCATGCCTGCCGCATGATCCAGCGGTCCGGCACCCGCACCGTAACCGGGGGCCGCAGCGATCGCCTTGCGCACATAGGCACGCGCCCGCACAACCGCGTCCCGCAGGGACATGCCCTGTCCCAACCCGGTTGCAATCGCGCTGGCCAGCGTGCAGCCCGTGCCATGCGTATGCCGGGTGTGGATGCGCCGGGTCACGAATTCCTCTGCTTTCCCGTCCCGTTCCAGCAGCACGTCCACCAGTTCGTCGCCCTGCATATGCCCACCCTTGAGCAATACGGCACGCGGCCCCATGGCCAGCAGGTCATGCGCGGCGGCAACCATGTCCGCCCGATTCCCGATCCGGCGGCCCAGCAGGGTCTCCGCTTCGGGCAGGTTGGGGGTCAGGATGGAAGCAAGCGGCAGCAGGCGTGCTTTCAGGGTGGACAGCGCACTGTCCTTCAGTAACGACGTTCCACCTTTTGCCACCATGACCGGATCAAGAACATAAGGCACATCGGCATATGTCATCAGCACGCTGGCAATCGCCTCGATCACGTCAGGGCTGTCCAGCATGCCACTCTTGAACGCATCTACGCCCAGATCATCAATCACGCAGCGCATCTGCGCACTGACGAAGGCAGGTGGCACCGGCATGACATCATGCACGCCCCGCGTGTTCTGTACGGTCAGTGCCGTCACGGCGGTCATGGCGAAGCCCCCCAGCATGGTGACGGTCTTGATATCCGCCTGGATACCTGCTCCCCCCCCGCTATCGCTGCCTGCCATGATAAGAATACGTCCGCGCATGAAAATCAGCCCGCCATCTGGATCGCGTTGATAGCTTCGCACATATCCTCAACCACTTCCTTCACAAGCACTTCATCTTCCGCTTCCGCCATGACGCGCACCAGCGGTTCCGTACCACTTTCGCGCAACAGCAGCCGCCCCCGCGCCCCCAGCCGCTTTTCCGCGGCCTTGCGGGCTTCGTGCACCTGCGGGTCATGCAGCGGGCTTTTGCCCGCGAAACGGACATTCTGCAAAAGCTGGGGATAGGGTTTGAACATACGGCAGACCTCGCTGGCGGGGCGGCCGGCTTCCACCACTTCCGCCAGAACCTGCAGGGCCGCGACCAGCCCGTCGCCGGTGGTGGCGAAATCGGACAGGACCATGTGCCCGGACTGCTCGCCACCGATATTGGCGCCCAGTTCGCGCATCTTTTCCACCACATAGCGGTCCCCCACCGCCGTGCGGACCAATTCCAGCCCCTGTGTTTCCAGATATCGCTCCAGCCCCATGTTGGACATGACGGTGGCCACGATATACCGGCTGGACAACCGTCCCTGCCGCGCCCATGACTTGGAAATCAGGGCTAGGATCTGGTCGCCATCGATCAGGCGTCCCTTTTCATCGGAAATCAGCACCCGGTCGGCATCCCCATCAAGGGCAATGCCAATATCCGCCCGGTGCCGCTGCACCGCCGCACACAGGGCTTCGGGCCGGGTGGAGCCGCAGCCTTCATTGATGTTGATGCCATCGGGGTCACAGCCGATGCGCACGACCTCGGCCCCCAGTTCCCACAGTGCCGTGGGGGCGACACGGTAGGCCGCGCCATTGGCGCAGTCGATCACGATACGCAGTCCGTCCAGCCGCAGCCCGCGCGGGAAGGAGGACTTGGCGTTTTCCACATACCGTCCCGCCGCGTCATTCAGGCGTGACGCCCGGCCGATCTGGTCCGGGGCAGCCAGCATGTGGGTCAGGTCGGCATTCATTGCCGCCTCGATTCCGGCCTCCGTCTCATCCGACAGCTTGAACCCGTCCGGGCCGAACAGCTTGATGCCATTATCCCCATACGGATTATGCGATGCCGAGATCATGACCCCCAGATCAGCACGCAGCGAACGGGTCAGCATGGCAATGGCCGGTGTCGGCATCGGCCCCACCAGCGTGACATCCATGCCTGCCGACAGAAAGCCCGACACCAGCGCGCATTCGATCATGTACCCCGACAGCCGCGTGTCCTTGCCCAGCAGCACGCTATGACGGTGGGTCCCCTGAATGAAGCGAAGGCCTGCGGCCTGCCCCAGCTTCTGTGCCACTTCGACCGTCATGGGAAAGCGGTTGGCAGTCCCCCGAATTCCATCAGTGCCGAACAGCTTTCTTGTTTTTACCATTACTGGGGATCTCCGGATGCATTCAGGTCGTACTCCGACCTACCTTACCTGTCAGTGACGATCCAGCCCCTGACTGACGCGCACGGCCTGCATCATGGCCGGAACATTGTGAACGCGCAGCACCGTATCAGCAAAAACCAGCCCCGGCAGGCTGGCGGCAATGGTGGCCGGATCCCGGCGGCCCGCATCCGGCTGCGCACAGATTTCACCCAGCATGCGCTTGCGTGACACACCCAGCACCACCCGGCAGCCCAGATTGGCCAGCAGCGGCAGGCGTGCCAGCAGGTCAAGGTTGCCTTCCACCGTCTTGGCAAAGCCGATGCCCGGGTCAACCAGTATGCGCGTCCTGTCGATACCGGCTGCCACCGCTTCCTCCACCCGCTGCCACAGTTCGCGCACCACATCCACCGCAACATCGCCATAGACCGTGTGGTTGCGCATGGTGGCAGGCGTCCCGCGCATATGCATGAGCATGACCGGGCAGTCATGCCGCGCCACCACCGCGCGCGCCGCCGGATCATATGTCAGGGCCGAGACATCATTGATGATATTCGCCCCTGCTTCCAGTGCCCGGTCCATGACCATTGCCTGCCGCGTATCAATGGACAGGTACAGGTCATCCAGCGCCGAGCGCTCGCGCACCATGCGGATCACCGGCGCGATCCGTCGCCATTCCTCTTCTGCCGTAACAGGCGGGGCGCCGGGACGGGTGCTTTCGCCACCGATATCAACGATCCGGCATCCGGCTGCGTGCATTGCCAGCATGGACTCCAGCGCGGAGGCCGCATGGTAATGCCGTCCCCCATCGCTGAAACTGTCTGGCGTGACATTGATGATCCCCATCACCTGTGGTCCCGATGGCAGGCCGACATCGGGAAACGGAGCACTGAGACGGTCTGCAACCCCTGTCCATTGCGCGGGCAGGCTACCGGCGGGCAGGATACGTCCGTCTTCTCCCCCCCCCCACAGACGCGCCAGCGTATAGGCCGTTGGCCCACCCGCCAGCCACCGCGCCAGCCCGGCCTCTACCGCCTGCCGGGCAGCCGGGCCATGCAGCAGGCCAACGGGTTCAATCAGCCGGTCGTTCATCAATCATTCTGCCAATGCGGGATTTTGTGGGCCGGATACAAACATGGCGGGGCAGCCATGAGCTACCCCGCCATATTCTTACGTCCGGATCAAACGGTCTAGCCTGCCGGTGCGGCACCAACTCCACCGCCGCCTTCCGGTGCGGGTAGCGGGGCAACCGGTGCGGACGGCGCCGAAGGCGGCACGGACGGACGCCGGTTTTCCGGCATCGGATCGTCAACCACCACACGCTCGATCTTCTCGCCGCGCAGCACCTGCCGGATTTCCTCACCCGTCAGGGTTTCATATTCCAGCAGGGCGGCGCCCAGACGGTGCAGCTGATCAATATGTTCCAGCAGCAGGCTGCGGGCACGGTCATAGGCGGCATCGATCAGCTTGCGGACCTCGTTATCGATCTCGCGCGCCGTTTCCTCGGACACGTTCTTGTTCTGCGTGACACTGTGGCCAAGGAAGACTTCCTGCCCGTTGCCGCCATACGCCACCATGCCGAGCTTTTCGCTCATGCCCCATTCGGTCACCATGCGGCGGGCTACGTCGGTCGCCATCTTGATGTCACCCGAGGCCCCGGTGGACACGTTATCGGGACCAAAGATGATTTCCTCCGCCGCGCGACCACCCATGGCCAGCGTCAGCTTGCCAATGCACCACGACCGGCTTTCGGAATAACGGTCCTTTTCCGGCAGGCTCATCACCATGCCCAGTGCACGGCCACGCGGGATGATGGTCGCCTTGTGCACCGGATCGGACCCGGGCGTGAGGATACCGACAAGGGCATGGCCACCTTCATGGTAGGCGGTCATCTTCTTCTCGTCCTCGGTCATGACGAGGGAGCGGCGCTCGGCCCCCATCATCACCTTGTCCTTGGCGTTCTCGAATTCCAGCATGGCAACGGTACGCTTGCCAAGACGGGCAGCCATCAGCGCCGCTTCATTGACAAGGTTGGCCAGATCCGCACCCGAAAAACCGGGCGTGCCACGGGCAATCACCTTGGGATCCACATCGGATGCCAGCGGCACCTTGCGCATATGGACACGCAGGATCTTTTCACGGCCCGCCACATCGGGGTTGGGCACCACGACCTGACGGTCGAAACGGCCGGGACGCAGCAGGGCAGGATCGAGCACGTCGGGACGGTTGGTCGCGGCAATCAGGATCACGCCTTCATTGCTGTCAAACCCGTCCATCTCGACCAGCATCTGGTTGAGGGTCTGCTCACGCTCATCATTCCCGCCACCAAGGCCCGCGCCACGATGGCGGCCGACCGCGTCGATTTCGTCAATGAAGATGATGCAGGGGGCGGCCTTCTTGCCCTGTTCGAACATGTCACGGACACGCGACGCACCGACACCCACGAACATTTCCACGAAGTCGGAACCGGAAATGGTGAAGAACGGCACATTTGCCTCACCCGCAATGGCACGCGCCAGCAGCGTCTTGCCCGTGCCAGGGGGGCCGACCAGCAGCACACCCTTGGGGATCTTGCCGCCCAGACGGGTGAATTTCTGCGGGTCGCGCAGGAAATCCACGATTTCCTGCAGTTCCCCCTTGGCTTCATCAATGCCCGCCACGTCATCAAACGTCACACGGCCCTGCTTTTCGGTCAGCATCCGTGCACGCGACTTGCCAAAGCCCATGGCCCGGCCGCCACCGGACTGCATCTGGCGCATGATGAAGATCCATGCCCCCACCATAAGCAGCAGCGGCGCATAGTTGATCAGGTAGCGCAGGAAGGGGTTGGTATCGCTTTCCAGCGGCTTGGCAGCGACCTCCACCCCTTTATCCGTCAGGCGGGAAATCAGGGTCGGGTCCTGCGGCGCATACGTGTCGAACGAGGTGCCATCCGTCAGTGTGCCGGTAATGTTATGTTCCTGCACCACGACAGACCGGACATGCCCGCTGTTCACGTCCCCGATGAAATCGGAATATGCCAGTTGCTGCGATGCGTGCTGCACGCTTCCGGGCTGGAAAACGTTAAACAGCAGCAGCAACAGGACGATGATGATAACCCACAGGGCCAGGTTGCGGCCGAAATTGTTCATCTTGCCTACTGTTCCATCCGCTGGCCCCTTCGCAACCACCCCACGCGGGCAGACGAACAGACGCCACGTTCACTACGTCCTATCATACATAGGACGATCAAGGGACATTCACACCCCCAATCCACCACCTTTTATGACAATGGATCAGAACGTTCGTCATCGGGGCCATAAAACATGGTTCCGGGCAACACGGGGTGGGGTGGCTGGTTCACAAAAACCGCATCGGCCACACAATCCTGCGTGCGCAGCCCGATATGCGGAACGGCCATCACACGTCCATCATGCCATAGCGCAGGCAGCGTACGCAACACGCGTGCGGGCCAGATAGAGCGTGGTCGCCCGCCTGGCCACCATGATGCAACCGCGCCTGCCGCCCCCATGGTCCAGCCATGGGGCAGGTGCTGCGCCCGCAGCACGAAGCGCCGGTCCCACATCTCGCCCACGCGCGCGATAACGGGCGGCGAAACCGCCGATTCTTCGCGCGCGATGATCCATTGCCCATCGCGCCACGGGATAATCGCCACCCCGGCCAGGGTCGCGGGCCGGGGCGCATGGACCAGCCGTTCCACCGCGTCGCGCGCCGGGGAATAATCCCGCCCGGCCACTACGCGGATCAGGGCGGACAGCAGCCGCGCGGGCGCCAGCCCGGCAGGCAGCACCACCCACCCCCCACAATGAAACCGGGCATGGGCCGCAAGCCATCGGGCATCCGCCGCATCCCGCGCCATGCGTCCCGCCCCGGCACGACGGGCCTCCATCAGCAGGCGCGCGGCATGGCCCCCGTCATGGGCCAGCGCCTGCCGCGCCCGCGCGCGTTCCGTACGCAGGTCATGATTCGACGGATCTTCCACCCACGCCACGCCTGTAGCACGGACGGTGGCGTACAGGGCGGCCTTGGGAAACGCCAGCAATGGCCGGACAATGCGTATATCGACCGTGGGGGTCACGATCGCCATGGCCGCCAGCCCGTCATCGCCACTGTCGGCACGCGCGCGCATCATGACCGTTTCCGCCTGATCCCCCGCATGATGGGCCACCAGCAGATCCAGCACCCCGATCTGGCGACAGGCCGCAGACAGCGCCTGATAGCGCATGCGCCGGGCACGTTCCGCCATGCGGCTTCCGCGTTCCAGTCCCGTCAGCACCAGCAGCCGGCCGGGAATATCCAGGGTGGACAGCCGGGCAAGGGTCTGTTCGGCTTCAGTCCGGGATTCGGCCCGCAGGCCATGGTCCACCACCAGCGCCACCACATCGCGCCGCCACTGCCGCGCAAGAATGGCCAGCGCCATGCTGTCCGCCCCGCCAGATACCGCAACCGCAACCGGCACGCCCGCACCCGGCCAGGGACCAAGGGATGCCATCATGGCGGCAAAACGTGACGGATTGACCGGTTCAGCCGAAGTCACCAGCGCCGCCCGCCAATCAGTTACATTTGGCGCGTTTACGATAGACCTGTTCAGCGGATTTGATACGGGCGGCGGGTTCGGGAAACTCGCTGGACAGCTTGTCCAGCGCCTGACAGGCCGAAGCCTTGTCATTCAGCGCCACAAGCGTGGCCGCCACCCCCAGCAGGGCGCTGGGCGCGCGCTGTCCGTGTGGCGCACGGTTATAGGCATCATAATAGGCCAGCGCGGACTGGCGGTACTGTTTCTGCCCCGCCAGCGACTGCGCCAGAAGGTACTGGGCATCAACCTGCCGGGGTGACTTGGGACCGGACAGGACCTGCTGCGCATCGGCCTGCGCCGTGGCGTAATCCTGTTTCAGCAGCGCCTCATTCCCGGCTTTCAGCACCTCATCCGGCGTGCGCTTGACGGCCGCAGGTGCTGCGCCCGTGGCAGCGGCTGCAGGCGCGGCCATTGCAGTACCGGCTGCCGCGCCACCATGGCCATGCTGCATGGCGAAGTTCATATCCTCCACCTGCTTGCTGAGCGTGGCATTCTGCTGCTGGACCTGATTGGTCAACTGGTCGATCTGGCCACGCATCTGCCGTGTCTGGTCTTCCAACGCATTGACGCGATCCAATAGCTGCAGGGTCAGGTTGCCGCTGTCATCGGCCCGGGCCAGCCCCACGCATGCCAGCGACACGCCACATGCCAGGATGCCCACCCTGCCCCACTGGCGGCACAGGGACGGGACCGAAAGGAAACATGACATCACAGACCGCATGGACCAAACCCTCTGAAACACAAGACATGCCTACCTAAAACAAAACCGGCCGAGCGATAAGCGCCCGGCCGGTTCCATAACTGTCACGCAATCGAAAGCGTGGGCAGAAACTTACTGTACCGCCGTGATGGCGTTACGGTTCTGGGCCCAGGATGCTTCGTCATCGCCAACGGCGGTCGGACGGTCCTTACCATAGGAAATGGTGGTGATGCGCGACGCATCGACACCCTTCGCCACCAGGTAGTCATGTGCAGCGTTGGCACGACGCTCACCCAGCGCGATGTTGTATTCTTCCGTGCCACGATCATCGCAGTTACCCGCGATCTGCACGTGTACCTGCGGGTACTTGGCAAGCCACGCCGCCTGCTTGTCCAGCGTCGCCTTCGCATCGCTCGACAGCGTGTTCTGGTTCAGGGCGAACAGCACACGGTCACCAGCGGTCGCAACCAGGTCAGCTTCACTGCCCGGGGTGGGGCCGACCTGCTGCGTGGCCGCGCCCGTGTTCACGTTCTTGTTCGCATGATCGGAACAGGCAGCGAGAAAAAGGGCCATGCCGGCCGCACCGAGAAGCTTCAGTTTCATTACTTTTGATCCTGGATCGGTTCCATTACTTGAAACCATTTGTTGAATTTCCGGATTTAAATATAGAACGGTCCCGAGTCTCGTTGCGTCCTGCCAAACAAACTGTCCAACAGAGACCCGCGATCGCTGGAAACCGCCGTTACCATAGAGATAAAACCCGGCCACAGTCAATGTTGGACAAACACATACCCGCCATTTGCTAAATGATTAGGTTGCGGAATATTGTCTGTCCAACTCATTGAAAAACTTACTTGTTCAGTGGCGACCACGTGGGGTCCGACGCGCTTCCCGCCGGAAGGGCACGTTCATGGAAACCGGTGATATCAATTGTATTGATACCTGTTGCAAATCCGGCACCATTGCTTCCCGCAGAACTCTGGCGGCAGAACGCCAGCACGCGCCCATTGGGGCAGAAGGTCGGGCTTTCCACAGTAAAGCCCTGTGTCAGGATCCGCTCACCCGTGCCATCAGGCGCCATGACACCAAGCGAGAAACTGCCATTGGCAATACGCGAAAACGCGATCAGATCGCCACGCGGTGACCACACTGGCGACCCGTAATGGCCGTGACCATAGGAAATCCGTTTCGCATCCCCGCCCGCGGCACTCATGATATAGAGCTGCGGCGACCCGCCACGGTCGGAGTTGAATACGATCTGCGACCCGTCGGGGCTGTAGGACGGGCTGGTGTCAATCGCGCCGGACGACGTAATCTGCCGCCGCGCCATCGTGGCCAGGTCCACCGTATAGATGTCCGACCCGCTGCCACGCGTAACCGACAGGACCACGGACCGGCCATCGGGCGCGAAACGCGGGGCGAATGAAATACCCGAGAAGTCACCCAGAAGTCGTTGCTGCCCAGTATTGAGGTTGAACAGGTAAACACGCGGCCTGTAGTTGGCGTACGACATGAATGCCAGTTCACTATTGGCCGGATTGAAGCGCGGCGTCAGCGTCAGCCACTGCCCATTGGTCAGGTAACGGCTGTCCGCCCCATCCTGATCCATGATGGCAAGCCGCGTGACCTGCCGCGCACGCGGGCCGGAACGCGCGATATACGCAATGCGGGAATTGAAGTAGCCCTGTTCACCCAGCAGGCGGCCGTAGATCACATCGGCAATCACATGCGCAATGCGGCGCCAGTCCTGCGACGCGGCGGTATAGGCCGTACCCTGGACCTGCTTGCCGGTCACGACATCCCACAGGCGGAATTCCACCCGCAGGCTACCGCCCTGGTCCACGACCTTTCCGGTCACGGCCGCACGTGCGCCCATGGACTTGTAACTGCCGAAATCCGGCGTGCCCTGCGGCATGCTGGCGCTGATGGGACGGAACAGCCCACAATTCCCAAGATCGGCGGAAATCACATCCGTGATCTGCTGCGCGACGCCGCTGCCCAGCGAAGGCAGGACAATGGGAATGGGCGCGGTGCGCGCCTGGTCCACCGTGATTTCGGCATCGCCCGCCGCCTGTGCATGGGCGGCACCCGCGGCAAACAGCGGCGTGGCCATAAGGCCGCCGGCCACACCCGCCCCCATGAAGCCACGACGGCCAAAGGCCGCGGCCAGCCGGTCGGCATCATCATCGGGGATCAGTGGCTTTACGCTTGACGTCATTTTCCTCTCCTCGCCTTCGTTCCCCGTATCTCAGGGACGGAATACGAATTTCAGTTGTCTGGTCTGTCCCAGCAGGTTCTGCGGAATGGGCAGTTTGGCACAGGTGGGGCTGAGCACCGCATCACGCGCGCGTTCCGCCAGCGCACGGTAGGACGGGTCCGACGCCATCTGTGCCTGTGTCTGGGGGGCGAATTCCACCAGTCGCGCCGTACCGGTCCCATCGACCGTCACCACCAGATGCGCCACGAACTGGGCATAATTCCGCGCGGCCGTATCTTCCGAATAACAGCGCCGCACGGAATTGCCGATCGCCTTCTGCTGCGTTGCGTTCAGCGCACTGGTGATATCGCCATCCGGCGTCCCGCCGCCATCGGGCGCGCCGCCCTGCTGCGGGTTGGGGCGCGCCTTGGGCGGATGCGTCTGCTTCTGGTCCGCACGGAAGGCATCCAGCGTCGCCAGAAGGGAATGCGTATCGGGCACGTGCTTCTTCGCCTCGTTGGGCTGCGTCGTGCTTGACCGCTCCTGCACCTTGGGCGCTGCCGTCGGGTCCGGCTGGTCCGACGGGGGAACCGGGGCATGGGCCTGCGCCGGTGCGGCCTTGGGCGGCGTGGGCGGCAGCTTCACCGCATCGGGTGAAGGCTGCTGTTCACGCGGCGGCGTCGGCGCATCCGGCACGGGCTTTGGCGCCTGCTGCGGCGGCGGCATGGGTGGTGGTGGCGGTGGTGGCGGGGCCGCTTCCTCGTTCGGTGCCTTCTCCGGCGGGGTGGGCGCGGGTGGCGCCTCCTGCCTAACCGGCGCGGGCGCCGGGGCAGGCTTGGGCGCAGGCCTGTCGCCCTTGTGCGGGGTCGACGTGCCGGTATCGGCTGCGAATTCCATCTCGATCGTGGGCGGCGGTGGCGGTTCCTTGGGAACCGGCACCGGCATCCTGAGCAGTACCGCAAGCAGCAGCGCGACATGCAGCCCGCCTGACACCAGGACGGAGCGCCGCATGAGGATACGTTCGGAACGACGCGGTGGCACCACGATCAGACGGCTCCCGATACCTGGTTCAGCTCAGTGGCCGCCGGGCGGCTGCTGCGCCAGCAGCGCCACGTGCGTAAAGCCGCCTGCCGTGATCTGGCCCATGATCTGCATCACCCGGCCATAATCGATATGGGAATCCCCACGTACGAAAATACGGTGTTCGCGGTCATTCTGCGCAGCCGCCTTCAACTGGTCCACCAACTGGTCCGGCGAGACGGGATCATCGCCCAGGTACAGGTCGCCATTGGACCGGATCGAGACGGTGATCGGCTTGGTATCGGTATTGACCGGGGCCGCGTCCGTCTTGGGCAGGTCCACGTTCACGCCGCTTGTCATCATGGGGGCCGTCACCATGAAAATGATGAGCAGCACCAGCATCACATCAACCAGCGGGGTGACGTTGATTTCCGCCATGGGGCGCCGCTTGCGCCGGCGTCCGCGCAGGTCGCTCAGGCTTGCCCCCATGATCAGGCGCCCCTTTCTTCGGACTGCCGCGACAGGATGGCGGCGAATTCGGTACCGAAGGCGTCCAGCCGGTCCTCGAACACGCTCATGCTGTTGCTGATCACGTTATAGGCGATCACCGCCGGAATGGCCGTGACAAGACCGATGGCTGTCGCGAACAGGGCCTCGGAAATACCCGGCGCCACGACAGACAGATTGGTGTTGTGCATCGCCGCGATCGACCCGAAGGCATGCATGATCCCCCACACCGTGCCGAACAGGCCGATGAACGGCGCGACCGGCCCGATGGTGGCAAGGAAGATGATCCACCGGTTCAGGCGGTCCATTTCCCGTGTAATGGTAATGGCCATGGCGCGGTTGACGCGGTCCTGCACCCCGCCATGCACCAGATCGATGCCGGTAATGCGCGACGACCGCCGCCATTCGCCCATTGCCGCGCCAAAGACTGCGGCCATGGGATGGACGGGCTTTGCCCCATCGGATTCGTACAGGTCTTCCAGGCTGCCACCGGCCCAGAAGCGTTCCTCAAAATCATCCGCCTGCCGGTTGATCCGGCGGATGGTCGTGAATTTGTCGAAGATGATTGCCCACACAATCACACTGCAGGTTACCAGGCCAATCATTACCAGCTTGACCACAATCGATGCGTGCATGAACAGCGCCCACATCGACAGATCACCCGCTGCAGCGCCCAGATTCGCCGCGTTAACCGCTTGGTCCAAATATACCTCCTGCCCACCTTGACCGTTCGCACAAACACGAAACTTGCCCCTTTAGCAAGTCGCGGCCAACCCGCTTTCCGCACAGCCTTGCATCCCGGTCAACCCATGGCACGAAAAGCACATGCACACTGCATGCCTTCGTCTGGTTCAGGCCACAAGTTCGCGTAACAGATCACGCCATAGCGGCGGAAATCGGGCAGCACGTCCATCTTCTGCGCGGATGCAGGCCAGACGGACATCCAGCGATCCGCATGCCGTGCCGCCTTCCCCATCCACACGATGAAAATCCTGAAGCAGCCGGCAGCTTGCCGCCCCCAGTTCCGTCAGGCGAGTCGTGATGCGCACGATATCATCCAGCCGCAGCGGCGCGCGGTAATCGATGGCCGCATGCCGCACCACAAAGGCCAGCCCGTAATCGGCCAGCAGGTCGGACGCCGCCTGTCCCTGCGCGCGGATGGCTTCCGTGCGGGCACGTTCCGCCAGCGCAAGGTAGCGGGCATGGTAGACCACGCCCCCCGCATCCGTGTCCTCGTAATAGATACGGAAGTCGATATTATGTTGTACCATCAATCCCATCCCCCAGCAGGTCACCCTGTCCGGGCGCGCGGGCGGGGGGTTGCAACCCCAGGTGTCGCCAGCCCCGTTCGCCCAGCATGCGCCCACGGCTTGTCCGTAGCACAAGCCCTTCCTGAATCAGGTACGGCTCGATCACGTCCTCGAGTGTGTCACGCGCTTCCGCGAGGGCGGCCGCCAGCGTTTCCACGCCCACAGGGCCACCATGGTGGTATTCGGCAATCCGGCGCAGGTAACGGCGGTCCATGCCATCCAGCCCCATCGAGTCGACTTCCAGCCGCGACAACGCGGCATCGGCCAGCGCCCGGTCCACCGGGCCGCTGCCCGCGCGCGCCACGGCGGCAAAGTCACGCACCCGGCGCAGGAGCCTGCCCGCGATACGCGGCGTGCCACGGGACCGGCGGGCGATTTCCTCCGCCCCTTCCGGCGTCAGATCGAATTCCAGCTTGCGCGCGCCCCGGGTCACGATCTGGCACAGTTCTTCCGGAGTATAGAACACCAGCCGCAGCGGAATGCCGAACCGATCGCGCAGCGGGGTGGCCAGCAGCCCCGCGCGCGTGGTGGCCGCCACCAGCGTGAAGGGCGCCAGGTCGATCCGCACCGAACGCGCGGCAGGCCCTTCGCCGATAATCAGGTCAAGCTGGAAATCCTCCATCGCCGGGTACAGCACTTCCTCGATGGATGGATGCAGGCGATGGATTTCATCAATGAACAGCACGTCGCGCGGCTGCAGGTTCGTCAGGATCGCCGCCAGGTCGCCCGCGCGCTGGATCACCGGCCCCGATGTGGCGCGAAAGCCCACGCCCAGTTCGCGCGCCACGATCTGCGCCAGCGTGGTCTTGCCCAGTCCCGGCGGCCCGTGCAGCAGCACATGGTCCAGCGCATCGCCACGCTGCCGGGCCGCGGCGATGAAAATGGCAAGGTTTTCGCGGCTGGCCTTCTGGCCGGTAAAATCATCAAGCGTCTGGGGCCGCAGCGACCCCTCGTTGCCGTCTTCCTCACCCCTGCGGGCGTCGATCTCACGCTCGGGCTGTTCGCTCATCGGGCCAGTTCCTTCAGCGCGTCACGAATCACGACATCCAGATCGACATTGTCCTCGAAGCGGCCAATCACCCGTTCCACCACGGGCTGCGCCTCGGCACGGCGGAAGCCAAGACCGGACAGTGCCAGCACCGCATCCGCCGCGATGCTGCGTGGCGTGGGAACCGCAACAGTCGCCGCCGATACCGCCACCCCTGCGGGCAGGCCGGTGGGCATCCCGTCGCACTTGTCGCGCAGTTCGGTCACGATTCGTTGTGCCAGCCGTGCGCCCACGCCACCCGCACGGGTCAGCATGGTCTTGTCTCCCGCCGCGATCGCGGCCATGAGGTCCGGCGGCGGCAGGACCGACAGGATGGCCAGCGCAACCTTCGCCCCCACGCCCTGCACGGTGGTCAGCAGGCGGAACCATGACCGTTCCGATGCCTCGGCAAAACCGTACAGCAGGATGGCGTCTTCCCGCACCACGGTTTCCACCAGCACGCAGGCCAGTTCCGGCGGTTGGGGAAGTGCGGCCAGCGTGCGGCTGGATGCCTGCACCAGATAGCCGACGCCATTGACGTCAATGACGCAGCGATCCGCCTCCACCTGCGCCAGCAGGCCGCGCAGCTGCGCGATCATGCCATCCTCGTCGCGTTGGCGATGTGGGCGGCGCTGGCGCGATGGTGGGCGTGGCAGATCGCTACCGCCAGCGCATCCGCCGCGTCCGCGCGCTTCAGCAATGCCGTGGGCAGGATACGGCGGACCATCATGCAGACCTGTTCCTTTGTCGCGGCCCCGGTGCCGACCACGGCACGCTTGACCGTTTTCGCCCCGTATTCGGCCACGGGAATATCCAGCAGCATCGGCACCAGCAGCCCCACCCCGCGGGCATAACCCAGCTTCAGCGTCGCGGCCCCGTTGCGGTTGACATAGGTTTCCTCAACCGCAGCTTCATCCGGGGCAAAGTTCCGCGCCAGTTCCAGCAGCGCATCATGCAGATGGCGCAGGCGTTCGGGCACGGACAGTGCCGAATCGGTGGCGATCACCCCATCGGCCACATGGCTCAGCCGGTTACCCTGCGCCGTCACGACCCCCCAGCCGGTAAACCGCAGGCCGGGATCGATACCAAGGATGCGGACCACCGGCCGGATCAGGCCGACAGCTTTTCGGCCACGTCGTCCGGCACGTCGAAATTGGCGTACACCGCCTGCACGTCATCATGGTCTTCCAGCGTGTCGATCAGTTTGAACACGCTGCGTGCCTTGTCTTCATCCAGTTCGACCGTATTGGACGGACGCCAGTCCAGCTTGGCCGAAGCCGGTTCGCCAAAGCGGGTTTCCAGCGCGTCACGCACGGCGAAGAAGGATTCGACCGGGCAGGTCACTTCATGCATGCCGTCCACGGTCTCGACATTCTCGGCGCCGGCTTCAAGGCCCGCCTCGATCAGGTCGTCCTCGCTGGCCGCATCAGCCGGATAGGTGATCACGCCCAGACGGGTGAACATGAAGGAGACCGAGTTCGTTTCCCCCAGCGAACCGCCATGCTTGGAAAACGCGGCACGGACATCGGACGCCGTACGGTTGCGGTTATCGGTCAGCCCTTCCACGATCACGGCGACACCGGCGGGGCCGTAGCCTTCGTACCGGACTTCCGTATAGTCATCGCCACCACCGGCACCAGATGCCTTCTTGATCGCGCGTTCGACCGTGTCCTTGGGCATGTTGACTTCACGCGCGGCGGAAATGGCGGCACGCAGGCGCGGGTTCATGGCCGGGTCGGGCATGCCCTCACGCGTGGCCACGGTGATTTCACGGATGACCTTGGCAAACTGCTTGGCCCGCTTGGCGTCCTGCGCTCCCTTGCGGTGCATGATGTTCTTGAATTGGGAATGACCCGCCATCGTTCGTCCCTGATCCTGTTTCGTCTATCGTTCTTGTCTGTCCACCCCGGGGCAGCTGGTCAGACCAGCCGCCCGTGGCAGTGCTTGTATTTCTTGCCCGACCCGCAGGGGCACGGCGCATTGCGCGAGACCTCGCCCCAGCTGGACGGGTCATCGGGCATGACCGCCGCCGCGCCAATGGGCGTAGCCATGGACGGGTCCGGCTGGCGGCCCGTCGCGTCGGGCATCAGGCCGGGTCCCGGCTCGTTCTCCAGCCCCGGCACTTCGGGGTCAGAGTGGATTTCGGCAACACCGGCAAACGGATTGTCAATCGGCGGCGGCGCCATTTCCACCCGCGCCATGGTGGAGGTTACGCGCACCCGCAGCAGGTCCAGCATGGCGTGGAACAGTTCGAACGCTTCATGCTTGAACTCATTCAGCGGGTCCTTCTGGCCATACGCGCGCAGGCCGATGCCCTGGCGCAGCTGGTCCAGGGCCAGCAGGTGTTCCTTCCATACAGCGTCGAACGTGGTCAGCAGGACCTGCTTTTCAACATACCGCATGACCGAGGGGCCGAAATTGGCGGCCCGGCTGGCCTGCGACTGGGCAGCAGCCTGCTCGATCCGTTCGGTCACGACGCCAGCGTCCACGCCGTCCTCCTTCGCCCATTCCGCGATCGGCAGGGTCAGGTTCAGCGTGGCCTGCACATCCTGCGCCAGTTCGTCCTTCAGCCACTGTTCGGGGAAGGATTTTTCAGGGATGCAGCGGGCCACCATGTCGTGGATCACGTCTTCACGCATTTCGGTGATGATGGGGGAGACATCTTCCGCCCCCATGTATTCCCGGCGCTGGGCATAGACTTCCTTGCGCTGGTCATTCATCACGTCATCATATTTGAGCGTGTTCTTGCGCATGTCGAAGTTGCGGGCCTCGACCTTTTTCTGCGCGCGCTCAAGGGCCTTGTTGATCCAGGGATGGACGATGGCCTCCCCTTCCTTCAGGCCCAGCTTCTGCAGCATGTTGCCCATGCGGTCGGTGCCGAAGATGCGCATGAGGTCATCTTCAAGCGAGATGAAGAAGCGCGAATTGCCCGGATCACCCTGACGGCCCGCACGGCCACGCAGCTGGTTGTCGATACGGCGGCTTTCATGCCGTTCGGTGCCGATGACGTACAGGCCACCAGCCTTGCGCACGATGTCGTGATCACGCGCCACCGTCTCGCGCAGTTCCTGCTCGCGCCGGGCGCGTTCCTCGGGATCCTCGATGCCGGCAAGGCGCTGGTGGATCAGCATGTCCACATTACCGCCCAGCTTGATGTCGGTGCCGCGCCCGGCCATGTTGGTCGCGATCGTGATCGCCCCGGGTGCACCGGCCTGCGCCACGATCTCGGCCTCGAGTTCATGGAAGCGGGCGTTGAGGACATTGTGCCTGATGCCGTGCTGACGCAGCAGGGAGGAGAGGTATTCGCTCTTCTCGATCGACGTCGTGCCCACCAGCACCGGCTGGCCGGATGTCCTGCTGATCTCCTGTATCAGGCTGGCGACCGCCTCGTATTTCTCCCGCGCGGTCAGATAGACCTCGTCATCATCATCCTTGCGCGCGACGGGCAGGTTGGTCGGGATCTCGATCACGTCGAGCTTGTAGATGTCCGCGAATTCGTCCGCTTCCGTCATGGCCGTGCCGGTCATGCCCGACAGGCGGGGATACATGCGGAAGTAGTTCTGGAACGTGATCGAGGCCAGGGTCTGGTTTTCCTGCTGGACCTCGACATGTTCCTTGGCTTCCAGCGCCTGGTGCAGGCCGTCCGAATACCGGCGGCCTTCCATCATGCGGCCGGTGAACTCGTCAATGATGATCACCTTGCCACCGCGCACGATGTAATCAACATCGCGGGTGAACAGCGTATGCGCGCGCAGCGACTGCTGGACATGGTGGATCACCGCCACGTTGTGGCTGTCATACAGGCCGCCTTCATGCAGCACGCCCGCCGTGCGCAGCAGGTCCTCCACCTGTTCCGCACCCTTTTCCGTCAGGATGACGGAGCGGAATTTCTCATCCTTCTCGTACGTTTCCGGGTCGGCCACCAGGGCGACCATCACCTCGTCCACGGCACGGTACAGGTCGGAACTGTCCTCGGCAGGGCCGGAGATGATGAGCGGGGTGCGCGCCTCATCGATCAGGATCGAGTCGACCTCATCGACGATGGCATGGTGGAACGGCCGCTGGACCATGTCCTCCACGCGGTACTTCATGTTGTCGCGCAGGTAGTCAAAACCGAATTCATTGTTGGTGCCGTAGGTTATGTCGGCACGATAGGCGGCGCGCCGCTCATCCTCAGGCATGTTGGGCACGACCACGCCCACGCTCAGGCCGAGGAAGTTGTACAGCGCGCCCATCTGGTCGGCATCGCGGCTGGCGAGGTAGTCGTTGACGGTCACGACATGCACGCCCTTGCCCGCCAGCGCGCTGAGATAGACGGCAAGCGTCGCGACAAGGGTCTTGCCCTCACCCGTGCGCATTTCCGCAATCTTGCCATCATGAAGGACCATGCCACCAATCAGCTGCACATCGAAATGCCGCATGCCCAGCACGCGCTTCGAAGCCTCGCGGCAGACGGCAAAGGCTTCGGGCAGCAGGGCATCCAGTGTTTCGCCCCTGGCAAGGCGTTCACGGAACTCGGTCGTCTTGGCGGCAAGGGCTGCATCGTCCAGCGCCTGGACCTGGGGTTCCAGCGCGTTGATCGCGGGCACACGCCGCTGGTACGATTTCAGCGCCCGGTCATTGGCGGTTCCGAACAGGGCGCGGGCAATACTGGCGAACATGAAGACCTTCCCGGAATGACAGTCCCGCACGCCCGCAGCGGACCGGCTGGGCGGGGGCAGGCTTGGCGGATAAAATTCTCGCGCGGAGACATGAGATAGGACCCACGCCGCCACTGGTCAACCGATGGACCGCAGCGCCATGGCGGAAACGGGGGAAAACGGCCATATCGCATCCGGCCCTTGCAGGTCGGGCCGCCCTTCGCCATGATGCCTGCCGAACGCGTTCATAACTAGGGTTTTTTGCACATGCGGACTATCAGTCCGGCAAAGGCTGTCGCAACGATGGCCCTGCTTGCTTCTTCTTTCATTGTCCCTCCTGCACTCGCGGCGTCGCCCGCGCCGGCGGCGGCCAAGCCCGCTGCGCCGGCCACGGCGGACCAGAATCCGCTCCTCGCCAGCGTGAACGGGCAGGACATCCGCCTCAATGACGTGCGGCAGGCCATGGCCACGATGCCCGAGCAGCTGCGCAAGCTGCCCGACAACATCATCGTGCCGATCCTGCTCAACCAGCTTGTGGACCAGCGCGCCATCCAGGTCGCGGCCGCCAAGGCCGGGCTGGACAAGCAGCCCGACGTCCAGCAGCAGATGCAGCAGGCCGCGCAGAATGCGCTGCAGAATGCCTATCTGTCCGCGCAGGTCGCCCCCACACTGACCGATGACGCGGTCAAGGCGTATTACGACAAGAACTACGCCAACAAGCCGGGCGCCGAGGAAATCCACGCCCGCCACATCCTGGTGCAGACCGAGGCCGAGGCCAATGACGTCATCAAGCAGCTGAAGGCCGGCGCCGACTTTGGCCAGCTGGCCACCAAGCTGTCCAAGGACCCCGGATCGGCCAAGCAGAATGGCGGCGACCTGGGCTGGTTCAAGAAGGGCGACATGCTGCCGACCTTCTGGGATGCGGCATCGGCCATGCAGCCCAACACCTTCAGCCAGACCCCGGTCCATACCCAGTACGGCTGGCATGTGATCCAGGTGCTGGGCAAGCGCACCGCGCCCACGCCCACGCTGGACGCAACCCGCGACCAGATCCGCCAGAAGCTGATCCAGGAAGGCGTGCAGAAAGCCGTCAGCAACGCCCTGGCGCAGGTCAAGGTCGTGCGCTACGGCCCCGATGGCAAGCCGCTGCCTGAACAGCCCGCGGCCCACTGACCCGGACGTGGCGCGGGCGGGCGCACAACCGTGTTCCCGCCCGCGCCAGCTGTTTATCCATTCCCCATTTCCCGCTGTCATCCCAGGATCCTGACCGACCATGGCCAACGCCCTGCCCGTCTCCCCCCTTGCCCGGCCACTGCCTGAACTTCCGCCCGTGGCGGGGGTGCGTTTTGGCGCAACAGCGGCGGGCATCCGCTACACGGGGCGCACCGACCTGGTGATGGCGGAATTCGCGCCGGGCACGACCGTCGCAGGCGTCTATACCCGCAGCAAGTGCCCTGGTGCGCCGGTGGACTGGTGCCGCGCCGCCATGGCCGATGGCCGTGCGCGCGCGCTGGTGGTCAATGCCGGGAACGCCAACGTGTTTACCGGCCGCGCAGGGTTCGAGGCGACACAGGCCAACGCTGCCGATGCAGCGCGTCTGGTCAACTGTGCCGCAAGCGAGGTTTTCCTCGCCTCCACCGGTGTGATCGGTGAAATCCTGCCCTACCAGAAGATTTCGGCGGCACTGCCCGGCCTGTACGCCACCCTGTCGGATAACGGCTGGGCGGACGCCGCGCGCGGCATCATGACCACCGACACCTTCCCCAAGGCCGCGACCCGCACGGCACGCATCGGGGAGACCACGGTGCGGATCCAGGGCATCGTCAAGGGCAGCGGCATGGTGGCACCCGACATGGCCACCCTGCTATCCTTCATCGCAACCGATGCGAAGCTGCCCGCGGGCGTGATCCAGTCCCTGCTGTCTGATGGCGTCAACCGCAGCTTCAACTGCATTACGGTGGATTCGGACACCTCCACCTCCGACATGATCCTGCTGTTCGCCACGGGACAGGCGGGCAATGTGGAGATCGAGGATGCGCAGTCCCCGCATCTGGCGGACTTCCGCACGGCACTTGATTCCCTGCTGCTGGAACTTGCCCTGCTGGTGATCCGCGATGGCGAGGGCGTCACGAAGATGATGCACATCGTCGTCACGGGCGCGGTGTCCGATGACTCGGCCCACCGCGTCGCCATGGCGGTCGCCAATTCCCCGCTGGTCAAGACCGCCGTTGCGGGGGAAGACGCCAACTGGGGCCGCGTCGTCATGGCGGTCGGCAAATGTGGCGAACCCGCCAACCGCGATACGCTGTCGGTCGGTATTGGCGGAACATGGATCGCCCGGAACGGCACCGTCGTGCATGATTACGATGAAACGCCCGTGGTCGCGCACATGCGCGGACAGGAAATCGAGATTACGATCGACCTGGGTCTGGGCAACGGCACTGCACAGGCATGGGGCTGTGACCTGACGCACGGCTATATCAACATCAACGGGTCCTATCGCAGCTAAGGCGCCTGCCGGGCGCCTGATTGCGGGCGTGCGTTTTTTTCCTGTTCCGTTGTGCACGCAGCAATGGCATTGCTGTGGTGGTATACCCATCACGTCTGCCAGACAGGAACAGCCTGCATGACAAACCCGTTTTTCCGCCCTGCCTCCACCCAACAGGATGTCTGGACCTATGGAGGGTTCTGGATCCGGGTCGTGGCCTATGTGATCGATTCCATCGTGCTGTGGGCGCTTCTGGGGCTACTGGGCATGCTGCTGGTGCCGCCCAGCCTCTCGATCTCCATATTCGACCCGCAATCGACCGGGGGCAGCGGGGGCGATTACCGGATTTCCTATATCCAGCCAGCAGACTACACCATCGTTTCCAGCACGCCCCACCTGCACTGGAACGGCAACGGGCTGTTCGAACTGATCACCCTGCTGCTGCCCGCCGCGTACTACATCGTGTTCGAGGCATCATCCCTGCAGGCCACGCCGGGCAAGATCCTGTGCCGCATGCGTGTGACCGACCTGTATGGCAACCGCATCACGGCGCTGCGGGCGGCAGGGCGGTATTTTGGCAAATACCTGTCGGCCCTGATCTGTGGGGTGGGTTTCCTCATGGTCATGTGGACGCAGCGCAAGCAGGGGCTGCATGACATCCTGGCGGGCACCTGCGTGATCCGGCGCGAAGCGCGCGCGCCTGCGCCGCTGCCGCCACAATGGGGCGGCTGACACAAAAAAACATGACAAAAATGCAACCTTGTCCCGTCTGCCGGCCTTCTATTCTGATATTGAATGTTTTTCCCGCAGCATGACGGCCCGCCCCGCGCAGGAATGCGCGCGGGCGTTTTGGTGTTACGGTGAGGGGCCCCGGGCAACGCTGCGCAGGGTTCCCGGATTTCCAAGGAGGTGAACAATCGGCATGTCGGCCCATTACGCGACAACGGTCCATCCTGCCCCCACCCGGTCCAGACGGGGCCGCATCCTGACATTGCTGGCGGCCTTCATGCTGGCTCTGCTGCCCATGGCCATGCAGGCCCGCGCGGCGGACACCACCGCCCCCGCGCAGGGCATAACCAGCCAGCAGGCACAGCAGGTCCTGTCGGTCATGAACGACCCGCAGAAGCGCGAGGAGTTCACCCGCACCCTTGATGCCATAGCCAAGGGGCTGCCCGCGCCCAAGCCGGCCGCTGCCGCACCCGCCCCTGCGAAAAAAGCCGCTGCCCCCGCCGATGTGTCGCTTGAACCCGACAGCATCAGCAGCGAAACCATGAACGAACTGACCCACATACGCGATGTCGCGTTGCAGCAGGGCCAGAACTTTATGGCGCTGTTCAAGGATCTGGCCTTTGTGGGCCGGTGGGTCCATTCCATCCTGTCCAATGCGGATTCGCGCCGGATCCTGCTGGATGCGATGGGACGTGCCAGCATCATCTTCATCCTGGCCCTTGTTGCCGAACGTGCGCTGTCCATCGCCATGCGCAAGCCGCTGGCGGGTGTCACCGCGCGCGCGGTCGCGACCGAACAGCGCCTGAACCAGCGCCTGACGCATGAAGACCAGGCGGATAACGACCAGCCCGCCCCGCCGCCCGCATCCTCCGCCGATGCCAAGGCCGAACAGCAGACCGAACAGACCCGGCAGCAGGATGACCGCCAGCAGCACGAAACGCTGCGCATCATCACGCGCATCCCCTATTCGCTGCTGCACCTGCTGATCAAGCTGATGCCGGTCGCCCTGTTCTGCGGGCTGGGCTATGGCGCGTCCGCCCTGTTCACCTCCACCCATCAGGCCGCGATGGTCACCATCACGCTGACGAACGCCTATGTCATCGCGCGCGTGATCTATCTGCTGCTGGAAACGGTATTCGTTCCCCACTCGCCCACCATCCGCCTGTGCAGCGCATCGGACGCGACGGCGCGCATGGTCACGCGGTGGTGGAACTTCCTTGTCGCGGCGCCGTCCATCGTGGTCTGCCTGTCCACGCTGGGCGGCGTGTTCGACATGCCCGCACGCGGCACGGAAGCCATCATCCGCGCCGTGGTGCTGATCGAACATATCCTGATCGCGATCTTCATCTGGCGCATCCGCCACCATGTGGGCGCGGCCCTGCAGCCATCGGGCCGCCTGCGCGAAAAGCCGTTCTGGATGTTCGTGGGCAGGATGGTCCGGTTCTGGTGGATCCCGGCCATGTTCTTCGACTTCGCGCTGTGGCTGGTATGGGCGACCCAGATCCGTGGCGGCTATGCATGGATCCTGCGCACGCTGTCGCTGACCATTGTGGTCATTCTTGGCGCGCGGCTGCTGTCGGTCCTGGCATTCAGCCTGCAGAACAAGATTTTCCATGTGCCTGAAGCCACTGAAAAGCGGTACCCCGGCCTGCAGGCCCGCGTGGACTACTACTATCCCATGGCCCGGCGTACGCTGTCGGTGCTGCTGACATTCGTGACCGTCGTGCTGCTGCTGCAGTCGTGGGGCCTGCCCGCCATCCGCTTCTTCCTGCATGGCTCGCTGGGTCCGAAGATCGTGGGCGCCATGCTGACGATCATGGTCGCCTACACCATCGCCATCGTGGTGTGGGAAGTGGCCAACGCCACGTTGCAGAACCAGATCACCCGGTTCGAGACATCGGACCAGGCATCCCGCGCCACCCGGCTGCGCACGGTGCTGCCGATCATCCGCACGGTGCTGCTGACCTTCATCATCATCATCGTGACCGTGACCACGCTGTCGCAGATCGGCATCAACGTCGCCCCGCTGCTGACCGGTGCGGGCATCATGGGTGCCGCCATCGCCTTCGGTTCACAGAGCCTGGTCAAGGACTTCATTACCGGCTTCTTCATGCTGGTGGAAAATGCGATGCAGGTGGGCGACTGGGTCACGGCGGGCAGCGTCGCGGGTACGGTGGAACACCTGTCGATCCGCACCCTGCGGCTGCGCGCGGTCAACGGGGACCTGCATATCATCCCGTTCTCCTCCGTGACGTCGATCGCCAATACCTCGCGCGATTACAACCTTGTGGTGGTCAGCTTCATGCTGGACCTGTCGGAAGATCCGCATCGCGTTGCTGCGATCCTGAAGGACGAACTGGGCCTGCTGCGCAAGGACCCCGTCTATGGCCCGCTGATCAAGTCCGACTTCTCGTTCCTGGGTGTTGAGCAGGCGGACGGAAACGGGGCCAAGTTCCTTGGTTCCATCCGTACGGCGGCGGGGGCCAAGTGGAAGGTCTATCGTGAATACTATGCCCGCCTGGGCGCGCGCATGGTGAAGGAAAAGGTCGCCTTCCCGATCCCGACCTCGGTCAACATGCTGGCCAATGCGCCCAGTGGCGCCCTGCGCATGAACATGGAGGAAAATCCCGCCGCCATCCTCGCCGCGCACAACGCGCAGCCTGATGCACCCAAGGCCGCCGCCCCAAAGGCGGATGACGGGGACGGCAAGGACGCCACCAGCCCCAAGGGAAATAACCCTTCCCATGGCTGATGGAACGCCCATGCTGCTGGCGGAACTGGAATCCCCCCTGCGCAGGGATGGCTACGCCTTCGTGCCGGCGGGGGACATGCGCCCCCTGCTGGAACAGTATGGCCTGCGTGACTGGGCCAGCTTCGCCAGCAGTTGGAACCGGCTGGGACTGGACCGCTACATGGCGGATGGCGGCCGGTACCGCCGCCGCCGTCATGCCACCTTCGCCATCAGCGCCGATGGCATCCAGCGCAAGAAACACCAGCCCCATTACCAGAGCCGCGATTATAACGAACTGAATGGCGGCATCGAACGCTGGTTCCGCGCGGTGGAACCGGAAATGGGGACGCATCCGGCGCTGGTCGCCATACTGCGGCTCATGCACCGGATCGTAACCGACCTGACCGATCCGGCCGTCATGCCCGATACATGGCATACCGAAATCCACCAGTTCCGCATCGAAGCGCAGGGAGACAGCCCCGGTCAGCCGACACCCGAAGGGCTGCACCGTGATGGCGTGGACTGGGTCGTGGTCGTGATGATCCGGCGCGAGAACGTCATGTCGGGCGAAACCGCCATCCATGATCTCCAGCGCACCCTGGTGGGCAGTTTCATGCTGGACCAGCCGCTGGATACGGCGGTGGTCAATGACAACCGCGTCTATCACGGGGTCACCGCGGTGCGTCCCCTTGATCCCACACGACCGGCCTATCGTGACGTACTGGTCGTGACATTCCGCCATCAATGACGCCGGTGCAGGCAGGGGCGTGGCGACACTTCTGCCGGCTTGCACTGGCGGTCATGCTGGCGGTGGGGGGCGGGCTCTACCTGTTCATCGTAACGGTTGACCCATGGGACGTGCTGCCCTTTTCCCCCCGCCTGCCCCGCATACCCGTTACGTCCAACGCCCGTTACACCATGCCCGCGCTGGCGCGTGACCCCCGGTTTGATTCCGTCATGCTGGGCACATCCACCAGCCGGCTGATCCAGCCCGCCGTGATGGACCGTGCCCTGGGCACGCATTTCCTGAACATGGCCATGAACAGCGCAAGCCCGTGGGAACAGGCGCGTGAACTCGATACCTTCCTGCGCGCCCATCCCGCCCCGCGCATTGTCATGATCGGCGTGGACGCCGCCTGGTGCCATGAACGCCCTGGCAGCCTGACATCCCCCAACCGTCCGTGGCCGGAATGGATGTACGGCCACCCCGCATGGACCGGCTACCTGCACATGGCCAGCCTGTATGCCCTGCAGGAAGCCGCCAATCAGTTCCTGTGGCTGACCGGACAGAAGAAACAGCGTTTCGGCACCGATGGCTACACCAGTTTCGTGCCGCCCGATGACCGGTACGACCAGTTGCGGGGACGGGTACAGGCCGCATTCGACCACTGGTCGCCACCGGATAACAGCCCCGCCCCGCCTGGCATGGCCGACACGCCACCGGCCACCATGGCGCTGCTGGATTCAATGGTCGGGCGCATGCCTGCCTCCACCATCCGCATCCTGTGGTTTCCACCCGCATCGGCATTCCTGCACGGAACGACGGGGGGCATTGCGGCGGCCCGGCTGCAGGCATGCAGGCTGGGGGTGGAACGGATTGCCGCCCACCAGCCCAACGTGGTTGCCCTTGATTTCAACCATGACAGCGCATTGACGGAAAACCGCGATAATTTCTGGGATCCCCTGCATTACCGCATGCCCACCGCCCAGCGCGTGATGACGGACATGGGTGCTGTCATACATGGGAAACCGCCTGCAGACCCGGCGCTGGACATCCTGCATGACCCGCCGGGCCTGCCCCGCATGGACCGGTAACGGGGCAAAGCCATGCGCTGCCATCGCGGAGCCTCCACGCCGGCGGGGCTTGTGCCGGGCGGGTCATCTGGTATGGAAAACAGGATACCGTGAGATGCCCGCCATGCGCATGCGCGACGCAGTCATGTAAGATGGACGGGGATTGTTTTGTGCATGCCGCCCCCGTAACCGGACGGGCAAGGTTGCGGCACTGAGGTTGGAGAGGCTGGTGAATACGTCCGTCAATGGTGCGCCGCAATGGCATCTTCAGCCCGAGGCGAACCGGACCCTTGTCACCCTGTCTGGGGACTGGATTGCACAGGAAGGACGTACGCCCGCCTTTCCCGCCGATGCGCTGAAAGACGTGCCGCATGGTGAGCCGGTCGAATTCAGCACCGACCAGCTTGGCAAATGGGATACCTCGCTGATCAGCTTCCTGTGGGAACTCAAGCGCAGCGCGCGTGAAGCCCATGTGAACGTCGATACCAACACCCTGCCGGAATCCGCGCACAAGCTGCTGGACCTGCTGCCCGAAATCCCGCCCGAACCAACGCCCCCGCCACCCCATCATTTCGCCCCGGTGGCGGCCGTGGGGCAGTTTACACTCGACACCCTGAACGAAGTGGGCTGTGTCAGCGAAATGGGCACGGCGGCGGCCAAGGGGGGGCTGGCCTCGCTGGTCGGGCGCGGGATGATGCGCACCGTCGACCTCATGTCCGACCTGAATGCCGCGGGTCCGGCGGCACTGCTGATCGTGGGCGTGGTGAACTTCCTGGTCGGCGCGATCCTGGCCTTCGTCGGGTCGGTGGAACTGCATAAATTCGCGGCTGACATCTATGTCGCAAGCCTTGTGGCCATTGCCATGGTGCGCGAGATGTCGGCTGTCATGACCGCCATCATCATGGCCGGACGTACCGGCGGCGCCTATGCCGCGCGCATTTCCACCATGCAGGCCAATGAGGAAATCGACGCGCTGCAGGTTTTCGGCATTCCGGTTTCCAGTTACCTGATCCTGCCGTCGGTGCTCGCCCTCGCCTTCACCATGCCGCTGCTCTACCTGTACGGCTGCCTGATCGGCATGCTGGGCGGGTTCTTTGTGTCCTATATCATGCTGGACGTATCGCCACTGGGCTATTTCCACGAAACGATCCAGGCGCTGCCGCTGGACCAGTTCACGTTCGGTTTCATCAAGAGCTTCGTATTCGGCACATTTGTCGGCCTGACCAGCTGCCGTATCGGACTGAAGGCCGGACGCAGCGCCGCTGACGTTGGCATTGCCGCGACCAAGGCCGTGGTCGTGGGCATTGTGGGCGTGATCGCACTGGATGCGATCTTCGCGGTTATCGCCAATGTCATCGGGATCTGACCGCCATGAATGATACCAATACCCAGATGCCCTCCACCGATGACCGTCCGGTGATGATTTCGGTCGATGACGTGACGCTGGCGTTCGGCAGCAAGGTGATCCAGCACGACGTGTCCTTCCGCGTGAAGCGGGGCAGCATCTTTGCCGTCATGGGTGGGTCGGGCTGTGGCAAGAGCACCCTGCTGAAAAGCATGATCGGCCTCCTGCGTCCCACGCACGGTACCTATCTGGTGGAAAAGGACAATTACTGGGCTGGCGATGATGCCAGCCGCGTGCGGATCGGCCGGCGTTTCGGCGTCCTGTTCCAGAGCGGCGCGCTGTGGAGTTCCATGACCGTGGGCGAGAACGTCGCCCTGCCCATGCAGATGTTCACCAAGCTGGAACCAGACGTGATCCGCCAGCTTGTGGAACTCAAGCTTGGGCTGGTGGGCATGCTGCATGCCATAGACCAGTATCCGTCCGAACTGAGTGGCGGCATGCGCAAGCGCGCGGGCCTGGCCCGCGCCATGTCACTGGACCCCGATATCCTGTTTTTCGATGAACCCTCCGCCGGGCTGGACCCGATCACGTCCGCCCGGCTGGATGAACTGATCCTGAACCTGCGCGACGGGCTGGGGGCGACGATCATCATCGTCAGCCATGAACTGTCCAGCCTGTTCCACATCGCCGATGACGGCATCTTCCTTGATGCCGAGCAGAAAACGGCCATTGCCCACGGCTCCCCCACATGGCTGCGCGATCACTGCACAGACCCGATGGTCCATGCCTTCATGCACCGTGAACAGCTGGACAGTTCCGGCTCCGCTGGAAACGGGTAATGCCGATGCCCGGCAGGCAAACGCTGATCGGATCAGCCGTGCTGGGGGTTGCGGCCGTTGCGCTCATCATACTGGGCGTGAAGGGGTCGCTCCCCCTGCCCGGCCGCACCAGTGAGGCAATGGTCATTTTTGAAAGCCCGACCAACGGGCTGGACATCGGCTCCCCCGTCAATTTCCGGGGCGTGCCGGTGGGGGCTGTCGAACGTATTACGGTCAAGGTCGATCCGGCAGACCATCACACCTACATGCCGGTCTATATCCTGTTCGATCCCAACCATGCGCCAGGACGCAGCGACCTGCCGCCGCTGCCCGAACTGATTGCCAATGGCCTGCGGGCGGAAATGACGCTGCACAGCCTTGTCACCGGGCAGACCGAGCTTGACCTCGACCTCGACCCCAAAACCCCGGCGCGGCTGCACCCGGGACTGGTGGACACGACGCTGACGGAAATCCCGATGGGGCAGACGGCGCTGCAGCAGCTGGAAACCACGCTGGTGTCCACTTCCGTCCAGCAGCTTCATCATGACCTGCAGACCGCAATGGCCAGCATCCGCAAGCTGGCGGCCGACATGAACCGCGACCTGCCAGGCATGATCACCAGTATTCGCGAGACATCGGCGCATAGCGACGCGGCGGTCACCCACATCCGCGCCACCATTACGGATGTGGAGAACCGCGCCAGCATCACCATCAACAAGCTGGACCGGCTGATCTCCACCAACAGCCAGCAGTTTGCCGCGCGGCGGGCGGAACTGCTGACGCTGATCGCCAATACGCATCAGACCATGACACAGGCGCATGAGACACTTGCCAGCCTGCGTACGCTGACCGATCCGCAATCACGTGACAGGCTCAATCTGGACGATACGATGCGTGATATCATGGAAGCAGGCTACGGGCTGCGCGGATTCGCCAATGAAGTCGAAAGTAATCCGCAACTTCTGCTGATGGGACGCAATAAATGAAAACGCGCCAGCCCGCTGTCTCTCTTTCCCGTTTGTATCCGGCCCTGCGGGCAGGTGGCGGATTGCTGCTGTCGGCGGTTGTGCTGTCGGCCTGTTCCTCGGCCCCGGTCCGCTTCTATACCCTTGGCGCGCCCGCCGTGGCCGTGGGCGCGGAAAGCAGTTCCACCATTCCCATCACGGACAGCACGCCTGTGATCGAGGTCGAGCGCGCGCGCATGCCCGACTATCTGGACAGCCAGGACATCATGGTCCGCAACGGCCATGAAATCGAACGCAGCGGGCTGGGCCGCTGGGCCAGCCGCCTGTCGGTAGGGGCTACCGACCTGATCACGGCGCGGCTGGCGCAGAAATGGCCGAACCTGTTCGTAACCGACCAGAGCCAGCCTGACCGCCCGACATGGCGGCTACAGCTGAATATCAGCCGTCTTGATGTCAGCCGTGACGGCAAATCCGCGCTGAACGCGGACTGGGCCATCATCCCGCAGGACACGCGCGTATCCATCCTGCGTAACCGCACCACCATCGTCATGGATGGCAATACGGCCAGCAACGCCAACATCGCCAAGGTAACGGAAAGCCTGCTGAACGAACTGAGCGACCGGATCGAGGCAAGCTGGCCCAGCACGACCGGCGCGACACCGCAGACCGCCATGACCTTCCACCGTCACACCAAGGGCTGAACATCCGACACGACAGGGGTGGCCAGTCCTGTCCCGCCCCGGTTAGGCTGGGGGAAACGGGCCGCCTGCGCCAACCTGCCGCCATGAATGGGGGAACCTTTCGGCAGAAGGGGCATTGGGTGCGCAATCCTGTCCAACCTGCCGGAGTGTCGTCATGCCCCCTCTTTTTCCTTCCCTTCGCCGAGCCGCATGTCTGATCTGCCTGCCTGCCGCCCTGCTGCTGTCCGGTGTCGGCATGGCACGGGCGGAAGGCGGGCCGGTCATCCTGGCGCAGCATCCCGGCACGGAACTGGACCGGCAGGCGCGCAGGCTGGTGGCGCAGGATCTGCATGATGCCGCAAACCAGCGTGAACAGCCTGTCCTGCTGACCGGATCGGGCCTGCTGTCGGACAACCCGCGTCGCATGGCGCTGTTTGTTCAGCTCCAGTCCGCCAGCCTGTGTGGCTCGGCAGGATGTTCCACGTCCGTGTACCTGCCCGACGGGCACAAATGGACCCTGGTGCTGGATTCCGTCAGCGGACCGATCACCATTACCCCGCAGGTACATGGCAACATGCACGACCTGCTGGTTGATGATACGGATCGCTGGATCTGGAACGGCACGACCTATACCGACACCCAGGCAGCCCCAGAACCCGCCCCGTGACAACAGGCCGGCAGGCAGGCGCCATTGCATGATGTAACGACCGCAGGTCAGGCCCGCCGGATATATGATTTCATGGGAAAGATGGAGCGGGTGAAGGGAATCGAACCCTCGTATGCAGCTTGGGAAGCTGCCGTTCTACCATTGAACTACACCCGCGTTGTGGCCCTCTATACTGCACAAGCCGTGCGGATGCAATCACCCCCACATGACGGGCGATAGTTGACGCACCCTGCCCTGATCCGCAATAAGCAGTGATGTCCGGGGACGGTTTCCACCGGGCCCTCGTGATTTGATACGGCCGGCTTGCGGCGAGGTAAAACATACGCGCTAAAGAGGCCTGATCCCGCCCGACAGGGCGCGGGCATCATGGTTTCCACGGTCGTGAACCGCCTTTTTGGGGGAATGGGCTGCCGGAACTGCCCCGGCGCCGGCATCTCTGCCCGTATTCACGCCCATCCCCGTTCACAGGAATAGCCACCAGCCATGACTGACCAGCCTGATCCCAAGTCCTTCCGCCCTGCCACGCGCCTGATCAATGCGGGCCTTGAGCGCACGCCATATGGTGAGACCAGTGAGGCGATGTTCCTGACCTCCGGCTTTGTCTATGACAGCGCGGAACAGGCCGAGGGCACCTTTACGGGCGATATCTCGCACTACCAGTATTCGCGCTTTGGCAACCCGACCACGTCAAACCTCGAACGCCGCCTGTGTGACCTGGAGGGGGCGGAAGCCTGCGTCCTGACGGCAACGGGCATGGGGGCCGTATCCTCCGCGCTGCTGGCGCAGGTGCGCGCGGGTGACCGGGTCGTGGCGTCACGCGCACTGTTCGGGTCGTGCCACTGGATCGTGGCCGAACTGCTGCCGCGTTATGGTGTGGAAACCATCTTTGTTGATGGCGGCGACATGGCGGCGTGGAAAGAGGCCCTGTCGAAGCCGACCCGCGCCGTGCTGCTGGAAAGCCCGTCCAACCCGATGCTGGATGTGCTGGACATCCGCATGATCTGCGATCTCGCGCACAAGGCCGGGGCGACGGTTGTGGTGGATAATGTCTTCGCCACCCCGCTGTACCAGAAGCCGCTGGAACTGGGGGCCGACGTGGTGGTGTATTCGTGCACCAAGCATATCGACGGACAGGGCCGCGTGCTGGGTGGGGCAGTGCTGGGCAACGCCAAATGGATTGGCGAAGTCCTGCGCCCGTTTACCCGTAACACCGGCAACAGCCTGTCGCCCTTCAATGCGTGGGTCATGCTGAAAAGCATCGAGACGCTGGGCCTGCGCGTGGACGCCATGACGCGCAATGCCGCGAAGGTGGCGGATTTCCTTGCGGATGCGCCCGGCATCGTGCGTGTGTTCTATCCCGGCCGCAAGGACCACCCGCAGTATGAACTGGCGAAAAAGCAGATGTCCGCCGGGTCCACGCTGGTGGCGTTTGAAGTCGAGGGCGGCAAGGACGGGGCATTCGCCTTCATGAACGCGCTGCGCCTGATCTCGATTTCCAACAACCTTGGCGATGCACGCTCGCTTGTCACGCATCCGGCCACCACCACCCATATGAAGCTGGCGCCCGAAGAACGTGCCCGCCTTGGCATTACCGACGGGGCGATCCGCTTTTCCGTCGGGCTGGAAGATGCCGACGACCTGATTGACGACCTCAAGCGCGGCATTGCGGCGCTGGGCAACCGGTAAACAAGGAGCATCCCCTCCATGAGCAAGAACAGGCCTTTCCCTCCCCCCGGTGGGGAAGGAGCGGAGTCCCCGCTGGGCGAGACAATGGACAATACCCCCTGTTTCGAGGAGACGACCGACAATGTACGCGTGGTGGTCCAGACCTTCTGGCTGGATGACCAGTCAGAGCCGGACGAACACCGTTACGTGTGGGCATACCGGATCCGTATCGAAAACCACGGGACAGAGCAGATACAGCTGCTGCGCCGGAGCTGGCGCATCGTGGATGGGCAGGGACGGATCGACCGCGTGGAAGGCGACGGCGTGGTGGGGGAACAGCCCCTGATCGACGCCGCCGCCAGTTTCGAATACATGTCCGGCGCCGCCCTTGAAACGCCAACCGGCTTCATGGGGGGGATGTACCATATGATCCGCCCCGCCAGCCGGCAGCACTTTGATGTCAGCATTCCCGTATTCAGCCTGGACAGCCCGCACCATCCGGCCATCCTTCATTAACTGTCCCCCTGTGGCCTGTCCGTGCCGGACGGGCCCATACAACAAGAACCAACAGAAATGACCCCCATCGATTCCCATCCCACTCGTCAGGAAGCAGAGGAGGCCGTCCGTACCCTGCTGCGCTGGGCGGGCGAAGATCCCGACCGTGAGGGGCTGCGTGACACGCCCCAGCGCGTCATCAAGTCATATGACGAATTCTTCTGCGGTTATGCCGAAGACCCGGTCGACCTGCTGCGCCGCACCTTTTCCGAAGTCGATGATTATGACGAGATGGTGCTGCTGCGCGATATCCGCGTGGAAAGCCATTGCGAACACCACATGGTGCCCATCATTGGCGTGGCCCACGTGGCCTACCTGCCGCGCAAGCGGGTGGTGGGCATTTCCAAGCTGGCCCGCGTGGTGGATGCCTATGCCCGGCGTTTCCAGATCCAGGAACGCCTGACGGCCCAGATTGCCAATACCATCAATGAGGAACTGCAGCCCTATGGCGTGGCCGTGGTGATCGAGGCATCACACCAGTGCATGACCACGCGCGGCGTGCACCGTCCCGGCGTATCAATGGTAACCAGCCGCATGCTGGGCACCTTCCGCACCAATTCGGACACGCGACGCGAATTCCTGTCGATCCTCAACCGCCCGGCCATGAACAGCAGCGGTATCTGAGGGTATATTTAATAAGCGAACAGACGTTTCCGTGTGCCACCTTTTTTAAAAAAGGCGGTACCCGGAAGCTTTTTGCAAAAAGCTTCACCAAAAACTTCTTTACTGATCGCGCAGCGCTACAGGCTGACTTTTGCCCCCAGCACGGCGATGAACTGCGCCAGCCATGCGGGGTGGGCGGGCCATGCCGGTGCCGTGACCAGCCTGCCATCCGTCACCGCTGCATCCAGCGCAATATCGGCATATATGCCACCGGCCAGTTCGACCTCCGGGCGGCAGGCGGGATAGGCTGAAACCCTCCGCCCCGAAATGATGCGTGCGGCCGCCAGAAGCTGGCCCGCATGACAGATCGCGGCGATGGGCCGGTCAGCAAAGGCACGGACCAGTTCGATGACCCGTGCATCCAGACGCAGGTATTCCGGCGCGCGCCCACCGGGCAGGACAAGGCCCGCGTAATCCGCGTGACCGATGTCGTCAAATGTCGCGTTCAGCGCAAATCGGTGACCCGGCTTTTCACTGTAGGTCTGCGCACCTTCAAAATCATGGATGGCCGTCAGGACATGCTCGCCTTTCTTACGGCCCGGACAGACCGCATCGACGCGATAGCCCAGCATGGTCAGCGCCTGATATGGCACCATGACCTCGTAATCCTCGACATAGTCACCAGCCAGCAGCAGAAGCCTTGGTGCACTCATTATCCGCATCCTTCCCGTTATCCGGTCAGTCGTGATGGTCATCCGGGGACAGGTGTTCACGCAGCCGGGGCATGAGTTCGACAAAATTGCAGGGCACATGGCGGCTGTCGAGCTGCCAGACCAGTATGTCGTCCCACCCGTCCTTCACCGCGCCGGATGATCCGGGCAACGCGAACAGGTAGGTACCGTTCGCCACCCCGGCCAGTGCACGGGACTGGATCGTGGATGTTCCGATTTTCTGGTACGACAGCATACGGAACAGTTCGCCAAAGCCTTCGATCCGTTTTTCGATCACTTTATCGAAAGCTTCCGGCGTGACATCGCGGCCCGTTACCCCGGTGCCGCCTGTTGAAATAATGACATCCACCTGCGCATCCGCAATCCAGCCCGCCAGTGTCGCTGCCAGACGGTCCACGTCATCGGGCACGATGGCACGGGCCGCCACCACATGGCCCGCCCCGGCAATGCGGGCGGCCAGTATGTCGCCGGATCTGTCCGTTTCCGGCGTGCGGGTATCGGACACCGTCAGCACGGCGATGCGGACAGGCAGGAAGGTTCTTTTCATATCAAGACGCGACATGTGGCCATGTTCACCACTCCCGCGTCGCGGCGTCAACGGGCATTGCGGCGGCACATGCAGGTGTCCCCACGGCAGGCAAAATGAGTAATATGTGAGAATAAACACAAAATTCTGATGTATTTGTGCATTGCACAAAAAAACACACCAAGGAATAACAACACTCTATATGAATCTATTGATATAACAAAAAAAATCCCTTTACCGTTATTTTACAAAATATTAGTTTTTACGTAATTCCCTTCCCAAGGTTTATATTCGGCATGAAATATGTTATCGATGCGCGAATGATCAGAACATTCTCCCGATTTTTTATACCGCTATCCCTGCTTCTTCTTGCGCTTTTCACCCTGAGTGAAACCGCATCGGCACAGGCCATTCCCGGAGAAGGTCAGGGCGTCATTGGTGCGCAGCCCAGTCTGAACGTCAATTCACGACGTAATGTTCCCGTGAACGATCCCGGGTCATTTTTCAGCGCACCCTACGGAAACCAGCATTTTTTCGGGGACTGGGCCGGGCTTCAGCCCTTCCTGCTGAAGCATGGCGTCCATATTGAAGCCGACGTGCATGAGGAACTGGCGGGCAATTTCCGCGGGGGCGCCAAGCAGGGCGTGACCGATGCCGGGCAGGTCGGTGTGGAAGTCGATATCGACTGGCACAAGCTGGCGGGCGCACCGAAGAATTTCTGGACACATACCATGATCGTGAACGGCCATGGCCGTAACGACAGTACGGATTACATCCACGATTCCCTTGCCGGCGTGCAGCAGATCTATGGCGCGCGTGGTAACGTGGTCGCCCATCTGGTCTACATGTATGCCGAACAGTCACTATTCCATAACCGGCTGGATATCAGCGCGGGCTGGATTCCCGTTGGCAGCTTCTTTGCCGCATCCCCGCTGTTCTGTGACTTCATGAACGTGTCGATCTGCGGTAACCCCGCGCCGGGCAAATACGTGCCGGGTGGCCGTGACTGGCCGTCGGGCAACCTTGGCGTGGTCATGCGCGTCATGCCCACGGTCAATACCTATATCATGGCCAGTATGTTTGCCGTATCGCCGCATTCCTACAACGGCGGCATTTCGGGATGGTCATGGGCACAGAGCGGCCTGGGCAAGTTCTCGACCCCGGTGGAATTCGGCTGGCTGCCGGAATTCGGCCGCCATCACCTCGCCGGTCACTACAAGGCGGGTTATGGCTATGACAATTCGCAGTACAGCGACCTGTACCAGGACATCAACGGCAACTCCGCCGTTCTGACGGGACAGCCGTTCCGCAAGCAGTCCGGTGTCAGCACCGCGTGGTTCCAGGCCGACCAGATGTTCATCCGCAATGGCGCGGGCCCGACCAACGGCCTGATCGCGCTGGCGGGTTTCATGTACACATCGGGCAAGGTGTCGGCGATGAAATACCATGCGTGGGCCGGCATGGTAGAAACGGGTGCGGCATGGGGGCGTCCGCTCGATACCGTGGGGGCGATGTTCCATTATTTCGAAATGAGCCGCGCATCCGTCCTGCAGCAGGAATCCTCGGTCCTGGCGGGCACGCCGTTCCTGTCCAACCAGTGGGGAAAGGCGTGGGGCATCCAGACGCATGAAGATGTATATGAAGTCTTCTACAACATCCACACAGCGCGCGGCATGAGCTTCCAGCCCGATTTCCAGTATATCAACCGCCCCGGCGGCACCACCACTTACCACGATGCGGCGGTGATGGGCCTGCAGTTCAACTGCATCCTGTAACATCCCCTTCATCAACGGGCGTCCACACGGTATGGGAAGCGGATCATGACCGATCCCGCTTTCCTTTACCAACAGGCCCATGCTGCGTTGTCTGGCTATCCCCTGCGGGACGCCCGGCCAACGCTGGTGTCCATTTCAGAAAACGTTATTTTCCGCGTCGATACGGCGGGGGGCGAGCGCTACGCACTGCGCCTGCACCGGCCCGGCTATCATACAGCGCCCGAGATCCGTAGCGAACTGGCATGGCTTGATGCCCTGCATGCGTCGGGGGTGGCGGTACCCCTGCCCGTTCCCGGTCATGACGGCCAGTGCCTGCGCACGCTGCCGGGCGATAATGGCATGACCCGCCATGCCGTCATGTTTGCATGGATGGACGGCAACGAACCCACCCCGGACATCGATCCCGCGGCCTTTGCCCGGCTGGGCCGCATTACCGCCCGTCTGCATGACCACAGCCGCCACTGGACGCGCCCGGACGGGTTTGTCCGCAAGGCGTGGGTGCCCGCCACCATGACCGGCCCCCATGCCCTGTGGGGGCAATGGGACAGTGTGCCCGGCATGACCGGGGCCGGACGCGACCTGATCGCGCACTGCCTGCGGCAGGTTGATGCGCAACTGGCGGACTACGGCACGCCCCCCCATCGATTCGGGCTGATCCATGCCGACCTGCGGCTGGCCAACCTGCTGGTCAGCGGCACGCATACGCGCGTGATCGATTTTGATGACTGCGGCCTGAGCTGGTTCATGCAGGATCTTGCAGCAGCCCTGAGCTTCCATGAAGACCACCCGCATGTGCCCCGCTGGGTTGACCACTGGCTGCGGGGCTATGCCACGTCCGGAACCCTCACGCAGGCCGACCTCGACATCCTGCCCGCCCTTGTTATCCAGCGCCGCATCCAGCTTCTGGCATGGACCGGTACGCACCATGACACGCAGCAGGTGCACAGCCTTGGTCCCGACTGGTCCGATCGCACGCTGGGCTTATGTCAGGCATGGATGCAGGGCCGGTTATTGCGCCATATCGGCTGATCGCTACCGTTTCGGAACGGCATAATTAGATATTTTTTTAATTCATCTTCGTGATGAAACCGCCCACATTACTTTTCAGAAAGTTTTCGAGGCGAAAACCGCACCACGCGAGGGTTGCATGAGATCAAATAAATGTGACCTGAGGAATCGAATTTTCAGCGCAGTATGTCTTTTATGCCTCATTCCTGACATGTATGAACGTTAGGTAATGTGTCGTTCGGTTAACAACCCGACTCACCGGAGCCCGTCCCGTCCTTGGCACATAACGGAAAAACAGCAATGACCCCTGCAGTTGACACGATCGCCTCGTCCCCGGCAGCTTCCCCCGTCGTCGCCGTTGGCCTGTCCGTAACGCCCGAGGAAATCCCGACCCGGTCCCAGACCACACGGATGATCTATTCCCGACACCGTCGTGCGCTGCGTGATTATGCCCGCACACTCAATACCCCGACCGAAAACGCCTGATCACCTGCACCGTGGGGTCAGTTGACCGCAGGTCCATCATCCGGGCCACGATAAAAATCAAACTTTGACATTATTTTCCTGCGACCGTTCAGGGCGCGTCCGCAGGGCAGCCAATGCATGACGGGTCGGTTCGGTCAGTTCCGCAGGCAGGGCGTCGAGGGCATACCAGCATGGTCCCTCATGCTTGTCCGGTTCCATCAAGGTCGGTACACCCTGCCATGACGTGATCAGGTACACGGGCGAAAGCCAGTGATACCCGGCTCTGGCATCCATCTGCTCCACAAGGCACAGCAGGTCACGGGCCTGTATGGTGATGCCCAGTTCCTCCTTTATTTCACGCTCGGCTGCATGGGCGGTGGTCTCGTATGGGTCTACTTTGCCACCCGGCAGCCCCCAGCATCCAGCATCTGGCTGCTTCAGGCGCCGCAGCAGCAGGATACGACCGTCCCTGTCCATGATCGCCGCGCCACATCCCACGCGTGGGCTGGTTATTGCCGTCATTATCCGACCTCTTCCCGTTTAAGACCCTGTCTGGAAACAATCCGTTGATAAAAAATAATAAAATTTTCCGGGTGTCGCCTTTGTTCAAAAAGACGAGGTTTTCCGAAGCTTCCTGAAAAAAGCTTCGCCAAAAACGTCCCGATGATCTGCGGACCATGGAAACAGCCCGTGGAAAATACGTCCCATACGACAAGGGGGCGCCCGAAGGCACCCCCAATCCTGTGAATTGTCCTGATATTTGAGATCAGCGCGCAGCCGGCGGCCGGGCGTTGGCGGTCGCAACGCGGCGCCCCCACGAAATCAGGTCGCTGGTGCAGTCAGCTGGAAGGAGCCATCGCCGATCATGGCGATGATCCGGCGTTCCGGTGCCGCCACAGCATAACCGAAGGTGGCGGGAACGGACCAGCCGATATGGCCCCACTGCATTTCCAGTTCCACGCGCGCGCCGTGCGGCAGCTTCATCTGTATGGCGTTGAACCAGGAATCCCCGGTCTCGGCGATGACTGATGTATCGGATGTCAGCAGGCCCTGAATCTGACGGGCCATTTCGGCACGCACCAGCGGGGCATTGGGTTCTGCCGCGGCGACCGGGGCCTCGGGAGTTTTGATGCGACGGTATTCAACCAGCGTCGCATCCTTCTTCGGCTGGCCCTTCAGCCTGTCGATCAGGCCCTCGATCACGTCACGCAGGTGCACGCCATCAAATGCCTTGCCACCGGCTGCGATATGCCGCGCATCCATCAGCGCCACATTGTCGCCCTTGGGCCACGCGGTCCAGCCAACGGTGGAATAATCGTTGAATACCGGGGTCAGGCACAGCACGCCATCCGCCCAGTCAAAGATCTGCTGTGCGCCGGGGCTGCTGACATCGCCCCAGTAGGTCCCGGCATAGGCGGGATGATCCTCGGGGAAGAAGCTCTTGGCGGCAGCCATGGTGGTCACGGCGCAGCCCAGCGCATCAGCCAGCCGAATGGCGGCATCCTCGCATCCTGCGGCACGCAGGCGGCTGCCCACCAGCATGATCGGCTTCTTGCGCGCGGCAATGAAGCTGGCCAGTTCGTCAACCGCCAGCTTCAGCGTTTCCGGGTCGGACGGTGCATCGGCCAGAATCGCGCCAACCGGGCCGGGACGCGGGCATGGCATCGGGGCCACGTTACACGCGATTTCGATATAGGCCGGCTTCTTTTCACGCAGCGCGGTGCGGATGGCATGGTCGATCAGTACCGGCGCATCCTCGGCCGAGGTGATCGACACCGCCGCACAGGTCAGGCGTTTGGCGATCTCAAGCTGATAGGAATAATCCGGCGTACCAATGGTATGGTGCAGGATATGTCCGCTGCCATGATCGTTGGAGTTGGGCGCACCTGAAATCAGGATGACCGGCAGGTTTTCGGCATATGCGCCGCCAATGGCGTTCAGCGCGGACAGTGCACCCACGCTGAAGGTGACGACGGCAGCCCCGGCGCCATTAGCGCGGGCATAGCCTTCGGCACTGAAACCACAGTTCAGTTCATTACAGCAGTAGACCTGCCGCAGGCCGTCAATTTCAAGAAGCTGGTCAAGCAGTACAAGATTGTAGTCGCCCGCGACCGCGAAATGATCCTTCAGCCCGATCTGCGCCAGGCGTTCGCCAAGGTAATGGCCAACTGTATACGTCATTATTTCGACTTTCCTTCCCTTGTGTGGGGGCGCGGGATACCGCGCCCTTGCCCCATGCGGGGGGAGCCACATGGATGGCCCGCAACCGGGCCATCATGCCGAAAGGACAGCAGGGGCGCCGCCGGGCGCGGCGGGCGCTCAACCTACACTTTCGGCAACCCAGTTCCGGCGCTTGGTGGCCTGGCCAATGCCCGGATTGAAACAGTTGCACGGATCAAGCTGGCGGTAATGGGCCAGCACGTCATCGGGCGCAGCATACAGGTGCCCGAAATTATGTTCCGCCGGGTACCGCGCCCCGCGCCGGTCCAGCAGCGGCAGCATGCGGTGTTCCAGCGCCATGCAGTCATACCCTTTGCGGACCACGTAATCCTGATGCATCACGTGGCACAGGAAATGCCCATAGTACAGCTTGACGATGATCTCGTCATCAATGTCCTTGGGCAGTACCTCGAACCAGTCCTGATCATTCCGACGCAGGGCCACGTCCAGCGCCACGATGTTTTCGGTCGTATCCGTATGGACATTGCGGTACCGCACGGCGGCCCCGGCGGCGGCGAAGCGGTGCAGGAATGCCTTCGCGCCCTCATCGGGGGTGCATTCGAAGAACTCGCCCTCATGCGTCGCGAAATGGCTTTTCAGGAAATCCCGTGCTTCCTGCGCGCCGGATGCGCTGACCTTGAGCATCAGGTGGTGCTCGAACCGGTCACGGTAGTCACGCATGCGCGCAGGCAGGTGCTGCGGGAAGAAATGGCTCATGAACTGCATGAACCGGTCACTGAAATGCTTGGGCAGGAAGCCAATCCTGTCAGCCAGGCGATCGAACGCGTTTTTCATCGCGAACATGGCCGGCAGGCGTTTCGTACCGATCATGCGGATGATGACAAACGTGTCCTTGCCGTATTTTTCGGCAATGTTGAACGCATCCCGATGCAGGTATTCGCCAGCAATCGGCAGTTCGGCAAAGGACGACAGGATATGACGGCGCACGTCTTCCAGCACATCGGTCTGGTTGGTGCCGATATAGAAGACGACAGGATCCTTTTCGGCCTCGAACGTATCAAGGCGGACGGCGAACAGGCCCAGTTTGCCCGCACAGCCCGCCCCTTCATGCAGGCGGCGCAGGTCGGCATTATAACGTGCGGGCGTGTCAGCGTTCACGTCACGCACATGGCGGGCGTAGTCATCATCATGCCCGCGGCCTGCGTTCCAGTTGATGCTGGCTTCAGGGAAGTTGCCTTCCTCCGCACGCTTCAGGATCTCCTCCGGGTCGCTGCCCAGTTCGATGCCCAGGTGGTTGACCAGTTGCAGTTCGCCCTTGTCCGATACCTGCGCAAACAGCGCCATGTCGGTATAGGCCGGCCCACGGCGTACCAGCGCACCACCGGAATTGTTGCTGACACCGCCGAATACCGACGCGCCAATGCATGACGACCCGATGACCGAATGGGGTTCGCGCCCGATGGGCCTGAGCATGTTTTCCAGCTGGTCCAGCGTGGCGCCAGGCAGGCAGACGACCTGCCTGCCTTCCCCGATCAGGTGGATCGTGCGCATGCGCATGCTGTGCACGATCACCACATCGCGGTCATAGGTATTGCCATCGGGCGTGGACCCGCCGGTCAGGCCGGTATTGGCCGCCTGCATGATCACGATCACGCCCGCTTTCACGCAGGCCTGCAGCACGCGCCACTGTTCCACCAGCGAACCGGGCATGACCACCGCAAGCGCACGTCCCTCACCAAAACGGAACCCGCGACGGTAAGGCAGCGTCGCCCCGTCCTCGGTCAGCACATGGTGGTGGCCTACGATCTGCTGAAGTTCCGTAACCAGTTGTGCGCCCGCAGTAGATGACATGTCCTGTGCCGCTTTCAGCATTTTATTTGTTCCTCAATCCCATTCCGGAGCCTGCTGGCGACCTGTGGTCGGCCCATGCCGCATTTCCAAAATGGCGTTTCATAGTCTGGCATGTGCCGCATCGGACGACGTGCGCATAAAATGCCGATGTCACATGTCCAAACAGAACGACCCGCCCGCCGGTCAGGGCGTGGCGGGCCGTTTTACCCACGCATGCGGCCGGTTTTACGCAGCGGCCGACGTCTCGCCCAGCGTCGCCAGCGGCTTCATCAGCAGGTGATTCTGGGAATAGTCAACCGGCACCGAAATCACGACCGGGCCTTCGATGTCCATGGCTTCGCGCATTGCACCGGCAATCCCGTCGGCGGACTGTACCGCAATGCCGTGCGCACCGCACGAACGGGCAAACATGGCAAAGTCGATCGGTCCGAATTCCACGCCAGATCCTCGGCCGTACTTCTTCTTTTCCTGCATCTCGACCATGTTGTAGGCCTGATCAACCCAGACCATGTGGATCAGGTTGCACTTCAGCCGCACCGCCGTTTCCAGTTCCATGCACGACATCATGAAGCCGCCGTCACCGGAAATGGAGATCACCTTCTGCGCCGGGTTGACCAGGCTTGCGGCAATACCCCACGGCAGGCCGACACCCATGGTCTGCTGGCCGTTGCTGATCAGCATCTGGCGTGCACGGAAGGACAGCAGGTAACGCGCGAGCCAGATGTGGAAGGTGCCCATATCAAGGCACATCGTGACATCGGGGGTCACGAACGGCTCCAGTTCACGCACGATCTGCAGCGGATGCACCGCGGCATTGCTGGTGCTGCGCGCACCCGACAGCGCGGCCAGACGGGTCGCGTGATACTGCGACAGGATGTCTTCCAGCTGCGGCGCACGCGGCAGCTTGCCCGCCTGTGCGGCAAGGGCACGCACGGATGCCGCAATGTCACCCACCAGTTCCACCGCCGGATCGTAATGGGTGTCCAGTTCAGCGGCCACGACATCGACATGGACGATCTTGCGGCCGTTATCGACATTCCACAGCCACGGGTCATATTCGATCGGGTTGTAACCAATCGAAATGACCAGGTCCGCTTCATGCAGCAGCTGGTCGCCCGGCTGGTTGCGGAACAGGCCAACGCGACCGCCAAAACGATCGGACAGCTCTTCCGATACCGCGCCTGCGGCCTGGTAGGTGCCAATGACCGGCACGCCCGTCGTCGCGACCAGCGCGCGCACCGCGTCGGCCACATCCGGACGGCTGGCCAGCAGGCCCAGCAGGATGACGGGACGCTTCGCCTTGCGCACCAGGGTCAGGGCCTCGTTCACGGCTTCAGCCGGGGCGGCGCCTGTGGTGGGCACCTTGCGGCCGGACAGCACCTTGCCTTCAGCTGGCATGGACAGGATATCCATGGGCGTGCTGACGAAGGCCGCGCCCGGACGCCCGCTTTCGGCAAAGCGCAGCGCATTGGAAATGCATTCCGACACGGCGGCGGGAGAGGTGATTTCCGCGCTGTATTTCGTGATCGGCTGGAACAGGGCAACGGTGTCCATGCTCTGGTGCGTAAGCTTCAGCCGGTCAGCCAGCTTGACCGCGCCACCAATGGCCAGCACCGGGTCGCCTTCGGAATTGGCGGTCGCAAGGCCGGTCACGAAGTTGGACGCACCGGGACCGGAGGTGGCAATCGCCACGCCGGCCTTGCCCGTCAGGCGGCCGATGCCACCGGCGATGAAGGCGGCGTTCTGTTCATGACGGGTCACAACCGTTTCGATGGGGCTGTCCACCAGTGCATCGAACAGGCGGTCCACCTTCGCACCCGGAATACCGAATACGTGGGTCGTGCCATGTGCGACGAGGTTGCGCACGATCATGTCCGCCCCGCACTCAGGCGCGGCAGGTTTGCTTTTGTCAGTCATTGTTCCAGATTCCTGAACGGGGAGGCGCCGCAGCCAGGGCGCGGGCGGTCAATCCAAGTAAACGGGAGGGGAGAAGCCCCCTCAGCCGCCTTCAGCCACGCGAATGGCTTCGTGAATGTTTTCGGGGGACAGGTTGGCGCGGGCGAACTGTTCCGTGCGGGGCAGCTGGATTTCCACATCGGAAATCACGCCCACTTCCAGCTTGCCCTTCAGCACCGCGTAATCGGTCACATGGCCGCCACGACGCCCGTCTTCCGTCAGGAAGTGCAGGTGGTAGCCCGCCACGTTCACACCCTGCATGTAACCCGGCGTGCGGAAACCGAGCATGGTGCCGGTAGATGCCCCCAGCTGCATGGTCGGCTGACGCGCGACCACATCAAGCATGGGCGGATAGGGGCGGCACTGACAGAACACGGTGCGGGTCTCGACACGTTCGAACATGCCGGTAAAGCGCACGGCGGCGAACAGGTTGGGGTTGTTGACCAGCTGGTCGACAATCGCCTCGAACCCGTCCTTGTCGCGCGCGGTATCGATCATGTATTCCTTCTCCGGGTTGAAGAAGGTGACACATGCGAACGGGGTCTTGAGATCACCGGGCACGCGGCCCGCCTGACCATCGGCGCGAAACTGGTGGATCACGCTGTCATTGACGATCATTTCGCCATCCAGCGCGTTGAACGTGCCCAGCCCGAAATTGCCGTGCATCAGCAGTTCATCAAGCGTGGTTTCCCCATCGTACACCGCATCAAGCAGCGCTGCCATGGTGGACGTCTGGTACAGGCGGTTCATGCGCGGACGCACGCCAGTCGCATCCGCGGCGCTGGAGCGGGTATCGACATCGCCTGCCGAGTAGCATTTCAGCTTCAAGACCTCAGTCTCCTGCATCGGGTGGCAGCGCAAGCATGGGCGCCGCGCTTCCCGGTCATGTGTGATTGCAGTGGGATGGTGAGCCAGCCGGGTTCGTACGTCCAATATATATTCAAGGCGTTTTCCATATATAAAAAATATGGAACAGGCCGTATCCGTTCCCCTTCGTGGGGCCTGACGTGCAGCCCCCGCGCTTGCTTAGGGGCGCGCGCACCTGCCATTGTGGCGACCGAAACACGATCAGGAAGACTGGATTGATGAAACCATTCCACATGGCGCTTGCCGCGCTGGCCCTTGGTGGCGTTGTCGGCAGCAGCACCATCGCCCGCGCCGACGGCACGGACCCCAAGCCCCCCTATGGCCCCGGCGCATATACCGGGGACTGGACGGCGCTGGGCCTCAAGCCCGTCACCATCAGCGCCAACAAGGCACTTGGCCCGGCGGCGCGGCTGTACCTCCGGCTGCCGGACTCGCTGGGCAAGATTACCGGCCTGACCGGACGCACCATCGAGATGAAGGTGCAGGACGACACCTCGTTACGGTCGGTTGATGACAACCCGCGCGCGGTCTTCCGCCTGACATCCCCCAACGCCGCCGACCTGCAGATGCAGGGCGCGAAGCCGGGGCAGAAGCTGGACCTGCCACTCAGCCGCGCGGATTAAGTAAAAAAATACCCCCATGCCGGTCCAGGCATGGGGGGCATGGCAGTCAGTCGTGCATACTGGCCAGCAGGGCGCGCACCCGGCTGCGCAGTTCGTCGTCGCGCGGGACGCTTATGGCCTCACGCAGGCGCAGCATCTGCCGTCGGGCGGCATAAAGCTGGTCCAGCAGGGACAGCACGACGGGCATCCCTTCATCGTTGATGCCCATGTCATCGCGCAGTTCAAGAATCAGGCGGGCGCGGGCCTCGTCAATCTCGCGGAACAGGTAATGCCCGCGCACCCCTTCGGGGCGCAGCCAGTCGCTGTCGATCCAGCCCTGCACCTCGTCCGCCGGCACGTTGCCGATGCGCACGCACAGGGTTTCGAGCGTGATCATGCCTTATCCTTCCCCTGCTCCCCGGCCTGATCCGTCGTGCCCTTCAGGAAAGCCTCAAGCGCGGGATCGACCTTGCCAATGGTTACGACCAGCTTGACATACAGGTTGCCGGCTTCCTGCTTGCCATGTACCTTGACCCCACGCCCGCGCAGCCGCAGCACGCTGCCACTGTCGGAATGGGGGGGCACATTCATCTTCACCGATCCCGCAGGCGTGGGAATGGTGATGCTGCCCCCCAGCACCGCCGTCTTCAGATCCACCGGCAGCGACATGCGGATGTCATTGCCATCGCGCGTGTAGGTGCTGTCGGGGGCGACGGTGATGGTAATCAGCGCGTCACCGGCGGGACCGCCCTGCACGCCCGGATCGCCCTTGCCGCGCAGGCGCATCACCTGACCGTCGGTAATACCGGCGGGGATCTTCACATCCAGCTGCGTGCCACCGGGCAGGGTAATGCGCGACGTACCGCCATTGACGGAATCAAGGAAGCTGACGGTCAGGGCATACTGGCGATCGGCCCCTTTCTGCGGTCCCTGCGGGCGGCGGCGGAAGCCACCACCAAACCCCGCGCCCCCGCCCTGACCGAACATGGTGCCGAAAATATCGCCCAGGTCATCTTCCGAAAACTGGCCGCCGCCATAATTGAAGCCCTGCGCCCCCTCGGCATGATCACGATAGCGTCCGCCGCCAAAGCCGAAGCCCTTTTCCTGTCCCGTGGCGTCAATTTCGCCACGGTCGAAGCGGGCGCGCTGTTCCTCATCCGACAACAGGGCATTGGCTGCGCCCACGGCCTTGAAGTTCTCTTCCGCCACCTTGTCACCGGGATTGAGGTCAGGATGGTACTTCTTGGCCAGCTTGCGATAGGCCTTGCGAATGTCATCCTGGCTTGCCGTGCGGGCTATGCCGAGTACTTCGTATGGATCCTTGCTCACTTAAAAATCATCCTCCGTCGGAACATGCCAGCCCGGCCTGTGCCACGCCCGTTATCGTCCCGAACATCATGAATACGACCTTGCGGTCACTCTTACCTCGATAATGGGAATTGGGGCGCACAGGGTCAATGAAAGCGGAGGGAAATCTTTATTTCCTGCATGGCAGGCAGAAGAAAATAACAAAACAGGAACTTCGAAATAACATTTTTTGTATTTTTAATTAAATGGAAAATGAAGTATTTGCCGATGACAATAGAAATATAAAAAAGACCCCCGCAGATGCATGCCGTTTTCATCACCCTTGCATTACTGACCGTTACCGGACTCAGCAGCCTGATCTCACGCGTGGGACGGATTCCCGTGCCGCTGCCCCTGATCCAGATCGGGGTAGGGGCGATTGCCGCCCTGGCGGGGCTGAATATCGGTTTTGATCCCGACATGTTCCTGCTGCTGTTCATCCCACCGCTGCTGTACGCCGATGCCTATCGCATGCCGATGCGCGAATTCGGGGAACTGCGGAACATCATCATCATGATGGCGCTGGGGCTGGTGGTCTTTACCACGCTGGCATGCGGATACTTCATCCACTGGCTGATCCCGCCCATCATGCTGCCCGCGGCCTTTGCGCTGGCCGCCGTCATGTCCCCCACCGATGCTGTTTCGGTCGGCAGCATGATCGAAGGCGGGCGGGCACCCGCGCGCGTGGTGCATATCCTGCATGGGGAGGCGCTGCTGAACGACGCATCGGGGCTGGTGTGCTTCAAATTCGCGGTGGCGGCGGCCATGACGGGACTGTTTTCCTTCCAGCAGGCGCTGGGCAGCTTCATCTTCATGTCCACGGGCGGCATCCTGATCGGGATTGCCTGCGCATGGGCCGCGTGCCGGGCGGAACACGTGCTGCTGATACGCGGCTATGACGATCCGCCCACCCATATCACGCTGGCCATGATGCTGCCGTTCGGCATTTACCTGATTGCCGACGCGCTGCAGTGTTCGGGCATCCTGGCCGCCGTGGCCGGGGGCATGACCGTCAAGTTCACCGGCGTGATGAACGAAGCCCGGACCGAGACGCGGCTGAAAGCCACCACGGTGTGGGACATGGTGAACTTCACGTTCAACGCCGTGATTTTCCTGCTGCTGGGCCTTCAGTTGCCCGATCTTGTCAGCGGGGGGGCCGCCATCGCGCGCGCGGGTGGCGTATCGCCATGGTTCCTGATCCTGGCCATTGTGGGCATCCAGCTGATGATGAGCCTGATCCGCTTCGCATGGATCTGGATTTCCATTTCCGCACGTCGGCTGTTCGCCCATTTCCGCCACCGCAAGACGGTCATCCCCTCCGCCCGCACCGTAATGCTGATGACGGTGGCGGGCACACGCGGGGCCATTACGCTGGCGGCCGTGCTCTCGCTGCCGGTGGCGTCGGTGGCGGGACCGGGATTTCCGGGCCGTGACCTGCTGGTGACGCTGGCGGCGGGGGTAATCATCTGTTCACTGCTGCTGGCCAGCATGGCCATCCCGCCGCTGCTGCATGGCATGCGCACCGATGAAGAAGACCCCACCCTGCATGAACTGGACATGATGCGCATCGAACTGGCGCAGACTGCCATCGAAACCCTGCATGCCGAACAGGCGGCGCTGGCACAGCACGAAATCGACGGGCTGCCCGGCCATGAAGAATCGGTGGACCTGAAGCAGGAAGCCATTGGCCGCCTGCTGCATGAATATCAGGATACGGTGCACAGGCTGGACAATTCCCGCGCGGCGGAGGCCAGCATACGCGCCACCGCCATCCGGGAAAAACGCGCCGAACTGGCGCTGCGCTTCCGGATCATCCGGCACATGCGCGAACGCCTGCACATGCGCGTGGTCCAGAAACACATCAATGACGAAACCGAATGGACCATAAACCAGGAACTGGACTTCATTGAACAGGAACTCCAGATCGAGGCGCGCTCCCTCCCCCGTCCCGACAGCCTGCCTGCGGACAACCACGAAACCACAACCCAGCCCACCGATGCACGCATGGCCAGCGCCGTCAGCCACTGACACGGCCGGGCGGTGCCCCTATACCCGCAACAGAGCTGCAAACTGGAGAAACTGCCCATGCCGCCCCTCCTACGCGCCCTGTCCGCGGGCGCGTGCCTGACCGCTGTCCTTGCGCCGTGTGCCCTGGCTCGCTCGCATCATTTCAGCGTGCCCCAGCACCGCGTCCATGCGGATTCTCCCTATGGTCATGTCAGGGGCTACATGCCCGCGATGGATGAACACGATCCCCGCTATGTCGCCGCTGAACAGAAATGTGAGACAAAAGCCTCGATGGGCGCGCTATCCAGCAACAATTCAGGCAGCGCAACCACCACGGTGGGCAGTACCCATATCCGCTTTTTCTCGGAATGCATGGTGGCCGAAGGCATGTGGCGCACACAGTCCGCCAACAATACTGGTGACCGGATCGGCAATTAACCCGCCCCGGGCGTATCCACGCGCAGGCAAGGCACTTCGGGACATGCCGTCTGCCTGAAAACGCCTGCCATGTTTTTTCGTCGGAATGAATGGCGCATTTTCACCCCATGTACGGGCTGCCCCCTTCCACCGGACCGGTGCACCCCGTATGGATTGGGCACGCCGCCTGCAATGGAGTGCCGATTTTGCGCAAGATCGCCCTTTTCGTTTCCCTGGCCTGCCTTGCCGCCTGTGCCCATGGTCCTGACAACCATACCCGGCGGGCGACCACGCCGGTTGCGCAATACGCTACCGGGGCCGGACCGCTGGCGGTCAACACCCATGTGCCTGATTTCGCCACCCGCAATTACGAACCCTTTGCCCGGCAGGACGTGGTGGCCATCGCCCTGCGCGAATGGCGGCTGTTCGGGGAACCGGTCAGTGATGACGATCCCCTGCTGCGCCCCGAGCCGACCACGCCCGTGGTCAAGCCCGAACGCACGCCCGGCCTGTGGCAGCGCGTGGGCGAATACTGGTGGATTGGCCAGGACCCGCAGGAAACCGAGATCGCATGGGACGGCAAGCATGACGCGGACGGCCACATAACAGATTTCGTGCATGATGGCCGCTTTGCCTGGTCTGCGGCGTTCATTTCGTATGTCATGCGGGTGGCGGGGGCGAATGACCGCTTTGCCTATTCCCCCAACCACGCCACCTACATCAACGCCGCGGCAACGGGACAGGAAAAGGGCGTGAAGGCCCGCAGCCCCGCCCGTTACGCACCGAAACCGGGGGACCTGATCTGCGTGGGGCGCGGGGCCAGCAAGTCGGTGCGCTTCCGTGACCTGCCCACACCACAGGGCTTTCCCGCCCATTGCGGCATCGTGGTGGCTGGTCCCCACGATGATGCGCCCTTCGGCCATGAAATCAGCATCATCGGCGGCAACATAGATGACGCGGTTGCCCTGACCCATGTCCCGGTGGGACAGGACGGGCGGCTGTTCGACCACCGGGGCCAAAGCCTTGACCCCCGCTATCCCTGGTGTGTCGTGCTGCAGGTCCGCTACGACGCCGATAGCGAACCACAGGCGGACCAGTAATCACCCCGCCCGGCAGGATCATCTCCGCCGGGCCGGACATTACCTGCCGGGTGATCAGCCACGCGACCACGGCAGTTCGGATGCCTGCCAGCCCGCAACGCAGCCACGGCGACCGGTTGCGTCTTCCGGCCCCTCGAACCCGTCGGCCACGTTATGCACGTTGTGGTATCCCGCATCATACGCCGCGTGGGCTGCGGCCATGCTGCGCGCACCGGAACGGCAGATAAAATAGACCTCATCCGTTTTGCCGATCCCTGCCTTTTCCAGCGTGGTGACGAAATCCGGGTTGACCTGCCCCGCAGGCGGCAGCTGCCAGCTGTCACGCACCAGTGTCCTGCCCGCGCCCGACAGGTCGGGCACGCCGATATGCTCCCATTCCATGGGGGTACGCACGTCAACCAGCCAGGCGTTGGGGCGGCTGCGCACGGCCTCCCATGCAGCGGTGGGGGAAATATCATCGATCATTGCTGTTTCCTTTCATCGGGAAAACCTGTTTAGGGATATGCCAAGCCGCACGCATTCCTGATAGTAAGGAATGCAACACGCCCGGCATGGCCGCCATGTCCGGCCGCCGTGCCGCATGATATGATCCAGACCAGTGAAGGTGCTGCCTTATGGCCGAAAGTGCAAATCCCGCCCCCTCCCTCTCACCGGACATGCCGGCCGCCATCGGCCATACGCCCCTGATCCGCCTGCGACGGGCATCGGAGGCAACGGGATGCGATATCTACGGCAAGGCGGAATTCATGAACCCCGGTGGCTCGGTCAAGGACCGCGCGGCCCTTGCCATCATCAACGACGCCGAACGCCGCGGCACGCTCAAGCCCGGCGGCACGATTGTCGAAGGGACGGCGGGCAATACCGGCATCGGGCTGACGCTGGTGGCCAATGCGCGCGGCTACCGCTCGGTCATCGTGATGCCCGAGACCCAGAGCCGCGAGAAAATCGAGTTCCTGAGCATGATCGGCGCCGACCTGCGCCTGGTCCCCGCCAAGCCGTTCCGTGATCCTGGCAACTACGTCCATGTTTCGCGCCGCCTGGCAGAGGAAACCGGCGGCGTCTGGGCCAACCAGTTCGACAACACCGCCAACCGCGAAGGCCACCGCCACACCACCGCCCCCGAAATCTGGGACCAGATGGGGGGCAGGATCGACGCCTTCACCTGCTCGTGCGGGACGGGCGGCACGCTGGCCGGTGTCACGCTGGGGCTTGAGGACTGCGCGAAACAGGCTGGCGTCGCCCGCCCGCGTGTCGTCCTGGCCGACCCGGAGGGGTCGGGCCTTTACGGCTGGGTCAAGACGGGCGACCTGTCGATCAGCGGATCATCGGTAACCGAAGGCATTGGCCAGTCGCGGGTGACAGGCAACCTGGAAGGCCTGCACTTCGACGACGCCGTACGCATTCCCGACCCTGAGGCGCTGGAGCAGATCTATGACCTGCTGATCCATGAAGGGCTATCGGTTGGCGGGTCGGCCGGCATCAACATCGCCGCCGCCATCCGGGTCGCGCGCGCCATGGGGCCGGGACACCGCATTGCCACCATCCTGTGCGATGGTGGCGCGCGGTACCAATCCAAGCTGTTCAACCCCGAATTCCTGCGCGCCAAGAACCTGCCGGTTCCTGGCTGGCTGGCCTGAGGCCGCGCGCCTGACCCTGACAGGGCGGCAATTGCAACGGATTGAAACATCTGATGTTCCTGCCCCGATGGTCATGTAGGATGGTACCATGAGCCCGCTGCCCCATATCCTGATCATTGATGATGATCGCGAGATCCGTGACCTGCTGGCACGGTTTCTTGAACGCAATGAACTGCGCGTCACCACCGCACGCGACGGGCAGGAAGCCCGCCGCCGGTGGGCGGAGGGGCATTACCAGCTTGTGATCCTCGATCTCATGCTGCCCGGCGAGAGCGGGCTGGACATTTCGCGCTGGCTGCGCACGCAGGCCAACGTGCCCATCGTCATGCTGACCGCCATGGGCGATGATACGGACCGGATCATCGGCCTGGAACTGGGGGCGGATGATTACGTGCCCAAGCCCTTCAACCCGCGTGAACTGCTGGCCCGCATCCGCGCCGTGCTGCGCCGGGCCAGCGACACCCCCGACCCCCGCAGTGTGCCGGTGCTGCACACGCTGCGCTTCGCAGGGTGGCAGCTTGATACCGGGCGACGGCGGCTGCTCAACCCCGACGGGGTGGAGGTCCCGCTGACCGGCGGGGAATATGACCTGCTGCTGGCCCTGCTGGAACGGGCCAACAGGGTCATGACCCGTGACATGCTGTTTGACCTGCTGCGCGGCCGGCAGGCCGGCCCGTTTGACCGGGCGATCGACGTGGCCATAAGCCGCCTGCGCCGCAAGCTGGAAGATAACGGACGCAACGCGCAGCTGATCAAAACGGTACGGGGCGGTGGCTATGTCCTCGCATCAGAAGTCGAGCGTCACTGACCGACGCCCATGTCCAATTCATCCTGGTCGTCATTCCTGTCTTCCCCCGAAACCGATGAAAGCACGGCCCCCGGCTGGATGCAGCGCATCCGCCAGCGACTGCTGCCACAGTCGCTGGCGGCACGCACCACGCTGCTGCTGATTGGCGGGCTGGGAATCATCCAGATCATCGGCCTGACCATCCACGCGATGGACCGGTTCGATTTTGACCAGCGCATGATCTATGAACGCGCGCGCAGCAAGATGTTCACGTACTACCGCGCCATAGTGGAAACCGCGCCGTCCGACCGCGACCGGGAACTGGCCGCCCTGCATCTGCCCGAAAACATTACCATTACCCTGACCCCCGGCCCCGAGCCGGACATGATCAATGCGCGCGCGCTGCCCGGTCGCCCTCCCTTCGCTGCGCACATGCACCAGCCACATGAATGGAACGGCCCCAGAGCCGATGACATGGCCCCTGTCCCCTTTGGCCCGGGTGGGCCGGATGGTGGGGGCGATGGGCCCGGCCGACATAATGGCGGCGGTCCCTTCAGCCCCGACAGCCCGGGCGGGCCGCATGGCTTTGGTCCAGAAAACGATCAGGGCATGGGGCCACTGCCCCCTTCCATGCGCCCGGAACAGGTGCTGGTTTCCCCCGCGACCGGACGCAGGCGGGCCGTGGCCTTCCTGCTGCCCGATGAACGCCGATGGGTCACCATCCATTACGTGCTGCCCCGACCCAGCCCGTTCCGGTCCCCCACCTTCCCCATTGCCTTCCTCATCATGACGTTCACGGGGGGGCTGCTGATCCTGTGGGGCGTGCGCAGGCTGATCGCGCCGGTCAGCACCCTTGCCGCCGCCGCCGAGGAACTGGGCCGTAACATGAACGCGCCCCCCATGCCCGAAAACGGCCCGCGCGAAGTGGCCCGCGCCGCCCATGCGTTCAACACCATGGCGCACCGGATCCGCCGTTACCTGACGGACCGCACGCTCATGCTGACCGCGATCGGCCATGACCTGCGCACGCCGATTACACGGCTGAAGCTGCGGGCCGAATTCATTGAAGATGATGAAATGCGCATCAAGATGCTCAGTGATCTTGATGAACTCGAAGCCATGGTCGCCGCCACCCTGGCTTTCGGCCGGGATGCGTCCCAGCGCGAGCCGATGGGACAGGTCAACCTGACCGCGATGTTGCAGACCATTACCGACGAAGCCGCCGAAACCTACCTCGATGCGGCGGATCAGATCGTATTCGTATCGGAAAACATGCCTGACGTGCTGGTGCGCGCACGCCCCATGGCGCTCAAGCGCGCGCTGAGCAACCTTGTGACCAATGCGGTGAAATATGGCGGCGGCGCCAGGATCACCCTGCTGCATCCCCACAAGGGCAATGGCGAGGACGCCGATGAATACAAGGTCACCATCCTGATCGAGGATGAAGGCCCCGGCCTGCCTACCGAAGACCTTGAACGCATGTTCGATCCCTTCGTCCGCGCCGAACAGAGCCGCAACCGCGAAACCGGCGGCACGGGGCTGGGGCTGTCGATTTCGCGTAACATCATATGGGGGCTGGGCGGTGATATCCGTCTTGGCAACCGACAGCCACACGGATTGCGTGTGACAGTCACACTTGTCTGCTAAGGTCCGATTCCCGTACGGACAATTCAGGATATAGCGTTCAATGCCGGACAGAACACACCGCTATCAGGTCTCGCTTTTATGGACCGGAAACGGCGGAAATGACGGGGCTTCCCGGCAGGCCCATCATCGTGATTACGAACTGCACTGCGTGGGCCGACCGGTTATCGACGGCTCGGCCGCACCTGCCTTCCGCGGCGATTCCCAGAAATGGAATCCCGAAAAACTGCTGCTCGGCGCCCTGTGCGCCGATCACCAGCTCTGGTTCATCCACCTGTGCACCGCCATGGGAATCGGTATCCTGTCCTATTCCGACAGCGCCGAAGCCCTGATTGATGAATACGAGGACGGTTCCTTTTCCATCACACAGGTCATCCTCCGGCCCCATGCCGCCATTTCCACCCCCCATGACATACAGCAGGTGATCGACCTGCATCAGGACGCCACGATGCGCAGCTGCATCGCGCGTTCGGTCAGCTTCCCGGTATTGTGTGAGCCGCGGGTTACCGGAGCGCAATAATGCCTTGCCGTGGGACAGACGTAATGGCATTGCCCGATAATGCTTGATCGCCTGTATGCCCGCATCATTGCCCTGGCCGCCAGCCGACATGCCATCATATGGCTGGCTGTCATCGCCTTTGCCGAGGCCAGCGTCTTTCCGCTGCCCCCCGACATCATGCTGGTGCCCATGGTGCTGGCGTGCCGGGCGCGCGCCTTCCGCCTTGCGGCCATCTGCACGGCCGCCAGCGTATGCGGGGCCGTGCTGGGATGGACCATCGGTTCGTTCCTGCTGGACTACATTGCGATGCCGATTGTGCGGTTCTATCATGCACAGAACACATTGCTTATCCTGCAGGAGCGCTTCCGGGAATGGGGCGTGTGGATCATCCTCATCAAGGGGCTGACCCCCATCCCGTTCAAATTCGTCACCATCGCCAGCGGGGCCGCCCACCTGCCGCTGGCGCCCTTCCTGCTGGCCTGCGCGGTGACGCGTGGGGCGCGCTTCTTCCTGCTGGCCGCCCTGCTGCGCCGGTTTGGCGCGCCGATCCAGGCCTTTATCGAACGCCGTCTGCCACTGGTGGCGGGCCTGTTCGCGCTGGCGCTGGTTGGTGGCATCGTGGCGCTGAAATACATATGACGGGCCACCCGCCGCCCCGGGGCCGTCCGCATGGCAGTATTCGGGTCTGGCGGGGCGTGATATGACGGACCAGTCATGATTTCATCCCCGCGCGGACTGCACCATCCTCGCGGGCCTATATTCCAACGGGTGGGGGAGCACATTCATGCCGCAGCAGGTTGCCGTCATTACCGGAGCGGGCGCAGGTATCGGCCGCGCCACAGCACGCACGCTGGGCCGCGCGGGGTGCGATGTCGCCCTGCTGGGCCGTAACCGCGACCGGCTGAATGATGCGGCGGCCGAACTGCGCGAACTGAACGTGCGCACCCATATCGTCTGCGTTGACGTGGCCGACGCCAGGGCCGTCGATCAGGCGGCCGAGGAAATCGAGGAAACCCTTGGCGCCATCACCCTGTGGATCAACTGCGCGGGCGCCAGCGTGACCGGGCAGGTCGCCGCCCTTGACGCCGATGAAATCCGGCGCGCGACCGAAGTGACCTACCTTGGTACCGTCAACGGCACCCGCTCGGCGCTGGCGCGCATGCGCAGGCGCGGGCATGGCACCATTGTCAACCTCGACCGTCTGGCCAGCCTGCGTCCGCCGCCGCTGCAAGCCGTGGAAAACGGAGCCCGCGCTGCCGTGCGCGCCTTTTCCGAAAGCATCCGCCCGGAAATCCTGCATGACGGCGACCGGATCAATATCGTGCTGGTCCATCTGCCGTCCATCAACACGCCGCGCTTTTCATGGACACGCAACCACACCGGCAAGCGCCTGAAGCCGATGGGGCCGGTTTACGAACCCGAAATCGCCGCCGAGGCGATATGCCGCGCCGCCTTCGGGCGTGAACGTGACATCTGGGTTGGCCTGTCTGGCGTGCGCAACTGGGCACTGGCCACATTCCTGCCCGGCCTGTCGGACCGCTGGCTGTCGGGCAAGGGCTATGCGAAGCAGATGGAAAAGACGCCGGTTGCAGGCAACGAACCCGATGACCTGTATGAAACCGTGCCGGGGGCCTATGCCGCCCATGGCCGATTTGACATGGTCACCCGCAAGAGCATGCCCCTGCTGCTGACCAGCCGCCATGCGCAGCTGGCCACCGTCACGGGCCTTATGGGCATCATAATGCTGGCCCTGCGCCGCAGACGGGACTAGGCGTACACTCCGCCACGGGTTCCGCCAGGAATTAACGAAGGTTTTCGGGTGCCGCCATTTTTCAAAAAGGTGGCATTCCCCGGCGCTTTCCGGAGACGGCCTTCACCAGAAGCGCTTCCTGATCCATGGCATATTTCATGGGCTACCGTCTGCGACAGCCCATGTCCGGTCAGGCAGACAGCGAATCGGCCCGTGCATCCAGCCGCATACCCGTGCGGTACAGATCACCCGCCCAGACCCACCATTTCCCCTGACGCACCGCAGGTTCAGCCGCCCGTGCCGCCTCCGGGCTGTCAAACAGGGCGAAGCAGGTGGCGCCTGACCCGCTCATCCGCGCAAGGCGGCAGCCGGGTGCGGCACGCAGGGAGTCGAGTACGGCCGTGATCTCGGGACAGATGGCGCAGGCTGCATCCTGCAGGTCATTGGTCTGTGCCGACAGGTCACGCACCATATCCGCCAGCGTATTCCACCGCGCGGGCAGGTCCGCACGTGGCGTAAAGCCCGGTGCACGCGTACGGAACACCTGTGGGGTGGATACGCTCTGCCCGCAGTTGACCAGCATCATGCCACACGGGGGCAGGTCGGGTGCAGGGGTCAGTTCCTCCCCGATTCCTTCCATGCGGGCAGGCAGCTGGTGCAGGCATACCGGCACGTCCGCGCCCAGACGGGTCGCCAGCACCATGAGGTCGGCACGATCGACGGACAGGTCCCATGCCTTCAGCAGCAGGCGCAACGCCGCCGCGGCATCCGCCGATCCACCCCCGATTCCCGACGCTACGGGCAGTTCCTTGCCAAGCACGATCTCCACATCCGGCAGGCGGGCGGCAACATCCGTCCCCACATGCGCACGCAGCAGCGCGCCCGCGCGTACGATCAGGTTGTCAGCGCTGTCATCCAGCAGACCGGGGGCGAATGTCCCCTCGATCCGCAGGCGGACATGGCCGCCACGACCATTCCCGCAGTCCAGTCGCAGTTCATCCGCCGCCCCGGCGAACACCGCAAGGCTGTCCAGCAGGTGATAGCCATCATCACGCCGCCCCGTGACATGCAGGTACAGGTTGATCTTTGCATGAGCCAGTTCACGTAGTGGGGACATCAGTGATGGGTTCCATTTGCCTGTGAATGGGAAGGAGCGGCGGGGGTAACCGCAGGCCTGAGGTCAGCAGGCAGCACCACGCCGGGATGCCCCGCATTGGCCTGCCATGCCCGGGCGTAGGTCAGTGCCGCCGTGATCTTGCGCCGGTCCATGGGGTCGGGCTGGAACTGGATTGCGTTCTGCCATTCATTCACCGCTTCCAGCCTGCGCCCCGCCATCCAGTACGCAACGCCAAGGTGGTAATTGATGGCCGGGTCCTGTGGCATCTGCTCGGCGGACTGTTCCAGCAGGGGCAGGCCTTCGGCCACATGGCCAAGCCGCATGAGCACCCAGCCCACGCTGTCACGGATCTGGTTGTCGGATGGTGCCAGCGCCAGCGCGCGCCGCAGGTAGGTTTCCGCCTGGGCGGGGTCGCCGCCATGTTCGACCATGGAATAACCGAGGTAGTTCAGCAGGTCCGCCTCGTTCGGGGACAGCTGGAGGGCATGCTGCAGCAGCGCACGCGCCTGCGGCCAGTGGTCCTGCCGTTCCTGTGCGATCGCCTGCCCGAACAGCAGCCGCCAGTCATCGCCTTCCAGCGGGTGGTGGGTCAGCGCCATGGCATGCTGGTACGCATCCAGTGCTTCCGCCCATTTCTGCTGGTCCAGCAGCGCATCGCCAAGGCTGGACCACAGCATGCGGTCATCGGGGGCCTGCCGCAGCAGGTCGCGCAGTTCCAGCGCCGCCTGTTCCTTATGTCCCATCACCACGTCAAGATCGGCCTGTTCGGTCCGGTAGACCGGCAGCAGCGGGTCATCGACGGGCGCGCCGTCCAGCGCCTCGCGCGCCTGTCGGTCCTGCTTGCGGGCATGAAGCGTGGAGGACAGCAGCAGCCGCGCTTCCGAATCCGCCGGGTCCAGCATCAGCGCCATGCGCAGCATCATCTGTTCGGTTCCGCGCAGGGTGCCGATCTCCATTGCCGCATCAACGGGCTGGTGATCATCATCCACGCCATCGCGGGCATAGAACTGCTGGTCGATCAGCAGGGCAATCAGCCCGTATGCCTGCGCCAGTCCCTGCGTCGCGCGGGTCACCACCGGGCGCTGGATCATGGCCATGATGTTGGCGCGCGCCGCCTCCAGCACCGGCATGCCCGTGATGCGCTGGTTGATCAGGGCCTGCGCGTCCGCCACGTGCCCCTGCGTCACCAGCCACCGCGCCATGACCAGCGAGGTGAACAGGTCGCCGCCCGTCATGCTGGCCGCCTGCCGGAACAGCGTATCCGCGCGCATCTGCTGGCCCGACAGCTGGGCCACAAGGGCGGCATGCAGGGTATAATATCCCCCCAGCGCACGATCCTGACGCGCGGGCTCAAGTGCGGCCAGCGCTTCATCCGTGCGGCCCGCGCCCTGCAGCGCCCAGGCCCGCAGCAACGGCCGCAGCAGGGTCATGATCTGGTCTGCGGGCGCGCCCTGGTACTGCGTCAGGGCTTCGTCCCATTTCCCGGCAAGAGCCGCGGCATTCCCCAGCACCAGCGCGGACATGACGCCGGGTGTCTGGCAGCGGGCCAGTGTCGCGGCCTCCGGGCTGCCAGCCAGAATGCTGTAATAAAACGCCCGTTCGCTGAACAGGCGGAACGTCGGCGCAAGCTGTGCTGCGTTGCGGAAGGCCAGCGCGGCGCTGGCGTTATCACCCTCGCTGGCGGCAACGCTGCCCACCAGCAGGTTGGTGGCCAGATCGTGCTGTCCTGCCTGAATGATGGTGTCATCCGGAGTTGCGGCGTGTATTTCCCGGTTGGGAATCCCGGCGATGAGCGGTACAACAAGGGCGGCCACGACCATGCGTGACAGACGAGGTAAGAGCATGACGCCAGAATCTACCGCGTGCGGCGCCCGCTGCCAAACCCTGCGCATGGGGACGGAACGGCGCATGCCTGCATTGCCTGTGCGGGATATATCCATCCGATGACTGATTCCCTGTCCCTGTTACGCCTGTATGTCGAATGGGGCGCCGATGACGCGCTGGACAGCCACCCGCATGACCGGCTGGCGCCTGCCCCCACGATACACGACCACCCCCGGACGACACAGCCCCCCCCCATACAGGCAGGCGCGGGGAATGCACATAAAAATCACCGCCCGCCCCCCCCTGTCCCACGCGGGTCCGCCCCGCTGGTGGAACAGGCCGTGGCAGCGGCGCGGGAGGCGGCACGTGGCGCGCGCACGCTGGCGGACCTGCATGCCGCCATCTGCGCCTTCGAAGGGTGCAGCCTGCGTGAAACGGCCACCCACAGCGTCTTTGTCGCGGGACCGGAGGGGGCACCACTCATGCTGGTTGGCGAAGCCCCGGATGCGGACGAGGATCGCGGCGGCCAGCCCTTTGCCGGGGAAAGCGGGGCGCTGGTCACCGCCATGTTCAGCAGTATCGGCATAAACCAGGCGACCCTGCTGCGCGCGCCGGTCATTCCATGGCGGCCGCCGGGCGGCAGGCCCCCTTCGGTTGCCGAAACACGGATCTGCCTGCCCTTCATTCAACGCGCGATCGTGCTGGCGCGGCCCGCGCGCGTGGTACTCATGGGCAACCTGCCGGTCTCCGTCCTGCTGGGCCAGCGCACCACGGCGGCGCGCATGCGGGGCCGGTGGCGCGACCTGCCCCTGCCCCCCGACTGTGCGGATGACGGTGCAACCGTGCCCACGATCCAGGCGTTGCCCATGCGCCATCCGCTACAGTTGCGCGCCAGCGCCACGGCCCGCCGGGATGCATGGAAAGACATGCTTCTGATCCGGGAAACAATCGGAAACATCCTTTAAAATCATAAAGGGTATTAACATAATCATTCCGGGCGATTAGCTTGGGAATGGTAGATATTCGTTCTGTTTCGAGTATATGTTTTTTACTGTTTACATATAGTTCCCGTATCTGTTCTGAAAACTTATTTACCACCCCTTAATGCGTTAGCTATTGCTTTCCTCCCGCACAGGGCTTACATCCGGCTGCGCTATGCGAGGGACACTCAATACCCCCCATCACGCGGTGGCAGCCTTTCTGGCTGGCGCCGCATTTCTGGCAGGAGCGGCGTTCGCGCCGCTGCGTGCCCAAACGGTGGACGCCGGAAGGCCGGATCAGGATCCGGCCAGCCACGGCGACCATAACGAGGAAACGGCACTCGCCCTTCCGCGTCTGCCCACGCAGGGCAGTGCCGGGCTGCCGCGTCCCCTCTCGCCCGATGACGTCAGCCGTATCCGCCGGGTGTTCCGGCTGCAGGCGGATGGCAAGTTCGATGCCGCAATCCATGAAACGGCCGCGATCCATGATGATACCCTGCTGGGGGACATCCTGGCCGCGCGGTATCTCAACCCCGCCTACCATGCCAGCCCCGGACAGCTGAGGTTATGGCTGCGGACGTTTTCGGGGCTTGCGGATTCGCCCGCGATCTATTCCCTGCTGTCCTCCATGCCCAACAGGGGCGGCCCCCTGCCGCCAGCGCCGGCCCATAACGCGCTGGACAGCAGTCACCCCCCGCAGCATATCCGCCTGCCGGAGGAGGATGACCCCTCGCTCCGCGTGTTTACCCGCAACAGCCTGCTTGACCACACGGTGCGCGAACGTGCCGCGCAGGGGGTAAAGGGGGCACGCAGCGCCCTGCACCTGATCGCGGTGACGCCGGGCATGAATGACCTGTATGCAGCCCATCTTCAGGCAGAAATCGCCATGACCATGTTCAGCAGCGGTGAAAACCGGCTGGCCATGTCAATCGCGCGCGATGCCTTTGCCAGATCTGGCCAGCGGCTGGGTCTTGCGGGTTATGTGGCTGGTCTGGCCGCATGGCGGCAGGGACGGCCGGACATGGCTGAACCCCTGTTCGAAGCCGCATCACGCGCCAGCCTGACACCGGGCGGCATCCGCGCCGGTGCCGCTTACTGGGCCGCACGCGCCCATCAGGCGACGGGTGACGTGGCGGCCTACCATCCCTGGCTGCACCGCGCGGCCGCGGCACCACATACGTTCTACGGCCTTCTGGCCTCACAGATCCTTGGCCTGCGTACACCGGCCTCCAGATCCGTCCATCCATCCGGTACCATCGGCCCGAACGCCGCCATGACGCTGGCCGCCGAACAGCAGACCATCCATGCGGGCAGCCGCGTGCTGGGTGAAATCGATATCGAGGCCGTGGCCGCCACACCGGCGGGACGCCGGGCCTTCGCCCTGCTGCAGGTGGGTGAGCGTGACCGGGCAGAAGCCACCCTGCGCCGCATGTGGCCCGATATCCAGAACGACGCCGCACTGTGCCATTCCACCCAGATGGTGGCCGACGCCATGAACATGAAGGACCTGTCGGCCCAGATGCTCATGCTGATCGACACGAACGAGAGCGAGCACAGTACCCACGCATCCCGCTTCCCGCTGCCGCCGCTGCAGCCTGAACATGGGTTCCGCATGGACCCTGCACTGGTCTATGCGCTGACGCGGCTGGAATCCAATTTCGACAGCAATGCGGTATCAGGCTCCGGTGCGCATGGCCTCATGCAGGTCATGCCGGTCACGGCCGGTTTCGTCATGCATGACAAGGACCGGTTCACCCGGCGTCCCGTGGACCTGCATGACCCTGCGACCAATCTTGATATCGGGCAGCGCTACGTACTTTACCTGGCCCAGCTTTCCACGCAGGCCGGTGGCAGGCATGTGCCGCCTGGTGGCGACATGATCCGCATGCTGGCCAGCTATAATGCCGGTCCGTCCGCCATTTCGCGCCGCAGCGCGACCATGGACGAAGGCGAGGATCCGCTGCTGTATATCGAAAGCCTGTCCAATACCGAGACACGTGATTATGTCCGCCGGGCATTCACCTATCTGTGGATCTATGCCGACAGGCTGGGAATTGCAGCGCCTTCGCTGGAAACACTGGCCCGCAATGAATGGCCCGGTTTTGGCGCGGAAATGGCCATGGCGGGACATACCGGCCACACCATCCATTAACGGGTTCTGCATATCCGTAAAAAAAGGGCGTCCCATTGTCGGGGGACGCCCTTTTTTTATGGCACGCCGTCTGAAATACCCTGCCTGTGGAACGTCCCGAACATTGAAGGACGCTTCCGGTAAAGCGTTTTCCAGAAATCATCCGGGAACGCCGCCTTTTTGAAAAGGCAGCACCCGAAAACTTCTCCTGTTTTTATACGGAAGGACGCAGCAGTCAGTTTTCCGCCAGAAGCTGGCGGCTGGCCTGCACGCGCACCACGCGGCGCCCTTCCATTTCCAGCACCTCAAACAGCCAGCCGGAAAAGACAACCTTGTCCCCCCTGGCCGGCACGCGCCGCAGCAGGGCCAATATCAGCCCCGCAAGGGTGTGATAGCTGCCTTCGGCTGGCAGGTCGGACAGGCCAAGCCGGTCCTTCACCTCATCCGCAGGCATGGACCCGTCAAGCACCAGCACATTATCATGCGCCAGCCGCTGGGGCGGCGTGTTCCCCGGTTCATGCTGTTCCCCCACAATGGCGCCAAACAGGTCGGACGAGGTCACAATCCCTTCGAACGACCCATATTCATCCAGCACCAGCGCAAGGCCTAGCGGGGACGCGCGCATACGCTCCAGCATGTCAAAGGCCGACAGCGTATCGGGCACCGAAATGGGATGCCGCAGCCCGATTTCCACTGATGGGCTTTTGCCATCCAGAAACCGGTCCAGCATGTCCTTGGCCAGTATCACGCCCACCGGGTTATCCACCCCTCCCTCACACACCACGATGCGGGAATAGGTGGTCGAACGCAGGACCTGCAGCAGTTGCGCACGGGGCACATGCCGTTCCACCCAGCACAGTTCGTTCCGTGGGGTCATGATGGCCCGCACGGGACGTTCGGCCAGGCGTAGCAGGCGTTCGATCATGTCGCGCTCTTCCTGCTCCAGCACGCCAGCCTGCGCCCCTTCGGCAATGTAGGCCCGCAGTTCCTCGACCGAGACGGACTGCCGGATCGCGCCGCCAATACCCATAAGCTTCAGCACCAGCTCCGACGATCGCCCCAGCAGCCACACGATGGGCCGCGTCAGCCACGCCATCCATTCCAGCAGCAGCGACAGGCGCGCTGCGATCAGTTCGGGCTGCCGCAGCGCGATCTGCTTGGGCACCAGTTCCCCCAGCACCAGCATGACCGCGGTAATGCTGCTGACGACTAGGAACATGGCCAGTTCATCCGCAATGGAGCGCAGGGCAGGGATATGGGACAGCCAGTGGCTGACGCCTGCTTCGATACTGTTGCCGCCGAAGGTGCCCTCCAGAATGGAGACAAGGGTCATGCCGATCTGGACGGTGGGCAGGAAGCTCTGCGGGTCTCCCGCCAGTTTCAGGGCGCGGTCCGATCCCTTGACACCATCACGCGCCAGAATGGCAAGCCGCGCCCGGCGAGCGGAAATCAGGGCCAGTTCGCCCATGGCAAAAAGCCCGTTGAGCAGGACAAGACCCAGTATGACAATCAATGAGACAACCATGATCCCCTGATCCTACAGCATAATCACGCGCGCGGGCACACCGCGCGGACATGGCTGGACAATACGCATGCAAAAGAAAAAGGCGGGACCTGTGTCCCGCCTTTTCCAAAACCGTGCATGACCGCGTGAATGAACGCGATCAGTCAGCCGCGTCGGCCGTTTCCGCAGCAGGGGCAGCCGCCACCTTGTTCACGCGCGGCGGGGCCGCGGGCTTCTTGCGGGCGGCAAGTTCTTCCATCTTGGCGTCAACGTGCTGGGTAAACACGTATTCGGCCGGACGCTGGTTCGCCAGCGAGATTTCCGGCGCCATCGGCTTTTCCGTCTCCGGCCCGAACAGGGCGACCTTGGCAATGTGCCAGGGACGGCGGACGGCATCCATCACGGCGGTGGATTCGTAGCCGGAATGGACCATGCAGTCGGCGCATTTTTCGTAATTGCCGGTGCCGTAAGCATCCCAGTCGGTGTCGGTCATAAGCTCTTCAAAGCTCTTGGCATAACCTTCACCCAGCAGGTAGCACGGGCGCTGCCAACCAAAGACGTTGCGCAGCGGCTTGCCCCAGGGGGTGCAGTGGTACTGCTCATTCCCGGCCAGGAAGTTCAGGAACAGCGGCGACTGCGTGAAGCGCCACTTCTTGCCCTTGCCCAGACGGAAGATGTCACGGAACAGCTGCTTCGTCTTGTGACGGTTCAGGAAGTGCTCCTGATCCGGCGCACGTTCGTAAGCGTAACCCGGCGCGGTCATGATGCCGTCCACGCCCATCGCCATCACTTCGTCGAAGAAGGCGGCAACGCGCTTGGGATCGGCGCCATCGAACAGGGTGCAGTTGATCGACACGCGGAATCCGCGGGCCTTCGCCTTCTTGATGGCGGCGACCGCGCGTTCGTACACGCCGTCCTGACACACCGACGCGTCGTGCATCGCCGGGTCACCATCAAGGTGTACGTCCCACGAGAAGAAGGGATTCGGCTCGTAATCGTCCATCTTCTTTTCCAGAAGAAGGGCGTTCGTGCACAGATATACGTACTTCTTGCGTGCGATCAGCGCACGGATGATATCGGGCATTTCCTTGTGCAGCAGCGGTTCCCCACCCGCCACGGCGATGACCGGCGCGCCCGCTTCGGTATCCGCATCCAGGCATTCCTGCAGGGTCATGCGCTGGTTCAGGATCTGGGCGGGATAGTCGATCTTGCCGCAACCGGCACAGGCCAGGTTACAGCGGAACAAGGGCTCGAGCATAAGCACGAGCGGATAACGTTTGCGTCGCGTGACATGCTGCTTGACAACATAGGCACCGACGCGGACTGCCTGCATAATAGGAACGGCCATGAAACCTCTGCTCCTGCACCGGCCCAACGCCGGTCTCATATTTCAAGTCTGGTAGGTCGGACTATGGACACATCCACCTACGAGAAAACAAGTCCAACATCACCCAGCCGTGCATTCAGAGCATGCCGAGGTTGCGGACTTGTACGACACATGAAGCCTTTCGCGAGGGTATAGGACAGAAACCATCCTGTATTCAATTGCTATCAGCTTTGGTGTGGCCAATTAACAACAGTCACAGAATTAGAGACTGTATTTACACGCTTAACCGGAGTAACACATCGCGATTACGCTACGGTCGCCATGGTTTTCGTGCCATGAGCCGCCATTCATCGCCGCCGGAGCAGCCCGCACCAGCCCCGATCCCGGGGCTGGCTGGCCAAACCGAAACCCGGGTTGGTTCCTCCCCACGAACGGGGCAAGGACCAACACAGAATAATGGACGCGAACATCATGGATCAGACCAAACCCGCGATTCCGACCCTTGGGCGCTACCCACAGCTTGACCGGGTTCGCATGCCGCATGACATGCGCAACCTTTCGGTGGAGCAGCTGAAGCAGCTGGCGGAAGAA
>NZ_NKTX01000079.1 GCF_003207815.1 Komagataeibacter oboediens | reverse complement strand
GCCATTGGCCGGAGCTGCATCCGCACAGGTCGGCGTGGCCGGTTCTTCAACGTGGTGGACCTGGTCAACCGGCTTGAGGCTGACAGTCGGGCGGCAAGGGCGGGTCGGCTGGCCGAACAACTCGGCCGACTGGACTTTGTCATCCTCGACGAACTGGGATACCTGCCCTTTGCCCAGTCTGGCGGACAGTTGCTGTTCCATATGATCAGCCGCCTTTATGAACAGACCTCGGTCATTGTCACCACGAACCTGTCCTTCGGTGAATGGGCCAGTGTATTCGCCGACGCCAAGATGACCACGGCACTGCTCGACCGTCTGACCCATCACTGCGACATCATCGAGACAGGGAACGAAAGCTGGCGGTTCAGGAACCGTAACTGAACCTCTCTCCAGATCCATACCTGCCCCGGCCTGTCTCCTTACGCCTACGGCTTCAGGAGACAGGCCGGGCCTTCAACAGGGGGTTAATATTGCATGCCGATCAGGGGTTATTTTTGAGTGCCGATTGACAGGTTGCGCACCAGACGTGGATACGCGGTACGTCGATCTATCGCTTTGTTACCACCGGCGAGCAGTATGACATCGACGTACCGGCCGGGGCATTCATCAGTTCGGACGGGACGGACCTTAACCTGACACTGACGGCACGGCAGGCTGGTGGCGCGCCGCTGCCGGACTGGGTTTCATTCGATGCCCAGCGGCGCAGTTTTTCCATGATCGCACCGGATGACGCCACAGGCTCCATCGACCTGACGGTTATCGGTCGTGATGAATATGGTCATGAGGCCGAGGTGGACGTACATGTGGTGATCGGGCGGGAACATCCGGCATGGCAGGTCGCCGATGACCCGTCCATGGTTCAGGCAGTGGACCGCGCGATGCAGGTGGTGGAGCAGGACATGAACTGGCTTGCCTTCAATCCCGATTTCCATCGCACTGTCCACAAACCCGCCGATGCGACGCATGGCAAGAGGGGGCTGCGGGCGCAGATGCGCCAGATGGGGCTTCGCGCCGCCCATGCGCGTGGCCGAAACCTGGTCAATCAGTAGCAGCAGGCAGCGGGATGGGGATGGCGGCAGGACCGGATGGACCTGCCGCCATTCGTGTATTTTGACCGGGGCGGCTGCTGTCCGGACAATGGATCAGGCCATGATCCGGCCTGATGGGGATATTGCGCGGGTCAGTTCACGTGACGACGCGCGCGGGAAGACAGGCCCAGACGCTTTATTCCGGCTTCTGGTCCAGACGGGTTATCTTCATATGCCTGAATTCGGTCATGCCGTTTTCGGAGAAAGCAATGATGCGGTCAGCTTCGACAGGCGGGAAGATGAGGTCCGTTATGACGATGGAACCGTTTCGTGACAGCACTTCGACCGAATTACGGTCGATAATGACATGCAATGAAATCTCACCGTTCGGGGCAGGCATGGAGACGGCATGTTCAGGACTGAATTTGGGTGAGAAATCGGTCAGGCCCGAACGCGACCGGTCAACGATCAGCTCATGCTTTTTCATATCATAAACAATACAGGTGCCGATCTGGCCATCCGTCGTGGCCCGTACGAACAGACCGGCACGATCCGCGTCCTGTATATGCATGCTCATGTCGATATCCAGAACCTGCCCACGCGCGTGATCGGGCAGCAGATGGCGTTCGGATGACAGGCGCAGCCCATCGAAGGAAAGTGCCGGCCGGTCGTTGGCGACCAGCGCAGTGTAGTGTTTTTCAGGGGTCAGGCACAGTTGCGGGCGGCCCCCAATGGTCCGCAGGGCCATGGTCATGGGGAGGGTCATCTGGCCTTTCCATGGTGAGGTCGGCATCTGGGCTGCGTAGTCCCAGTTGCTCATCCAGCCGATGGTTACGGGCGCGCTTTCAGGCAGGCCGGAAAAGACAAGGGCGGCATAATGATCCGCGCCGTAATCGAGCCAGTCATATGCCGCGGGGTCTGATCCATCGGGTGGCAGTCCCTCGGCATGGAATGTCGTACCATCGAAGGAGCCGACGAAATACATGCTGCCCGATCCGCCCGCGATGCTCCATGGATTGATCCCCAGCATCAGGATCCATTTCTGTTGTGCCGGATTTCCGTCCAGAGGCAGGGGAAACAGCGATGGCATTTCCCACAACATGTCCGGGTGGACAAAACCGGTCGGCCCGAAATCACTCAGGAACGTCCATTCCGTCAGGTTGGTGGATTTGTACAGCTTGACCATCTGTTCATTGGCAACGACGGCCGTCATGACCCAGTACCCACCGGGTGCGTACCAGAACACGCTGGGATCACGGAAATGGAGCGAGTCCGGTGACAGTGTCAGCACGGGATCCTTGCCGTAAGGCTGCCACGTCCGCCCGTCATCCAGGCTGTATGCTAGGGACTGGGCCTGCACGCCTGCTGGTCTGGGGGCGTTTTCCTTGAAAACACTGGTGTATAATGCCACCAGCGGCGGATTGTCCGTCGTGCCAAGCCCGGACGTGTTATGTGTATCCACGACGACCGTGCCGGAAAAAATATCCTTCGTGTCGCTGAACGGGACGGCCACATCATGTTCATGCCAGTGCAGCAGGTCCGGGCTGGTCGCATGTCCCCACGACATGTTTCCCCATTCCTCGCCAAGGGGATTGTACTGGTAGAAAAGATGATAGACCCCCTTGTAAAAAAATGGACCATTGGGATCATTCATCCAGTTACGCCGGGGCGTATAATGCAGTAGCGGACGCCACTGCGGGGTTGTATCCTGCGAGGGGGTGGGGAGTGCCTGCTGTGGGCTGTCGGCTGCCTGAGCATCTGGTCGCATGGTGTTGATATCTCCCCTTCAGGATACGGGTGCTATGGGACGGACGGTTCCTGCAGTATGGTTGTGGTACGAATATGGCTGGTGGCCTTCCGGACCGTGGCAGGTTCCGTACAATCCTCTCCAGTCCAAATCATACCGGTTTGCCAGCATATTGCCAGACCTCCCCGGTCCGTTCAGACCATGACACAGGCTGGTCCATCATTGTTGCGCCACTGATCTGGAGTTTTAGGGCTGGCGCTTCCCCACGGGACTGATCCGGTTTTGCCACCAGCAGTGAACCCGTCTGACAGAAATGGCGGCACGTAAGGCCATGCCGGACAATCCGGCTTTATCGGTTATGGTGGCCGCAATGCCTGTCAGGGCGGCCTGTATGCAAGGAGCCAGTCGTGCGCAATCTTGATTTCAGTTCATGGCACAGCCTTCTGGCCACAATGATCGGGTTGTGCCTGATTACCTTGATTGGCGTTGGTATCCGGCTGCTGGTCATGGTCGTGGTCCAGCAGCGCAGGGAGCGCATGAACCGCCAGATCAATGAACGCCTGCGCACCCTGATCGCCGCCTATCGCACGCTGGGTGGTTCCTTTACCGGGGATCTGGCTGTGGATCCCCGGCATCGACGGGACCTGCGGATGGTCGGGAATGGGGAGATGCTGTCCCCCGATGGCGCCAGTGATGGAACAGATACGTCCACCGTGGCAGGTTCCGACCGTGCCCGGCGTATCCGTGATGCCGTGGAGGCTGCCCTGTCAGATATCATTCTGCTGGGAACGGGCGAACAGGTGCGCCTGGCCACCCACGCGGCGCGGGAACTGGTTACGGGACAACGCGTGCATACACATGATCTGGTCGTCTCCCTGCGGGATTTTATCCGCAAGGCGCTTGATCTCGAACCCGTTCCGTCTGACCTCGACCTGCCCATGCAGGGGCCGGCCCGGATCCAGGCGGCCGGCAGCCGCGGCAAGGACGACGGCAAGAAGGAGGGGGGCGGCAATGCCGGTGGTGGCGGAGGCATGCAGTCAGGCGGGGGGATACGGCCGTCACCGGTGAAACAGGCCTGGACGGTCACGAAAGCATGCCACAGGCCTGATGGGTTCATATCACGAACCATGTCCCCGGCGTGGCAGGACCGACGGAACCGGAATGGCACGATGGTCGGTCCTGCTGGCGTGTCCGTTCTTTTACGGACGGGCGGTTGGAACATGGGTTGCATAACGGGCCCAGTTCCCCGTGAGGGTATGCGTGACCGCGCTGCCAACGCGCCATGCCGCCTCATAGGCGGGCATTCCCTCATCGGGATATTCAGCGGTCACGGATTGCAGGGCCGTCTGACCCTGCGGCGGCAGGGTATAGTTTGAAGCGGTACGCAGCACCATCAGGCGCTGATAGTCGACCCGATGCATCCGGTCGAGCCGGAACATCGCGGTGGCAATGGCGGAATCTTCCATGTTGCTCATGGCGAATACGCCATGGGACGCCGTGAACATATGCACCCAGTCGCGGGCATACTGGTTGAGGTGGATTCCGTGCCAGTACTGGTCAGAGGCAAAGCTGTCCCCCAGGATGACGGCCGGCTTGTGACGCGCACCGGGGTAGTCTGCCCACCCTTTGGAAAAATCACGCATCTTTGGCGTATCCATCAGGTGCGTGGCGCGGGTGGTCCGCCATGCCCACTGGGCCAGTCCGGCGTTGAGTGGAAAGACAATCGGGTAACCCGCCAGGGCACCATGGTCCGTTCCGGTACCGTCCAGCGTGTCCGGACGCTGCGCCCCGTTGGCGTATATCCCGTATGGCCAGTCTTTGGGGGCCTCGCGCATGTCGATGGACTGCGCAACGTCATTGACGACATAACGCGCCCATGCGGCAGACCCGACCGAGGCAACCTGCGGATCAACACCCGCAATGCCGGCAACAAGCCAGTAAGCCTGATGGAGGTCGAAACGGGGATCCGTTCCCAGCGCCATGATGGAAGTCCCCGCATTGACCAGCGACATGCCGGTCACGACCGCGATGACCGAATGATCCGGCGTGGACAGGATGGAATGCACGCCTCCCGGGAAGTCTATTTTTTCGCTCAGATGTTCGCGTTCGGCCCATAGCTGGAGTTCACCGGGCTTGTCGCCGGTGTCGGCGCCGTTTTCGAATGTCGTGACAATGACGACCTTGACCGGCCATGGCGCATCCGCCGCCAGGGCCAGCGACGGCGCCGTGCATAAGGCACCCATGAGCAGCCCGGCAGCGCGAAACCTGGTCATGAAAGAGAAGGACATGATGTTTTTTCCTTATGGTTGGGCGGTGCAGGACAGGTCCATCAGAATGGATGGGCCAGCGCCTGTGTTTCAAACCGGGCGATATCGTGTTCCAGCCGCCATTGCAGGGCCGCCTTTTCGCTACGGTGCAGTAATCCGGCGCAGATGAGTGAGGGCTGCGGGGAATCTGTCCGGGCGCAGGCCGAAACGGGCATGCCGGGCGTGTGATCGCGCCACAGGCTTTCCCCCGGCAGGAACGAGAATTCCAGCGCGTTGCGCACGATCTGTCTGATCTGCTGGTAATCAAGATGCTGATCGACGACGGCGCTGACATATTCTTCCGTCAGGTCCGTGCGCAGTACGCCGGGATCATCGGTCGAGAGCACCACCGGCACGCCTGCGGCCAGATAAAGGTGCAGCGGATGGGCGCGCCCATGTACGCCAAGGATGACATCGTTGCTGGTCAGGTTGACCTCGATCGCTACGGGGCGTTGCGCCATCCGGGTCAGGGTTGCGCGCGCCTGATCTTCCATCGCGATATCGACACCGTGGCCAATGCGCGACGCACCGGCCTCAACCGCCTGGGCAATGTGTGACGCCAGTGCCGTCGGTGGCGCGACCGCCCGCGTCAGTTCGCCCGCATGTAGCGAGAAACGGACATCGGGATACCGAGCGGAAAGATAGCGGAACATTGCCATATGCAGCGCATAGTCCCGGACGGCGGTCACATTGTCTTCCGGTGCAAGGATGTTGACCCCCACCACGCGCGGGTCGGCATGGGCCAGGGCAAAGGCTGCCAGCATTTCGCCAAACACGCGGGCGGGCGTGCCCGTGCGGGTTACGGTTGCCAGGAACCGCACCGTGACCCCGCACGGACCCGCAGTTTCGCGCAGGGGAGCGGTGCAGGCCTGACGCTGGTCCGCGCCTGCCATCCATGCATCGATTTCCTGGTGGGCTGTATCCAGCATGGTTGGCAGGGATGGGGCCAGCCTGTCATGCATGATGTCCAGCCGGGCAGGGTCCAGATGCATGGAACTGGCACGCTCGCCCATGGCGTCAACGCTGGCGGGACTGGACATGAATTCGACATATGAACTGTTCTGCCGGGCCTGCATCGTGCGCAGCAGGGTCAGTTCATCAATGAGCGAACGGGAGGCCACGGGGCCCGCTACATAAAATGTTGCAAAAAAATGGTCATGGCGCGGCAGGACCGGACCGTTCACTGCGTCCTCGCTTAGCGCGGCAATCAGGGCTGTGCGCCGGGCGTCGTCCATGCGCGCGACTGGCAGTGCATGATGCCTGCCACACGGCGGCGGCACGAACCGGGGCGCACCGCGGCGGGTAACGCAGTAATTCCGGTCCTGCGCCCAGTCGATATCGGTCTCGGCAAAGGCGGTTCCCCATGAATGGATATGCAGTTCGCCACCTTTGGGCATGGGCTGGAGGAACAGCCTGACCCGTGCCCGGTCTCCTGCAATGTCGTGCAGGCGTCTGGCGACAGCAGCCTCGCGCTTTTGCATGGACAGGGCCGGATCCGCGCAGGCCACCCATGGCGCCAGAAGGACGCATATCGCAGCAAGGAGGGGAAGAACGCGGAAATACAGGTTATGATGATATGTCACCGGATGCTGCGGCACGGTTTCAGTCTCTTCATGTCTCGATCGGCATCTTTCCGCGCGCCGCGTCCGCTCTTCCGTCCGACAGGCGGTGTGACCTGTCGGGAAACAAGGAACCTGCATTATGTGGCGGATGCCATCATGCCGGCCTTCCGGGCAAAATCATCAAGCCGGTCAAGATAGGCCCGGCGTTCTTCTTTCCCGATCCAGGCGGCATTGAAGGCGTTCCGGCTGATGGTCAGCAGTTCGTCCGGTGTCAGATGTGCGCCATCACGCGCCATTTTCATTGCTTCCGTCATATAGACACCCTGCATGTATCCCGGATCATCGGAATTGATGGTAATGGTCAGCCCGGCATCCAGAAGGGCACGGATATCCTTTTCGTTACTGTTGGGGCGGATCGCCATGTTGGGGAACGGGCAGACCGTGAAGGGGATATGCCTCTCCCGCGCCTGACGTAGCAGGTCCGGCTTTTCCAGAATATTCAGGCCGTGGTCAAGCCGCTCGCTGCCCAGGTCCTCCAGTGCCTGCCGGATGTGTTCATGTGTATTTTCCTGATCAATGTCGCAATGCATTGTCACATGCAGTCCCGCATCGCGCGCGCGTTTGAATACGTTTGCGAATTTGGCGGGTGGGTTGCCTTTTTCATCGGAATCCAGCCCTACGCCAACAATGTCCGACAGATAGGGCTGCGCCTGCGTGAAGGTTTCTTCCGCTGACTGCGCACTCATTTCGCGGATAAAGCACATGACAAGCTGTGAGCGGATACCGAAATCCCGCTGTGCATCCTTTCGTGCCCGGTTCAGGCCCGAGATGACGGTTTCAAAGGCAATGCCGCGACGGGTATGAAGTTGCGGGTCAAAGAACATTTCCGAATAAAGGACATTCTGTGAGGCGGCTTTTTTAAGATAGGCATGGCACAGATCATAAAAATCCTGCTCGGTATGCAGCAGTTCCACGCCTTCATAGTACAGGGCCAGAAAGGATGGCAGGTCATGAAACCCGTAGCCGGCCCGAATATCGTCTTCCGTCATGTCCTGAAGCGGATGGCCATTCCGGCGCGCCAGAATGATCTTCAGCCCCGGTTCAAGCGTGCCTTCCAGATGGACGTGAAGCTCGGCCTTGGGGAGTGCCTCAATAAACGTATCGGAAGCGGGCATCATGATGTGAAAGCCTTCTGAGGGTCATGCAGAAAGGTCCATCATACACGTATGTCACGAAAATGAAACGATATTGTAATGGCCGGAACCGGAGGGGCATCCCCCGACCCGATGCCTGCATGCATGGTTCCGTGACCTGCGCCCCGGACTGGATATGGGACAGCAGCAGGGAAGGCTGATTTCAACCTGCAGCGGGCATATCCTGATCCCTTTGCGCCGTTTCACGCTGAGCGGAATGTATTCGGTTCTGCTATATATAATCACGGCATATTCCCCTACCTACTCATTGCAATATGTTTGCAAATATAGGGAGAATCGGCAGGGGTTGAGCATGTCCAGCCTACCGGGATGCCATCATGGATATTTCGATGGCCTGCATGTTATTCCCAGCTTTGCATTTTTATTTAGTTATATAGCTTAATTTTCCGTTGCGAAAGCCATGGATGTTTCTGAATAAGAAATACGGTTTGTACGGGAACTAATTGGTTTGTGGTCAAATAACATGTTGCAACATAACATTGGCACGTTATGACATTTAATAGTTAAAGATGCATTACTTGGAATTCAGGGCCAGATTTCTAAAGTGGAACGCAAATCGATATCGATGCGGTTGTTTTTTTTTAATTCCGGGACAACGGCTGCGCGCAAACCTGTTCCAGTTAAAAAACAGATTGAATACCAAAGTCCCACAATCCTGCGTTCACATGGGTAATGCACGGCCCTGACAAGTCTGACATCATGGCGAAATCTGTTCCATGGTATAAGGCAGAGCCTGCGCAAGCGGGGGGACAGGGGCGCAGTCAGGCCGATATCGACAGCCATCCTTGTTCTGGGCTTTCCGGTCGTGGCATCGGCCCGGTGCATCACAAGCGGAAGATCCATTTCCTGTACAAGTGGAACACAGACAACTACCGTGGAGGGTGTCACAAACGGACTATCCGTTACGGTCGGGGCGGGCGCAACCATTGCGACGACCAGCAATGCGGCCACCAATCCTTCAACGACTGATAACGATGCGATTGTCGTGCGGACAAATTCCAGTGTCGAGGTGGCCGGAACGGTCGAGACCCAGTCGAATAATATAGTCGGCAAGGGCGGCACTATCCCGGGTCTGAACACTACCGATACAATCGAAGGGGAAAACAGGACGACGATTACTGTCGATTTCGGTGGGCAGGTCTTCTCTGCGAGAACCCAGAAAGCCGATGCAATGTATTTTGATGATGAGAGCCCGATCCGAAAGTTTTTCAAGCTTGACAATGCCTTGCTGTCCGTCGTGTGAGCATGCGGATCGAGGCGATCAATGTCCATGCGGTTGAGGACGCA
>NZ_NKTX01000078.1 GCF_003207815.1 Komagataeibacter oboediens | reverse complement strand
GAAAGCCTGGTTGTTCGCCGGGTCCGATCGTGGCGGAGAGCGCGCCGCCGCCATGTATTCCCTGATCGTCACCGCGCGCCTGAACGATGTCGATCCCCAGGCATGGCTCGCCGATGTCCTGGCACGGATCAATGACATTCCCAATCCACGCCTCCATGAACTCCTGCCCTGGCACTGGAAAGCCCACCAGCAGGTCCACAATACCATCGCCGCCTGAATACGCCCGCGTCTCTCGCCGGATGGTTACGTATGGGTTGGCGCTGCTGCCGGAAGGACGACGGCGGGATCTGCTTGAATTATAGGTTCATTGAACCTATAATTCAGCATGAGGCCACGGTGGACAGTCGAAGACCTGTCATTCGAAATAGACGATGACCAGAGCAGTGATCCGATCGCAACCCTGGTTATTCAGGCTCCTGGTGTCGTTCTGATGGTCATGGCTGAATTCAGTGTCGATCGATCCCAAGGATTCATGAAGCTGGCCAAGACTCACATCCACGGTGCAACAGCCAATGGGGTCGGGTTCGCCAATCTGAAAACGATCGCACAGGCCGTTCTGGAAGGAATGGATCTCGATGAAATCATCATTGAAGGCGGAATTCGCACGACTGGGGCCTGTCCAGGCCATATCCCGCGTCCGTTCCGGTTCACGCGCCAGATTCGCCCTGACCCTGACGCGTGAGGGGTGGCCTGATCTCAATTCCATTGCTGCCACGATGGCGCTGTCCAGGCGTGGACTGACGATGCTGGCCGCCAAGAAGACGGTGGAAGACCTCATCAGGCAATCCTCGGAACAGGCGGAAGGGCATGCAATCGTTCTGCTGCCCATGACTGACACGATCGAGGCGGTTATCTCCGACCTTGCAAAGGCTGGGATCAGGGCGATCCATGTTGATCACAAGGCCGATGTGGATGTGGCCCTGATCCGTCGGCGTCTGAAACTCAGTCGCCGACAGTTCGCGCTCTGGTATGGTCTGGAAGAGGAAACCATCAAAGGGTGGGAAAGCGGGGAACGTACGCCGGATACCGCTGCAAAAAGTTATTTGCGCGCTATTTCCAACCGGCCGGAAGCCGTGCGTGAAGCCTACGCCCAGACGGAATAAATTCCGACAGATCCGGCCAGTCTGGATCTTCAGGCCAGTTTCGGCCTGCGTCCACGTTTCTTCTCTGGCAGGCGTGTGACCGGAACTTCAGCTTCCGATACGTCCGAAGGTTCCGGTGTCGCCTTGATGGCCCGCCCCAGTCCGATCTCCTGTGCCAGGACAGAGCGTCGCGCCGCGTAGGCGGGGGCCACCATCGGGTAGCTTTCAGGCAGGCCCCATTTTTCCCGATACTGCTCGGGTGTCATGCCATAGACAGTACGAAGATGGCGCTTGAGCATCTTCATTTTTTTCCCGTCCTCCAGGCAGACAATGTAATCCGGGAATACAGATTTTTTCACGGGCACGGCCGGCACCAGATCCGGTGTTCCGGTCGCCATGCGTCCCATGCCGCCAAGCGCCTGAAACACCGTTGCGATGAGGCCCGGCAGAGTATCCGCCGGAACCGTATTGCTGCTGACATAGGTAGCGACAATCCGGGTCGTAAGCTCCCGCAATGTGTCAGCTTCGGATGATCGTGTCTCGTGGTCAGTCATGGTCACGTCAGCCTGTTGTCCTGTCATGTTCCCGGTCACTGTCGAAGGCATGAAGCCCCGCACGCCTCCAGCGTGTTTTCAGATCGCCTGACGCGGTAGTCCTGCCCTCCCGAAGCTGCCCCGCAATATCCAGGAAGGCTCCGAGCAGGGTAGCGCGGTCATCATTGGTCAGATCGACCAGTCCCGCCTTCTGGACCAGGCCGCCCAGTTCGATCAGATGATGGGTGCGTTCCCGTCGCGCCTTCGCCCAGTCGCGCATGTCGGTGCGTGCCTTTCGTGCCTGATGGCGATGGATCAGGGCCGCCTGCTTCCTGATCCGTCTTTCAAGCGCCAGCAGATCCGTTCTGATCGTTTCCGGTTCCTTTCCGGCCGCCCTTTTTTGCGCCAGCCTGAAAGAACGCCGTCCCCCGTTCGGTCCACCTCGCGACGGCTTCGGGTTTGCCGTCCGCCTGTTCGACAGCTGCAAGCAGTACCCCGGCCAGCGCCTCGATCGACAGGGTGAATTGCCCCGGGTTTTGTGGAGACGTTTTTTATCTGATTTAAGCGGCTAATGCATGTGATTTCTGTTGTGCATAAAAGCGTGCCTCAGCTTCTGCTGGCGGGATGTTTCCAATGGAGGACAGGAGCCGCCGATTATTGAACCAGTCGACCCATTTAAGTGTTGCCAGTTCAACAGCTTCCCTGTTTTTCCATGGCCCCTGCCGATAGATGAGTTCGGTTTTGTAAAGTCCGTTAATGGTCTCTGCCAAGGCGTTATCATAGGAATCCCCAACACTGCCGACAGAAGCAACGAGCCCCGCTTCAGCCAGTCTTTGCGTGTAGCGAATGGACACATATTGACAGCCGCGGTCGGAATGGTGGGTCACTTTTCCCTCAGGCTGCCTCTGGCACAGAGCCTGCTCAAGGGCATCCAGTACGAAGTCGGTATGAGCCGTTGAGGAGACACGCCAACCCACAATAACCCGTGCAAAGACGTCAATGATGAAGGCCACATAAACAAAGCCCTGCCAAGTGGAAACATACGTGAAATCCGAAACCCACAGTCTGTTGGGGGCAGGAGCATGAAACTGGCGCTGCACCAGATCCTGCGGACACGGACGTTGCGGATCAGGCCGTGTGGTTCTGACCCCCTTGCCACGAATGACGCCTTTCAGCCCCATCCGGCGCATCAGCCGCTCTACCGTGCAGCGGGCGACATCCAGGCCTTCACGTCTGAGCTGATGCCAGACCTTGCGCGCTCCATAGACGCAGAAATTATCATTCCACACTCTACGGATGTCATCGCACAGCTCTTTGTCTTTCTGGCTGCGCACACACGGATTTTTCTGTCTCGCCCGATAAGCATAATAGGCAGATGGTGCAATCGACAGAACCCTGCAGATTGACCCGACACCATATGTCTGCCGGTGCTCCTCAATGAAGCGTGTCATGGCTTGAAGATGCGGTCGAGCTCCGCCTGGGCAAAATATGCCGACGCCTTACGCAGGATTTCATTGGCCTGCCGCAATTCGCGGTTCTCTCGCTCCAGTTGCCTGATCTTCTCTCGATCAGGCAGGTCACTCACCGCAGGCGCATTGGCACGTTCATGCAGACGGGTCCATTTTGACAGCGTGTCAGGATGAATATCCAGCTTTGGCGCTATCATCATCACCGCGGACCACCGCGAAGGATGGTTCTTCTCTTCCTCCAGAACCATGCGGGCTGCACGTTCACGAAACTCAGGCGGAAAACGCTTCGATTTGGTGCTCATGAATCCTTCTTACCTCTCGGGTCGTTCCGTCTCCACAAAACCCGGGGCAATTCAGGGTATCGGCTCCCGTCGCCTCGACCAGTTCGCCGAGCTGGATGGTCCGTTGCACCTTGAGCTGCTTCGCCTTTTCCTGAAGCGCCTTCAGTTCCGAATCAATGTCCCGTGGCCTGCGCATTTCCGGTCCCCTGTCCTGCTGGTCTGTGCCATACTCTACCACACAGGCGAGAACCGCGTCACTTATCCAGACAAATCAACCCTTTTGGCGCGGTAAAATGTGAGTGCGCGCTTATACGTCACTTCGTGACGTGCGCTTAAGGGGTGTGATAGGATCGCGTCCATGGCGATCTATCACCTGCATGCGAAGGTCATCAGCCGCGCCACCGGCCGGAGCGCCGTGGCAGCGGCGGCCTATCGCGCAGCGTCCCGCCTGCATGATTTGCGGCTGGATCGCGACCATGACTTTTCCAACAAGAGCGGCGTGGTGCATTCCGAGATCCTGCTGCCCGATGGCGCGCCGAAACGGTTTCTCGACCGTGCGACCCTCTGGAACGAGGTCGAGGCGATCGAGAAGCGCAAGGATGCCCAGCTTGCCCGCGAGGTGGAGTTTTCAATCCCGCGCGAAATGACCCAGGCGCAGGGGATCGCGCTGGCACGGGATTTCGTGCGGGAGCAGTTCGTGGAACGCGGCATGGTGGCTGATCTCAATGTGCATTGGGATATTGGCGAAGACGGACAGGCGAAGCCCCATGCCCATGTGATGCTGTCCACGCGGCGGATCGAAGTCAGAACCGGGGAGGCTGTGCATGGAAGACGAGACGGAATCCCGCATCCTGAACGAGGCGGCAGGGGCGCATACGACATCACGCCGGATCCTGGACCTGATGGAGCAGAAAGGGGACGACGATCCACTCAAGCTCATGATCCGTCTGCTGACAGAGATCCGGGAGACGCAGCGTGGCATCCTGCTGAAGCTCTCGACGCTGGAGAAGCGCTTGCAGCGTCTGGAAGAACAGCGCGACTGATCGCGGCGGCACGGCTGCGGCATGAAGGTCTGGGGCTGGCGCAGAATCAGCCTTCCATCGGGTTCGGTGCGAAAGAGCGTTCGTGGAATGACAAGGACCTGCTGCTGACATGGCGGGAGCGGTGGGCGTCGCTCGCCAATGAACGGCTGGCCGAACTGGACCTGGATGTGCGGATCGACCATCGGTCGTTTGCCGAACAGGGGATCGACCTTGAGCCGCAGAACAAGATCGGTCCGGCCGGGATGCGCCGGGAAGAACGGGGCGAGGATGCTGAACGGGTTGCCGACCATCTGGAGATCGCGCGGCGTAATGGCGAAAGGTTGCTGGCCGAGCCGCATGTGGCGCTGGAGGCGCTGACCCGACAGCAGAGCACATTTACCCGCCAGGATCTGGCGCGGTTCGTGGACCGGCATACGGCAGACGCGGAACAGTTCAGTGCTGTCATGGTTCGGGTGGCGGCGTGTCCGGAGCTGGTCGCCCTCGGGAAAGACGGTTATGGGCGGGAGCGGTTTTCCACACGGGAGATGATCGGGGTCGAGCAGCGTCTGGAAGAGGCGTCGCTCGCGATGGGGCAGTCCCAGGGGCATGCGGTGCCACTGGCGGTGCGTCGGGCGGCGATGGCGCGGGACGGGCTTGGGGACGAGCAGGCGCTGGCGGTGGGCGAGGTCACGAAGTCCCGCGACCTGTCCGTGGTGGTCGGGTATGCCGGGACGGGGAAGAGCACCATGCTGGGTGTCGCCCGCGCGGCATGGGAAAAGGCCGGGTATCGGGTGCGCGGGGCGGCGCTGTCGGGGATCGCGGCGGAAGGTCTGGAAGCGGGGTCCGGGATCGAGAGCCGGACGCTGGCCTCCCTGGAGCGTGCGTGGGCGCGTGGGTTCGACCTGCTGGAGCGCGGGGACGTGCTGGTGGTGGATGAGGCCGGCATGGTGGGGTCACGGCAGATGGAGCGGGTGCTGTCGGTCGCGCGTGGGGCCGGGGCCAAGGTCGTGCTGGTGGGTGATCCCGAGCAGTTGCAGGCGATCGAGGCTGGCGGGGCATTCCGGGCGGTGGCCGAGCGGGTCGGGTCGGTGGAAATCACGACGGTGTACCGGCAGCGTGAAGACTGGCAGCAGGCGGCCACGAAGGAGCTTGCGACCGGGCGGACGGGTGAGGCGTTGGGGCGCTATGAGGCGGCCGGCTTGGTGCGCGGGCATGATACGCTGGAAGAGGCGCGGGCCGGGGTGGTGGCCGGGTGGGATGAAGCCCGGCAGGCTGCCCCCGAAGAAAGCCAGATCATGCTGGCGCACCGGCGTGTCGATGTGCGTGCGCTGAACGAGGCGGCACGCGCCATCCGGCGGGAGGCGGGTGAGCTGGGTGACGACGTGCTGGTGCCGACCGTCCAGGGCGAGCGGGTATTCGCCGACGGGGAGCGGGTCTACTTCCTGCGCAATGACCGGGAGCTGGGGGTGAAGAACGGCACGCTGGGCACGGTGCGGGGCATCACGGGGTCGGTCGAGGCCGGGGATCTCGTGCTGTCGGTGCAGCTCGACGGTCCGGGTGGGACTGGGCGCGGTCGGGTCGTGTCCGTGTCGGTGGCGGATTATGACGCGCTGGATCATGGCTATGCGGCCACCATCCACAAATCACAGGGTGTGACGGTGGACCGGGCGCATGTGCTGGCGACGGGGAGCATGGACCGGCATGGGGCCTATGTGGCGCTGTCGCGCCATCGGGAGAGCGTGTCCGTTCATTGGGGCCGGGATGATTTGGGCGACCGGGACGGGCTGGTGCGGCGGCTGTCGCGCGAGCGGCTGAAGGATACCACGCTGGATTACCCGCAGGTCCGGGATCGGGATGCCGGGTTTGCGCGGCGGCGCGGGCTGCATGTCCCCGAGAGCGAGATCGTGGTGGGGCGTGAGAAAACTACCTCTGGCCCCCGGCAGGACAGGCAGGCCGAAGCTGTCCGCACGCCAGATCTGGCACCGGCGCAGCGGAAGCGTGGGATGTTCGACGGGCTGGACCTGTCCGTGCGGCTTGGTCATCGCACATCGGAAAAAGACGTGTCGGCCGGGATGGATGCCGGGTCCGGCAAGGGGGAAAGTGGGGCTGGGCGTGAGGCTCCCGCCTCTCCCTTTGCCGGGTTGCGGCTGCCGCGTGTGCAGCGCGCGCAGGTGCCGGCCGGGCTGGGCGGGTTCGTGCCGGGTGGTGATCCGCTTCACCAGGCGGTGGAGCAGTATGCGCGGGCGGTGCGGGACATCGGGCGCATGGTGGAGCAGGACCTGCCGGTGCTGGAGCACCAGAAGAAGGCATGGCTTGACGCCAGCACGGCCCTGGAACGGCTACGGCCCGGGGCGGTGATCGCTCTGGAAACCGCTGTGAAGCATGAGCCGGAGATCCGGCAGGCCCTGTACGGGCTGGAAGGGTCGGCACGGGCGCGCAGGCTGGTCGAGGGGCTGGAACACGAGGACAGGGTGCGGCATTCCCCCGAGTTGCGGGCGGCGCGGTTCGTGAAGGCGTGGGACGGGCTGAGCCGTGAGCAGCAGGGGGTGGCGCTCAAGGAATTGAAGCGGGACGCGCAGCTTGAGTCCCTCCTGCGGCGGAAGGGGCACGAACTGGGCGTCCGGAAGGGATCGACGCTCGATCATGGATTGCAGCCGCAGCGCACGCGCTCGCTGTCGCGCTCCAGGGGGCGGGATATGGATATGGGGATCTAAAACACAAGACGTACAAAAAACTGTACGCTATGATGAACTTGGAGGACTGATCATGACCTGTGTTTCCTATACCGACCTGCGTCAGAACCTGGCGCATTATCTGGATGAAGCCGTGAACAGCCGCGCACCGATTGTCGTGACCCGCAAGACCGGGAAAGGCAGTGTCGTGCTGATGTCGGAAGAAGAATTCTCCGGCTGGCAGGAAACCGTGCATCTCCTGAGCAGCCCACGCAACGCGGAGAGGCTGTTGCGGAGCATTCGTGACATCGAGCACGGGGCGGCGACCGAGCGTGATCTTCTGGAGCCGCAGGGTGAGCCGTCGGCGTGAAGGTCATTTTTCATGAAGATGGCTGGGAGGATTATCTTTCCTGGTTCCAGTCAGATCATGCTGTTCTTGGGAAGGTTAATGCCCTGATCGAGGATGTAAGGCGGCATCCGTTTCAGGGGATAGGGAAGCCGGAACCACTGAAGGGGCAGCTTTCCGGGTGGTGGTCCCGGCGGATTACGGGGGAACATCGTCTGGTCTACCGGGTTCAGGGCCGCGCGGGAGAAGATCAGCGGATCGAGGTTGCCCAGTGCCGGTTTCATTACTGAAGGAGAGGCGTCATGAGCGAGACGGATCCGGCAGCCCGTGCGTTTGAGGATCTGTGCGCCGAAATGACGGTGCTCCGGCGCAGCGTGGAAGCGCTGCCTCAGGCATGGCGGGACAACCGACCGCCTGATTACACGCCGGACCTGGCCAGACTGGTCAAGGCCCTGAACGACGTGGGCGCGCGCATGAAGGCGATCGAGGCCAGTCCGACGCTGAAGATGACGCCGCAGGCCTATGGGCAGGGGGTACGTCAGGCGGGGCTTTCCGTCAGTCAGGACATGCAGGCCGCCTTTCATACCGCGATCCGTGCGGTGCAAGTGGAGCGGCAGCAACTGACCGATATTGTTGGACAGGCGCGCACCCGGGACCAGCAGAGCTGGTGGGTGCTGAAGGTCGGGCTGGCCTGCCTGGCTGTCGGGATCGGGTTCTCGCCTATCCTGACCTACCTCCTGCCGTCATCACTGGGGACGCGGGTGGCCTCCTTTATCGTGGGCGGACAGGATCGGTGGGAATCTGGTGCGTTGATGATGGAGGCCGATAATCCCGAAAGCCTGCGGCATATGGTCTGGGCCAACCGGATAGTGGACGCCAGTCAGGACCGGATCGCCGCCTGCCAGAAAACGGCCAACGAGACGAAGGTGGACCAGCCCTGTGTCATGACTATCCGGTCGGGTGGGTTGTAGGACGAACATGGTCCAGACAGCCTTCCTGATCACGACCCATAGACATACTCGGAACCGACATTACGCCTACCCATAAATACCTGGTCTTCATACACCATTGCACCGCTGTTGCAGGTCGCTTCTGGCTGCGCTGTTGGGTAGGTATGAAGTAGGTCTCCTGCTCAGTCAGGTGATGAGGCAAACAGATAAGAGCTAAATTGACATACGGAATCCTTAAAGTTACAAAAATGCAAAGTGCTGCACTTTGCGGCGTAATGAGGCAAACCGTGTCATCAAAGAACCGGATCACAGTCAATCTGTCTGAAGATGAATATGCTGCTTTTGATCAGATTGCTGCTCGTTCAAAGGTATCGAAGGCATGGTTAGGTCGTCATGCGATCAGTTTATTGATTGAGCGTGTAGAAGGGGACGAACAGCAATTGCCCCTTCCCCTGACTGTCTCGAAGCGTAGAGGACGCCAATGAAACTGCGTCATAATATGACCGTCATGGATCTTTTTTGTGGGGCTGGCGGATTGTCGGAAGGCTTCCGGCAGGCGGGTTTCCATGTCTTGGCAGGTCAGGATTATGATGATCGGGCGGGGGAAACCTTCGCGGCAACCCATTCAGAAGCGAAATTCATTGGTGGGCCGATTCAGAATGTTACCGCACAGAAATTGCTGAAGGCTGCGGGCGTAAAGAAGAGGCCATCGTGTGGATGGTACGCTAAACAACGTTTGGCATGAACAATAAAGGAACGATCAGGCGGCACGAGCCTGTTTCGACAGATTGAGCGTCTTG
>NZ_NKTX01000077.1 GCF_003207815.1 Komagataeibacter oboediens | reverse complement strand
TGACCACCTCGCGCATATCCGTCGTGCGAGGGCGACCGCCCCGTTTCGCAGGGGGCACAAATGGCACGATCAAAGCCCATTCCCCGTCCATCATATCCGATGGATATCGCAGTCCTTCCCGGCTATGTTCACGTCGGGCAATACCAGTCCATGTCATCATTCACTCCATCTCTTCGTAAAGACGGATGAATCACAACAGACTGGTATTGTTCAAAAACTTTCGGATCGGGCTCTTAAATACTCAATACGAATAAAAGAGGATTATAATATTGTGTCGTACCCGTAATTTTACTTTACTCTCTCGTGAAAAATCCGCCTGAAGGCTGTTCTTATTTTTTCCATAGACGAAAACACATAGCGGAAAATAATTTATCTCTGCTGAAGCTTTTATGAGAAGCAGTTCAGACGTCGCACGTCGGTTACCTGCACAACATGGTCGTCTCCCTGCCTGGGAATACTGAATAGCAGACTGTTCCCTAAAAGTATCGGCTGCCCTACACTCCTCGTAGTGGCTGGTCTTCTGCCACAAGTCGATCCCCCGTAACCTGATTTCCCCTGTTCAGGTTCACGTCATGTTTGCGTGTTACAGGAACAGAAAGCATCGACATGCTGGCATGGACAGGGTCGGATGGCGGGAGGCCGGACACATATTATGAGATTGATAATGCATTACGGATTGGCGATCCTGATGATGATCAGCATATCTGGCTGTGTAGCCCACGCCGAAACAGATACAGAAACAGATGGTATTTGCGAGACGGTGGAACAGGGTATCCGCCTGCATGTCGACGGCATGTACGGCGGATATCCCCATTCCGTCCTGCGTGATGCAGTGCTGGAGAGCATCGCCTGCCCGTCGGGAGACGCCGAACTACACGCTTTCCACGCCATCGCCACTCCACCGCCGCATATGCGCATTTCCGTTATGCGACCTACGGGACAGGGACAGCAGGGATCGCTGTCCGTCATGCTGTTTTCGCAGGGACATTTCGTTATCGGCGAACGGATGTCCCTTTCTCCTTTCTCACGCACCCAGTCCCCTTTTTCAGTAAAGGCGGACATCAATCTCGCAACAGCGCGCCTATGGAGTGATCTGGCAAACCGGATTGCACAGGGAAAACCAGCCATTCCGTGATGCGCAGACGCGATCGGTCCACCATTTGTAATCCGGTTTGCTGCGCCGCGCCGTAGCGTGCGCATCTTCTGCCAGGTTACGGACCGCATGCTCCTCACAGGTATAGCAGCCAAAGATTGTCGACCCCACTGGTCGCCCTGACATGATCGAACAACCCTTTTGCCTGCTGTGGAGATACGGACCGCTCCACGTAGGAACAGTGTCCTTGGCATTGCCACCAACATAACCATGTAGATGGATCCCGGCCTGCAGCGGCAGTTGTCGCCTGTCCGTTCAGGTTCGCGTCATGTTTGAACGATATGATCGTCCGGATGAACAACAGATCCAGCCTTTCCCCAGCACGTTATGACGTACCGACGATCATTTTCCACTGGGGTTGCGCGGCCATTATCGTGCTGCAGTTCGCAACCGCGAATTTATGGGGGCTGTTCCAGAACCCGCTACATCATCAGCTGGTGGTCACCCACCTGACGGCTGGCATGGTACTGAGCGTTCTGTTTCCCGCCCGCCTGCTGTGGCGACTGGGTTGGGGGCGGCATATCCGCGCCGCTGACCGCTGGCTTGATGCCGTGCTGGCGCGTAGCGTGGAATATAGCCTGTATGGACTGGTCTTTCTGGAAATCTTCCTCGGATATATGTGGCGGTGGGGCAACGGACAGGCCATGAGCTTCCTGTCTATTCAGTTCATGCCGCCTTTCGGCAAATTTTCAGCATCGACCATCAGCCTGCTGCACTGGCTGCACCAGTGGAACGGCAGGCTGATCATTGTGCTTGCCACGGGCCATGCACTGGCCGCGTGTTTTCATTACTTTATTCTCAGGGACGATGTTTTTCAGAGAATGCTAGGTACAGGGGATGTATCCGATGAATATGGAAAGTAGAACACCGCCACGCCCCAAGGAGATCCACGCAACATCCCGACTGGGCTGGCTGCGGGCCGCTGTCCTGGGGGCTAATGATGGCATTCTGTCAACATCCAGCCTGATCATTGGCGTTGCCAGCGCCCACGCGACACAGGGAAGCATCCTGCTGGCAGGCATTTCCAGTCTGGTTGCCGGGGCCATGTCCATGGCCGCAGGGGAATATGTGTCCGTCAGTTCGCAGGCAGATTCAGAGAAGGCTGATCTCGCCCGCGAAAAAAAGGAGCTTGGTAGTAGCTGGGACGCCGAAGTAAGCGAACTGGCTGGCATATACCGTCAGCGCGGACTGGATGATATCCTGGCCCGCAAGGTTGCCCTCCAGCTCATGAAACATGATGCACTGGGCGCCCATGCCCGTGATGAACTTGGTATTTCCGAGGCCACTGCGGCACGTCCGGTACAGGCAGCTTTTGCATCGGCGGGCGCGTTCTCCTCCGGCGCCATACTGCCCGTGCTGGCGGCCCTGCTGTCACCAGTCGGCGTGGTGTCGTGGAGTGTATCCGCCGTATCCCTGATTGGCCTGGCAGTGCTGGGAGTAGTGGGCGCGCGGGCAGGTGGAGCATCACCATGGCGTCCGGCAATGCGGGTCATATTCTGGGGCATCGTAGCGATGGCCATGACGGCTGCCATCGGCCGGATATTCGGAGTACAGACATGACGTATTGAATATTGCCATATATTAAATGAATTGAAGGATGTCATGAATATAATTCTTGTTATCGTTCTATCGAAAGCCGTTGTTTCAATATTTTGTATACGACTTGTCTTTTATTTATATCGCGACGAAAATAATATGAAATCCTACAGAAATAAATCTGGAGGGATCGAAGAACCGTTGGTTGATGCGCCTGGCTCGTGATTTCAGGGTTTTGGCGATTTGATTTACGGTTTTTGGGGTAGCTTTTGATCTGCGTTTTGAGCAGATCGGGGACTGCCCTCCCGCTGGATGACTACGCGCTCGCGTTCAACCTTTCGAGGAAGAGGAAGCGGCGCATGTTGTAGACGATATTGGCCAGCCCGATCCTCATGGTGGCCCGGGTGATACCGACAGTTCGGATGAACAATCCCGTCTGTGATTTCTGGTCGGCAAAGACGTGCTCGACGCGTGATCGGATCACGGACTTTCCAGCATTCGATTTCTGGATATGTCGGGGCATAGGCTTGAGATGCGGCTTTTTTCTGTGAACCTTTGAGACAAAACCCTCTTTGTCCATGAAGTCCTCATTCGCTTTCGAGCGATAAGCTGTATCAGCCCAAACGCTTGAGGCCGTATTGGTTTTATCTAACAGCCCCTCTCTCAATCGCGCACCATCACTGGCGGCGGCATCCGTCGTCTTCCATTTTCGGATGAACCGAAACTTCCGGTCGATGGAGATGTGGGATTTGTAGCCAAAGAACGGGATGGCGAGATCGCTCGACGGTATGGTTCCATCGTCCTGCCGCTTCGCCTTCGTGAACTTAAGTGTCCATCGTGCATGACGATCCTTGTGCGACATCTTTGCGGGCTTGTCCTGCCAGTCTTCTGGAATACGTCCCGCCCGGAGATCCGCTTTCTCCCCTTTGGTATTGCGCTGCTTTGGCGCTGCCACCAGCGTGGCATCCAGGATCTGGCCGGACATCGGCAGATACCCAGCGTTACGCAGGGTGGCGTCAAAGCGCTCGAACAGCTTCTGGATGGCGCCTGCCTCGGTCAGACGCTCGCGAAACAGCCAGACCGTTTTGGCATCGGGCACCCGGTCCGACAGTCCCAGACCGAGGAAACGCATGAAGGACAGGCGGTCGTTGATCAGATATTCCGTTCGCTCGTCGGAGAGATTGTTCAGCGTCTGGATGACCAGGATCTTGAACATCAGCACCGGATCGAACGGGGGACGGCCGCCTTTGCTCCTGTCTGAATAGGCCAGAGCCTTCTCCAGATCAGGGCGGAACGCCTCAAAATCCACAGTCCGGGAAAATGCCTCCAACTGATCGCCAAGCCCGCTTAACCGGGCAAGCCGCTCGTCAACATCAAAGAAACCCGGCTGCTTCATGAGCCATCCCCCCAATCATCACACAAGGTATGGAATCACAGCCACCAATTCAGAGCCAAGGGGTTTTTCGAACCCTCCATCTATGAGATAATGCTATTCTGGAAATGGATAGCGGTCATAAGCTTTAATTAATTTTCAATTCAGAGCAAGACAACCATGGATACCCTGCTCTTCCTGCTGGAACCGGATCGTATGCGTGGTTGTCTCCGTTTCGTTGTCGCTGCCATCATTGATGGCCAGCTACCCACATGCCATGGTCATCCTGCCTGCTTACTCATATCATCCAAGATGACTGAACCGGCCATGCATGGAGGATCATCCTATGCCGCCAGGGTTCACGCTCTCATGACATAACCGCTGCCCCTGACGGTATGGATCAAGGGTTGACCATCCTGTCCCAGTTTTTCCCGCAAGCGGCAAATGTGCGTTTCGACGATGTTCGTACGAACCGGGAAGTCCATATGCCAGACATCCTTCAGCAACATTTGTCGGGAAAGCACTGTGCCGGCATTTCTCATGAAATATTCCAGTAATTTCAGTTCCTGCGGCTGCAGAAGAACCTTTTCGCCATTCCGTGTCACCGCAAGCGTCAGCAGGTTGAGCTCAACGTCAGCCACATTCATTATTGTTGCATGCTGGAAGGTGGATGATCGACGAAGCAGTACCTGCACGCGCGCGACAAGCTCGCGTAACGCAAATGGCTTGACCATATAATCATCCGCGCCATGCCGCAGACCGGCGACACGGCTTGGCACACCATCCATCGTCGTCAGGAATAGCACAGGCGTCGTGATGGCATGGGAGCGCATGCGCATGAGAATTGTCAGTCCATCCAGGCCAGGTAGCATCCGGTCCAGAATAATGATATCCCATGGTTGCGACAGAGCATACTGTGATCCATCAGACCCATTCGCAACAGAAACCACGTCAATTCCACTTTCCTCCAGTCCCTGTCGCAGGTAATTCGTGGTTGCATGGTCATCTTCAACCAAAAGCAGGCGGGGACGTGTTATCGGCATCATGAATGCGGGCCAATCGACAAATTCTGCGTCCCGCCCAGCGGGACTGATTTCCCAATCAGGTTATCAGGATCATTGTTACATGACACCATTCATGATGGCGGACTGGCAATGATTGGCATTTTTTAATGTATCGATCACGCCATCAGAAATGGAAGCCGAAGCCAAAATGACAATATTAATCAGAATATTTATTATAAATAATAATGTATATACGTTTCCTATCATACAATATGAAACAGATACTACGTTCACATAGGTGTCCGAAAAATAGAAAAGGCGATAAATTCTTTCCAGCCCGGACAAGGCTAGGGGTTAATGCGGAGAGGCCATTCAGGTAAACTCAGGTCTCAGGGCGTGCCTGCGACGATCCGCCCTCTCAAAATCAGGGGCGGAAGAATCTAGACCGGTCATCCATATCATGAAAGGATGTAGCTATATAATGGATATATCCAATGATGTTCTGGTATAGGATATCCCGACGCCAGAATATGGCGATACGACGCGTCATCGCCAGTACATCATTTCGTATCGTCACGCTGTTTGCCAGCCTTTTTATATTGGGCGGCATGTTCATGACCGTGACGTCAGGCCTTTACAGCCAGTCGACCTTGCGCCAGCAGATCCGCCGGGAAGTAGAGAACGAGGGTCATGAGACATTTGCAGATGCTGGCGTTGCGGATGTCCGTCATCTGCTGCCGGTAGTGCAAGGACTGGTAGAACATGAACCCGGTTTCCATTATCTGCTTCAGGATCCAGGACAGGTTATTGTCGCAGGCAACATGCTGCATCTACGACCGCTGCCTGGCGAACGCTGGCTGGCGTGGTCCCATCGCCTTCCCCGGGGAACGAACCGGAATATCGTTTATGGAATAGGCTATATACTTGACGACGGCGGCTACTACTTCGTTGGTATAGACGCATCATCCCTGACGCACCTGCAGCATGCATTATGGACAACAATCCTGTGGGAAATCTTAGGGTTCGGCTTTATCGGCATTGCCGGTGGCCTTTTTCTAAGCAGTCTGATCCTGAAATGGATCGAGACCATAAGCCTGACGGCACGCAGCATCATGCAGGGTGACATGTCGCGCCGCATCCCCCTGCGAGGCACGAACGATGAGCTTGATCACCTTTCGGAGAGCCTCAACGCGATGCTCGACCAGAATGAATCCCTGATTGCCAGCCTGAAACAGGTCTCCAATGACATCGCGCACGACATGCGCCTTCCGCTAGCACGCATGCGCCAGAATCTTGAACGTGCCATTCTGGCACACGCGCCTTCCGATACCATGCATGAGCAGGTCGAGTTTGCAATCGAGGATCTGGATGCCGCATTGGAAATATTTTCCTCGCTACTCAAACTGGCGCAGCTTGAATCGGGAGCATGGAAGAACGAGATGGAGTTGCTTGATCCCGCCCAACTGCTGAAATCAGTTCTTGAGCCGTATCGATCCGTCATAGACGACCATGGACAGTATCTGGCAACCGAAATCATTCCCGCCTGCCCCACAATAACCGGTCATTCCGTCCTTCTGCGACAGGCATTTTCCAACTTGATTGAGAATGCCATACGCCACACACCCGGCCAGACTACCGTTAGCGCTACCCTAACGTCATCAGATAACAGTATCCACGTAGAGATAGCCGATAACGGCCCCGGCATTCCAGCCGAGGCTATGCTTCGGGTATTCGACCGCTTTTTCCGTCTTGATACAAGTCGTACGCACGATGGTAATGGGCTTGGACTCAGCATGGTGAAAGCCATCGTCCGGCTTCATGCTGGCTCAATCATTTTATACGATAATAACCCAGGCTTAAGATGCGTCATTAAACTACCCATAAAGATTCAATAATCCGCCAGACTTTACCGAAGAGCAGATTTCCTAGCCGAAAAAGCTGACACGAGTTCTGTCGGAAGATTGGGACATTGTAAGCTGACATTCCCTTGAGCTTTCGTCAGATGTAATAACGCTACCTGTATCCTTGCGACGTAGGCGCCAGCCATGCTCCCGGCGTCCAGGGACCGAAATCTGGAGTCACACGACCAATGCTGCTCTGGTTCCTGATACTGGTCGCATCAACCGCTGCATTCGGCCTGAGTGCCGTGTCCGGTGGTGGTGCCGGGCTGATTCTGATGCCCCTCTGTTGGGGCTGGTGCTGCCCGGCAACCAGGTACCCGCCACCCTGTCGATCGGCACGGCCGCCAGTTCAGCAGCACGCATCGTCTCATTCCGAAATGCGATCCGGTGGGATATCGTCCGTCATTTCGCGCCTACTGCATTACCATTCGCCGCCCTCGGCGTCTGGGCTTTGAGTCGTGTGAATCCAGTCTATCTGTCGCTGCTTCTGGGCCTGTTCCTGCTAGGGAACCTTCCCCTTCTCTTCCGTAAGCCCGCCCCCAACGTCGCTGTGAAACCAGTCCATGTTGCCCGATTACACGTACTGGGCGCTGCCGCCGGTTTCATTTCCGGGTTTACCGGGGCGGTCGGTCTGGTTTTCAATGGGTTCTATTACCGGCTTGGTCTGCGGAAAGAAGAGATTGTCGCAACACGCGCCGCCAACGAAATCATGCTACATCTGCTCAAGGTCATTCTCTACGCCGCATTTGGCTTGCTGAGTGCCCGGGCTGCTGTCGCGGGCCTCGCCGTAGCGATGGCAGCAATCCTGTCCTCAATCCTCATGAAGCACCTGTTGCCATACCTGCATGACCGTCTGTTCCATCATATCGGTCATGCCGCCATGGTCGTCGCGGGCGTCATGATGGTAATCGCCGCCGGCGGCCAGATCGCGCGACAGGAGGACGTCACATTACATTTTGCCCACGCAGCCGAAGAGGTCACAGCATCCCTGTCATGGCAACAACATACATTCGCAGTGGAGTGGGAAAATGGTGACGAACTGGAATTGAGCCATCGCGTGCGTCTCCCGTCGGCTACTTCCCCCGACCTCTTCCAACCCCATGGCTTCGTCCTGCATGTTTCGCCACGCACTGGAATACAGGCCGTTCGGGTCTGGGGAAGTAGCCGCACGAATAGCCGCCCAGCAACCCCTTCATGAAGTAGATCAACTGTTTACTTTAGCACTTTCCGTTTCCATGGCCTGACCGCATGCACCATGCGATGCGTTCTTAAAAAAGGATTTCCTGATGATTGGTCGCATGTTTCCCGCCGGTACGAGATTCGTACAGAGCGCTAGTATGACTACTGCCCTGCTCGTTCTAGGGCCTGTTAGATCTTGAATTTCTTCCCATATTGTAGGGATGGAAGAAGGAGACAGAACAGGCACCTTTACGGACGAGACATGGGCGATCTGGGAACCTCTGATTGAGGCGGTTCGCCCAAGGGGCAAGACGCCGCCCCATGATCTGCGGCGTACGATAGCAGCAATTTTCTGGCGCCATGAGAATGGCGCGAAATGGCGGAGCATCCCCGCTGAACTGGGGCCGTGGTGGCGGGCGGCGCAGCTTTTCATCCGCTGGGCGAAACTCGGCGTATGGGAACGCCTGCTCGAACTGGTTCAGGAACAACAGGGAGTGGCGTTCGGAATGACTTTTCTGGATGGTACGAACATCAGGGCTCACCATAAGGCGGCGGGAGCCCAAAAAAAGGGGCCTCTTTCGAAGAGCGGGACCATCGTGAAGCACTTGGCCGCTCTCGCGGCGGCTATGGCACGAAAGTCTGCGTGATAGCAGACGGGCATGGAAAGGCTGTTGGTTTTGCCCTGGCGCCCGGCCAGGCCCATGAACTGCCGCTGGCTCCAGATATGCTCGATAGCCTTCCCGCCATTCCTTTGTGGGTGGTGGCGGACAAGGGCTATGCCTCGGACGCCTTCCGTGAACGTATCTGGGACATGGGAGCCCGACCGGCCATTCCCGCAAAACGACGCGATGCGCCGGTTGCCTGCCCCAGATGGGTCTATCGGTGTCGGCACCTGGTCGAGAACCTCTGGGCCCGTCTCAAGGAGTGGCGTGCTGTTGCAACCAGATACGAAAAAACAGCAACGTCGTTCCTCGCGGTCATCCACATCGCTGCCGCAGTAGACTGGATCAAGCCCTAACAGGCCCTAGCACTACTTTGGCAGAATATGTTGCGAGGTCTGGAGTAGAAGGTTTCCACAGTGCGGGCATTGCCCGATAGGTGGTCGTAGGATGCGATCAAGAATGGCC
>NZ_NKTX01000076.1 GCF_003207815.1 Komagataeibacter oboediens | reverse complement strand
ATGGGGCGTCGGCTCTCGTAGGACGCGATGACCACTCGCGCGCGAAATTCAGGGGCGTGCCAGCGGCGGCGATCCGAAACGATCTCGATCCGCGAGGCGCCCGCCAGCCTGTCCCGCTCGCCTGTCTCTCTACCGCTCCTTTGGAGCCTCTCTGCGGTACTACCTGCGACACTCGCAGGTAGTACCGTGTCCCTATCTCTTAAATCGCTCATGCTTCATAGCTGAACCAGACCAGAAGTATTCAGCAAGGCGTCAGTCGCCGGAAGCTTACTTTCCTTCGACAAAATGCGCGCGACGGATCTTTCCAATTGTTTCCACAACAAGCATCCCAAACCGGGCCTCCATTCAGCATGAAGGCCATCGTGAACCCGTTTCTCAGAAAGGGGTCGTTTTTAGCTGCCTGTCCCCCTTCCGAAGGGGTCACTTTTCCATGCCGCTTAACACACCAGCAGCGCGCCGCCTAAAGATCATAATCAAATGGGCCAAAGCCGCCGTTATTTCATGCCAGCTGACGTACCTCCCGGAAATGTAAGTATTTAAAAGTAGCGTCCGATCGAGAAGGATACGGACGGATGAAACGCAGTCGTTTTACGGAATAGCAGCTCATAGTGGTGGTGAAGGAACAGGGATCCGGGCTGAAGATCTCTCATCTTTGCCGCAAACACGGGATCGGTGACGCGACGTTTTACAAATGGAAGAGCCGCTATGGTGACCGTGAGGTATCCGAGGCCAAACGGCTGAAGGCATTGGAAGATGAGGGGGGTATGATCGGTCGATCGCAGCGAGTAGATCAATCCTTGGTAAACGCGGCAGGATAGGGGTCGGATAGCGTTTCATTTTGCGTGGGGGTTCTAAGGAATGCCTCCCAGCCAGATCGCATCAAGCGGATTTCTTTGTCGAACGCGCCCTGCTCGCAGCGGTCCATCTTTTCTTCTACCTCATACTTTCGCTCGATAAATGAGCCAATCTGATCCTCGTCAAAACTGTCCTTGAGATAGGGGTAGTTTATCTCGAGAGCGCCCTCACCGGGGCCATGCTCTCGCAGCAAGCTGTTCACCTTACCAAAAAGGCGGTCGACGCGGCCCACGCGTTGCTCATTATCTCCCGGGGTCCATGCAATTCCGTAATGATGAACCTTCCGGCACTGCAGATGCAGGTTCACACCCTCTTGGAAAACCGATGTCGCGATAAGGGTGTTGGGATAGAATGGACTATTGAATCCCAGGATCAGGTGTTGGCGGTGGCTGGACTCGCCACTGGCATACCAGGCAGGACTTGAAAGCGTGGTGAGTGTACGCCAACCCTTGTCCCATGCATCGACTTCATGATCGATAATTTTCGTGCAGAGTTGCTCAAAGGTTCGGAGAGCGGATGTGAAGTATTTCAGCAGTAAAGAACTCTCAATTCTCTGGCGCACGTAATCCACGAATTTACGGTAGCGACGTTGAACGTTGCTGTGTTTCTTTTCTCCCGAAAGACCTTTGTCGAACGTTGCATGCCAACCGTAAAGCTCCACTATCACGGGGCTGGCGAAGAGAAATCCGGCCTTTAGATAGTTAGCAAAGTTCTCGGCGATGCGGGGGGAAGCAGTCGCCCAGCGAGAAAGTGTGGCTTTTTCTGATTCCGGGAGATGATGGAATACGACTGACCAGATCGTTTCGAGCGGTTCATCGTAGTCACGCTGATCGGCATCGTGGGGTCGTAAATTGTCCAATGTCTCGCGGGGAGACTTACTCCAGGCTTCCATGCGCAGCATTTGCGCAGCCTTCGCAAAGTCCATGCGCTGTTTCCCTCCTTGGATAAAGTGATAGTACCAAGGGTAGGCTCCTGCCAGGTAGTCGGGTGCGGGCTCCAGCAACATAGAGAAGATGCTGGTTGTCTTGCGAAGGCTCAGGCTGAAACGAGAGCAATCGGTCGGGGGCGCGGGCGGCCTGCCGTCCGAGGCTTTTTTCGTCACGAACAGGTCGGCAATCCTTGATCGCAGATAGTCGTGCTCGTCGGCGCTTTCGCCTGCACCTTCTGCTTCGTCTATCGGGTCGTCATCGCTATCTGGATCCCGGCTATCACCTGACTTGGCAATCTCATTGAAAGCCTCGCGTGACCAGTTGCTGCCTTTCCAGCGGCGATAGGTCTCTTCATCCCAGCCTAGGGCGTCGGCAATGTGCTGCGCCAGCAAATCATCGTATCGCTCGTTGATGCGTTTCGTCAGCTCACGAACCGACGGTATCCGGCGCACGAAGACGAGATGCTTATCTTCATGCAGATGGCGCTCTTGCGGCATCTCAAACAGATTTTGCGGCGCACAGATTTTGACGATGCCGTCGTACTTCGGGTGATCAGGAGCGGTGCCAAACAGGCGGCGGAAGTCGCTACTCATGTCCTGCAGGAGCTTGGTATCTGCTGCAGCTCTGAAGTCCTTTGAGCGCTCGTCTTCCTCCGCGCCACCTTGTATTTCATCCTGTGCTCCTTCGACGTGGCCGGCAGATTCAAAGCCCTCAAGGTAGCCGTACAGCGCGCGCCGCTTTTCCTCGTTCACAACTCCCCTTTTGATGAGTAGCTTTTGGTAGAGCGCGAAGAACATCTCGTCCTGGGAGCTGTCCCCAAACTGGCATGGAGTAGCGATTTCACGGCGGTATTGGTGCTTGGTGTAGCTGATGCCCTGGCCTTCCATGCGGCGAAAACGGCGAAGGGCGTATTTACGCATTAGTTCATCGACGGTCTTTTCCTCCAAGGCAGACCTGTGAAGGAAATAGCCGAGGATGCTTGCGACGTCGCCAAGCCGGGTATGGCTGGGCGTTGCGGTCAGGAGCAAGGTGCGCTGCGCAATGGGCTTTTCCGGCTTGCCGAAAAATTCTTCTGCAGCTGCGACCCGCTGCGACCCGCCTCGGCGGTTGCGAAAATAATGCGCCTCGTCGACGATCATAAGATCGAAGCCTGCCCCTTCGCTGGCGGCCATAATTCGCCTGTGCAGTTCTCGAGCCGCCCTGCGCGCGGCAGCGGTCTTGTCTGTGGATTCATTAGAGCTATCGACAAGGCCGCTGAGCGCGTGAATCGTCGTGATGTAGAATTGGGCCGGCGTATCGTGCTCTGACCGTTGCTCGATCGCCTCGGTCAGTTCATGCAAGCGATAATGGACACCGAAGGGGGGGGCAGGCTTGCCGTCGTTCTTCGCCTTCACGAAGTCATCGGCCTTGAGGTAAATATCCCTAGTAAAGGCCGAAAATTCCCGCTGCCAATGCGCACAGATGTCGCGGTTCGGCGCGATCACGAGGATCTTCGCATCGGGTTTCCGTCTCCATAGCAGAGCGGCAACACCCAGCGCCTCGAATGTTTTCCCCATCCCGACTTCATCGGCCAGCAGCGCAACAGGGTTTCTTGAAAGCACGTTCCACAAGTGGGCGACGCCTTCAGTTTGAAGCGCAGCCATGTCTACAGGCTGGTCTGGCGAATAGGTCCATTTGCCTTTGACCCCGCCGAAGTTGATCCACTTCGCAACATCTGTCGGCTTCAAACGCCGCCAATTCTCATTCATAGTCAGATTGACTCCTGACAAGTGCGACATATTCGGTTGCGACGCCGCTCGGCGGATCGGGGAGCGAGATCGCCAGGCTATCCCAGCGGGATTTCGGCGCAGGTGAATAGCCCGGTTCGTGGTCTCTAGCGTCGCGGGCAAGCTTTCGACGCAGCCATTGAACCTCTTTGCCGATAGCCGCGACTTCATTTGCAAGAAACCAGTTGAACACCGGGCGCTCGTGGAGTTGGAGCGCGTCGCGCGTCTTCTCGACAAGCTCGAGCAGGCAGCCAGGTGCTACGAATACCAGTTTCTCCAGCTGCTCCAGCTTGTCCAATTTGGCTGCAGAGTACCTGGCGCGGTAATCATGCATGGACTTGAAGAGGCGGAAATAGCTGATGGAGCTATGTTCGGATATCTCGCGATCCAGCAGTTCTGAGCCCCCATCAGGCTGACCCGGAGTGTCATCTGGAAAGCTGTCGCTGTCATCTGGACCTCGAAGTGGAAGGTCTGTTAACGATCCTGGATCGTCGCCAAGAATGAACGCATCCAGCAAGTCTTTCAGGCTGTTGAAAGTCTGGGCCCTCCGAAATTCGAGGTTCTTTTCGCAGACAAGTCCGCGATGAACCTCGTTTCCATCCTGATGGACCCGAAACACCCGATCTCGCAAGAGAGCGCTGTCATCAATGCGAACTCGAGCAGGTTGCACGGGCTCACCGCTGCGGTTCCACTTCAATGGCACGGGTGCCTGGACGCCGGGTAGGCGCAGGGAGTATCCGTCATGTGCCCCTTTCGCCAGCCATACGCCTGAAAATGCATAGGCCTGAGCATGCCAATCGAAGGTTACATGCAGATCGAAAGGCGGCAAGTCGGGCGGATCAAGAGCCTCTTCGGCAAGGAGTTCAGCCGGTGCGCAATCATCCGCGCCCAGGCGGAGCCTGTTGCCATGCGCGAGCCGCCAGTCGTTTGCGTCGTCAATAATAAGACCAGCTTCAACGTTGTTCTCCGGGCTCCACTTTCCTTTATCATCGCACAGGTTGTTGCAGCCCGGGCCAGTGAAGTTCCAGGAACCGACGGCTAGATGTTTGCCGATCTTCCAGATCTTGGCGTGACACAATTCGGCTCTTGGGTCTCGCTCGACCGGACTTTCATAGAACGTGAGCTGGCCATTTTGGATAAGCTGGCCCAATTCCTCGCTCCACTCTGTTCTAAGGAATTTGTTTTGGATCCGGTCGGGTACCAAATGGACGCGCAGGCTGTCGATTGCCGTCGAGGTTTGCAGTTTGCCGATGAAGCCGGCAAGGTCGCGAGGCAGATACGGCGACCAGACAACGATGTCTGGTTCGGACGCGCCATTGAGCAATTGCGCAGCGAATGGTTTGGCCTGAAAACTATGGACAAAACGCCAGTTCTCAGGCTCGCGCGAAAGCCCCCGACGCTGAACGAGCTTAGTATGTTCAGGAATGTCAGCTGCGTCGCAGAGTGCGCCAAAGAATTGGCGAATTTCTCGGTAGTTGGCGAGACTTTTGATCTCACGAAATGTGAAAGCTTCCAGATTGTGCCCCCATCCGGACAGCGTCAGATTGGCGCTACCCGCGCCGATCATCCGTCGGCCATCAACGTCCTCAAGATAGATGACTTTGGGATGGAAAAGACTCCGTTCGCCGAAACGTCCGGACAAGCGATCAGGGCGAATGGCATGAACCGGAATGCAGGTGCGCTTAATACGATTGGTATCGATAAATCGCGGATCGCAGAACACCCTGAAGTCAGTGCCTTTGTCCGTGAGCTCCTGCTGAAGCTGCTCGAACTCGATACGATTTCGCGGCGGCTCGGCACCGATCGTTGCGGGCAGGACAAACGTCTCGAGGAATTCTATGTCCAGGTTGAAGGTGGTGAACCATGCTCGCCGTAGAGGCCGCATGCTGGTCACCCTGCGTTTCAACTCTTCCAGGAGCTTCATGCGTCCGCTCCGCGCAAGCCATTCACGAAGCTCCTGAACTGGGGAAGGTAGTAGTTGTTATGCCATGAGCCAGGGGGGCGGCTTTCAGGCTTGGGCAGCGAGACAGTTCGCGCGTGGACCTTGATGGTGCCGTCGCTGCCGACATTGAGCCAGGAAACCTGACCACGCGATTGCATCACCCTGCTGTGGTAAATCGCCAACGCCCGCATTTGATCGTCGAGACTGCCCGCGTTTGCGGCTGCTACAAGCTGCCTCAGGCGCGCCGCCGCTGCAGTGCCTTTGATGGCGGGGAGGTTCGGGTACTCAGCAACCGCCTTGGCCGCCTGGGGCAAACGCATCGCATCTCGGCCGAATTTTGCCCAAGCGTCCGCGACGTCACTGGTTGATTGAGTTCGCCGGGATGCCATCAGCGTGAATAGCAGCGAGCAGTCGGCCAGGAAAGGCTCGAGCTGGACAATCTGCTCGAGCTTGGCTTTTTCGCTGGACGGTAGACCATGCTCAAGTGCCCGCTCGATCACCTCTTGCGGTGTAATATCTTCGGTGTCTTCGAGAACGTGAAAAAGTGCTCCGGCCGCACCTTGGTCCAGCTCCGTCTGGCCTAGCCAAAATGTCTTGGCATAACGTCCGACCACCTGAGGCGACGCAAATGCACGGGCGTACGCCTCGGTCAGCTTTGTCGAGACATCGTCAAACTGGAGCTTGCCGCCTTGAATTGGTCGGGAGACGCATGCCTTGAGGAATTTATATGCCTCATAGGCGGCCTTGCCGAGTAAGCTGTTTGGTCTACCGGCTATGAGTTTTTCGGCTTCCGCCCATCGACCTTGATAAGCGGGCTTATGATAGTGATAATTGCCGTCGAAGAAGCCAATTTCCATTAGCGGGGTTTTATAGCGGCCGCTGACGCCGAGGCTGAGTTGCCGGACCAAGATTTGCCCGGCAGGCTCATGTGTGAAGATGAGCGCAGGGCGGTGCTTTTCGTTCATCCAACGCCGCCGCGCGTTCGAGATGCCAAGTATTCCTGCCGGATCCACATCCACTAATGATGCTTCATACCGCAGGATTGAAAACACAAACACGTTTTCGAGGAAAATTAGGGAGGCTTGCTTGAAATTCAAGCCATCCTTGTTCTGGTACAGGCGCTGAAGTGCGTTATTAAGAACGACATCATCATCTTCAATCAGCTTCTTGACAAGGTAATGGTGAAAAAGGTTCAGCGTGAAATTGCGCACATCGTTGGAAACCGAATTTATCCGGTTTCGGAACACCTGCCTTCCAAATGCTGACCAGATTATAAGCAACCCCATCGGATCGATGTATGAATCGGATGACAGCGAGTCGTCATAGTCTGTAAGTAAGGCCTGTAAAAAGTGCGTCATTTTTTGTCTTAACTCACATCCTGAGAGCAATTTTTAATAAATATTCGATGACCCTATCCAAGATACAGTGCCTACCGCCGACCTGGCATGTAACGACGGTTACCAGCACATGCTGCCGTAAAGTGCCTCGTTCGAAAACGGCAAGAAAGTCCCAAACTTGGTCTATCACGGCTCGCCTGACAATGTCGGCTTTCGGGCAACTGCCATTACCACTTTGATGTCTGCCTTGAGGCGGAAGCCGACATGGAGACACACCCTTCACCCCCCGTCACTCCATCATGCGATGGTACCGGCAAGCCATTCCCTAAGCTTCGACCACCGCCGCCGCCCGCCCTGGTTCCGCACCGCGATGGCCAGCGCCTTCTTCTGGCCCACGAGCACGACGAGCTTCCGCCCCCGTGTGACGCCGGTGTAGAGCAGGTTCCGCGCCAGCATGGCGTAATGCTGGGTCACCAGCGGGATCACCACGGCCGGATATTCCGATCCCTGGCTCTTGTGGATGGTCGTGGCGTAGGCGAGCACCAGTTCATCCAGTTCTCCAAAACCGTAAACGACCTCCCGTCCATCGAATGAAACGGTCAGTTCGCCTTCTTCGATATCAATCCTGTCGATAACGCCAAGATCCCCGTTGAAGACGTCCCGGTCATAATCGTTGGCGATCTGCATCACCTTGTCACCCGGACCATAGGTCCAGCCAAACCGCTCGACCTTCACCTCGCCTGGCGGGTTCAGCGCCTGCTGCAATTCGATATTCAGCGACCGCGCCCCAAGGCCACCCCGGTTCATCGGGCAAAGCACCTGCACGTCGCGAACAGGGTCCAGCCCGAACCGCGCCGGGATGCGATCCCTCACTACTGCCAGCAACTTGCGCAGCCCGACCTCGGGCTCGGCCGCCTCCACGAAGTAGAAATCCGATCCCTTTTCCGCGCTCAGTTCGGGCATCCTGCCCTCGTTGATCCGATGCGCATTGGTGATGATGCGGCTCTGTGCCGCCTGACGGAACACCTCGGTCAGCCGCACCACAGGGACAGCACCGGAGCCGATGATGTCGGCCAGCACCTGTCCCGGTCCAACAGAAGGCAACTGGTCCACATCGCCGACGATCAGCAACGCGGCGTTGTCGGGCAAGGCGCGCAGCAGGGAGCGCATCAGCAGCACATCGACCATGCTGGCCTCGTCCACGACCAGCAGATCGCAGGTCAGCGGGTTGGTATCATCCCGCTTGAAGGTGCCACTGGCCGGATCCGTCTCCAGCAGTCGATGGATGGTCTTGCCTTCCAGTCCGGTGCTTTCCGACAGGCGCTTCGCCGCCCGACCGGTCGGGGCGCAGAGCTGCACGTCCGTGCCCTTGGCGGTCACGATCTTCAGGATGGCGTTGACCAGCGTGGTCTTGCCCACGCCAGGACCACCCGTGATCACCAGCACCTTGCTGTTCAGGGCAAGACGCACCGCCTCCTGCTGGCTGGGCGCGAGCGCAAGCCCGGTCTTCCGTTCCACCCAAGTCATGGCCTTTTCAGCGTCGATCTCGGGCCAGGGCGGACGGCCGACGGCACAGGCACGCAATCGCTCGGCGATGCTTTGCTCCGCGCGATAGAGACCCGCCAGGAAGATGCATCCCGTCTCGCCCACGCTGTCGGCAATAACGTCGCCCGCCTCCAGCTCCAACGTGAGAGCCGTCTCGATCAGGGGTGCCGCGACCTCCAGCAGTTCGGCGGTGCTGGTCAGCAACTCCCCGACCGGCAGGCCGCAATGCCCTTCATCCATCGCCTCGCCGAGCGCGTAGGAGATCCCGGCCCGCACCCGGATCATGGCGTCAGGCGCGATCCCCATCTTCCGGGCGATCTGATCGGCAGTTTTGAAGCCGATGCCCCGAATGTCCTTCGCCAGCCGGTAGGGGTTCTCACTGATCAGTTTGACCGCGTCCTGCCCGTAGGTCTTGAAGATACGCACCGCCCGCGAGGTGCCGACGCCGTTGCTGTGCAGGAACAGCATGATCTCGCGGATCACCTTCTGGTCCGCCCAGCCCGCCACAATCCGCTCGGCACGCTTGGGGCCGATGCCCGTCACCTCCCGCAGGCGTCCAGGTTCCTGCTCGATCAGATCGAACACCGCCTCGCCGAACGCTTTCACCAGCTTCTTCGCGTAGACCGGACCGATACCCCGGATCATGCCCGAACCAAGATAACGCTCGATCCCCTCAACCGTGGTCGGCGGACTGGCCTTGAGAAACTCCGCCTTGAACTGCAACCCGTGGGTGTGGTCGCGGAACCAGCGCCCCGACATCTGCACGAACTCGCCTGCCGAGATCATGGCGGCATGGCCGACAACAGTGACCAGATCGCGCTGCCCCCGCACCTTCACCCGCAGGACGCAGAAACCGTTCTCGGCGTTGTGGAACGTCACCCGCTCTACAAGGCCGGCCAGCGCCTCAGACGATGCAGCCGTGCCACTCAACGGGACGCCCCTGTCAGCGCAGAATCGAGAGGGTCGGAAACCATGATCCATCGTAACACAGGATCGCGCTGCCAGCCGTATCGCCGTGCTCCAACACGCCTGACACGCAGTCGTGAAGATCCCCGATTCAGCCCAGATTACGCTGGAGTTTCACTCCCGATTGCATCCTATACGCATCCTGCGGGAGATTTCGGGCACAAAAAAAGCCACCCTTGTGGGTGGCTTTTCTTCTGTCTTTTCAGACGCTTACGTATGGTTGCGGGGATAGGATTTGAACCTATGACCTTCAGGTTATGAGCCTGACGAGCTACCGGGCTGCTCCACCCCGCGGTGGTGAGGGGTGACTGGAAGACCTGGCGGCGACCGACTTTCCCGTGCCTTG
>NZ_NKTX01000075.1 GCF_003207815.1 Komagataeibacter oboediens | reverse complement strand
GTCGGTGTTCATCGCCAGCTCCCACTACAGCTGGTCTTCCATGAATCACCGATCGCATCCGTTGGGAATCCTTATTCCAAATTTTCTACCAAAGTAGTGTTAGGGCATGTCGTCAGTTGGCATCTGGCGCTATGAAGCCTGTAATCCCGTTTGATCTGTGATGTTTTCTCCCTGTTTTCAGGGAGAGAATGAATGCGACGATATGGCCTGAGTGACAGCCAGTGGGAACGGATAAAAAATCTTCTCCCGGGTCGTGAAGGTCATATCGGCGGAACGGCCGCCGATAACCGTCTGTTTGTGGAAGCCGTGCTGTATCGCTACCGTGCCGGCATTCCCTGGCGTGAGCTGCCTGTCCGTTCTGGTAACTGGAAAAACGTCCATCGGCGACTGCGTCGCTGGTGCGAAGGCGGCGTGATCAAACGGATTTTCCGGCATCTGGCCGCCGATCGCGACAACGACTACATGATGATCGACAGCACGATTGTCCGGGATCACCAGCACAGTGCGGAGGCGCGTAAAAAAGGGGCGCGGATCAGGCCAGCGGGCGGTCCCGTGGCGGACTGACTTCAAAAATCCACGCCATTGTCGATGCCGCAGGAATGGCGGTCGCCCTGTCCCTGACACCCGGGCAGAGAGCGGATATCACGGAAGCAGACCCCCTGCTGGATGAAGTCGACCCTGCAACCTTTATCGCCGACAGGGCTTATGACGCTGATCCGCTTATCGAAAAAATCGAAGAACGGCAGATCACACCAGTTATCCCTTCGAGGAAAAACCGACGCGATCCACGGAAACTCAGCTTCCGGCTCTACAAAAACAGAAACATCATTGAACGCGTCTTCGCCAGGCTGAAGCAGTTCAGGGGCATTGCAACACGCTACGACAGGCTGAAGTCAACATTCCTCGCAGCAGTGCAACTCGTTTCCGCCATCATCGGAACCAACTGACGACACGTCCTGGTGGTCTGATGCCAGTTCCCACGGGCATGGGGGCGTTGCGTCCGTTCATGTCATGCAGGGCATGTGCCGGGAACGCAGCAGTTGGCATGGTCATTGGCGTCGGTGTTGTTACAATGGCGTTTTGCCGTTTTCTGTCCGGATGAGTCCTCGAATGACCGATTGCCCTTCTTCCCCAGCCGACCGTCTTGCCAGTGTCCTGTCCACACTGCGCGAAAATGGCATGGCGGCGCGGATCAGTACATCCCACTCGGTGCTGGAAGCCCACAGCCATGGCGAGGCCATGGATGCCGCGAACCTGCCCGGCGCCGTGGTCTTTGCCGAAGCGACGGATGATGTCGCCACTGTCCTGCGGGCGTGCCATGCCCATCGGGTGCCTGTCGTGGCCTTCGGGGCCGGGACATCGGTAGAAGGACACGTGACCCCGGCGGATTACGCCATAAGCCTTGACCTGTCGGCCATGACGGACATCGTGGAAGTGAACGCGGAGGATCTGGACTGTCGCGTGCAGGCGGGCCTGACCCGACAGGCCCTGAATGCGCAGATCCGCGATACCGGCCTGTTCTTCCCGGTTGACCCCGGTGGGGAAGCCACGCTGGGTGGTATGTGCGCAACGCGTGCATCGGGCACGGCGGCCGTGCGCTATGGTACGATGAAGGAAAATGTCCTCGGGCTGACGGTCGTGCTGGCAACAGGGGAAGTCATCCGCACGGGTGGCCGTGTGCGCAAGTCCTCCACCGGGTATGACCTGACGTCCCTGTTCGTCGGATCGGAAGGCACGCTGGGGATTGTGACCGAGGTGCAGTTGCGCCTGCATGGACGGCCGGAAACCATTTCTGCAGCCGTGTGCCAGTTTGCCGACCTGAATGACGCCATACAGACCGCCATTGAAATCATCCAGTGCGGCATTCCCATCAGCCGCGTTGAACTGCTGGATGACGTGCAGATGGCGGCATCCATCCGCTATTCCGGCCTGACGGAATATGAACCGCTGACGACCCTGTTCTTTGAATTCGCGGGTGCGCCCGCAGCCGTGGCGGAGCAGGTGACCCAGACCGAGGGGATCGCCCTGTCCAATAATGGCCTGTCCTTTGCCTGGGCCGAGACGGCGGAAGACCGCACGCGGCTGTGGAAGGCGCGGCATGACGCATTCTGGGCCGCCAAGGCGATCGAACCGACCGCGCGTGTCATTTCTACCGACTGCATCGTGCCCATTTCCCGTCTGGGGGAACTGATTGCCGGTGTGCGGGAAGACATTGCCCGTTCCGGCCTGCGCGTGCCGCTGCTGGGTCATGTGGGGGATGGCAATTTCCACGCCCTGATCATTACCGACCATACACCCCAGGGCTACGGGCGCGCGCTGGATCTGGACCGGAAAATCGTATCCCGTGCGCTGGCGCTGGGTGGATCCTGCAGCGGGGAACATGGCGTAGGCATGGGCAAGCTGGAATTTCTGGAAACCGAGCACGGCGAGGGCACACTGAGCGTCATGCGCGCGCTGAAGAACACCATGGACCCGCACCACATCCTCAATCCCGGCAAACTGCTGCCGCCAGGGCGTGTGTATCAGGGCTGACCTGCTTGCGCTGGCTGGACCGGGCAGGGGTGGCAATCCCTGCCGCGCCCGGAAATTTTGTACCTTGCGGCTGACTGTAACAGTCAGACAGCTGCGTCATAGTCTGCAGGATGTTTCATGAACAGCCGCAGATATGCAAAGAGGCCAACAGCCACAAAAGCAACGACGCTCCCTATCGCCGGTTGCGGGCATCGTCCCGGCGTGCAGCAGGGAAGTCACGCTTGGACAGCATGCTGCACAGGCGATGGATCACATCATCCCATTTTCCGCTGTGGATCTGGCGTATGATACGCAGGGTAGGATACCACGGGCTGTCCGTCCGGCCCGAAAGCCAGCGCCAGCAGTTATCGAACCGGTCCAGCAGGATAACGGGACACCCCATCGCCCCAGCCAGATGGGCAACCGATGTATCAACCGATACAACCACATCCAGCCCCGCGATCAGCGCGGCCGTATCGTCCATGTCACGCACGCTTTCCATCGGGTCATACAGGCGCATGCCCGCGGGCATGTCGTGCATCTGCCGGGCATAGGTACCTTTCTGCAGGCTGACCAGACTGATCCCGGCCATTCCGGCCAGCGGTGCGAATTTCCGCAGCGGGATCGACCGTCGGCGGTCCATGGCATGGGCCGCGGGAATGTCAGGGCGGCTGGCCCCACCCCAGACCAGCCCCACGCGCAGGTCCGTGCCCATGGGCAGGAATGGCGCCCACTGCCGCACCAGTTCCGCGCTGGCGTGCAGGTAGGGCACGCTGGCTCCCGCATGGCCAGGCGTGTTGCGCAGGACATGCGGCAGGCTGAGGAAGGGGCAGTGCCAGTCATGTGGCGGCAGGGATATCCGTTCACTGAATACGCGCCGGATGCCTCCCATGCGCCGGATCAGGCCATGCAGCGTATCGGGGGCCTGAATGCTGACCCGCGCGCCCATGCTCACCAGCACGGGGACGAAGCGCATCATCATCAGCATATCCCCCAGTCCGCCTTCACGGGTGATCAGGATGGATCTGCCCCGCAGGTCGGCATCCGGCGGCAGGACAGGCAGCATGCGCTGTTCGGGCAGGCGCTGGCGGCCCGGCATTTTCCGCCGCCATTCATATTCGGCCCAGCCATCATCCATGTGGCCGCTTTTCAGTAGCGCCAGTGCATGGTTCATGCGCAGCCGCGCATCATCGGGGCGCAGCGCCAGCGCGCGGGAATGCGCCGCCAGTGCCGCATCCAGCCTGTTCCATGCGCCCAGCAGGTAGGCAAGGTTGGCCTGCGTCATGGCGCTGTCGGGATGGTGCTGCACAATATAGGACAGCAGGTCGTGCGCGGCCGCGAATTCCCCCTGTTCCATAAGGCAGACGGCCATGAGGTTGCCGGTACTCAGCTGTGCGGGCGACAGGGCCAGACCCTCGGCCAGGACTTCCTGCGCTTCCGCCGTCCGGCCGCGTTGCAGCAGCAGTTCCCCCAGCATGTCATGGGTGCGGATGTCCTGTCGCGCGCGCTGGCGGACGGCGCGCAGCACTGCCTCGGCTTCCTCCACCCGGTCATGCGGCAGCAGCAGGCCCAGCATATCATGTGCCGGATGGCGCGCGCCGGGATTGGCCACGGCCTGGCGGCACAGCAGGCGGGCGGCTTCCTGCACGCGGTTGCAGCCCGCATGGGCATGCGCCAGCAGGATTTCAACACGCGGGGAGGGACGGCAGTCCTCCAGAATGGAACGGGCATGGGCGAACTGCCCCCGACGCAGCAGGTCCAGCGCAAGCGCCAGTGTATGGTCAGGTGTGCCGGACATATGGGGCAGGGATCTGGTGCGGAAGAAAACGGATCATGCCATGTTGTGTCTTATATCGGGCCTGCCGCGCAAGGGGCGTGGCACCCCGCCATGATCATGGCATTTCGGGCGTGGTCAGGCCGAAATGCTGTTCCAGCAGGGTGACGTTGCGCAGGTCCGCCTTGAAGGCGGTGTCGAATACATCGCCCAGCACGGGCACAAGGTCGGCTGCGGCTTCCACCACAACATTGGCCAGCATGCGTACAAGGGTGGGGCGGCCCACCCCCAGACGCCAGCTTTTCCATACGATGTAAAGTGAGGGCAGGAGCATGAGCGCCGTCCCGCCCACGGGCAGAAGCCCGATCAGCGTATCCAGTCCCCAGCGCGCCTTCGTGCCGGGAATGCGGAAGGCTGCGTCAAGCAGCGTCGCAAGCCTGCGCAGGCGCGCCACTTCCTGACGGATGTCGTGGCTACCCGCGGCGTGCGCGGCGGTGGGGGCATATGATGTGATCATACCGGTTAGTATGGTGTGGGCGGGGGGACGTTACAATGTGCCCGGCGGGTCGTGTGGCGCTGTTTTTTCACGGTCGATATGGCCCATGTCCCGGTCGGGGGCGATGATGTCCCGCACGCGCTGTTTCAGTTCCTTTGGTCCCGGGAAACCGCCATCGCGCTTGCGTTCCCATATGGTGTGGCCGTCAACCGTGATTTCAAAATGGCCACCGCTGCCGGGGACCAGGGTGACACTGCCCAGATCCTCGCCAAAGGTGGACAGCAGTTCCTGCGCCATCCATCCCGCCCGTAGCAGCCAGTTGCACTGCGTGCAGTACACGATGGAAACATGGGGCCGGTGGGCCGGCGGGGTATCAGTGGTCATGGGATGCTGCTTCCTGCCTGTCCTGTTGCCGGGCATACCCTGTCCGGCTGCCCCCTTATTGTGGGGGTTGGGGGCAGCCGGGTGCAAGGGGTCAGACGGCGTGGACGTGGCTTTCGCGTTCCCACAGGCGCAGTGCGCCGCAGGTCTGGATGAAACGGGCCGCGTCCTGCGCGCTGTGTATGGCGATCACGCCGTTGTCGCGTGCCTTGGGGTGCAGCCCCGCTGCGGCCAGCACGATTTCGGCGGCATCGTTATGCGCAATGAACTTGGCATGGGCAAAGGCATCGGAAATGAAGTCGCGCATGGTGGCTTCGTGGCGCAGGACATTTGCCCCTTCAACCGTCGGTAGCAGGGCAACGGCGTCATACAGCACGGAAGGGCCGCCATTGATTTTCTGCTGCGCGGTCAGGTCGTGGCCCGCGCTGTCCTTCAGGCCGCCCACGGTGGGCGCGATCAGTTCCACCGTGGCATCCGCATTTTCGGCGGCATCGCGCAGGGCGGCCAGCAGGGTCGCGTCCACCCCGTTCGTGACGACAATGCCCAGCTTGCGGCCGGCAAAGCTGTCCGGTCCGTTTTTCAGGATGCTCAGCGCAGGCGATGGCTCCAGCCCCTCAACCACGGGCCGCGCCGCCGTCGCGGGTGCAGGCAGGGGCGACAGGCCCAGCCCCTTCGCCACCGCTTCGGCCAGCCCACGATCCACATGCAGCAGGTGGCTGACCATGCGCGCGCGGATGGCTGGGGTTTCCACCTTGCTCAGTTCAAAGACGAATGCATCACGCATATGCGTCTGTTCCACCGGGGTCTGGCTGATGAAGAACTGCCGGGCCTGGCTGTAATGGTCGGCAAAGCTTTCGGAACGCTGGCGCACCTTCTGGCCTGACACGGCATCGGGGTAAGACCGGTATCCATCCACGCTTTCACGCGGGCCACCGGTGGGCTGGGACCACGAATTGGGTTCGTAATTGGCCCTGCCCTTCGGGTTGTGCATGGCCATGTGCCCGTCCTGCTGGAAATTGTGGAACGGACATTTGGGCGCGTTTATGGGGATATGCGTGAAGTTGGGGCCGCCAAGGCGCTTGGTCTGGGTATCAAGGTAAGAGAAATTGCGCCCCTGCAGCAGTGGATCGTTGGTGAAGTCGATGCCGGGCACGACATTCTGGGTGCAGAAGGCAACCTGTTCGGTCTCGGCAAAGAAATTGTCGGGCATGCGATCAAGCACCAGACGGCCCACGCGGCGGACGGGCACCTGTTCCTCCGGGATCAGCTTGGTGGGATCGAGGATGTCGAAGGGGAAGCTGTCGGCAAACTCGTCATCAAACAGCTGCACGCCCAGTTCCCATTCCGGGAAATTGCCGCTGGTGATCGACTGCCACAGGTCGCGGCGGTGAAAATCAGGATCGGCACCGTTGATCTTGAGCGCCTCGTTCCACACGACGGACTGCAGGCCCAGCTTCGGCTTCCAGTGGAATTTGACGTAGGTCGAGCGCCCTTCGTCATCGATCAGGCGGAAGGTATGCACCCCGAACCCTTCCATGAAGCGGAAGGACCGCGGTATGGCACGGTCGGACATGGCCCAGCAGACCATATGCGTGGCTTCGGGCGACAGCGATACGAAATCCCAGAAATTGTCATGCGCGGTCTGGGCCTGCGGAAAGTCACGGTCGGGTTCCTGCTTGGCTGCATGGACAAAATCGGGGAATTTGATGGCATCCTGTATGAAAAAGACAGGGATGTTGTTGCCCACAAGGTCCCAGTTGCCCTGCTTTGTATAAAGCTTGACGGCAAAACCGCGCACATCGCGCACCACGTCTGCCGATCCCTTGTTGCCCGCCACCGTGGAAAACCGGACGAAAGCTGGAGTGCGTTCGCCCACGTTGCGGAAGATATCGGCCTTGCACACATCGGCCAGACTGTCGGTCAGTTCAAAATACCCGTGGGCGCCATAGCCCCGGGCATGGACCACGCGTTCGGGTATGCGTTCATGGTCGAAATGGAAGATCTTTTCCCGGAAATGGAAATCCTCCATCAGCGCCGGTCCATTGGCGCCCGCGCGCAGGGTGTTCTGGTCATCCGATACCGCGATACCCTGCTGGGTGGTCATGACGGGGGTTTCACCGCCCGCGGTCTGGCGGGTTTCGCCGCCTGCTCCGACATGCGTGGTGGAGGGGGCAGGGGTATGTGATGTCTTTTTCATGATGGCGTGCGGGTCCGTGCAGGTTGGAAAAACAGGCAGGTGTGAGGGAAGATTCGACGTGTCCAACGGACCGGGGCGGGCAGGGTTCCATTCCCGTGCGGCATGACGGTTGCCAACAGCGCGGGGACAGGGCACAGGGGCGGCACGGATCACGTGTCGGGGGAGTGCTGCCGTTCATGCGTATGTTTTCTGGTTTCCTGTCCGGGCTGGCGCTGGCGCTGGTGCTTGCGGGATCGTCCGCGCGGGCGTCCGCGCCGGATACGGTTGATTTTGCCGACCTGACATGGACCGAAATCCGCGATGCCGTCCATGCGGGTGACACCACAATCATCATTCCCGTCGGCGGCACGGAACAGAGCGGCCCCTACATTGCGGTGGGCAAGCACGACGTGCGGGCCATGATCCTTGCGCGCCGCATTGCCCGGACCGCAGGCCATGCCCTGGTTGCGCCGGTGGTGGCGTATGTGCCCGAAGGGGGCACGTCGCCGCGCACGTCGCACATGCGCTTTCCCGGCACGATCAGCATTACGCCCGCAATCTTCCGGGCCCTGCTCTCGGATGCGGCCGAAAGCTTCCGGGTACAGGGTTTCCGCCGCGTGGTGCTGATTGGCGACCATGGCGGCTATCAGAAGGACCTGCGCGCGGTGGCGGATACGCTCAACCGGCGCTGGCTGTCGCAGGGCGCGCACGTGCTGTATGTCGCGAATTATTATGACGTGGTGCCGGGGGCCTATTCCACCTGGCTGCGCCAGCACGGGCATGCGGCGGAAGTGGGCATGCATGCCGACCTGTCCGATACGTCGCTCATGCTGGCGCTGGACCCCGACCTTGTGCGCACGCAGGCCCTGCGGGCGGCAGGCATGCCCACCCCGGCACAGGGCGTGTACGGCGGTGACCCCCGACAGGCCAGCGCGGCACTGGGGCAGGTGGGCGCCGACATGCAGGTGGCGGCGGCCGTGGCGGCCATGCAACACGATCCAACAGGACAGAATTCGCACTGATTGCACCGTCGGCACGGCGTGCTATAGGGGCCGCAAGGAACAGGATCACACTATGATACAAAAGAAAAAACTGCCGGTTCTGGGGCTGGGCACGCTTCTGCTGCTGGGCGGCAGCGCGCTTGCGCAGGCCGTGGACACCATTCCCGGAATGCCACCCGTGGTGGACCCGAAAAACATCTATACCGAAACGCGGGCCGGGAACCTGAATCCCGAAGTCGCGCAGGATCCGCCGCGTATCTATGTGCCCAACCTGCGGTCGAATAATGTGTATGTGATCGACCCGCAGACATACAAGGTCGTCGCACGCTTCAAGGTTGGCAAAAGCCCGCAGCATGTCGTGCCGTCATGGGACCTGCGTACCCTGTGGGTCACGAACAATGCCGAAGGCACGACCAATGGCAGCCTGACGCCCATCGACCCGCGTACCACGCAGCCGCTGCCCAATGTGGCGGTGGATGATCCTTACAACATGTATTTCACCCCCGATGGCAAATCCGCGATTACGGTCGCCGAGGCACGTGAACGGCTGGATTTCCGTGACCCGCATACAATGGAAATGCAGGGTTCGGTCTCCGTTCCGCAGTGCAAGGGGGTCAACCACGCCGATTTTTCGATTGACGGGCGCTATGCCATCTTCACCTGTGAATTTGGTGGCTACCTGGCCAAGGTCGATACCGTCAACCGTACGGTCATGGGCTACCTGAAACTGTCGGGCGGCGGCATGCCGCAGGATATCCTGACCGCGCCGGACGGCCATAAATTCTACGTGGCGGACATGCATGCGGACGGAGTGTTCGTGATTGATGGCGATACGTTCCGTGAAACGGGGTTCATCCCTACCGGTGTCGGCACGCATGGCCTGTATCCCAGCCGCGATGGCACCAGAATGTATGTGGCCAACCGCGGATCACACAAGATCCACGGCCCGCCGCATGGCAAGGCGGGCGGGGTCAGCGTAATTGACTTCGCAACCGACAAGGTGGTGGCCAACTGGCCCATTCCCGGCGGCGGCAGCCCCGACATGGGCAATGTCAGCAATGACGGCGGGACGCTGTGGCTGTCCGGCCGGTTTGATGACGTGGTCTATGCCATCGACACCACGACGGGGGCGACACGCAAGATTCCCGTCGGGCAGGAACCGCATGGCCTGACCGTGTGGCCGCAGCCGGGACGGTATTCCATCGGGCATACCGGAATCCTGCGTTAATGGCCTGAATAAAGGGTTCCGGGTGCGGACTTTCTAAAAAAGCGGCACCCGGAAGATCTTTCAACGGACCGGATGCCCTAGCACTACTTTGGCAGAATATGTTGCGAGGTCTGGAGTAGAAGGTTTCCACAGTGCGGGCATTGCCCGGTGGGTAGTCGCAGGATGCGATCAAGAATGGCCTGTCGTATTGCTGGCAGACTGGGCTGTGGCGGTGGGCCGGTGATTCTTTTTTTTCCGCCCGACCGCCGTAAGGCGCCGGGACTGGAGAAAGGCGTAGGCCATCATGGACATCAGGGCGTGTCGGTGCAGGCCTGTCCATGATC
>NZ_NKTX01000074.1 GCF_003207815.1 Komagataeibacter oboediens | reverse complement strand
ACCGCATGGAACAACCTCACCGCCCTGCCACAGACCATCCGATCCATCGGCCTCAGAAAATGGGCTCATATAGGTCAAAGGTGATAGCCCGTAGTATTACACCCTAAAAGGCATAATGCTGCAAACAGGGGCAGCACCCTTGTCAGGATGTCTGTGCGCGTTCGACAGGGCATATTGATTTCCGAAAAATACAGACTTTTTTCTTTACGGCAGTGCCGCGATAACCGAAATTCCCAACAGGACAAGAATAATCATGGTGGCCTGTTGCCCATCAAACCGGTTACGGAAGTAAAACCAGACAGAAAAAAAGATGAAGGACGAGATATAGCCTGCTGTCATGACGGTCATTGGCGGAATTCTGGCAAAACCCAGCACCTGTTTCTGCGCGGCAGTTGCCACGGCACCAGAGACAACCGCCCCTGACAAAGAGAAAACGCCCTGCATTTCAGCCGGCTTTATCAGGGGCCTGCGTTAACTGCACCATCAGGTCATGCAGACCGTCGCGCATAGTCTGGTCTACAATGCCAGCCTCCAGGATGTCCCACAGGGAAAGGCCATCAGCAGCCATACAGGCGAGCAGAAGGGCTGGTGTCATGTTCTCGAACAGGCCGATGGAGCGGATAACGCTCCAGTAATGCTGGATCCATTCCTGACTGAGTTGCGGATCAATCAACATGGCTGCAAGCAGATGGCGAATAATGACCGGCGTCTCTTTCGCTCCATCATGGTTAAACCCGATATACGCCCGCGCAGACCTGCCGAACGCAACAGGATCATCCTGCATGGAGGCAAGCATCTCATGCCTGAACAGGTCCATTTCACGCATGAAAAGCCCGTCAAGCAGGGCTTTCTTGTTCGGAAAATGGTGCAGCAGGCCGCCTTTGCTGACGTTTGCCTCCCTGGCCACCAGTTCCAGGGTAAACGCCTGAATCCCGTTCGTGACCAGTATCCGGCCTGCTGCGTTGAGCAGGTCGTTCTTTACGACTTCGGGTTTGTTGGTGCGTTTTGGTTTTCTGGTCATGTCCATTAAGTACGGTCCGGACGGTATGTTTTCAAGAAAAAAATAGGGGGCGGGCATAGACAGGACGCCTGAGATCTCCGCAGCACGGCGCATGGGTGGAAACATCACTTTACACATGGGCACCGGGCCATCACCCGGCAGTCCAGCATCTTTCCCGAACTGCCAGGTCGTCACGGGCTGCGGGGTATTGTATTGTGTGACCATGAGCGACCGATCCGACGACGATATCCTGACCGTATGGTACGATGGCGGCTGTCCGCTCTGCCTGCGCGAGATTGCGCTAATGCGTCGACTGGACCGTGCGAATCACATTCACTTTGTCGACGTTGCCGACCCCGCACAGCCCTGCCCGCTTGACCGGCAATTGCTGCTCGATCGTTTCCATGCCCGCAAAGGCACCGTAATCTACGATGGCGCAGCCGCTTTTGCCGCCATGTGGCGCGCCATTCCGGTGTTGCGGCCACCTGGCGAACTGGCCCGGCTGCCACTGGTGCTGTGGGGGCTTGAGGTGGCCTATCGCCGGTTCCTGCGGGTGCGGCCGATCCTGCAACGCTGGGTAAGATAAAGATTGCTGCTGTGTTCTGAGTAGGCCGCGGCATTGGCCATGCTGTTGTCAGCCGCCTTGCGCAGTCCGGACAGCATGCGCGCATCCATGCCGGGTCACGTCGGCCCCTGCAGCGGCTTCGGCCTGACGGATAAGGACAGCATTGCCGATGCTGTAACCAAGATCGATGCCCCCCCGGAACTGGCTCTGGTCACCACCGGGATATGGCATGATGCCACGCGGAACATTTTCCCCGAAAAGACAATGCGCAGCCTCTATGCCGCATCCATGACCCGCGCCTTTGCCATCAACACCACCGGACCTGCGCTGATTGCCAAGCACATGCTGTCGCGCCTGCAGCGCGACCGGCGTGCGGTATTCGCGGTTCTTTCCGCAGGGGCGGCTCGATTGGCGATAACCGGCTGGGGAGCTGGCATGCCTACCGTGCCAGCAAGGCGGCACTTGACATGATGGTGGTCAATTTCACCATCGAGATGCGGCGCCCCCACCCTGAAGCGATTGTGGTAGCCCTGCCCGTCGGCACCATCGGCACCGCGCTTTCAGCACCCTTTCAGGGCGGTGTGCCAGCAGGAAAGCTGTTTTCGCCCGCCACGGCAGCGGACCATTTCCTGCCGGTGGTCGGGACCCTGCCCCCTGCCGATAGCGGCACCCTGATTGCGTGGAATGGAGAAAGGCTGCCATGGTAAAGATGCGCAGGAAAGCCGATCTGCCAAGCAAGCCCTATGCGGCCTGCTGGCGGTCCTTCGCGTGGCGCAAGAAATGGGCGCGCGACTGGGAGGCCGTGCGCTATTGCTCCGATCGCTGCCGCTCAGCCAAGGCTGGCGAGAAAATGCCCGGCGTCACGCGTTAGTCGCGCCTGTTTTTCGGGCGTGAACCGCTCCCATGTGCGCACCATCTGCGCCATGCGCGGATTGCCACGCAGCAGGCCAGCATGCCGCGCGATAAAATGCCAGTAAAGCAGGTTGAACGGACAGGCTTTCGGCCCCTCCTTTGCCCTGACGTCATAGGTGCAAGCCACGCAATAATCGCTCATGCGGTGAATATAGGCACCGCTGGCCACGTAGGGCTTGCTGGCCAGCAGGCCGCCATCGGCAAACTGGCTCATGCCGATGGTGTTGGGCAGTTCGACCCACTCGAACGCATCGGCATAGACAGCCAGATACCATTCGTGCAGCGCATGCGGGTTGATACCGGCAAGCAGCGCAAAATTGCCGGTGACCATCAACCGCTGGATATGATGTGCATAGGCTTCCTCGCGCGTCTGGGTCACACAGGCACGCACGCAGTGCATGAACGTGTCGGCGCTCCAGTAAAAAGCTGGCAGAGGCCGATGGGCATCCAGCTCATTACTGTGCGCATAGTCCGGCCCGCGCCACCAGTAAACGCCGCGCACGAACTCACGCCAGCCGATGACCTGGCGGGTGAACCCTTCCGCGCTGTTGAGCGGCACCCGCCCGGCGCGCCATTCGATCTCGACCGCACGGCACATCGCCAGCGGGTCGAGCAGCCCAAGGTTGAGATAGGCCGACACCACGGAATGACACAGAAAACGATGCCCGCTGAGCATCGCATCCTGATAGCGGCCGAAATCGCGCAGGCCATGGCGCAGGAAATGGGCAAAGGCGGCTTCGGCCCCGGCGCGGGTAACTGCAAACCAGAAAGGTGTCAGATCTCCGAAATGATCGGGGAAACACGCCGCCACCATCTCCAGCACTTCACGTGTGATGGCATCAGGCTCAAAACGCAGCGGCTGTGGCAGACCCAGCGGACCGGGTGCAGGGTTGCGATTGTCGTGGTCGAAATTCCATCTACCCCCGGCAGGCTGGTTGCCTTCCATCAGCAGGCCTGTCTTGCGGCGCATCAGCCGGTAGAAATGTTCCATGCGCATACCCGTGCACTTTTCAGCCCAGGTGGCAAAGCCGTGACGATCTGCCACAAAGCGGTCATCAGGCAGCACGGTGGTGGATGGCCATTGGGCCATGTCGCGCATCAGCCGCCACTCGCCGGGCTCGGTTGCCAGCACATGCGCAGCACCATGCCGGGCGCAGGCCCGTCTGACCTCGCCGCACAGGCTGCCGGAATTGGCCGGATCGCGCAGGGTAACGTAATCGACATGCCAGCCGGCTTCACGCAATTCCGCCGCGAAATGCCGCATCGCCGCAAGGACCAGCGCGATTTTCTTCTTGTGATGGCGGATATAGGTCGTTTCAGTGGCAACTTCCGCCATCAGCACCACATCGTTTGACCGGTCGGCCGCCCGAAGGGAGGAGAGTGTCGGCGTCAGTTGATCGCCCAGAACAAGGACTATGCGTTTCATATCGAAAGACTAGCGTGCGACGCTTCTGCCGCGAAGCCTGACTTCAGAGCAGGAAAAAAGGGGGACGTTCATCAATCAGGCTTCGCAAGTGCCCGGTCAATATCTGGTCGTGGGGCGCAATTCCGCGTGAGAGGGCCGCCCCTCCCCCCCGCGTTAGTAACCGGCAGTTACTCTATCCCGACAGCCAGCCCGCAGGCGCGGAGAACGATGATGAGCAGCAAGCCAGATGAACAGGACATTGCGCGTTGTGCGGTGATTTTCTGGGCGGCCACAGCAGCAGCGTTCCCTGCTACGGCGGTTCGCGCCGCCAATGCAGCGCCGGGCCAGGAAAACGTACCGCCAGTAGACGAGGGCCTTATCCGGAGCGCAAACGTCACCTTTCCCCCATTAATGCCGCCGCCGAACGCGCGGCACCGCCATTGCCCAACCCGGCCCCTCCAGCCCGTCGTGTCGGTTTTGCCATCATGGGGCTTGGTCGTCTGGCGCTCGGTCAGATCCTGCCCGTCTTCGCGGAATGCAGGCAGGCCAGGCCCATCGCGCTGATCAGCGGTGACAGCGCCAAATACCGGGCGATTGCAGCGCGATACGGGATCACAGCCGATGCCTGCTACGATTACGCCTCGATCGGCCGCATCCGCGACAACGCCGCGATCGAGGCCGTCTATGTGGTGACGCCAAACACGCTGCACCGCGATAACGTTATCGCCGCGGCCAGGGCGGGCAAGCATGTGCTATGTGAAAAACCCGTGGCGACTTCTGTTGCACAGACGCAGAACATGGTCGCAGCCTGCCATGATGCAGGTCGCCTGCTGATGATCGCCTATCGCTGCCAGTATGAGAACTGTAATGCCGAGGTGGCATGTCAGGCACGTGCAGGCAGGTTTGGCGATATCCGTCTGATCGATGCCGTGAACGTGCAACATCAGGGCGATCCCCACCAATGGCGGCAATCAAGGGCGCTGGCCAGCGGCGGGGCATTGCCTGGTATCGGTCTTTACTGCCTCAACACGGCGCGCGCTGCTGGGTGAGGAACCAGTCGAGTTATTTGCAACGCAGTGGAGTCAGGTCGATGATCTCCGTTTCAGGGAGGTCGAGGCAAGTATTGCGTTCACGCTAAAATTCCCTTCCGGTGCCATCGCAACCTGTTCGACGAGTTATGCCGCGCATGAACGCCGGGACTTTCGCGGCTATGGCACCGAGGCCGCAGCCGGGATTGAAAACGCATTTGCCTATGAAGGGCAGCGCCTGTCGATTGCACGACGCGACGGGCCTGCCGAGCTGGTTTCGGTCGTATCCCTGCCGCAGCGCAGGCTGTTTGCAATTGAAATCGATCACTTCGCCCAGTGCTTGCGCTCGGGGCAACGCCCGTGCATGCCGGGCGAGGAAGGACTGCAGGACCAGATCCGGATGGCTGCACTCTATGAAAGCGCGCGCCTGCATAAGCCGGTTATCCCGCCGGCCCGAAACGACAGGGACGCCTTTCGGGGGCCCATGCCCAAGGCAGGTGCCTGGCATCATCGCTGCTGCTCATGTCTGCCGCGCGCAGAGCCAACCGATACGCGCATGCAGGGATGGGCCGAGCGTTGCTCGTCCAACATGTTTTCTGTTGAGTTGACAGGTGGTTTTGCGGGATTTCCCTTATTCATCTTTGCTGCGAAGCAACGTATGGTTTCGTGCATACCCTGCCGCACCTTCTGCATGCGGACGTAGCGCGGCCTGACCGCAGGCCTGTCATGCGCGACAAGGCTGACAACAGGAGAATAAACATGAGCGATGAACAGTTGAGCCGAACGCCGGTGCCTGACCGGGCAGAGGACAACGCCTTCTTCCCGTCAGAATATTCCCTGACGCAATATACGTCCTCAAAGACCGATTTTGACGGCACCACCTATCCTGAGCCCTATAAGGGAGGAAAGTGGAAGATCCTGATGATCGGTACGCAGGAGCGTTACCTGATGATGAAAGGCGGCGAGTTCTTTTCGACCGGCAATCACCCGGTTGAAATGCTTCTGCCCCTGTATCATCTGGACGCTGCGGGATTTGAGATCGATATCGCGACCATCTCCGGCGATCCGGTGAAGTTCGAGTGGTGGGCCTTCCCACATGAGGACGAGGCCGTCAAATCGATCTACAAGAAATACGAAAAGCAGCTCAAAACACCGAAGAAGCTTGCCGACGTGACAGGCGAGGGTCTCACAGCTGAAGCGCCGTATCTCGGCGTGTTCATTCCGGGCGGTCACGGCGTTCTCAATGGGGTGCCATTCAGCAGGCAGGTCGGTGCTGTCCTGCGCTGGGCACAGGCCAACGGACGTTTCACGATCTCGCTCTGTCATGGCCCCGCCAGCCTGCTCGCGACAGCAGTCGATGGTGGCAGGTTCGCATATGAAGGCTATGAGATGTGCGTCTTTCCAGACAGTCTGGACGCCGGGGCCAATATCGAAATTGGCTACATCCCGGGTCCGATGGCGTGGCTGGTCGGTGAAAAACTCCGGGAATACAACGTAAAGATCGTCAACACGGGGATTACCGGCCAGGTGCACCGTGATCGTAACCTGCTGACGGGCGATAGCCCGCTGGCATCGAACAATCTTGGCAAACTGGCGGCTGAAGTCCTGCTTGAGGCTGCCAGCAGATAAAACCGGCTCCACGGTCGCGGGCGGTCACCTCGCTTGCGACCTTGGGATTCTCCAGCAGGCGCCCGGTATATCCGCATGGCGTAAGGTCCGGAGATTCTCCGATGTGGAAGACTGTTATGATGAGGGACAGGCCGGATACGTGATCCTGACGTCTGGCGATCCCGGCTGGAAGCAGCCTGAACGCTACGGCGTTAAGGCGTCATTGCCGTCCCATGCCACATGCGTCCGGATGGTCAAGGGTCAGAAGCAGGCGCGTAACAGGAACCGGGCGATCCGATATTGGCGGCGAACGGTGCAGTACCGCCCCTTTTGTCGACCAGCCGGGATATAATCGCCCTTTCAGAAGGGTAATCCAGCCCGCTGGCGTTTCATAGATGGTCTCGCTGTCAGCGTATTTCCACTGAACCCCGGGACCGGTGTAGGTGCACAGGAGGCGTAACGGAACATGGTCAACATGAAAGCGGCGGCAACTATCATGACGGACCTTTTCCAGTCGGAAGCGGATTTCGGCCGTACCTGACAGACGCTGATAGCGGCGGACAAGATTCAGGGCGTCTTCAGCAAGCGCCTTCGTGCCTGCCGGCAGGAGCGCCCCCAGCTGGGTCTCAAGAATTTCAATGCTCCCCCGACGCAAAAACAGATCCGGGCCATGGGCATTCCACAATCCCGCGGCCTGCATGATCTCCTGCCCCGTGTGGCGCTCTTCCTGAACGATGAAACAGTCGGTTCTATCGATGTGCTGGAACGGCATGGGAATGGCAGGCGGCACACGGGTCGGACAGGACTGTCTCATGTCGGGGTCCTTTAGGTATTGTTATATTATAACGTAACATATAGGTTCGGCGGATCGCAACCGAATGAATGGTGTCCGTCATGCACGAAAGACTTCCGGTAACGGTGCTTTCCGGCTTTCTGGGAGCCGGGAAGACAACGCTTCTCAACCACGTGCTCAATAACCGCGAAGGCCGGAAAGTCGCGGTAATCGTCAACGACATGAGCGACGTGAACATTGACGCCGACCTGGTGCGCGACGGCAGCGACCTGTCCCGCACCAATGAAACGCTGGTCGAGATGAGCAATGGCTGCATCTGCTGCACGTTGCGCGATGACCTGCTGCATGAAGTCCGACGGCTTGCGGAAGAAGGGCGCTTCGATTACCTCCTGATTGAATCGACAGGGATTGCAGAACCGCTTCCGGTTGCAGCGACATTCGAGTTTCGTGACGAAGCGGGCGAGAGCCTGTCCGACATTGCGCGGCTCGATACGATGGTCACGGTGGTGGATGCCGTCAACCTGCTGAAGGATTACGCCTCGACGGACTTCCTGCGCGACCGGGGCGAGACGGCAGGCGACGGGGATGACAGGGCACTGGTTGACCTGCTGGTCGAACAGATCGAGTTTGCCGATGTGGTTGTGCTGAACAAGGTCTCGACCTCCACAGTGGCGCAGCGCGAGGCCGCGCGGCAGGTCATTCAGGCCCTGAATGCCGATGCGGATATTATCGAAACCGATCAAGGCATCGTGCCCTGCGCACGCATTCTGGATACGCATCGCTTCGATTATGACCGGGCGCACAAACACCCGCTCTGGTACAAGGAACTGTTCGAATTCCATAACCATGTCCCCGAGACCGAGGAATATGGCATCCACACGTTCGTCTGGCGTGCCCGCCGCCCGCTGGTGCCGGAACGGTTCAAGGCCTTTATCGACTCTACCTGGCCGGGCGTGATCCGGGCCAAGGGCCATTTCTGGCTGGCGACCCGCCCGCAATGGGTGGGCGAACTGGGGCAGGCCGGTGCACTGGTCCGTACGCAGGCCATGGGGCGCTGGTGGGTGACCATTCCCAAAAACCAGTGGCCGGACAGCGATGAATGGCGCGACCTGATCCTGTCGAAATGGGATCCGGTTTATGGGGACCGACGGCAGGAAATCGTATTTATCGGCACGGCAGAGATGGACGATGCTGCCATTGCAGCGGTTCTGGAGGCCTGCCTTGTACCCGAGTTTGATGCAGGGCGATTCAATCCGCTGCTGTTCGCCCATCTGCCTGATCCATTCCCGGTCTGGGGGCAGGGAGAAATGGCAGATGCGTAAGGTGAAGGCAGATAACGAACGGACATTACGCCACGAGATGTGGCGGCGGTATGCAGGCAATGACTGGGCAGCCTTTGACGCCCTGCCCGCAGCGATCCGCCAGCGGGTGGCTGCGCATGCCTATGATGCCTGGTCGGTCAACGTCATGATGCTCTGGCAGCATTACAGACGGCTCTATGGACGCACGACGCGTGCCGAGCGGGCATTGATCCGGTATCTTGACTATTGCGAGCGGCTGGAGCGGGAAGCGTTTGCTTCACGCTACAGCGAAACCTACGGCACGGTCCTGCCGCATGACGCAGCCTGCGTGTCAGTGCTGAGGTAAAATCAGTATTTTACTGGCATGACACGCACATCTTCATGGATCATACTCATTGGCATCGCCAGGACGTGTCGTCAGTTAATTCTGATGATGGCGGAAACGAGTTGCAGTGCTGCGAGGAATGTTGACTTCAGCCTGTCGTAGCGTGTTGCAATGCCCCTGAACTGCTTCAGCCTGGCGAAGAAGCGTTCAATGATGTTTCTGTTTTTGTAGAGCCGGAAGCTGAGTTTCCGTGGATCGCGTCGGTTTTTCCTTGACGGGATAACCGGTGTGATCTGCCGTTCTTCGAGCTTTTCGATAAGCGGATCAGCATCATAAGCCCTGTCGGCGATAAAGGCTTTGGGATCGACCTCATCCAGCAGGGGGTCTGCTTCCGTAATGTCTGCTCTCTGCCCGGGCGTCAGGGACAGGGCGACCGCCTTTCCTGCGGCACCGACAATGGCGTAAATTTTCGAGGTCAGTCCGCCATGGGGCCGCCCGATGGCCTGATCCGCGCCCTTTTTTTACGGGCACCCGCACTGTGCTGGTGAGCCCGGACAATCGTGCTGTCGATCATCATGTAGTCGTTGTCACGATCGGCGGCCAGATGCCGGAAAACCCGTTCGATCACGCCGCCTTCGCACCAGCGACGCAGTCGCCGGTGGACGTTTTTCCAGTCCCCGAACCGGGCAGGCAGGTCACGCCAGGGAATGCCGGCACGGTAACGATACAGCACGGCTTGCACAAACAGACGGTTATCGGCAGCCGTTCCGCTGATATGACCTTCACGACCCGGGAGAAGATCTTTTATCCGTTCCCACTGGCTGTCACTCAGGCCATATCGTCGCATTCATTTTCTCCCTGAGAACAGAGAGAAAACATCACAGATCAAACGGGAGTACAAGCCTCATGGCGCCAGATGCAGACTGACGGCACGCCCTAGCACTACTTTGGTAGAAAATTTGGAATAAGGATTCCCAACGGATGCGATCGGTGATTCATGGAAGACCAGCTGTAGTGGGAGCTGGCGATGAACACC
>NZ_NKTX01000073.1 GCF_003207815.1 Komagataeibacter oboediens | reverse complement strand
GCCATTGGCCGGAGCTGCATCCGCACAGGTCGGCGTGGCCGGTTCTTCAACGTGGTGGACCTGGTCAACCGGCTTGAGGCTGACAGTCGGGCGGCAAGGGCGGGTCGGCTGGCCGAACAACTCGGCCGACTGGACTTTGTCATCCTCGACGAACTGGGATACCTGCCCTTTGCCCAGTCTGGCGGACAGTTGCTGTTCCATATGATCAGCCGCCTTTATGAACAGACCTCGGTCATTGTCACCACGAACCTGTCCTTCGGTGAATGGGCCAGTGTATTCGCCGACGCCAAGATGACCACGGCACTGCTCGACCGTCTGACCCATCACTGCGACATCATCGAGACAGGGAACGAAAGCTGGCGGTTCAGGAACCGTAACTGAACCTCTCTCCAGATCCATACCTGCCCCGGCCTGTCTCCTTACGCCTACGGCTTCAGGAGACAGGCCGGGCCTTCAACAGGGGGTTAATATTGCATGCCGATCAGGGGTTATTTTTGAGTGCCGATTGACAGGGTGGTATCCACCCTGCACGACAGGGGTGGCCGGACTGTTCCTGATAAACCCCTGCAATCCAGACAGTTTTCATCAAGCCTGGACCGTGTGACAGCCCTGCGTCCGCGTCCGGATCACAGCCGCTTTTCCAGAATGGGTTGACATTCGTCACCGTGCCAGAACAAATAACGAACACGATCACTGATTCCGTGTCAGAAGCACCCGAATGGACTGTCCGACCCCATGCCCGCACCCGAACCCCGTCCCGCGCTGGAGGCGCTGAGAGCACAGGTCAGCCGCCTCGAAGGCCAGGGCCGACGCAGGCGGGGCGTGCTGCCCTTCGGCATGCCCGAGATTGACGGTCGCCTGCCGGATGGTGGCCTGGCGCTGGGCGCGCTGCATGAGGTGGCTGGTGGCGGTAATGATGCCCTGAATGCAGCGGCATCCGGGCTGTTTTCCGCCGGGATCGCTGCCCGGACACGCGGAAAGGTGCTGTGGATCGCCACCCGTCAGGACCTGTATGCCCCGGCACTGCAGCAGGTCGGGCTGTCGGCGCAACGGACCATTTATGTCGCGGCCAGTTCGGACGTCGATGTCCTGGCCTGTTTCGAGGAGGCATTGCGTCATCAGGGATTGGGGGCAGTCGTGGCCGAGGTGGCCCGCCTGTCCATGACCGCCTCACGCCGCCTGCAGCTGGCGGCCGAGACATCTGGCGCGCTGGGCATCGCCATCCGACGCTGGCGATGGCAGACGGATGCGGCCGATTTCGGCCAGCCCACTGCTTCAGTCACCCGGTGGCGGGTCTCGGTCCTGCCATCCGTGTCGTTGCCGGTCCCCGGCGTCGGCCGGTCCCGCTGGCTGCTGGAACTCATCCGTGCCCGCGCGGGCGAATGCGCCGATTTCGAAGTGGAGGCCTGTGATGCCAAAGGGAGACTGGCACCGTGTCGTCTCACTCTACCTGCCGCTCTGGCCGACAGACCGGCTCAGGAAGCGGCTGGGCACCGACGCGCCCGCGCCTGACCGCCCACTGGTGCTGGCCGGGCGGGAAGGGCGGCGACGGGTCATCCTGTCGGTCGATCTCGCCGCCCGCAGGCTGGGCCTGCGCCCCGGCACGCCTGTCGCGAAAGCGCAGGCGCTCCATCCTGATCTGCTCATCATGGATGCCGACCCGGACGGTGACCAGGCAGGGCTGGAGCGGCTGGCGCTGTGGTTCCAGCACCGCATCGCCCCCATCGTGGCCCCCGATCCGCCAGACGGCATCGTGCTGGATACGACGGGTGCCGATCACCTGCATGGGGGTGAGGCCGTCATGCTGGAGAACATGGTCACGCGCCTGAAGGAGTCCGGGATCACGGCCCGGGCCGCGATTGCCGATACGTGGGGCGCCGCCCATGCGTTGGCGCGTTATGGCCGGGGACGCATCACCCTCGTGCCGCCCGGTGAAACGTCGGCAGCGATTGCCGACCTGCCCATCGAGGCCCTGCGCCTGCCAGCGGATATCATTGGTGGCCTCCATGGGCTGGGCGTGTCACGCATCGGCCCGCTGGCCGGCACGCCGCGCGCACCGCTGGCCCTGCGCTTCGGCCCGGATGTCGCCCGTAGGCTGGACCAGGCTTTCGGGCGGCAGGCGGAAGCCATTGTCCCGGTCCGGCTGCAGGCGCCGGTGCAGGTCAGCCGGAACTTTGCCGAACCGATCAGCGCGGCCGAGACCATTGCCCGCTACATCACCAAACTCGTGCCGCCCCTGTGCGCCGGGCTGGAGGAACGCGAGCAGGGCGTGCGCCGCCTCGACCTGCTGCTGCACCGGGTGGACAGCCGCACCGAGGCCGTCCGCGTGGCCACAGCCATGCCGGTGCGGGACGTCAGACGCCTGACCCGTCTGCTCTGTGACAGGATCGAGATTATCGATCCGGGCTTCGGGATCGAGCGCATGGTGCTGACCGCGTCACTGGCCGAGCCGATCCTGCATCGCCAGGGTGTATCCGCCCTGATCGAGGAAGAAGAAGCCGACGTTTCCGACCTGATCGATACCCTGGCCAATCGTGTCGGCATGCAGGCCCTGTATCGCTTCGCCCCGGTGGAAAGCGACGTGCCGGAACGGGCCGTCTGCCGCGTGCCCGCCCTCGCACCCGAAGATACACGGGAGTGGCCGGATCACTGGCCGCGCCCCACGCGCCTGCTGCCCCGTCCCGAGCCGATCCAGACCATGGCGGTGTTGCCCGACCATCCGCCGGTCTTCTTCATCTGGCGCGGCATCCGCCGTCGGATCAGATGCGCCGATGGCCCCGAGCGCGTCTTTGGCGAATGGTGGAAAGGGGATGCCGAACTGACCACCGTGCGCGATTACTTCCGGGTGGAGGATACCAGCGGCGAGACATTCTGGGTTTACCGGACCGGGGATGGCGAACATGGCGAGACCGGTTCGCAGGGCTGGTTCCTGCACGGTCTCTTTGAATGAGCATGCCATACGCCGAACTGCAGGTGACGAGTTACTTCTCGTTCCTGCGCGGCGCGTCCTCACCGATTGAACTGTTCGAGCAGGCGAGGGCCCTTGGCATTGAAGCGCTGGGCATCTGCGACCGCAATTCCCTGGCAGGCATGGTGCAGGCCCATGTGGCCGCGAAAGAGACCGGTATCCGCCTGGTCGTGGGCTGCCGTCTCGACCTTGCCGATTTCGCGCCCGTGCTGGTCTACCCAACGGATCGGGCCGCCTATGGTCGCCTATGCCGACTACTGAGCCTCGGCAAGGCCCGGGCCGGGAAGGGGAAGTGTCATCTGCTCTGGGAGGATCTGGTAGCATGGGGCGAAGGCCTCCTTGTGATCCTGCTCCCGGATACGGCGGATGATGCCTGCGCCCTGCATCTGCGCAAGCTGAAGGACGCCTTTGCCAACCGGACCTCCATGGCACTGACCCTGCGGCGCCGGCCCAATGACCAGATGCGGCTGTATGAGCTGGCGAACCTCGCCCAGCAGGCGCGGGTACCAACGGTCGTGACCAATGACGTGCTGTTCCACACCCATGATCGGCGCATCCTGCAGGATGTGGTGACCTGTATCCGCAACCACACCACCATCGACGAGGCCGGCTTTACCCGCGAACGCCATGCGGACCGCTACCTCAAGCCGCCCGCGGAAATGGCCCGGCTGTTCAGCCGGTATCCCGAAGCGGTGGCCCGGACCATGGAGATCGTGGAGCGCTGCCGCTTCAGTCTTGATGACCTGGCCTACCAGTATCCAGACGAGGTCTCCGTTCCTGGCCAGACGCCGCAGCAGGCGCTCGAAGCCCTGACCCGGGAAGGGGCGGCAGCGGCCTATCCCGAGGGTATTCCGCCCAAGGTCAGGAAAACCCTCAGCCATGAACTCGCCCTGATCGGGCGCATGGATTATGCGCCGTATTTCCTGACGGTCCACAGTATCGTCCGTTACGCCCGATCACAGGGCATCCTGTGCCAGGGGCGGGGATCGGCGGCCAATTCCGCTGTCTGCTACGTGCTGGGCATTACCGCCATCGATCCGGCACGGACGTCGCTGCTGTTTGAACGGTTCGTCTCCGAAGAGCGCCGCGAGCCGCCCGATATCGACGTGGATTTCGAACATGCGCGCCGGGAGCAGGTGATCCAGTGGATTTACGGTCATTATGGCCGCAACCACGCTGCCCTTACCGCCGTGGTCACGCGTTATCGTGCGAAAGGGGCGTTGCGCGATGTCGGCAAGGTCATGGGCCTGCCCGAAGACCTGATCCGCACCCTGTCCGGCCAGATCTGGGGCTGGGGGCGCAAGCTGGATGAGGACGCGCTGAATGAGACGGGGATCGACCTGTCCGACCGGCGCATCCGGCTGACGCTGGATCTGGCGCGCTGCCTGATCGGCGTGCCGCGCCACCTGTCGCAGCATCCCGGCGGGTTTGTCCTGACCCGTGACCGGCTGGACGAACTGGTGCCGATCGAACCGGCGGCCATGGACGCTCGCCAGATCATCGAATGGGACAAGGACGATATCGACGTCCTGAAATTCATGAAGGTGGATGTGCTGGCCCTTGGCATGCTGACCTGCATGAAGAAGGGGCTGGACCTTCTGGCCGAACACAAGGGACAGCATTACACGCTGCAGACCATCCCGGCCGAGGATCCACGCACCTACGCCATGATCCGGAAGGCCGATACGATCGGGGTGTTCCAGATCGAGAGCCGGGCGCAGATGTCCATGCTGCCGCGTCTCAGGCCCCGGGTGTTCTATGATCTGGTGATCGAGGTGGCCATCGTCCGGCCCGGTCCCATCCAGGGCGACATGGTGCATCCCTATCTGCGCAGGCGTGCCGGGCAGGAAAAGGAAGTCTACCCGGCGCCGGAACTGGAAAAGGTGCTCAGGAAGACGCTGGGCATTCCGCTGTTCCAGGAACAGGTGATGCAGGTGGCTATGGTCTGCGCCGGGTTTTCGGCGTCCGAGGCTGATCAGCTGCGCCGGGCCATGGCGACGTTCAAGAATACCGGCACGGTCTCGCGCTTTCGCACGCGCCTGATCGAGGGCATGACAGCGCGGGGTTATCCCGAGACCTTTGCCGAGCGTATCTTCCAACAGCTGGAGGGGTTTGGCAGTTACGGCTTTCCCGAAAGCCATGCCGCCAGCTTCGCCATTCTGGCCTATTCGTCGTCATGGATGAAATGCACCCATCCGGATGTGTTTCTGGCAGCACTCCTGAACAGCCAGCCCATGGGCTTCTATGCCCCGGCGCAGCTTGTGCGCGATGCGCGCGAACATGGGGTCGAGATCCGGCCGGTCTGCATCAACGCCTCGCGCTGGGACAGCATACTTGAAGGCCCGGAGCGGAATGACGGGCTGTTTGCCGTCCGTCTGGGCATGAACCTGGTGAAAGGGCTGGCCAATGAGGATGCCGCCCGCATCGTAGCCGCGCGGGTCGACCGATCCTTTGTCTCGGTCGACGATTTGTGGCGCAGGGCAGGGGTGAAGGTTACGGCTCTGACCCATCTGGCCGAGGCGGACGCTTTCCGGCCGGGGCTGGGTCTGGCCCGGCGCGAGGCGCTGTGGGCGATCAAAGCACTACGTGACGAACCCCTGCCGCTGTTTGCCGCGGCCGCCGTCATGCGTGAGGCGGAAGAACCTGATGTGCTGCTCCAGCCCATGCGGGACGGGGCCGAGGTCGCGTGCGATTACAACCGCACCGGCCTGACCCTGCGGGATCATCCTCTGGCCTTCCTGCGTGCCGACCTTATCGAGCGCGGGATGGTGACGTGTCGGCAGGCCTTCGAGGCAAGGGACAGGAGCAGCCTGTCGGTGGCTGGGCTCGTGCTGGTTCGTCAGCGGCCCGGTTCAGCCGAGGGTGTGGTGTTCATGACGCTGGAGGATGAAACGGCAGCGATCAACGTGATCATCTGGCCTGATATGTTCGAGCGTTTCCGCCGTGTGGTCCTGTCTGGCCAGATGCTGGGAGTCGTGGGGCGGCTACAGAAGGAAGGCGAGGTGGTACATCTCGTGACACGTGAGATTGTGGATCTCTCCCACCTGCTGGCCGATGTCGGAAACCGCTCTCTGCAGGTATCCCGAGACATCGATCAGGGACGTGCTTCTGAAAATATCATTGTAAAAGCGCGAAATTTCCATTGAATACCGAAATGAAATGCCAGCTTCGGTACGTGAAATTTGTTTCGATCCTTTTTTCCCTCGAGATGTGGATCTTGCCGCGAAGGTGATCATTTTCGTTAATCAGATCGAGGAGGACACAGCGGACCGTCCAGTTTCCTGATTGCAATCGTAATCCGCTCAGCGCCGCGACACACGTTCTCAACGTGGTGGCCGTACAGCCCGGATTCATCGACTAAATACTATCTCTTCATGAATGAGATTCGGAAAATAACACAGAAATATCGATATATTAACAGTAAAATGTAAATAATAGGATTATTTATAATAAATATTATAAAATAAATTACTGTATTGTGATATGCTCATATATTAGTTCCATGGAATATGTGTTTTTCCTGATATTATCATTTATATGTATTTTTGTTTCCATTTTCTATTCCTGCTGCCGTCCAGCTTATTGTCTGCTTCTACGAGCTTATATGTTGGTTCCTGACCAGCATTCGGTAGATCGTGGCTTTGTGTACCCCAAATTTTGCAGCTACCTGCGCGACCGAGAGGCCATCTTCGGTTACCATTCGGCAGGCTAGAGCGCGTCCACTGAACTATGAACCATGCGGGGTGACACGGGGCGTGGATTGTGATTCACCGTTTCCATTGATGGAGATGGTGATGGCGCGAGCATTGAGTGACGATCTTCGGGTGCGCGTTCTGGAAGCTGGAGCAGCGGGCGGGTCAGCCCGTTCATTGGCGAAGCGGTTCGGGATCGGGATTTCGACGGCGATCCGGTGGCTTCGGCGTGAGCGTGAAAGCGGCGAACGGACGGCGCGCCGTCAGGGCAAGCCGCGGGGTTCGAGGCTGGACGGGCATGAAGCCTTTATCGTCGGCATGATCGAAGCGCAGAAAGATATCACGCTCAACGAGATGGTGGCGCGCCTGAAGGGGGAGCAGTCCGTCGGGATCGGCCGCAGCATGCTCAGCCGATGGCTGCGGCAGCGCGGGTGGACATTCAAAAAAAGACCGCACATGCATTGGAGCAGGAGCGCGAAGATATCCTGAAACGTCGGCAGGACTGGTTCGACGGCCAGCCTGACCTCGATCCGCACCGCCTGGTCTTCATCGACGAAACCTGCCTCTCCACGAAGATGGCCCGTCTGCGTGGTCGCGCTTTACGCGGAGAACGCTGTCGGGCAGGCGCTCCTCATGGCCATTGGAAAACCACCACTTTCACCGCTGGCTTGCGCCTCACGGGCATGACCGCACCCTTCGTGCATGATGGCGCCATGAACAGCGAGATGTTTCAGGCCTATGTGGAGCATGTTCTCGTGCCAACGCTGAGCCCGGGCGATATCGTCGTGCTGGACAATCTGTCCGCCCACAAGGTGCCGGGAGCGCGAAAGGCCATCGAACGAGTGGGAGCACAGATGATGTTCCTGCCTCCCTATAGTCCCGATTTCAACCCGATCGAAATGGCATTCGCCAAGCTCAAGGCCCTTTTACGCGCCAGGGCAGCAAGAACCGTCACAGCCTTATGGGACGCCGCCGGATCAGTCCTGGATGCTTTCACTCCTGACGAATGCGCCAACTTCTTTACAGCCGCTGGATATGAGCCGGAATAAAGTGGACATGCTCTAGAACCGTTTCCGGCTGTGCCAGCTTTGCGGGGCGTCCCATATGAACTCCTCGAGCACGCGCGAGCTCACGACCCGCTGCGGTGCGCTCTCGGATCTGGACTCGCTCAAACTCCGCTATGCCAGCAAATACGGTCAGGATCATCCGCCCTGCTGGAGACGTCGTATCCGCCCATGGTTCAGAAAGGGAACGAAATCCGGTCTGTTTCTTTTGGAGGTACTCCGTAATTTCCAGAAGGTGTTTTGTCGACCGTGCCAGGCGGTCAAGTCTATGGACAATTACCACGTCTCCCCGCCGGACTTTTCTCAATAACCGATTAAGTTCTGGGCGTTGTCGCTCCGCGCCAGAAACTTTTTCCTGAAAGATGTAATCGCACCCAACCTTGCATAGATGCTCCAATTGCACGTCTAGGTTTTGTTCGTCCGTGCTTACGCGTGCATAGTCAATCAGCATTATATCGTCATTCAGTATTATATTTCAGAGAGATATAAGATTTCACCACGAAATACCTGTATAGGTATTATTCGCATAAATCTTAACTTCTGATGCCGTCGATTTTCTCTATAGAACACAAAAGGAATCCGCAAATGGTTTTTTCCATTACGAATAAGATGAAGAGTACATTTAATCCGTACCATATTACTCTTTAACTATACTATCATCTTTCATATCGCACATCTTAAGACTTACGCGAATAAAGGTGGCGAAATTATGGAGCGCAGTACGGGCAGGCAGGTCAGTCTGCGTAGCGACCTTTGGGAGAAGGAAGTCTGCAATGGCTTCTATGTTCTTAAGCATGCGCTGCTCGGCGTCGCAAAAAGCGGGGCATTCGCAAAGCCCGAAAACGTACGTGGCCACCCGCCTCGGATGGTGGCTGGCCCCGGCTCATGGCTTAAGAGACTGTTTCAAAAGTCTAAACGTTTGAAAAAATTAGATTAGCATCCCGGTTGCACCGTCGACGCCTTGCGTTCTACAAGGCCATATCAGAAGGTATCCGTCTGGCGATCTGGTTACCATAAGGACGACACAGCATGGGCATTCCAAGCGATCCGCTCTTGGACATCATTCGACGGTCCATAGCCAACTTGGAATTCATCGAAGCGAATTATGAGACCCACGCGCTGTATGAAGTGACCCAACTCGTTAATACATTCTTGGGGGCGCTCATCCATCCCTTTGAGAAGTCATCGAAAGGGAAGCATTTCATTGAATATTTCTCGAACAAACCAGTCCCGATAGACGTTCATTACAAGATCATTTTAGAAGAAAATATCTCCTATTATGGATTTGTGAAATGCATCCGTCACGCACTGGCGCATGGGAACATCAGGTATAACGCCGATAAAATAAAGAGAATACAATCTATAGATTTTTGGAACAAGGAAGATAACAAGAAGACGTTCAGGTGTACAGTTTCAGTAGATCAAATGAAGCGCCTTCTTGTGGACTTCAAAGTTTGTCTTGAACAGATATATAAATAATTATATCCCCACAATAAGGCTTATCGAGCGGCGTCGATCGCACCAACTACTTTCCCTTTATTCTCTTCGCAGGACTGCTGGTGCAGCATATCACGATTAAATGTCGGCCATAAAAAAATGATCTTGGAAGGACCGGGAGAAGGATCAGAAGCGGGAATGGCAGAAATACTCACTTTTCCCTCATGTTTGAAAGCTTGGAGGAAACCTAATGCAGAATTTCCATCCAGATTGAGTTTAAAACTATCATGGTCCAATGATGAGCGAGTCATGGTACCACGGTAATAATTTTTATTATATTCAAAAATAATACTAAAAATCTGATTGGAGTCCTTCCCTTTTATTTTTGTCGAAGATACAACAAAGTCAGATTCATCGCCATTTGTCATTATATCTACTGTATCATCAGCATTATCTTGTATACTATTTCTAGTTATGCAAAGGAAAGTATCCCCTTCTACCCCAGCAAATTCAGTGCCCCCATCTGCAAAATGATAGGCTTTCATTGGGACATCTGCACGAGCTTCTTGCACGCATAAGCCTGCAAATAAAGCTAAACAGAGTTTGATAGCTTGGGCGCGTATAGAGTATTTTCTTTTTAATAAATAATTCATATCACATATCCATACTAAATGTAGATAATGTATATCGCATTCTAATTACGAAGATGACTCTGCAATTCCCTTGTCATTTCCATGCCTTCTTGCATCATATCATCCATTGAAAGCATTTTAACGTCAGTAGAATTGATCCCAACTTCTCGAAGCCTTTGATAACCATTTGTCACATATACAGCTTTACCCACACCCGTTACGGTACCCATACAGGATGATCCGTTCTGAGTAGGTACAGAACAAGACATAATCTCTTTCCTCTCTGCAATGGGAAGAGTTGCAGCACTGAACCAAACAGACTTTCGGTAATCTATTTGATCAGGGAATATATTGCAGCTATTCAAATCTTTGCAGTATATTATTCCTTTAACAGATACTCGTTTCCCAATTACTTCATCTCCATAACTCATGAAGTCTTCGGGAGTCAGTGCTGACATTTCAGCTTTGCGTGCTGAAGAGTAACTTGACGTATCTGGCTTCGGGGCAGGTTCATTTGCTGTTTCAGGATGCTCTGGATCAATTACTTTCGTATAGCCCGGTGCTGGGCCTTTATTAGCCACACAGTCATTAAAATGCTGCATATATTCACCCGCATGAAACCAGTTTATGATCGGGGAAGTGACAACATCGTTCGATAGAAACTTATTGCTCTTAACTTTAGAGCCTGATCCGAAAGTTTTTGAACAATACCAGCCTGTTGTGATTCATCCGTCTTTACGAAGAGATGGAGTGAATGGTGACATGGACTGGTATTGCCCGACGTGAACATAGCCGGGAAGGACTGCGATATCCATCGGATATGATGGACGGGGAATGGGCTTTGATCATGCCATTTGTGCCCCCTGCGAAACGGGGCGGTCGCCCTCGCACGACGGATATGCGCGAGGTGGTCAATGCGATGCTCTACATAGCCTCGGCCGGGTGCG
>NZ_NKTX01000072.1 GCF_003207815.1 Komagataeibacter oboediens | reverse complement strand
TTCGGGCTATGACGCGGGCAAGAAGGTCAAGGGCCGCAAGCGCCATATCGTGACTGATACCTGCGGCTTCCTGATCTTTCTCCTCGTTCATGCCGCCGACATCCAGGACCGTGATGGGGCCGTTGATGTTCTGGCGGCAATACGCAGGCGCTTTCCCTGGCTGCGCCACATCTTCGCTGATGGCGGCTATGCTGGCGACAAATTGCGATCCGCGCTCGCCTCCATGGGAAAATGGACGATCGAAATCATCAGGCGGTCCGATACGGCGAAGGGCTTTCAGATCCTGCCGCGCCGCTGGGTGGTTGAACGGACATTCGCCTGGCTGGGACGGTGCAGGCGGCTCGCCAAAGATTGGGAAAAGTCCATTGCTTCCTCAACCGCATGGACATTGATCGCCTCGATCCGCATGCTCACACGACGGACAGCAAGGCATTGTCAAGCTTGAAAAACTTTCGGATCGGGCTCTTCGTAAAGACGGATGAATCACAACAGGCTGGTATTGTTCAAAAACTTTCGGATCAGGCTCTAAACAAGCTGCTGCATATCTACGCATGGCGCTGGTTGCCCATGCTGCCCCTTTTCCTGATCGTCGGTATCATCTGCCGCCTGGTGTACCACCGCTGGGCCGTGCCCCGGATCTCGTCTCTTTTGCGCCGCATGAGGATCACGCAAACAGAAGACACCGTATCCGATATGAAGAACGAAATTACCAAATACCGGGCCATAGATTATGACCCCCTGAAATACATGCGGCCTGGCGAAATGTTCCTCGGTCTGGATATTTCTACCAAGGCTCCGCAATATCTGGACCTCGCCACATGGGATGAAACCCACAAGATAACCGTAGGCACCACCAGATACGGTAAGGGTATCACCTTCCAGATATGGGCCAGCCAGGCCATCAGGCGCGGCAAGACCCTATTCCATATTGATCCGAAGACAGACAAATACATGCCGCATGTTTTGAAACAGGAAGCGGAAAAACACGGCAAAACCTTCCTGTCTGTGGATCTTATGTCTCGTGACGCCAAGGGCACGTATGCGCCATTCGTGCATGGTAGCCCGGAAGACCGGCGTTCCCGCCTGTATGAAGTCCTGTCGCTGCGAGATAGCGGCACTACGGCAGATTTCTATAAGACCGTAGCCCGTCGCTATCTGGTCAACATTTTCCACGACGCGGACGCCCAAAATCAGCCCACCACGATCCCGTGGCTTCTTGAGCAAGTAGAGGCGATGAAGGAAGACGATACGGGCAACCGCGATGAAGATACAGCCCGCCGTAAATCCCTTGAATCTGTGGTATCTCGCCTGACTGAAATGGCTGCATATGAGCGTATTTCAGGAAAAGGGGGATTCAGTATTGCGAAAACCCTTCTCAATCCGAATGGTGCCGTTGTGTATTTCCGTGGGCACCTTGAGGATCAGGTGATTTTGGCGGCGACCAGGGCATTTATTATCGAATTGAGGCAAGAGATTAAGCGTCTCCATCAGGACCGGAAAACAGAAGTCGAAATACAGGTGGATGAATTAAAGTTCCTCCTGTCAAAAACCATTCTTGGCTCGCTGGCCACCATCACGGGGGAAGGCGCAACCTTCTGCCTGGCGTTCCAGAGTTTCGGGGACATTGAAAATCCAGAGGATGAAACAATCAATGGCCGGGCTGCGCTGCAAGCCATCAAGGTAAACTGCCAGGTTAAAGAATTTTTCGGCGGTTCTGATTCCGATACCGCCCGATGGATTGCGGAAACCACAGGCGACACGTCCAAGCGGGCCGTCCGTATGGAACAGACGGAAGTGAACGCGATGGGCGGTGAATCCTGGGCGTCTAAGCGCACATTTGGGGACGTGCAGGAATACGTCATTCCAGAGAATGTGGTGAAGGCACTGACCCCGAAAGTCGCCGTACTCATGCGGCCAAACCACCTGGCAACGGTGGTGACTGTCGCCCCGGTCAAGGTGACGCTTCCGTAGTCTTGTCACGGATTATCTAAACAAAGAAAAAGGCCATCCGGCATATGGGGTAAATCCCCTATACTGGATGGCCTTTTTTGTTTACGCCCGCGATGCTCTGCATCAGCCCGTGATGGCTGGCGGCTGGATCATACGGTCAATCGGCTGGTGCTTGCGCCAGGTATCCCCAGCGCCGCGCGGGCTGGCCCACTGCATAAGATCCTCAACCGTCAGCGATGGATTGGCTTTCAGCGCATTGGCCACCGCTGCAACGCCGTGGACATATCCACGCCTGAATGTTCCCTCTACCTGCGGATCGGCTGGAAACTCGACAAACTTCATTTCCATGCAATTATTACCCTTCCCTTTGGTGCCACGGCACTGTGCGCCGGTCCACCAAGTCTAGTTCATCAACTTCAATGCCTGCATCGGCTAGAGCCTTCATCACGACATTTTTTGTCGTGGTGCCCTGCTGCTCCGCTACCGTGCCCAGCGAGCGGATCGTGCGCGGACGCACGCGGATATTCAGATTGATAGACTTTTCCCGTGGAGGGGCCGGGACTGGCCGGGCCTCTGGATTGACCCGCTGCACGACCTTTATGGGGTCAGGACGGGGAACAGGGGCCGGTGTGGGTTCAGTCGCCTTCACGAGGGCTGTGGCGGGCGCTGTGGCTGCGTTTGGGCCTGTATGGCCCGCGTCGGCAGTTACCCCCTGAACAAGCCTTAGTGCCTCTGCCGGATCTACCCGATCCTTGCGAGATTTGAGCGGTGGGCGTGCCATGCTCTAGTTCTCCTTCGTAACTTCTACGGTCTTGGAAGACGGTACGGCACCTGTGGCCGCCAGTTCGTCTATCAAAGCATCAATCTCCGTTCGCGCCGTGCCAGAGGAAGGCAGGACACCGCTAAAGGAAATTTCGGCTAGGGGCGCTCTATGTCCCAAGACAGCATCCAAGGACTTTATTCCTAGTTCGCGCAGTTCATTGACTGCATGACTGGCGACATTCGTTCTGGTGAAGCGATTTATCAGCGCCACGGTCGGAATGTCCCGCTTCATAGCCTTGGAATACATTTCAATGTGCTTGATAGTTTTCTCGGCCTGGTCAATATCCGACGATCCGATACCAACGGGAACGATCACAAGGTTTGAAATCGTCATAGACACGCTTCCAGCGGTATTATTAAAACCCGCCGTGTCTATTATAACCAAGTCGTATTCTTCTTCTTTCTGATAAGCAAGATCGACAACCTTGCTTTCGTCCTTCTCGAAGATACAGGCGAAATCCTTTTTTTCGCACGTATGCTCATACCACGTCGAAAATGCTTCTGTTGGGTCGGTGTCCAGCACGATCACACGCACCCCGCGCTCGGCCAGCCCCATCGCAAGGATCTGGCATACGGTGGTTTTTCCTGGGCCGCCCTTGAACGACGCTACGGTTATAATCGACATGATATTTCCTGCTGTGGTGAGCCATCCAGAAAGAACGATGTGGTGATGTTCTTTCGCGCCCAACATATCCAAATCCCCGCAATGTGTAAAGCACGCATTGCGTAAATACGGCATTACGTGGTGACAGCTTTACGTAATGCCCGCTTCCCGGCGTTACGTAAAGCACGCCACACGTAAAGCAAGATTTACGGATTTACGGCATCACAAATAGCTATAATCCGCGTCCAGATGCTATGATATGAATTGCCCTGGAACTGCGCCCCGCTTTATAATGCGTCACACTTTTGTGCTTTTTAAGTGCAAAATGTACGCCTCACCACAACGGGCGCAAGAGAAGGAAGGTTGTTCATAGGTGCCAGACCCCACTACCAACACAGGCAAAATGCCATTGCCTGTCCCTGCGGCAAGAGGGGCCATAAAAGCGACGATTATGCTGGAATGGGACACTATTCAGCGCAGGCTTACCTATGAAGGATGGACCCGCCGCATGATCCTGCTGGATCTGCAAGAACGCTACGGGCCGGATAAGTTCAAGGTCACGTACAAGCATTTCCTAGTCCTCCTGGCGAGGACAGAAAGGGATCTGGCGGCGGCTCGTGTTCCCGCTCCTGCGTTAAGAAAACAGGAAAGATCGGCTCATGTCGAAGAACGACGATCAGATACAGACCGCCACCCACCAGCCGACGACCAGCGCGGACCAACCAGATCCCGCTATGAAGAACGGCGGGCAACCCGCTTCCCCGGCACCGGCGGCACGGTCAAACACAAGAAAAAACCCAACCCCGAAGAACTGTTCTGACATGATAGACGTGCATTTTATCATGCAGGGCAAGGGTGGGGTCGGCAAAACAACGGCAGCGGCCATGCTTGGTCAATTCCTCAAGGAACACGACCCGGAAACGGTCTGCATCGACGTGGACCCGGTTAATTCTTCGTTCTCGGACTTCAAGGCACTGGATGCCCACACCCTTGAAATCGAGAAAGAGGGCGCGATAGATCAGAGGGCATTTGATGAACTGATCGAGCAGATTGTCAGCATCGACCATCCATTCGTCATTGATTCCGGTGCCAGCACCTTCCTGCCACTCACACAATACCTGACTGACGGCCCGACCTTCGATATTTTAAGGCAGTATAAGCGGCGGCCTGTGTTCCATACGATCATAACCGGGGGGCCTGGGCAGCTTCACACCATGCAGGGCCTTAGCACGCTGCTGGACAGCCTGCCGGAAGATGCAGACATAGTGCTATGGATCAATGAATATCATGGCTTCGGAAAAGTCGTGGACAAGGATGGCCAGGAAGACTGGCAGAACATCAAGATCATTGCCGATAATCAAAGCCGGTTCCGTGCAATCATCGTGCTGCCAAAGCTGAATGAACAGACGCATGGGGCAGATATGCGGGCCATGCTCACGGCAGGTCTGACTTTCAAGGAAGTCGGTCCCAAACATGGCTTTAAGATCATGGCGCAGGCACGATTGAACGATATTTGGAAGACGCTGGAAAAGGAATTGTCCAATGTCCTCTGGGAGTCCTGACAAACAGGACGGGAATGGCCTCGATACAGAGGCCATTCTTGGTCTTCTTGCTAACAAAGGCATCCTGATTGAGAAGGATGATCCGGTCTTTAAGGTTCTTCTTGCCAACAAGGAAATCCTGCAAGCGTACGTGGCCGGTGTGGAAGCATCGTATATCCGGGCCACCAACCGGATGAAGTCGAACGCTACCAAGGCCATTATTGAAGCTGAACAACAGGCGAAAGAGGCTATTAACAACGCTGGTGCATCGTTGGTCCGCAATGCCGCCAGTGACCTGATAGCCGTTCTGCGCCAGGAAATTGAGCCAGTCACCAAACCGTTGCAATGGATGCCCTATGCGCTGGTGATCCTGTGCGCATTAAACTGCATCGAGTTCCTGCTACTGCTATACCGTAGCTTTGGCGGGTGATGGTGATGCGGGGCGTGGCGTGGCGTGGCGTATGGCCACGCTTCCGGCCGCCCTGGTCCAGTCTGCCGGTCACATGATGGCCGCGCAGCGTTCCCGCATCCCGTAAATGCTTGGCATTAGGTTCAGGTCGCCATCCTCGGCGGCCCTCAACATTCCCCGAAAATAGCCACCCTTCGTCATGGAATAGTGCTGATCCGGTCGTGACGCGATCAGGGCAACGGATACGGCTGCGGCTTTCCGGCCCATGATCCGGCAGGCTTGTCCCCACGCATCGCGCGAAACACCCAAATGGATTGATAGCCTCTCTGCCGCATCGCAAATATCCGACCAGGCAAGCCGCTGGTTCGTATGCGTAGGAATGATGCAGGCGGCCAGAGAGGGCACTAGGCGGACCAGTTCGTGGGGATGCAGCCGGGCGGTCTTGATTGCGTCTTCCTGCGCCACAGGCGGGGCGGAAAGAGGCATATCAGAATCTTCCTTCTTCTCTCCTGCCCTATTGGGAGCGTCGTTAGACGCGGCAATATGAGTTGCCCGATCAGGGCGCTGCTTAATGGTTACTGTCTTTTCGAGACTTATGGGGGTTGTAGGTATTATGGACGGTCGGGAAACCGACCGTATGGGGTCACTATCTTCTGCATATTCACAGGCAAGCTGATCCTCCAGATCCAGCCGGATGACTTGAAGCCGAGAAAGAGCCGCTTGCACGCCATCCACAGTACGCCCGTCTTTGGCCTCAAGCACCAGGTCGCGGATCTGCCGCACAGTTTGCGCGTCGTCTGTGAGGCTCAAGCACTCGTCTGCCTCATACCGGGCATCCCTGCGCAACCGCTTCAAGATGCGCTCCTGGGACTGCCTGCCGGTACTAATGCTTTTCAGTTCATCCAGCCTTATCGCCAGCGGGGAGAGGTCGAACCCGACTGCATGGGTAATACGGCCTCCATCCCTAAAATCCCGGCGTACAAAGCGCCGTCCTTCACCATGCGGCAGGATCAATCCTGCTTCTATCAATTCCCGTGCAACGGCCTTTAGCTGGGTAACGCCAAGATTCAGGATCTCGCCAAGATCACGATTTGATTTCCCCACGATGGGCAACCATTGACCGGACCAATCAGCCTGATCGGTAGCACTGATAAGATAATTCAAATACAGAACCGCCTTATCACTCAAGCCGAGAAAGTATGAGGCTTCTGACCAAACTGCCCACACCTTACTGCGCGAGACAGCCGGGAAAAGCTGCCCCGGCTCGGTCTTCTCGGCCCGCTGGGTGAGGATCTTGCCCCTTACCTTCTTGGCGGCATCGGATAGTTGGCGGCGGCCAGATCGTGAAGCCGCTGCGGCTTCTGGTGTGTTCCAGTTTCTCATGTGTGCCCTCGTGTGAGGGCCGGAAAAAAGGTCAAAAAAAGACGTTGACAAGCGGACACACGCTTGCCCCACCGAAAACCAGATGATATAAGGGGACTGTTGAAGGCCCTTAAAGGTTTTTCTTTTCTGTCAGCGGCAAACTGGCAAGAAAAGGTGGGTGAGGCCGGTGCCGCGAGGCATCGGCCTTTCTTATGCCTGTTTCACGGCCTGATCCTTCAAAATATTGCTGTGCATGGCTTGGCGAATGATCCAGTTCACCGCATCAGCCTTGTTCGTAAATCCCCGATTCTCCTTAATCTGCTCTAGGCAGTTCACCACATCCTCGGCCAGCGCCAACGTCTGGTACCGATACCCCCTTGCGGTAAGTTCGGCTTTCCTTTTGGCGGCATACCGGCGATGTTTGATTGGGTCGCGGATTCCTTGGGTCATGTGCGAAACCGTATCGACTTTTCTACCGCAAGTCGAGTGCTGACAGAAATTATGTTTAATTCCTGTTGCATCCGGGGTAATTAAAGTCTGGTGGCTGCATCTTTGATTCGGCCACCCTGCCTTGTGGTGAGGCAGCAGGCCCCCGCCGCCCTCTGCATACAGTGAGCCTGTAGCGGGCTGGTGGGGGCCGCCATCCGACGCCAACCGGATGCAGCCGCGATTCCGACACATATTCATAATCTATTATGTGCAGCCATAACGTGTGTCTGGCAACCATTTTGTGATTCGTGCTACATCTTTTCGCATATTTTCATCACATTTTTTGTGTCTGATATGTGTTGTTAGGAAAGGATAGCACTATGACCCGCCCCCGGCGCAGCCTTCTACAGCGTGCGATAAAGGCCGTAATTGTCTTCTTGATTGCGCTCTAATGCCTGCAAGCTGGCTTACCTGCATGGCTGCAACGGCGGCCATCTACGGTTTCCCTGCAAACATCCTCCCTTCGATCCATAGCGTCGAGGGTGGGAAAGTGGGAACGATTGCGCACAACAAGAATGGAACGGATGATCTCGGTTTCATGCAGGTGAACAGTTCGTGGCTCCCTGCTCTGGTTGAAGGCACTGGCTTACCAGCTTCCACGCTTCGCACACGTCTGATTCAAGATTCCTGCTTTAACATCGCTATGGCAGGCAGCATCCTTGATCTGTACCGGCAGGAAGCGCACGGCGACGTTTGGCGGGCGGTCGGGTTTTATCATTCCCATACACCGCCACTTGGCCTGGGGTATCAGGCACAAGTCCTGAACGCTTCCATTGCCAGTATGCTTACTCCCCAAAAACAGGACCGCTAATGCGATTTCACGTAGCAATGCCGGTGATCGGCGCACTTGTATGTCTTACCGCCTGCAATCCATCGGACCCCACACAACGCACGGTAGGCGGTGGCCTGATCGGGGCCGGATCTGGTGCCGCCATTGGCGATCTTGCTGGTGGTGGGCGCGGTGCAGCAATCGGAGCCTTAGCGGGTGGGGCTGTTGGAGCCACGACCGGGTATCTGACCACTCCCAAGAGACGGCCACCTGCCGACCAGGCGCAGGATAATCGAGACCAGGGCGAAAACTCCCAGCAGGCCAGGACACAAGGTCGCACAATCTATCAGCGCCGCTATACTCCCCAGCAGATCGTGCAGACGACCAGCGCCACAAATGACCAGGGAAGCAATACGGCTTTCCGTGCGCCATACCAGAATGGATATGCACCTGCACCCAATGGATACAACGCACAGTATCAACCCAGCGCCAACACGGCATATTAAAAATGAAAAGCCGGGGAGAACCCCGGCTTTACTTTAGGTATCTGTTTTTAGATTTCATTCCACGGAATGACCTTACCTGGCTCTCCCTCAATGACTGGCACCCCGGCATCAGATGCCAGCCTTTCAATCGCCTGCATTTGAGGATCTTTAGGGCGCTGGATCAAGGCGACTACCTGACTGGTTTTCCGGTTGATAAGCACTACATCCGCATAGAGGCCGCCAAGGGTGGATGATGCCATGATTGCATTAGCCACTCCTGACCCTTTGCCACTGGTGGCCAATGAAAGCGCATCAACCAGCCGGATAGCCGGGCAGGCATAGTAATTGTCCGGTATGTCCTGCGTTACCCACGTCAATAATTCCCGTCCGACTGGATCTTGCAGAATTGCAGGCTTCGCATTGAAAAGTCTGCGTTGCCCCGGCCCGGCCCGAAGCATCCGCACGATGAACACCACCACGACCACCAGGACAGCCAATAATATCCAGATTAAGACAGTAGGGGTCATAGCTACCGCCCCTCGCGGATAAGCCGCCCTAAACTCTTGTCGTCTTCCTCTCTGACAGGAAAATCCAAGGCTTTCAGACCACGGATAAACACATGCCGCTTGCTGATCTTCTCGGCCATGACATAGGATTCAACCTGGTCCCACACATAGCGGGGCAGTTGCAGGGTGGTTGAAACCTGGCTCATGGAATCAACCGTATCATCGTAATGTTTGATAGGCCGCCGCTTGCGGGTCGTAAGATCCTCGTCGTCAATGTCCATGCCAAGCGCCCGCAGCCCGGCCATTAACACATTCTTAATACTCATATTCTCCTGACGCTCTGCGTAGGCTCCCACGTCATTCCACAGATAGACCGGCAGACGGATGAAAGATCGCAACAGGTCTTTCCGTCCTTCGCGTGGTCGGGTCACTTTCGGGCGCGTTGCCACCATTTCAACTCCAAGCATAATCGGCTCCTTAATGTATCACATCCCCGTCAATGGACCGCATACCCCCGTGCGTTTTTCCGACCTTTCCGCACAACGGCGAGGCAAAGCCTCTGTTTCACTTCGTCAATCGGGGTGCCTGGGCGGATCTGCTCGCCACAGCCCCAAATGGAGATTTCCAGCCCCTTTCGTGCAAGATGGTCTGCCGCCGCGTCGGCGCTGCCACGTCCTTCCTTGACCGCCAGCACAACCCCGTTTCGTTCATCTACAAGGTGAAAAGCCCGGACACGCATCAGACCCTCCCCCCGCTCGTGTGATGCTGCTCAACCCGTTTCAGACCGGCCATAAGGGCAATCATCTGGCGCTCTGAACAGGGCCGCGATCCAAGCCGAATGGTCCCGTCCCGCGCGACACGTACGGGCACCAGTGTTCCCGCTATGACAGGACGCAGCACGATACCTGTCTGATCCTCGGACATGGCGCATCCGCCAGCCTGTACGGCCAGCCGGGCCGCGACGGTCAAATAGCCATTATGGGCATGATGCAGGGTCATAGGGTGAGCCTCCTATATGTGGGTTTCATGGGGCCGGTGTGGTGTCTCGCCCCCATGCCATTAATGTATCATGATACATTATTATTGCAAGAAAAAAGCCGCTCTTTGGCGGCTTTTTTACAGTCCCATCGTCAGAAACGATTAGAATACTTCGCCATACATCGCGTTAATCAGGGATACAATTCCCTCATTCTCTGCCGCGCCTGAACAACTGTTAAGGTATCGAAGCCGGGCCGCTGCGGTTCTGCCCGGATCATATCCCCAAAAATTAAACCGGACGATAGAAAAGTAGCTGCCGATTGGCCCGGAACAGCCACCAGACGGCGACCCTATACCTGCCATCCCGGCCATACATACAAGCGTTGAACATGAATCAGCAGCGGCAGGGGAAGGCATTGCCAGCATACCAATGCCAAGCGCCAGCACCCCACCAGCTACCGGACGCAACAACTTCCGTTTCATGCCTGGGCCTCCATACCCTTTTCAGTCTGGTATTAGATTACCGTCATACAACAAAAACACGATAATCGTACAGATAAATGAATAATGATGCCAAAGGCATCATTATGAGTCGTTTTTAGTTACTTCGGGCAGGAGAGAGGAAGAACCATTCAGCGCAGATAAAATATCATCTGCAAATGGTGGCGGGTTCTCTTTGAGAGCCCGATCCGAAAGTTTTTGAACAATACCGGGGTCGGTACATAGAACGGGCACAGATATACGCTAAGAGCCCGATCCGAAAGTTTTTCAAGCTTGACAATGCCTTGCTGTCCGTCGTGTGAGCATGCGGATCGAGGCGATCAATGTCCATGCGGTTGAGGACGCA
>NZ_NKTX01000071.1 GCF_003207815.1 Komagataeibacter oboediens | reverse complement strand
AAAGCATGGAGCTATCGATCACCTCAATGGCTGATCACCATATCCGTGCTGGGGAATTTTCCGACAGCACATGTGGGGAATTTTGAAACAGCATTTACAAGGGATCCTGAAGGAACAGGAAACTGGGCTGAAGGTCTCTGATCTTTGCCGAAAACACGGGATCAGTGACGCAACCTTCTACAAAGCTGGATAACGCCGCACTGAAGGAAATCGTTGGAAAAAAGTGGTGACGCCTGCAGCAAGGCTGCAGGCGGCCCGACATATCCAGAACACTTTGGCGCTGAGTGAGCGCCGGGCATGCGCCCTTGCTGGTCTTGCCAGACGTGTCGCGCGGTATGCTCCCACCCGGTCTGACGATGCCGTCCTGCGGCAGGGTGTACAGGATCTGGCGGGCCAGCGGCGTCGTTTTGGGTATCGCCGCTTGAGCTATCTTCTGGCGCGGGAAAGCCTCCCCCCAATCACAAAAAGCTGTTCCGCCTTTATCAGGAGAAGGAGCTAAAAGTCCGTTATCGGGGAAGCCGAAAACGAGCATTGAGGACGCATTCTCCCATGACCGTCCCTTCAGGAACCTGGGCAGCACTGGAGTCTGGACTTTGTGTCCAACGCCCAGATCTATGGCCGCTTCAGGGATGAATGTCTCAACGAAACGCTGTTCACGTCCCTGACCCATGTCCGCTAGATTCTGGCTAACTGGCGGGAAGACTACAATACGGTACGCCCACATTCCCAACTGGATGACATGCCTCCGAGACCCTTGTCATTCCATCAACCCCAAGCCATGAAAAACGGGAACTCTCCTTTTGAGGGGATACAAAAAGGGGGGGCACGTCAAGCTCAGAGGATGCTCTTGATTATCGCATCGCGCGTGGACCTTGCTCGTAAAGCCGCCGCGTGATCGACCAGAAGCTTCCCGTATCCCCCCCTTTTTTGCGCCTGTGGCCTGTGAATAGGCTCGAATTACGGTGCTGTCGACCATATGCTGCCAGTCATCAGACAGTCCCAGATCCACAAGGGTTTGCAACAGAGCGTTCTAGACAACCCTGTTCGGCCCAACGACGGAACCGAATATACACAGAGTTCCACTTGCCGTAGCGCTCGTGCATGTCCCGCCAGGGACAACCCCGTGCGCAGGACATGCAGCATGCCATTGAGGAACAGGCTTGTCTCCTGCCGGACGTGCCCAACGTCCGCGTTAAGGCGGCAGAGATGAACCAATTATCGCCCAGTCCCGATCCGTCAGATCGCCGCGTGCCAGCCCGGCTCCACCGCTCCGCCTCTTCAATGTGCCAATGAATCAGTTCTCAGGGCAGCCGGGCAGCCTTTTTTGTTAACGCAACCTGATATTCTTTACCTACACCAAAATCCAAGGAAAGTTATTTGCATATACCTCTACCCATACGTTAATTTACCAATCAACTCAGAACAGAAGGGTTCCACATGATTAGAAAAATAATTATCTACTCATGACCTGTCATTAAATTTTTAGGTGTCAAAAATGTATATAAAAGTTAACTCAGAAATAAAAGAATTCTTCAATAGGAATCGTATTCACATTTCAGGTATAGAAGACTGTGACACAATTTATTGTTTAAATGAAAATATTTCATTTGAACAATTTTCTGATTTTAATTTCAATTCCTTATATGACACTGGTTCTTTTTCATATTCATTCACACCTCTGGGTGTAGGATATGATATTTCTATAGGACGATATTGTTCTATAGCCGCTGGAGTGCAGGAAATGGGGCCCCGGCATGAGATTTCCTATGCTACTTCTCATCCGATCATATCAGATCAAAGATGGGAAGTTCTTGCTGCTGAATTTGGTAAAAGCTGGACAAGCACATTTATAGAAAAAAATTATGGTAAAATTGATATTGGAAATGATGTCTGGATTGGTACTAACGTAATGATTAAAGGAGGGTGCAAAATCGGCGATGGTGCCGTTGTAGCAGCAGGCTCCGTTGTCACGAAAGATGTCCCCCCATATGCTGTAGTGGGTGGGAATCCAGCAAAGATAATTAAAATGCGATTTAAGACTGAAATAATAGAAAAATTAATGGAAATAAAATGGTGGAGATTTGCGTATTGGGACTTAAGAGATCTCAATTGGAAAAATATAGAAGATTTTATATACAAATTCTACGATATTCAGAATGAATTAAAAGAGTTTAAACCGGAAAGGTTTTCTATAAAAGACATTCTGCATTTATGTGATTGATAAAAAACCCTCTTAATATCGAATATAACGCTACATTATTGCTTTAAAATCATATAGGTGCGAGCAACAATTAACCAGGAAGCATAACAAGCCACAACCATCACAAGGCCGCTGGAGCCTCCCAAAGGAGGATACAGAGGATGTCGTAGGGATCGTGAGCTTTTGGTCATTGACCTGGATGTTTGGCATCAAGACATGCCTAGCAGCAGCAGGTCATAGCAGCACTGTTTTTCACGCCTTCGCCCGGATAGGTACATGGACTACCATGTACCTATGCCCTGCTTGATGATTTGTGTCATTCGCCGACTTATGTCGTCTGCGATCGTGGGTACACATCGTATAAATTCTGCGGATACCTCTGGGAGGAAAGACGTCGACCCGCCATTCTCATCGCTGCTACAATAAACTACATCAAGGTCTAACAGGATCTAGTCCCTACTGAACCAAGATAAAACGGCGTACACGCTGCGTTAAATAGAAACCTATAATCAGAAGTAAAAGTGTAATCCAGAAATCATAGAAAATATCATAGTGTGCATGTGCATTGAGACCAAACTGCCCTTCTCGGATCATTTCAATGTTATCTACGCTTGGTGAAAGCATCATGTACCAGCGATACTTAGGCGGCAACCAGTCAACCATTGAAAAGGCTCCCGTAAAGGGAAGCGCAAGATAGCCAAAAACGGTCATCGCTTTCTCAATCAGGTCGGACATCTCACTCAAAGATGCAAAAATCATAGCAACTGCAATACAGAACAATATCTGGAAGCTCAACCCAAGATATAGCATTCCGTAATACTGAGGAGGCTTCATATATCCAGTAAATATTGCTCCACAGGTAACCAGAAGCCCTGCCATTATGGTTCCAATTATTTCCAGAAAAGCACGGGCTAATATAATAGAGGTCGGCGTAACCTGTCTGTGAAAGAGAAGACTGCCATTTGACTCAAACGCCTTGATGGCATGCCCCATACAGTGCCGCCACATGGTCAGCGGAACATAACCGGTAACGACAATCGCCGTCATTGGTAGCCCGTGTTCATGAGAAGGGCGGATGGCCGTCCATAATATGGCAACACCAGCACAGAACAGGATAGGTTCGCCCAACACCCACAGAAATCCAAGGTTTTCCCGTCCATAGCGGGTATGAATCTCTCGCATGATCAAGGCATAAATGACCTGTGCCTGCACCTTGAAATCAGTCCTTAATTCCCGAAGCTGTTCACTTATGGTCATTAATACTCTCATTGCGTGTCATGATTGGTGGGTCGACAGTCTATAATCCCAAAGGCCAGTTTAGGCGAGGGAATAAAAATCCGAGGGATCTCCTGCCCCTGCAATACGTATTATGCGCAAGCAAAGGAGGCACAACACAGTATGCTTCCTATCCTGCGTAGGCCAGACTGACGGGGAGGACGCAACTCAGGCTCTTCCGCTTTCTGCCCACGCGTCGCCTGGCGAGATATGTCTCATGCAGATAGCGACAACACCTCAAGCACCTCTTTCATCGTTCTCACGAAAACGCTGGGATATGATATCATACTCATCGATTTGACCCACTTTATAATTCATCATGAAACTTGTGGAACCTTTGACGGGTATGAATGGCTTAAGTGCAGGATAGGGCAACATACATTCTGCCGCCCAGTTTTCCATAAGCAAACCAGCAGCACCTTACAATTCAAGCTGAATGTGGAGCAGATATCATGAACAAGATATTCCCACTACTTTATAGTCTGACTGCTCTGTGCATAGGCAGCGCCGCCTACGCACAGTCTGACGAGGAAAACTTCACCAGCGCCAGCGATACGACCCGAAAGATCAACGAAACATCAGCCACCGCTCCCCCCCGTCCGGGGTTTGTCAACCGGCCAACAGCCTGGACCGTATGCCGCACTGGTTGCACCTATACCGATCCGATGACAGCATGGAACGCAGCCATGGCCGTCCAGACATTCGGCCCCCAGAAAATCACCATTTCCGTGGCTGATGGCACATATGACATTACCCGTCAGTTTGAATCGGCTGCCCCAAGCGGGGCCTCCGTTTCACTGATTGGAAACACGACCGACAACAGCAGGGTCGTCATCAATTTTACCAACATAAAAGGAACAAATCACCACGGTTTCTATGCCCATGATGGCGGTAATATCGGTCTGGTGGATGGAATTACCATGAATGGGGTCGATGCCATGATTTCCGCCACCGAAACAGGAATCACATGGAATAAAGCCAGCTATGGTGCCGGATTCTATGCCTTCGGCCCTTCGCGCATCAATCTGGGTGCGCACCTTGCCATCAACCGGTTCTATTACAGCGTACTGGCCGATGACGGCGGTTTCGTCTCAGCACCCCATGGGGGAGTAACGGCGACCTATGCGGGAGACGTCAACTTTCTTGCCCGCCATAATGGCGTCATTGACTGCGAGGGATGCTCCGCATCCTATGTGGCGGACACGACATGGTCCGGTGCTACGCTGGGCTGCAACTATATGGCGGAAGATGGCGGGGAAATAAATGTCATCGGCAGCACGGGACAGTATTCGCTGGTCGGCGCGGTCTGTGCCCGGACAGGTGGTCATGGATGGGCCTCCAAGTTCACCGGCAAAGGTGGTCTGGGTGGCCGGGTGGGCAATGGCCTGGATGTACGTGAAAATGGTACAATCTCTGCGGGCAATTCTACCTATACAGGCTACGCCATCGGCGCGTGGATCCAGCTTGGTGGCTACGCCAATGTAGACAGTTGCGCGTTCAGGGAAAACAGGCATGACGGCATCTATGTAACATCGTTTGGAAAGGTCGAGGGAAATGCTGTGACCATCACAGGCAATGGTGGCTTTGGTATTCACCTACAGGGTCAGTCCTCTGCCATTCTGTACAATACCCTGAAGACTGACATACAAAACAAAGGCGGCTTAGCCTATGTCGAGACCGCCGGAACCAGAAACGGTTACAGCTATGCTGCATCATCTCTCTATCTTCAGTAAGGCAACCATACACGATCACCCCTGCTACAATATCTTACCCTGTCTGGAGACAGGACTCTCTATAACATCCGGAAGATAACCGTCGATGCAAAAAATAGCCGAGCAGAACGTATGGACACAGCGATCATAATACGTTGCGATACGATGCCAGTCCTTGCGTTTTCCGAAAGGGTTCTTATCCTTATGCTGCGGCCCATAAAGACGCCGGTCGTACGATTATCTGTTCATTCCAATGCTCCATGCCGCATTAGAATGGCATCAGGATCGTATGGCAATAAAGCCTGACTCTCTCCTTCCCCTCAACAGAATTCCACGCAACTTTTTTATACACGTTCGTACACAGTCACGATGGAATTATTTAAAAATACAATTTTTATTTAAACCTTCCTGCTGTCGTATTCTTTTTTATTGTTGAAGTATTTATATATTTTCTCAAAATAATTTTCTATTGCCTGCGGAATTTCAACATGTGGGATAAACCCTTTCCCCTTGGGGCCATACCCGTTTTCATCATCCCGCAAACGGGGAATCTCCCCCATTACCAGTGATATAAACCGTTCAAGCGAAGCGGGATGATCTTCTTCCGGGCCTGAAAAAACGACTTTCCCGTTTTCAAGCATCAGTTGCGGCACAACCACCGGCCAGCTGAAAATACGACAGGCGGGTGTCATTCCCTGCCATGTCTGCTGAAACGTTGCTGCCGCCCGACGCTGCATGGCGGGATCCTGAACCAGAACGACCGTTTTGGGGGTAATATGCCGCTCCTCCAGCAGTTTTCGGGTGAACTGCCCATTTTCCCCTCCATTTGTCGCCCTGGTTTCCAGCAGGATCTGTGAAGAAGGAAGTCCCCAGAAGGTTGTGGCAATCGAATGAAGGATCTCAGCTTCTGACAACCCGGCGGTGTCCAGCGTATGATAACGTGTATTTCTGGCGACAGCCTGCCGCAGGAAGTCGGTCGCATGCCCAACGCCACCAGAAATCAACAAGGGCACATTCTTACGTTTTGCCAGACGGAATGCCCCTTCCGCACCCGGCAGGAAATCATTTCCGGCCAGAATGACCAGATCCGGCGTCATGTCATTCTGTACAGATGAAAAATCATCCACGGCCAGAAACCGGACAACTTCATTAATACATTCTATGATGTTTTCTGGAAAAGCGTCTTTACTCATAATAATTCCTTTCCTTTTAAATATGATAATATACGATCCGTATCCCTACTGTCATACAACGACCGATCAACGTCCCATCATATGTTTCATATGACCCTGTAAATTCTTGATGCGCATCAATACCGTAGGGTGCCAGATCCGCATGTCATCAAAACGTGCAACGACCGTTTCCACTTCACACGGTATCTGTGTCAGGGGATCAATATAGCGCGGATAAAGAATAAGGGCGCCAGCCACCAGCTCTGCCAGTGACAGGGGCCGCTGACGTCGACCGGCGGGGATCCGCCCCATATCCGTAGTAAGCCCCCATCCCGCGTAAAAAGGACAGCCATAGGTCACGACCTTGCGCTGCCTCAGCAGTGCTTCAAATCCAGCAAGCGAGGTCAGGGTATGGACTTCCTGCACCTGCCATATGAGGTCCACAATACTACCCTCAATACTGATATGGTCGGCATAGGCCATGACGACATCATTGCCCAGCTTTCCATTCCGGTGGCCGGCAACAACATCGGGATGTGGGCGGTAGATGATAAACGCGTCGGGATTATGCTGGCGTACGGTCTGCAGCAGGGCCAGATTGCCCTGCACGGCACCGCCCCCCCTGATGACGGACAGATCATCGCTGACCTGGCCGGGCACCAGCAATACACGCCGTCCCCTGGCGTCCCATTCCTGCATCTGTCCCCGATCGGAACGCCCGTATTTTGATATTCCCTTCTGCACCAGATGCGCAATCAGGGAACCTGCCCGTTCCCGCAGATGCGTATCGAACGGTGTCGTCGCCAGAATATGCTCAAGGTCACTGGGTTCGGACGGATCATAATAAATGCCGCGTCGGTCCACAAAAATGGAGGCCGGGACCTGCAATCCGCTTCCCAGGCCGACCGAACGGACAAACCCGTCCTCGACACGCCATACAGGCACATTTTCCGCCTGCGCCTGCCGGATCAGTCCAGCCGGTATGCGCGTTGCCCATGTTACGACCGCCCTGCCCTGACTGGCGCACCGTTTTACTGCGGAACGCGCCTGCCGAAAAAAGGGCGGATGCGTGGGGGGAACCGTAAAAAATGCGGCAATACGCCGGCGTTTCCACAGGGACATGCCGACACAGGCCCCTATGTCGCGATTTGCATCGATGACGCGCCGCCACAGGGCCTGGAATTCCAGCACCTTCAGGATTGTCGTCAGGTCCCCCGTATAGGGGTCATAATAACGCCAGTCCTGTATCAGTCGCCGCGCAACCGACATGCCATCAACGGGACGACCGTGGTCGGGGCTGGCATACCGCGTGACCTTCTGGCCGCGCAGGGCTGCAAGATCTCCGATATCCCCCTGCCCGAGTTCATGAACTTCCCGGGCATGATCCAGCAGGGCATGTGGGTCTACAGGTTCATGAAGGTGAATGACGCCATATTGACGTGCGATCCGCGCAGCCGGGCCATATGCACCCGGGGCAACCAGCAGCAGGTCCTTTGGCGAATGGACAGTTGCCAGGCGCGCCAGCAGCCGCGCCAGACTGCGCATCCGGTTGCCATCAACTCCGTATCCCCCACACACCAGAATGGGCCTGACATGGGCAGGTGCCGGGGCCCAGAAGCTTCCACCCGTCCTGTCCCGGACAATCCGTCTGCTGACGTCCTCCTCGATTGCCACCGTAGCGGTTTTCCCAGTGGCTGGTATGGCGAGCACGGGCAGGTCGCGCTGGAAAGGAGGCATCCGTAACAGACAGGAACGCGATGCCAATGTCATGATTGGTGCCTCTGGCCTGTCATTGTCTGTCTGAAAGACTTTTATGCAAGTCATTCATAGGTTCGCGATTTCCAATCACGTTCCCGGTGTTTATTCCAGTGAAGATACCTTGTACAAGAGCTTGTTATCGATAACAACCTCTGATGCAGCGGATGCCATGCCGGGTGCACAACGGAATTTTCATGTCAGCATTTCAGGTTCTGGTGTCTTTTGTTGTTATCGTTTTTCTGACACCCGCTATTGAATATGCTGTCGTGATGCCTCGGGCGGGACGTCAGGCATTACCCTTCCGCTGGACGCTGGATATACTATGCAGCATGGTCGCGTATGGAGGGTGGCTGGCCGCAACAGGCAGCATCCCGATCGCACTTCTCATGACATGTGCGCTGATGACCGTTACGGTTGTCGCCTCGAACATCAAATTCCGTGTGCTGGGCGAACCCCTGCTGTTCAGTGATGTCGTGGTTGCCCGCAGTTTTCTGCAGCATCCCAAATTCTATCTTTTTTCCATTCCGCTGGCTGGTCGTATCGCCCTGCTTGTTCTGGCCATCGCCGCGCCATTCCTGCTGTGGGCCTATTCTTGCGCTGCAGTCCTGCCCCACCTGATCGGGGTGGGCGTGCTGCTGCTGGGTGGCCTGTCCATCTGGCTGTATCCGGCGCAAAAACTGGCGCCCACCCCTGATATCACGCGTGATGCAGGCACACTGGGGTTGCCCGGCAGTATCATCATGTACTGGCGGCAATGGCGAAGAAGTGTCGATCTCCCTCCTCCCGCCGCACTTCAGGGCAAACCCGCCTATGATATGGTCGTGATCGTGCAATGTGAATCTTTTGCCGATCCCGCGCGACTGGGTCTGCCGCCCGACATACCCCTGCCGGCCATGCCCGGCCTGAAGCGGGCATATGATATTGCATCCCAGTGGGGGCCTTTATGCGTCAGCGGCTTTGGCGCCTATACCATGCGGTCGGAATACGGCGTCATTTTTGGACAGGAAGAAACCGATCTGGGCTTCCGGCGCTATGACCCCTTTCTGACCGCAGGACGTGAACGCGATCACGCAATTGGCAACCGGTTGGGAGCAATAGGGTACAAAAGCACATTCATTCATCCACATGACCTGCGTTTCTATAATCGCGCCACGCTCATGCCGACCATGGGTTTTTCCCATATGGTCAATCCCGGCCCACATGCATCAACACCGGACATGCCCTATTTTGGCGATGTGGCCCTGGGGCAGAAAATAGCGGGCATGATGCAGGCAGCTACCGCGCCCTCGTTATTCTATGCCGTCACCATGGAAAACCATGGTCCATGGCCAGGCGGCCCGGATGGGCAGTCCCCCCTGCACCACTACCTGCGACATGTGCACAATAGCGACCGGATGCTGCTGGACCTGATTGAAGACATGTCAGCAAGGAACTCCAGGGCATTACTGGTCTTTTTTGGTGATCATCGTCCATCGATCCCGGGCATCGTCATGCCTTCGGACATACGCGACGTACCCTATGTCGCCATTTCGTTCCCCCTGGACGACAGGGCGGCACGTCAGAACCCTGTCCCCCTGACGCCAGCGCAGCTCAATCACCTGATTATCCGGATGTCCGTCCAGCCCTGAACGCGACGGTCCGATATCAGGAACGATCACACCGGGTATGACAGACCTTGTCCAGAAACACCGCCGTAATCGCGTAATTGGCATCGGTCTGGCGATAGTGATGATTGATATGATGGATCTTGATCTTGCGCAGCAGGGGCAGGCGCATGGGAAACTGATGACACGAGTAATGCACCGTGTCGTATGCCACATACCCACACAGGAAACCGGCGGCGACCGCCCCCCCGACACCATTCCCCATGGACCAGATGCAGCCGCCCCAGATCAGCAGCGCCAGCGGCATGGAAACACTCAACGGCATCAGATTGCGCAGCGGATGGTTGGGCTGTTCATGATGGTTGCCATGCATCAGGAAAACCATTGACTGGGTAAATGCCGATTTTCCCTGAAAGTGGAACAGGAAACGGTGCATCAGATATTCAAACGGAAACCATGCCACAAATCCAGCCAGCCAGTACAGGCCCATCATCTTCACGGAACCGGACATCCGCCACGCAAAGGTCATGGCAGCCAGAATGATTATGGCCCACACCACAGCGAACACACCGAAGGACAGCAGCGTCAGGGATTCCATCACAGGATTTTTGAACAGGCGAAGGGGAGTCTCTTCCTTCATCCTACGCTTCTGCTGCATCATGGTGACCCTCGAACATTCCCGTCTGGCATGAACCCGTATCCCTGCCCCAACAAGCAATTATAGACAACTTATTTTAGGGATGCAGCCCTGCTACCCTACGGCAGATAGTGCCTGTTTTGTTAGCCTGCAGCGATCTCTTCGGGATATGTGATCTTTCTCTCCATACTTTCATACATGGGTTACATCTGGTTTGTGTCCATTTCACGAACCTATTGCAACACAACGGATTAGGAAGAATTTCCCATACCCTCTCTTTAGAGCCTGATCCGAAAGTTTTTCAGCACTGACAATGCCTTGCGGTTCTGCGGGTCAGCATGCGGATTGAGGCGATCAAAGTCCACGCTGTTGACGAGGCTATGGACTTTTCCCAGTCTTTGGCGAGCCGCCTGCAGCGACC
>NZ_NKTX01000070.1 GCF_003207815.1 Komagataeibacter oboediens | reverse complement strand
CTCGCCATGAAGAAAAAACTGGAAACCACAAAAGCCGGAGATGTTTACAGACTACGAAAACAGACCGTTGAACCGGTCTTTGGAATTATCAAAAGCATCATGGGCTTCAGAAGATTCAGTCTGCGTGGCCTTCCAAAAGTCACGACCGAATGGACACTCGTCGCTCTCGCATACAACTGCAAAAGAATGGCGCGGCTTCAGGCGGCATAAGCCGGGTCAGCCTCGGCGTTATCAGCCGCAAAATGCCCAACCCGACAGGCTGCTAACGGTTTTTTCGATTCGGATTACCATGCCTTCCAACGAACGGAACAACTGGCAACGGTTGGATGCATTCGGCCGCACTCCAGCTATCAGTCATAGCCTGCACACGGCCGCGCAGTTCTTTCCGATCGGCGATCAGCCGGGCCGCCTCGGCGTGCCGGGCATCATCATTCTGTGCCAGCATCTCAGTCTCATATCCAATCTGCCGTCCCATCTCCACATCGGGCATGGATGACAGGGGCGCATAGACCACTGGCAGGCTGACCGTCTGCCCGCGTGTCCGGCTGGCATCGGCCTGTACCCCGAACGTGGGCGCAGTCGTGATCGCCCCCACGCTGAACTGCCCACCTTGGGTGAACTGACCGGATAGCTGCAGGGTTACATCGCCTGCTATCGTGCCCACCACCGGGTCGGCCACGTTCTGGCTGCACTGGGCGCCACGCACAGCGCGCGTGAACCGGGCATCCTGATCTTCTGTCCAGTCGCCGGCGTGCGATACCGACACCACCCCGGCCTGCGCCAGACTGGACTGGATGCCAGCCATGGCCTGCGGAATGGTTGTGCTGACCATAGAAGGGTGCACGGCGCAACCGGACAGACCGACCATGCAGGCGAACAGGAAGGCTATACGGTCGCCCCGGTTCATGCCGCATCCCGCAAGTATGCTTCGTTCGCCGCGACCAGATTCATCCAGTCATCCCCAGCCGGATACAGGCCGCCGGGCGCGCGCAACTGGGGCCATGCCAGCCCGTGCGCCTCCATGATGCGACTGCGCACCCAGCGCCATGTCGCTTTCTGCAGACTGCCCCATGTCAGCAGCGTGACCAGGTCGGTATCAGTCGTGCCCGCATAATCCCACAGCAGCAGGCAGTGACCGCCCGCGCTGCCCGGTGTCGGGTCGCCATGGTCGGCCGGGCTGTCCGTGTCCCAAACGGGCGGCAGGTTGCCGTCCTGATCCTCCCACATATCTGCCGTGGCCAGTTGCGCGCCCAGATAGGCGGCGGACAGGCCTGCGGTGATGTTGCGGATCCCGTTCAGGTCGCCCGGATCGGCGCTACCCCAGAGGGGGAACAACGTCTGATCCGCCAGCGCATAGCCGTCGCGCAGGGCCGTCGTCAGTACGTCCACCTCCACGCCGCCGTTGTCCGTGGCGGGATTGCCGGGCACGTAGCCGGTGGAGCGGGAATAGAACTGCACGGCGGCAGGGGTGGTTACGGCAATCTGGAAGCCTGCCAGCGCCGCCGTGGCACGCAGGTGATTGCCGATGCCCGCGCTGGTGCAGTCCCCCAGCACGTCGTTGCCCAGCATCAGCGGCGCGGGATTGATACCGCTGCGGTCGAGCCGGGCAGGGGCCGGTCGCGCACAGAAGCCACGCATGGCGGATAGATGGGGCTGATTGGGACGGTGTTCGGCTGGGCGGCAGCCCAGCTTGCGAATCTGCGCAAGTTTGCGATTTGTCATGCTGGTTCCAATAAAAAAGGCGGCTCCAGAGAGCCGCCTTGTGGTTACGCAATATGATTTTTTCTTGCTGAATATACGCTTCTAGCGTATATTCCATTCATGGCGACTGCACATCACAACTTTGACTGGGACGACAGGAAGAGTGAGGCCTGTCTTGCTGATCGAGGTTTCGGATTTGAGGACGTCATCCGGATTTTTGCAGGCAAGGTGATCGAGCGTCTGGATAACCGACGCGACTACGGTGAGCTACGCGTTCAGGCAGCCGGGTTGATTGATGGCGTACCTTTTATGGTGGTCTACACCCTGCGTGGGGATGTGACCCGCATCATTTCGGCTCGCAAAATGCATCTCAAGGAGTGGCAAAAATGGCAAGAATGACTCTCAGGGAGGCGATGGCCCGTCCATCTACCATTAACTGGGACAAAGTGAACGCCACCACGGAAGCCGATATCGACCGTCAGGCGCGCGAGGACGGCACGGATGACACAAGCCATCTGTCCGCCCCATACCCGACACCCGCAACCGTGCGGAAAACCCTGCACATGACCCAGAAACAGATCGCGGATCTGACTGGCATACCCGTGGCGACATGGCGCAACTGGGAGCAGGGGCGTGTAGCGCTGGATCCGGCCGTGCAGGCGCTGCTGCGTATTCTGGGGCGGGAACCGGATGCGGCGCGCCGGGCATTGGATGTGGCGGCGGAATAGCGCGGACGCTACATTCTTCTCAATCGTTCGATGGTTCTGGCGCAGGCGGCCCAAGCGTGTCGTCAATCTGTCGCCTGCGCTGATGTTCTCGCCATGCAGCGATGCCGAACGCCAACACCTGCGAGAACGCCGCGCCGGTCAGGAACAGGCCCAGACCGGCGAGTGCGTGGGTGGACATGGATCAACCACCCTGCGCGGAAACAAAAACGCCGATCACGTTCATGGCTACCATACCCTGCATATTGATGCCGTTATCGGATGCCAGGCGAGGGCCGACGGAGTGACGGCCGGATACCGCAACCATGGCCTTCAGCAGGTCGATCAGCGTTGCAGCCGCCCCCGCTGCCGTCTTTGCCTGTGTGATCACGCTGCTGGACAGGTCGGACGCCATGCCGGTGATGGTCGCGATAATGAGCGTATTGACCTGTCCGATATCGGTCAGGATGCTGTCGAAGGCCGCCTTCACGCTGGCGCTGTCATAGCTGACAGTCGTACTGGACCCGGCGGCGGCCACAAACGCCCTTCCTGCTGCCGTAAGCGCGGCAATAATGGTATTGGCCAAGGCGACGTTCGGCGCACCCATCGCGGCAGCCACGAGTGGTACATTGATGGCGGTGCTGGAGAAATTCAGCAGCGCATCAACATAATCCGCGACCTCGGCTACGTTCAGGGTGATGGTGGTGACGTTGCCGGTCTTGCTGACCGAACAGGCGGACAGGGTCGCGGCGGCAGCAACGCCGGCTGCCGTCATCAGCCCCATGCCAAGGAAACGGCGGCGACCGCCATCAATGGCGACGAAGTTTACACGTTGGGTCATGGACCAGTTTTCCAGTCTTGATACGAAAATAGTCCACCCGCACCACAATGCCGCAGAAATCCGGCGTTTTTCGTGTGATGCAGGTGGACCAGTTTACAGGTGGCGGAATGCGGGAAACCCGACGGCCGGTTTACAGACCGGCCGGATCAGGTTGACAGGTCAGCGGATCGGCTGACCCGGCACGACCGGGTGCGGGGCCTCGACCTTGGCCGGGGCAACCGTGGCGGCCACTGTTGCCGGCTTCGCCTCGATCACGGTTTTCAGGTCGCTGACGCCGCCCACGATCTTCGTGACGGCGGCGTCGACGCCTGCAAGGTCGAGATTGGGGGCCGCGCGCTCCACGATCACGGGGATCAGCAGCTGCAGCACGGTGCCGGCCAGCTGGATGTCAGCCTGTGTTGCGGCCGTGTCCTTCTTGCCCAACGCGGTTTCGAGCAGGCTTTCCAGCGCGGGAATGGCTGTGCTGGTGGCGGTATCTTCAGCCATATCTGGCATCTCCATAAAAAAAACCGCCTCGAGGGCGGTTACTTTGGGTGGTGTTTCGTTACACAAATGTGCGTTCTGGTTGCGTATCCTGCGCGCGCAGTCCCGGCCTTTATCGGCCGTCCAACCACGAGGCCGGGGCTGTAGCAGTCAGGCAGGCGGGGCAGCGCGCGCTGGCGGCTTGCCCGGCCGGGTGGAGCCGGGCGGTACGTCGAGCCGCTTTTCGACTTCCTGCCGGGGCACTGTGGCAGGCACCATTACGGCTTTTTTGCCAGGCTGGTATGCGGGCAGGTTCCATTTGCGCGCCTGGGCAATGGCGGAGACCACCATCCACACCATGGCGGCTCTGGAACCGGGCGCTGGCGGTCGCCAGTAGCGCATGGTCAGCGCAGCGGCCGCGATCAGGAATGAGCCCCAGTCCACGATCGCGCCCACATACTGGGCAGGGATGAACGGGAGCAGGGCACTCACGAAGGATGAGGGATCCATGTCAGGCCTCGATGGCTTGCTGGAACAGGGCGACATGCGTGCTATCCGCAGTGCCCGCGCCCAGCGATGTGTTGTAGATCCGCTTCCACATGTCGCACATGCCGGCTGCGTCATCGGCAGCGGGCAGGGGATCGGGGGCGCGATAGTATTTCAGGCGGGCCATGGCGCAGGCGTAAAATGCGTTGCCTGTCAGCTGACCGGCTGCTGGCGGCCAGTTACCGCGCGTGGAGAGCAGCCTGCCCACCAGTACGCCCATCCGGCCGTTGGGCAGGAAGGTGGTCCAGATATCGTCATGGGTGAACGGCTCCATCTGCCACAGCCCCAATGCGGGGCCGCCACCGTCCTGCACCAGCCTGCGGCAGCCGCTTTCCGCCAGCGCCGTGCCCGCGAGCAGGTTGACCGCTGCGGGACCGCCCATGCCGATCAGGGTGAGGGTCGGGGCGATCACGCGGACCTTGAGGTCGGACAGGTCCAGTCCGATCGGAGCGCCCATCATGAGTAGCCGAACAGATGCTTGCAGGCCGACCAGGCCGCATCGCCAATCTGCCCCCAGCCCAGAAGGCCCGTGACCAGCACGATGGAGGTGACCGCGATCCAGTTGGCCAGCTTGATGCCGCCACGGAACTCGCCCACCTGTTCGCTCAGCACGCGGATATCGGCCGACAGTTCACGCCGTGTCTGTTCGCCGTTTGCGTCCACGCGTCTGGTCAGGTCATCGACCTTGCCAAACAGGGTGCGCACGTCAGAGTCGGTGGTCTCGGCTTTGGTCTCAAGGCGCACGACGCGGTCATACAACTGGCGGTCGTCACCGAACCCCAGCAGTCTCCACAGAATGAACATCAGGTTTCCAGGCATAAAAAAACCGCCTCACGGGCGGTCGGGCAGGCGCAGATTGTGAGGACGGTCAGGCCGTGGCAGCGGTAACCGTGACACTCAGGCTGGCCGGGTTGGTCAGGCCGCCGGTGTTCGTGGCGCTGATCGTGACCGTCCCGGCCGCCTTGGGCGTATAGGTCACGGTCTGAGGTGCCGCCGAATAGGCCCCGAACGCAAGCGTGGGGGATGAGAACGTGCCGCCCGCGCCGCCATCGGACAGCGTTACCGTTGTGTCCGCCGCCGGGCCGTCGCCGCCGGGCATCAGGGTCAGCGTGACAGGTGTGCCGGCCGTTGCGGTGGAGGCACCGGCCAGCGTGTAATCCGTGGCGGGCGTTGGCGTGTAAATGCTGCCTACCGGGTATTTCCCGTCCGCATCCAGCGCATAAGCGAACCCGTCGGGTGCGGTTACCCCAGTCAGGCTATCCATCTGCTGGGTGCTGACAACCGTGCCTGCGGGGGATGAAACCTGCGCCGCCGGGACGGCAGGCGTCGCGCCCTGTGTGTAGGAGTAACCCGGCTGGTACATGAAGGCGGCGGTGCGATAGAGGATGTAGTTCTGTGTTGTCATGATGTTTTCCTTTACTTTTAGTTTGCAACAGGGCCTTCAACGGTAATCCAGCCCCAACCGGCGGAATCAGCCAGTGCGCCCCCGCCCCCCAAAGCACGCGCCCACAAAGTAACCTCTGTAGCGGAGATAACTGGCGCTCCATTCTGGACAAGAACGTTGCACCATGCCGAGTTACCATCGAGGTCAGCCCATTCCGCGGAGACGGTCGGAACGTCGGCGTACGCTGTGGGGAACGTGATCTCGATTGTGCCTGACACCGTGGTCGAAGTTATCTTCAGGCACTGGCGCAGGATGTTGCCCGTTTTTACCCACCAGCCGCCCGAAATATTGCCGTTGGCAGCTATCGTTCCGGTGCTGGTTGGGGAATAGCTGCTTGGCTTACCCGAACTGTCAACAAGAATAATATTCCCGGAGCTGTCCGTGCTCATGTTGGAAATGGAGTTAAATCCAGCCCCCGGACGCGAGGGGATGATCCGGTACGAACCCGCCAGGGAACTGATAACGAAAGGCGCACCGGACGCATTATTATGGCCCAGATAGGTAATGGGTGAATTGACACCGTCATTCGTGGTGTTGGTGCCGACCCTGGATGCAATCTCGGTGGCGAAAGTGCTGTTCTGGTTTGCCTGGCTGGTCTGGAACGATGTCAGGTTGGATTGGACAGTTGTGATGTCCGCTGTAATCGCGATCTCTTCGAAAACGTTTGTCGTGCCATTGTTGTAGACGAAGGTGGGGCGTCCGCTCCCACCTGACTGATACAGCCCCTTGCCCTGCCTGTCCCCATCTGACGTGGTCACCCCATAGACGCCCGACACGCAGTTGCTTATGTCGGCAGACAGCGTGGCATTGGTATTGGTCTGGGTAGTCTGGAACGATGTCAGGTTGACCTGAACGGTTGTCACATCAGCGTAATAGGCCAGCGCACTATAAACGTCGGTGGTGCCGTTGTTGTAGACGAAGGTGGGGCGCGCGCTTCCACCTGCCTGATACAGCCCCTTGCCCTGCCTGTCCCCCGATGCGGTGCTGACACCATAAACGCCCGACACGCACTGGCTGATGTCGGCAGACAGCGTGGCGTTGGTATTGGTCTGGGCCGTCTGGAACGAAGATTGGTTTGACTGCAATGTCTGGACATCGGTGTTCATTGCAAGGTCAATGATCTTCGGCAGCCTGGTGGCGTCCTGATATGTAAATGCCGGCCTCTGGGAGGCTGCCTGAAACCACAGCCCCATGCCCGGCAGGTCGCCTGTCGTTCCCGTAATGGTGGCCAGATACGCGCCAGACAGCAGCGTGCCGTGATCAACGCCATCAATCGAAAGGCGCAGAAGACCCTCATACGTTGAATCCTGCCCCAGATTGACCTTGTCGGTGGTCTGGTTCGGGCCGCCCCCCTGCTGGACCGGGGTAAAGATGGTGCCACCGTAGGGGCTGGCAATCATTTTCTGGATGGCGGCCGAGAGCTGGCCCCAGTTGGTGCGGTCCAGCGTCAGGCCGGCGTCGAGGATGACCTGCACCATCTCGGCTACGGTCATGTTGTAATGCGAGGCCGGGAAGTCGGTGGCGGGAATACTGGATGCCGGATCCCCGTCGGTAGCCCAGCCCGGTGTGCCGGTGGCGGGCATCGTGTCGCGCGAGGCCTCGACAACGGTGCCCGTGCCGATGATCAGTTCCATCGGTTGTCCTTAGCTGTAGTTGAAAATCAGGATGGTGTGCGCGGGCTTGCGGGCGTTCAGTTCGCATTCCAGCACCGCGTTGCTCCAGGTCGCCCACGGGTTGCCAAACGACTGGCCGAATTTCAGGCGGTTGATGGTCAGCTGCGGGCAGTTGATCTGCCAGGTGTACGCCCAGGCATCACCGCCGAAGGGCGTGCCGAACTTGCGCCGGAACCGGGACGGGGCGAACTGGGTGATGGTGATGTCGTAGCCAAGCGTTCTGGCGAACGCGACGAAGTAGTCGACCGAAGCGCCACCATTGTCGGTCAGCCGTGCCACCACCTGGGCGCGCCGCAGTTCCACCGTGGGGCTTTCCCCCGCGCAGGGATCCGGCAGGCCCAGCGTGGCCTCCCATTCCGGCAGCAGGTTGACCGTGGTGGAGGGGAAGGCATCATCGATCAGGTCCCTGGCCGACTGGGCGCTGCGCTGGAAGGATGGTGCCCATACGCCTGCCAGCTGGTAGGGCATGCCGTCCGGGTCGCGTGACCAGATGCGCCCGCGTGGCAGCAGGTTGAGGAGCGCGGTACGGAAATCCGCCACCGAATATTTGGGGGCTGCCATGGGTTACGCCGCGAAGCTGATGGTGCCGAGGGTCGGCATGGTGCCCGCATTGGCACCCGTGACCGGCCCGGTGGGGGACTGGACCTCGAAACTGTCCAGCCCGATGGCGCCGATTGCTTCCTCCCAGTCGTTCGGGTTGATGGTGCCGCCGGGGGCAGACAGGCGCACGAACATGTCGGTCAGGGCTTCCGTGATCAGTTTCTGGTTGGCCGTGGTGTTGCCGGTGCTCAGATCCGTGATCACGAAGTTCGTGGGCTGCGCGATGGGGGCGCAGACAATGACCAGTGCCGTCACCGGCTGGCTGGGCTGGATGGCATTGGCCACCGTCAGCTGGTCGCCGGTCGCGGTGGTGTAACGGTCATCACCCGTGGCCGCGCCATTCGTGCCGGTGGGGAAACCACCATTGGCCGCATTGGCCTCGTCCAGCATGACGTAGACGACCACGGTGCCGGCACCAGCCCCGTTGCCGACCACCCATGCCCGGGTGACGCCCGCCACGGCTTCGGCCCAGCCGACGTAATCATCGGCTTTCCCGTCCTGTCCCTGTGCCTGGTAGGCCTCCATGACCCGGGTGCGGAAATCGGTATCATCCTCGATATCCGCGCCGCTGACGGTGATGTCGGTGACCGTGCCGGTGGTCTGGATGCCCGGCACCGGGCTGGACAGGGTGACGATGGTGCCCAGCGTGACATTGCCTGCCGTGCCGGTGCTGCTGGCGGTCCAGCTGACGGTGGTGATCCCGTCGGCCGTCACGCTGTCAGCCGACGCCGTGGCCAGCAGGCCGCCCTGCAGGGAGAACTGTGTGCCGGCAGGAATGACATCCGTGCCGGTAGCGGTGAAGGTGGCCGTGCCGCTGGCAGCCGTGGCCCCCTTACGATACACGCCCTTGAGCGCGCCCCAGGCGGCCAGATACGCACCTGTTGCTGTCCAGGGCACCGACTGCTTCGCAACCCAGTCGATATAGCCGTAATGCAGCCATGACAGGCCTGCCAGCACCATGGACAGCACATAGATGACCGAGAAGCGCAGCACGGCCGTCACACCGGGGATGCCGCCGCTTATGACGTCCTGTAGGGCCTGCTGGCGCAGCTGCGACAGGGTCGGGCGTGGATAGGCCATCAGGTCAGACCCTCCCAGGCCCATGAGAACTTGAACACCTGGGGCGTGCTGTTGCCCGGTTCGGTGATGGTGATGGAGAATTCGGCCATGGTCCGGACCGTGGGGTTCCACCACGCGCTGACCGCGACCGAGGTTGCGACGCCGTCATCGACCAGCCACTGCAGGGCTTCGTTGCAGATGTCCTCGATCTCGCGCGGGATGGCCCGCGTGCCGACCTTGACCGCGCGCCGCAGCTGCCAGAGACGGGAGCCGATGGGCCGGTCGGCAAAGGCATCCCCCCACCAGCCGCGCCGGTCGGCCGAAGCCGCGCCCGTCGGGCCGGTAGGGGACTGGATGCCGACGGCAGTGTCATCGGATGATGGCTGCTGCGGTGCCACGCGGTCTGTGAAAAGCGAAACCATGACCGCTGATTTCAGGGGGTTGTCCAGCGCCAGATCACTGGACACGATGGGCCAGTCGCCGCAGGCTTCGCGGACGTTCCAGGTGATTGCGATATCCATTATGTTTCCGTGAGATCGAAGGGCGTGGAGGCCGCCGCCTTGTGTGCTATGCCTGCCGGGCAGGGAAGCAGCATGAACACAGACACAGCACAGGCCCGGCCATGCCGCTGATTTTCAAACCGCATGCCCGCGAGGCGATGGAGCGCCGCAGCATCGAACCTGAATGGGTAACGGACACGGTCCTGCACCCGGAATGGACCGAAGTGGACCCCATCCATCCCGAGCGCACGCGCTCATATCGCGCCATACCGGAACTTGGAGGGCGCATTCTTCGTGTTGTCCATTGGCCCGAGGGTTCTGATATAGTCGTACTGACTGTTTTCCCTGACCGGGATGCAGAGAAGCGGAGAGCAAGGTCATGATAAAAACCAGCTACGATCCCGAGACCGACGCCATGTTCATCTGGGTTGGGCCGGAAGGGGCAAAATCCGTGGAAACCCGCGAAGTCTCCCCCGGCGTGATGCTGGATTACGATGCCGATGGCGGGCTGATCGGCATCGAGGTCCTTGATGTGCGCGAGCGCACGTCTCGCCCGGTCCATGGGATCGCGGCGGAGTAAGCATCAGACGGGCGGTCCCGTATCCGCGCCATTGTTACCGTTGGAATGTTCGTGGCTGGACAGCTTCTTGCCCTGCGCCACGACCTCATTGCCGGTGATGGTGCCCCCGGCCGTGAAATCGCCGGGCGTGGTGACCTTGTTATTGGCCGGGTTCAGGGCGATGGACCCATCTGCCTTGAGCCAGATCCGGCTGCCGGTGGAGGGATGAAACAGGCAGACCTCACCGGGCTGCAGATCCTTCGGCCTGCCGCGCTGGTCGCCAGTCGCGATGACCACGCCACGCGTGCGGTCGCCGCCGATGAAGGCGATGACCAGGTCGGACCCCGGCACCGGCCGGCTGGCCAGCCCGTATTCCTGCATAAGCGGCAGGTCGGCCTTTATCTCCCCCGCCGCCAGTGCGGCCTGCACGGTGGGCGTGTTGGGGGTTTCGTTCGTGTTGGCGGTCTGGCGGCCGATGCCCAGCGCCATCATCACGCGGCGCGCGGTGCGCAGAAGGGGGGCGGTCATGATGTGGTATTCTCCGGGGCAGCCAAGTCCTCGGTCTGGATGGATGTGTCCACGCTGTTCTGCGCACTGTTCATGACCTGAAGGAATTTATCGGCTAGTGCCGGGTTAAGCAGAGGCTCAGGCGAGAAGGCGCCGGGGGGCATCAGTACGACATCGGCATGGGTTCCGTCCTCGACCGTCTGGCGCAGGGTCAGTTCCCCGATCAGCAGGTCCGAGACCGTGCCGTCGCGCGCGGTGACGGGGGCGAGCGTGTTGGGCAGCCATAGCTGTCCGGCCGCGTCGCGCCAGCTGTCGGCCGTCAGGGTGTTAAGCGGCATGGAAAAGTGACCCCTTCGGAAGGGGGACAGGCAGCCAAAAACGACCCCTTTCTGAGAAACGGGTTCACGATGGCCTTCATGCTGA
>NZ_NKTX01000006.1 GCF_003207815.1 Komagataeibacter oboediens | reverse complement strand
TGCGTCCTCAACCGCATGGACATTGATCGCCTCGATCCGCATGCTCACACGACGGACAGCAAGGCATTGTCAAGCTTGAAAAACTTTCGGATCGGGCTCTGAGCAAGATTGTCTGCCGTCTGGCGCGCAATGGTATGGTCAGCAGCCGCCGTGGCCGTACGGGCGGGCTGGAACTTGCGCACCCGACAAACAAGATCACCCTTGGGGATATTGTCCGGTTTACGGAAGCGGACATGGATGAACTGGTGACCTGTGAACCGGACAATGGAAAGGCATGCGTTCTGTCGGATGCCTGCCGGCTGCGTGGCATACTGGCCCAGTCGCTCAATGCTTTCATGAGTGTTCTGGATGGCGTGACACTTCATGACGTCATAATGGAATCCGGGCAGCGCCATATCCATCGGTGAATGGCGACCGCGCATGCCGCTTGCCTGATTCCGAATACTTCATTTTGCGGTACGGCAGTAGCACTGCTGATCCCCAGATTACGGGCTGTTACGCTGGTATTGCCACGGGACATGGCCTGTCCCATTAGCTGCTTTGGCCTGCTGACAGCCGAGCGCTGTCCGTTCTTGCCATTTCATGCCGGGTGCGGTCTTCATCGCGGCCAGTCATATGGCAGGGAAACCGTCATATTCCGGGCAAGTACAAGCCTGAATGCAGAGGGAAGCACTAACCGGCAGGGTCCGGGCAGCCGGTCAGTGTGGCGCAGGGATCGTGCGCAGCAGGACAGCGCCACCCGGTCTGCCCATGTCCGCGTGACATGGGCAGGGATGAGGTTACGGATACAAACTCAGAAGGGACGGGAGGTCGCCCGGTCCATGGCGGGTGCGGCGGTATCCACTGCCGGGGTCAGGTCCTGTGTCCGTGGGGTAGGGGCCTGCCGGTTGGTGGTGGCGGACATTTTCGCGGCACATGCCGCATCACCACGGGTCGCGACCTGAACGACAGGGGCGGCATGGCCGTTGCTGGTGCTGGTTACGGTCTGGCTGCACGGGGTGCCATTGCTGCCCCATGATATGGTTGTGACGCTCTGGTACACGCTGCCCTGTCCGTGACCGTCACGGGTATCAAGGGCAGGGGTAGGCATTGCGATTGCGGGGGTGGACAGGGTCTGGTCAATCAGCTGCATCATGTGCCGCTGGCGTGCTTCCATCGCGGCGAATTCCCGGTCCATCATCTGGTCAATCGCATCAAATGCAGGGGCTGCCTGCACCTGCTGGGGCACAAGCACGCCAACGGGCCGCCCCCTGGCGTCAACGACAGTCAGGGTCTCGGCCTGTGTCGGCTGCGTGGCAAGGCTACCGCCAATCAGTATGGTCGCCAGCGCGCATAACGCGCCTTTCTTGATAGATCCAGAGATAGGCATTTTCCCCAATCCTTCATCAGGAAAAAATCATGAATACAGATCTTCAGGCAGGATCCCCGAAGATCCCTGACGGGTGCCTGATGCACAGTCACCCACCACGGCATAAAATATAGGGTGCTGCGTGCCCATGGCAACTGTTCCTGACCGTTTCCCATGCCGGTATGGGGTCAGAACCAGCTTCGCACGCCAAACGTAAATCGCAATGCACCCGTCTCGCCACGCTGGTCGTGCACGATCCTGTGCGCCTGCGTCAGGTAACCGGCATAAGATACGGCAACATAGGGGGCGAATTTACGCCAGACCTCATACCGCAGGCGCAGCCCCGCATCGACATCCGACAGGCCCGCGCCAACCTGCCGTGCGGGATCGGATTTGGTATAAAGATTGAATTCCGCCTGTGGCTGCAGGATCAGCCGGTTGGTGAGCAGGAAATCATACGACCCTTCGATACGGGTGGCGAACCGTCCGCGGTCGCTGACATAGGCGGTCGCCTGAAATTCGAATTCATACAGTGCAAGCCCCTGCACCCCCAGCGCGCCCCATGTGCGTGTCGGCCCATCGTCAATATCCGCCCGCACGCCACCCTGCACATTGAAATAGGACGAGATCGCGCGGCTGTACAGCAGTTCATGATCCCCGTCATGCAGACGGCCGTGTTCCAGCGTGCCTTCGGTCTTCAGCCAGACCCGGTTGTAATCCGTGCCGTACCACGCTTCCCCATCCCAACGGAAATCCGATCCACCGGGGGCGTAGCGTCCTTCGAATTCATCAAGGATGCCATGGAAATAGCTGGCATGATCCATGACCGGCTTCATGTTGCCCAGATAGACGACGGGTGTTGATGACGGAGCATCGGCGGCATGATACGCCGTTTTCGTACTCCGTGTTGCCGTGGCGGTGCCAGTGGCGGCAGACCCCTGCGCCAGTGTGGGCATGACCGTGACGGGCACAAGGATGACCGCCAGAAGAAGCGCACGCGTCATGCCACGATCACCGTGCGGAACATGCCCAGTTCCATATGCAGCATCAGGTGGCAGTGATACGCCCACATGCCCGGCGCATCGACCGTGACGAGGTAGCTCAGCCGTGACCCCGGCTGGGAAATGATGGTGTGTTTATAGGGACGGTAGTCACCCTGACCATTTTCCAGTTCGCTCCACATGCCATGCAGGTGGATGGGGTGTTCCATCATCGTATCGTTGATGAGCGTGAAACGCACCCGTTCGCCCAGCTTCAGGCGGATCGGTCCTGATTCGGAAAATTTGCGGCCGTTGAAGCCCCATATGTACCGCTCCATATTACCGGTCAGGTGCAGGATGATCTCACGCGATGGCGGCCGACGGTCGGTGCCGGGGCGCGTGGCGCGCAACTGCCGGTAATTCAGTACGCGGCGGCCCGTGTTCTCCAGCCCGTCGCCGGGACTGCCCAGACGGTCCACCGGCATTTTCGCGACATTCTGGTTTTCGACATTGATGGGCGGCGGACCGGGATCATCCACTTCCATGACGGGGGTGGATGGTGCGTAATGGTCCATGTGGTCCATGTGGTCCATGTGGTCTATGTCCATATGTCCCATGTCCCCATGGTTCATGCCGGACATATCCATACCGTCCATATGGGTGTCTTTTTCCGACATGCCGGGCATATCCATGTCCTTCATGCCGTGTTCCGGTTTCATGTCATCCATGCCCATGTCACCCATTCCCATGTCGATCATGGTGCGTACCGGGCGCGGGTCCATGGGGGGGACGGGACCAGTCATGCCAGCCTGCGGGGCCAGCGTGCCACGGGCATGACCGGTGCGGTCCTCGCTCTGGGCAAAGATCGTATAGGCGCGGCTGTCGCGGGGCTGGACGATCACGTCATAGGTTTCGGCCACGCCAATGCGGAATTCATCCACCGGCACGGGTTCGACATCATTGCCGTCCGCCTGCACCACCAGCATGTCCAGACCCGGTATGCGGATGTCGAAAAACGTCATGGACGCGGCGTTGACAAAACGCAGCCGCACCCGCTCACCGGGACAAAACAGGCCGCACCAGTTCATGTCGGGCGCATGACCGTTCAGCAGGTAGGTGTAGATGATGCCCGTGACATCGGAAATGTCGGTTGCGGCCATGCGCATGCGTGACCATTGCAGCCGGTCCTTCAGTGCTGCGCCCAGACCACCCGCCGCCCGCGCTTCCCGCGGGAGGGATGCCAGCGTGCGCTGGCGAAAGACGTAGTAATCATCCTGCATCTTGAGGTTGCTGATCATGTCCATGGGCGACACGTCGGTCCATTCCGACAGCACGATGACATAATCCCGCGCGCATGCATTCGGGTCGGGACGGCGCGGATCGATGACGATGGCGCCATACAGCCCCTGTGCTTCCTGCATGCCGGAATGGCTGTGGTACCAGTAAGTACCGCTCTGCTGGACGGGAAAGCGGTAGGTGAAGGTCTCCCCCGGGGGAATGCCGGTAAAGCTCAGTCCCGGCACGCCATCCATATTGGCGGGCAGGCGGATGCCATGCCAGTGGATGGAAGTCTCTTCATCATGCAGCGTATTGGTCACGTTCAGGGTAACGTGATCCCCTTCCCGCCAGCGCAGGATGGGGCCGGGTACGGTCCCCCCGATACACGGTGCGTGCAGGACCTTGTGATCGATTTCAATACGCCTGCGGCCGACGCTCAGGTTCCATGTCGCACTGGCGGCGGCAGGGACCGCGCCCGGTGCGACGGGACTGGCGGAAGCGGGCAGGGGAAGGGCGGAAAGCAGTCCGCCCGCCCCGCAGCCCGTGACGAAACGGCGGCGTGTCAGGCCGTCCCGCGTGCGAGAGGCAGTAAACATAGGGAAAATTCCGGAAACAGGGCAGTCACACCCCACCATCCCGCCGGGATGGTGGACATATCATACGCCTGATGGCGCCTGCGCGTTCCGGTATTTTGGGGGCCGCATGGGGGGCAGCCAGTCACCGCCAGCCAGACGGGCCTGCGGCGGGGACAGGTAGGCCTGCGTGCCTGCACCGGGTTGTGGGGGCAGCAGGGTTACCGGGGGGGCGGGTATGTCGGTCGAACTGACATGGACATGACAGCACGGGTCCTGCTTATGGTGCGTGTGTACCAGATGGACAGGCGGTGCCGGTGTCATGCAATGTGGGGTAGCCGCGGCAGTGTGCGGCGGCATCATGACGGTCTGCGCCTGCGCCATGACAGGAAAGGACGCGGCCAGCAGCCCGGTCTGCATCAGCAGCCAGGCCAGCAGCCCAATCCAGATCCGGCCATGTGTCCTGATCATTCAGGGCTCCTACGCACAGGCAAGTCGCATGACAAAACGTGTCTGTATAATACCCATGGGGGGCATAAAGAAAAGCATTTTTCTGCCTGCCGGTGCAGGTGTGATAGGACAGAAACCTGCTTTACGCATGTATGGGTCAGGGCGTTTTCCAACAGGCTGCGCGTGCGGACCGTGCACATCATGAAGACGTTTCTGGCGAAGCTTTTGAAAAAGGCAGCACCCTGGACGTCCGTTTATCAACGGCCTGTTTTCAGACAGGCTTCTAGCGGATCAGCTTGCGCACGATCCCCAGCATTTCCTCAATCGCGTCGTCACCGCCATCGTCCATGACGGACTGGCGCACGCAGCCCCGGGCATGGGTGGACAGGATCTGGATGGCAACACCGTCCAGTGCTGATTTCACGGCTGAAATCTGGGTCAGGATATCAACGCAGTACCGGTCATCCTCAATCATGTTCAGCACGCCGCCCACCTGTCCCTCAATCCGGCGGACACGGTTCACCAGCGCCTTCTTGTGCGGCTGTTCGACCTTTTTGTCCGTGGGGGGCGTGCAATGCGCGCATCCTGCCGCGTCGGTCACCGGTTCTTCGTGTCTTGCCATGCGCGCCTTCGTCCATTTTGTCCTGACATGTCCATATACCGTACCATAACCCGTCCCGGGTGCCTACGGTGGGGCAGGGGTCATATCCGCCCGTCTGGCCTCCAGCGGTTGAGCAGCAGGGAATTGCTGACCACCGATACCGAACTCATGGCCATGGCCGCACCCGCCACGATCGGATTGAGCAGCCCGAAAGCGGCGAGTGGCAGACCAAGGATATTATAGATGAAGGCGAAGAACAGGTTCTGGCGGATCTTGGACAGCGTGGCGCGGGACAGGGAAATGGCATCCAGCACGCTGGTCAGTTCGCTTTTCATCAACACGATATCCGCCGTATCCAGCGCAATGGCCGCGCCCGCGCCAATGGCGAAGCTAACATCCGCCGCCGCCAGCGCCGGGGCGTCATTGATCCCGTCCCCTACCATGCCGACCACGCCGCCCCGGTCATGGCATGTCCTGACCGCCTGCGCCTTGTCACCGGGCAGCACGCCCGCAAGGTAGTCATCCACGCCTGCCTGTTTCGCAATGAACGCCGCACTGCGCGGGTTGTCACCTGTCAGCATCATGACCCGGATACCCGCATCCTTCAGCGCACTGACGGTTCGCACGGCGTCAGGACGCAGGCGGTCCATCAGGGCGACATGGCCAATCGGGTGTCCGTCGGCCGTGACGGCGATGACGGTTTTGCCGTCCTGCTCCAGTCGGGCTGTCACGTCGTCATCTGGCGCCATGCCATGCCCGGCCATGAAACGGGGGGACCCGAGGCAGGCTGGTGCGCCATCCACCATGGCTGTGACACCCATGCCCGGTATGGCGCGGAAATCGACAATCGGCAGGGCCGCGACGCCTGCCGCCGCGGCATGATCGACAATGGCGCGGGCCAGCGGGTGTTCGGATTCCTGTTCCAGCGTGCGGGCGATCTGAAGCAGCCTGCCGGTGTCCATTCCCGGCGCGGGCACAACGTCACTGACGGTTGGCCTGCCTTCGGTCAGGGTGCCGGTCTTGTCCATGATGATGGTGGTCAGCCTGTGTGCCTGTTCCAGTGCATCCGCATTGCGGAACAGGATGCCGCAGCGCGCGCCCAGTCCCGTGCCCACCATGATGGCCGTGGGCGTAGCAAGCCCCAGCGAGCACGGGCACGCAATAACCAGAACGGACACGGCGGAGACCAGGCTCCATGTCGCATCGCCCGTTACCAGCCAGCCCGCCACGAACGTGACCAGTGCAATGACAAGGACGGTGGGCACGAAGATATTCGATATCCGGTCCACCAGCCGCTGCACGTGCGCTTTTGACCCCTGCGCCTGTTCGACCATTTTCACGATATGCGCCAGCGCCGTGTCATGTCCCACGCCGGTGGCGGTGGCGCGCAGCACGCCATTGGTATTGATGGTGCCCCCGAACACCCGCGCGCCTGCCTGCTTGAACACCGGCAGGCTTTCACCCGTCAGCATGGCCTCGTTGACTTCGGACGTGCCGTCGCGCACCGCCCCGTCAACCGGAATGCTCTCGCCGGGACGCACCACGAATGTATCGCCCACGCGCACATCCGCCACCGGGCGGTCCACCGTCGCGCCATCAACCAGCACATGCGCAAGCCGTGGCTGCAGCTTTAGCAGCCTTTCCAGTCCCGCACCGGTCCGGTCCCGCGCGCGCGCTTCCATGAGCCTGCCCAGGGAGATCAGGGTGATGATCGCAACGCTGGCTTCGAAATACACAGGCTGGTGCAGGTGGGCGATCACGACAATGGCGCTGAAGACATGTGCGATGGTGGTTCCCATCACGACCAGCACATCCATGTTGGCGCCGCCGCCGCGCACGGCGTTCCACGCGCGCTGGTACAGATGGCGCGCACCGTAAAACTGTACCACACCCGCCAGCACAAGTTGCAGCCAGCCGGGCATCATGTACATGGCCCCGAAGGGCATCAGCGCCATCTGTACGAAAAATGGCAGGGACAGGACCAGCAGCAGCACGAAATGCGCGCGTTCCGCCTGCCATGCGGCAAGACGCCGGGCCTGCGCGTCATCCGGCGTGCCATCATCCACCCGTGCTGCGCCGAAACCGGCCTTTTCAATGCGGGCGATGAAGGTGTCCGCATCCACAATGCCGGGCACGAACATGATATGCGCCCGTTCGGTAGCAAGGTTCACGCTGGCCTGTGTCAGGGGCAGGCGGTTGAGGATCTTTTCAATCCGCGCCGCGCATGCTGCGCACGACATGCCGGTAATGGACAGGTCCACGCTGGTTTCATCCACCGTGAAGCCCGCCTTGCGGATGGTGGCGACAACGGCGCCGATCGTGGCGGCAGGCGCATCAAGCACCACCTGTACGCGCCCGGTTGCGAAATTGACGCTGGCGTGCACGCCGTCCTGACGGTTGAGGATCTTTTCAATACGCGCGGCACAGGCGGCGCACGACATGCCGCCCACGGGAAAGCTCATGGTCTGGGACACTGTGGCGCTCCTTCGCGTATTCTCCCCTGATTTATACCCCCCAGTGGTATTTTCAAGGCGCAGAGGCAGGTCCTGCGCAGTTGTGATCAGGCATGCAGTCCCGGCGCTTCCTGTCCGGTATTCGCGACATATTCACTGTACCCGCCATCATACTGATGAATCCCGTCGGGGGGCAGTTCCAGCACCCGGTTGGACAGCGCGGACAGGAAATGCCGGTCATGCGAGACGAACAGCATCGTGCCCTCGTACCGGGCCAGCGCGGTGATCAGCATTTCCTTGGTTGCGATGTCCAGATGGTTGGTCGGTTCATCCAGCACCAGGAAATTCGGCGGGTCAAACAGCATCAATGCCATGACCAGCCGCGCCTTTTCCCCACCCGACAGCACGCGGCAGCTTTTGTCCACCTCATCACCGGAAAAGCCGAAACTGCCCGCCAGTGCGCGCAGCGATCCCTGACTGGCAAGCGGGAAGGCATCATCCAGTGTTTCGAACACCGTGCGGCTTTCATCCAGCAGGTCCATGGCGTGCTGGGCGAAATAGCCCATTTTGACACTGCCCCCCAGTGTCACAGTGCCTGCGTCGGGCTGCGTGGTGCCGGTCACCAGCTTGAGCAGCGTCGACTTGCCCGCGCCATTGACACCAAGGACACAGCACCGTTCCCGTCGCCGGATCAGCAGGTCAAGGTTATGGTAGATGACGCGCTCGCCATACCGCTTGTCCACGCCGCGCAGCCTGACCACGTCCTCGCCCGATCGTGGGGCGGGCGGGAACTCGAAGCTGACTGCCTGCCGCCGCTTGGGTGGTTCGACGCGGTCAATCTTTTCCAGCTTCTTCACGCGGCTCTGCACCTGTGCCGCGTGGGAAGCGCGGGCCTTGAAGCGTTCGATGAAACTGATTTCCTTGGCCAGTGCCGCCTGCTGGCGGTCAAACTGGGCCTGCTGCTGCTTTTCGTTCTGGGCGCGCTGCTGTTCATAGAACTCATAATCGCCAGAGAAGCTGGTCAGGCTGCCGCCATCAATCTCGATCACCTTGTTGATGACGCGGTTCATGAAGGCCCGGTCATGCGATGTCATGAGCAGCGCGCCGTCATAGCCCGACAGGAACTGTTCCAGCCAGATCAGGCTTTCCAGGTCGAGATGGTTGCTGGGTTCATCCAGCAGCATGACATCAGGCCGCATGAGCAGGATGCGCGCGAGTGCCACGCGCATTTTCCATCCGCCCGAAAGCCGGCCCACGTCGCCATCCATCATTTCCTGACTGAAGCCAAGGCCGTGCAGCACTTCGCGCGCCTTACTGTCCAGCGCATAACCGCCCAGTTCCTCAAAACGGGCCTGCACCTCGCCAAAGCGTTCAAGGATGCTGTCCAGCTGGTCCATCTGTTCGGGGTCGGCCAGTGCCGCTTCCAGTACCGCCAGTTCGGCCGCGACTTCGGACACCGCTCCCGCGCCATCCATGACTTCGGCCACGGCGCTGCGGCCGGACATTTCACCGACGTCCTGACTGAAAAAGCCGATGGTGGCTCCGCGATCGACCAGGATAGTGCCCTCATCGGGTTCGTCCTGCCCGGTGATCATGCGGAACAGCGTGGTCTTGCCAGCCCCGTTCGGGCCGACAAGGCCGATCTTCTCCCCCTTCTGTAACGCAGCTGAAGCTTCGATAAAGACCAGACGCTGGCCATTATGCCTGGTGATGCTGTCAAGACGAATCATGGAACCTCGGGCGGGTGGGAGTACGCGCGCACTTAATACGAACGCGCACGCAGCGTAAACCATGGCCCGTCGGTGCCAGACGTCTGCCCCGGATCAGGATGCCGTTTTTCCTCCGGCATTGGCATAGGCATATTTCCCGCCCCGCAGCAGGGCGCGCTGATAGGCGGGACGGTCATGGATGCGGCGCAGGAATGCCCCCACGTGCGGCCGGTTATCGGCAGCCCCGGCGCGGGCGGCGGCGGTCTCCAGCGGGAAGCTCATCTGGATGTCGGCGGCGGTGAAGTCATCGCCCGCGAACCATTCACTTTCCGACAGGCTGCGTTCCCAGTAATCCATATGCAGCTTGACCTGCGGATTGATGACCGTCCGCTGTGCCCCGCATGCGATCAGGAAGGCGAACGGGCGTAGCGGCAGGGGGGCGCGTTTTGGCAACAGCCCGAATATCAGCTTGAGCAGCAGCGGCGGCATGGCGGAACCTTCCGCATAATGCAGCCAGTATATGAAACGGATGTACTCCGGCGTGCCCCGCGCGGGCGCCAGTCGGCCATTGCCGTATTTGTCGATGATGTATTCGATGATCGCCCCGCTTTCGGCCAGCGTCACGTTCCCGTCCGTATCCGTTATGACCGGCGCCTTGCCCAGTGGATGGACGGTTCGCAGGGACCTGGGGGCCATCATGGTTTTGGGATCGCGTCTGTAAAACCGGATGTCGTAGGGAATCTCCAGTTCTTCCAGCAGCCACAGGATCCGTTGTGAACGTGAATTGTCCAGATGATGCACGGTAATCATGGTACGCGATCCTTCCCGGTTGGCAGGGGCCCCGCCCGTTGCCGCCTGTCGTGACTGGCTGGCAGTGGCACGGGTGTGGCGTGCCGGTCAGGGCGGTGTCGATGACCTGCTAAAGGGGGCGATCACGGCTTTGGTTCCGCATGTTGTCCTGTGACGGGTCGGAATATGGACATGCCGCGGGCAATATGCGGGACATGACGTGATGCGTCAGGCCCCGTGGTCTATCCGGTTGCGCAGGTACGTAGCAAGGACGATCGCCTCGTTATGCTGCGTATCCCGTGCGCCGTACAGCAGGGTGACGGTACCGGCGCGGACCATGTCCAGCAACTGTTTCACAGGTTGGGGATTGGCCTGCAGTTCCGTAATATAGCGCTTCTGGAATTCGGCCCACCGTGCCGGGTCGTGACCAAACCACTGGCGCAGTCCGGTACTGGGCGCAATATCCTTCAGCCATAGTGTCAGGCTGGCGCGGTCCCGGCTGACCCCACGGGGCCACAGGCGATCCACCAGCACGCGACTGCCATCATCCGGTTCAGGCGGGTCATAAACCCGCCTGACACGAATGCCAGTCATCATGCCGCCCCGGGGAGCGCCGCATCCGCCGCCGAACCGAAAAACTCGTACCGGATATGGCCGTCGGGCACGCCTGCGGCCTTCAGTGTCGCGACGGTATCGCGCATGAAACCGTCGGGACCGCAGATGTAGTAGGTCGCAGCCCTGTCGATTTCCTGCGTCAGCCATGCCGGTGTCATGCGGCCTGCATGCAGGGTGACGCCTGTGGCGTCCTGCGCTGCCTGCGGTGTGGCGCGGCTGTAGAATATGTCGGCGCGCAGCATGCCCCTTGCGGCAAGGTCACGGATGGCGGGACCAAAGGCTTCCGTCCCGGGCGTGCGGGTGGTGTGAACGAAGCGCACGGGTTTTCTGGCCGTACTGGCGTCCAGCGCGCCCAGCATGGACATGAAGGGCGTAAGGCCGACACCCGCGCTGAGGAACACGATGGATGCAGGAGCCGGGTCGCCCAGTGTGAAGTCACCCGCCGGGGCGGAGACCTGCAGCACCGTGCCTTCCTTCACGCTGTCATGCAGCCAGTCGGAGACGACGCCATTGTCGATACGGCGGACGCTTATGCGGTAGGAGGCTGAGCCGGGGGCGGAGGAAATGCTGTAATTGCGCCGTTCGGCGCCATGGCCCGGCACGTCGAGGCGGAAACTGAGGTACTGCCCCGGCACATGGCGCATGACGGGTCTGCCGTCCTGGGGCACAAGTTCAAACGATGTGACGGTTTCACTTTCCACCACGCGGCGGCTGACACGGAAGGGACGCCAGCCAACCCATCCGCCCGGGGCTGCGGCATGGGCTACGTAAATCTGTTCCTCGCGCCCGATCAGGATTTCAGCAAGGAACCAGTAGGCCTTGCCCCACGCGTCCATGATCTCGGGTGTCGCGGCATCCCCCAGTACATGCGCGATGGCGCCCAGCAGGGCATCCGCAACATACGGATAATGTTCGGGCAGGATGTTCAGGCCGACATGCTTTTCCGCAATGCGTTCGACCGCACCGGCCATGACGCCCGGGTTGTCGATGTTGCGGGCATAGGCCAGCACCGCAAGCGCCAGCGCCCTTGGCTGTTCCCCGTCTTTCTGGTGCGACATGTTGAACAGGTCACGAATGTCCGGATTGGCCAGCAGCCGACGGTACATTTCCGTCGTGATCGCCAGGCCGTGTGCCTCCAGCGCGGGGACACAGGCCGTGATGATGCCGCGGGTCTTGTCATCCAGTGGGGACGCCATTCCTGATTTCCTTTAAAGATATATAATATCTACATCTTATTGGCGTCTATAAAGATGTCAATAATTTATATCTTATCAAGATGTATATCCTTTATGCGTTGCCCGTATCATCGAAGATGCTCAGGCAGCCTGAAAGCCGGCTGCCTTATAATTGACACTGAGACTAAATCGCATAACATGCGCGCACTGTTGGAGTGTGCCGTATGCGTTACGTATCCGTTCTGTCATGTGTCTGGCTTGCGGCGCTTGCGCCTGTCCCGGCGGCATGGGCGATGGAGCCTGTGCACCTGGAGGTGAAGGATCACCATTTCACCCCGGACCATATTACGGTTCCCGCCGGGCAGCGCTTCCTGATCACCCTTGATAATCATGATGACACGACGGACGAATTCGAAAGCTATGATTTGAAATTCGAGAAAATCGTGGTGTCCGGCGGGACGATTACCGTGCATGCGGGGCCGCTGCATCCCGGGACTTACAAGTTTTTCGATGACTACCACCCCGACCAGGCGACGGGCACCGTTACCGTGACACAGGAGCCCTGATCATGCTGGGAAGTCTGCTGATCGTATTCCGTGAGGTCATGGAAGCGGGACTGATCATCGGTATCGTGCTGGCGGCGACGCAGGGCATTCCGGGACGTGGGCGCTGGGTTGCCGGTGGCATTGCGGCAGGTGTCGCGGGGGCCGCGATCGTAGCAGTGTTCGCAGGCAGCCTGTCTGCCGCGCTGTCGGGCAATGGGCAGGACGTATTTTCCGCCACCATCCTGTGCATTGCAGTGCTCATGCTGGGCTGGCACACGGTATGGATGACCCGCCATGGCCGCGAAATGGCAGGCGACATGAAAACGCTGGGGGCGGAGGTCGTGTCTGGCGAACGCTCGCTTGCCGCCATGGCCGTTGTCGTGGCGGTGGCCGTGCTGCGCGAAGGGGTGGAGGTTGTCCTGTTCCTGTATGGCATTGCGGTTTCGACCCATTCCGGGCCTGTGGCCATGCTGACGGGTGGAGCGCTGGGTATTGTGGCGGGAGCGGCGCTGTCGTGGTTGCTGTACCGTGGCCTGATCGTCATTCCGCTCAGCCGCCTGTTCGGGGTGACGGGACTGCTGATCGCCTTTCTGGCCGCAGGCATGGCCAGTCAGGCGGCGGGCCTGCTGGCGGGGGATGATCTGATCCCCGCCTTCGGTTATGAGGTATGGGATACGTCGTGGCTGCTGTCTGATGGCAGCATAGTCGGACGCGCGGCCAAGGCGCTGCTGGGATATTCCGACCGGCCCATGGGTGTGCAGGTCATGACGTGGGTGGTGACGCTGGCGGTCATGATCACCGCGACCCGGCTGGTGCGCGGGCGGCCTGCGACACGGGCCTGATGGCTGGTGGGCCTGATCCCGCAGGGGAAGGCGTCCGCTGGCGGGGGCATCGGTAAAGAAGCCGTCAAGACCCATGTCCAGATCGCGTCGGATTTCTGCGATTGATCCCTGCGGGTTTCCGGCATTGTCCCCGCGGCATTGCGCAGTTGCGCAGGCAGGAAGCAGTTTTCGGTGCGGAGGGTGTAGGAATGTACCAGTAGCCCGCCCGGTGCGCGTCATCAATCAGTGATGTGGGTGTACTCCACGCGCCATCTGCGTCGCGTGGTATGATGTCCTTATTGGACGGTCCGATGACATCCGCATAATCGCGCAGGTGCCGTAAGTCGTCCGGGGGCATGAGGTTGCCAAAGGCCAGCGGGGTCGCTGTGCCCATCGTATCGGGAACATGTTCCGCCCGTTCCCCCATGAGCAGCATGAGACGCGCCTGCCTGTGGGTTGATGGCTGGAACCCGTCTGTGCATCGGGGTGGTTTCGAAGGACTGGACCTCCAGCGGGCAGTCCCGGGCGTAGGCTGCCAGCGTGTGTTCGGGACGCAGGGCGGCCGAGCCATGATGCGCCATGATACAGGGCAGGGGCGCCAAGGATGGTGCCGCCAGAATCCGCCGTGCTGACATGGCGGCCATGCCCGACAAGGCACGGAGGAAAATGTGAGATCCAGCGGATAAGGGCGATGCCGGGCCGGTATTGTTCATGAATGGCCGGTGGTGTCATGGTTGATGGAATGCCATTCCATACGGTCGGTGGCGCGGCCCATTCGGTTGTGCATGGGTCGTCTCGGCCAAGTAATGATGCGGGCTGGATGCAGATTATTTCCCTGCGCATGGGTATTGTTATGACATACCGGATGTGTGGACGGGCGTGCCTGTAATGATGTGTGATCCATTGTGCTGACAGCTACCTGTAAAGCATAAGGAGTTCTTTACAAAACATGTCTGTACAGCTGTCCCGATGCTTTTACTCGCTGAACGTGAAACTGCTATACGTTAATATGGGGGAACAAAAGGTTGCAGGAGCACGGGAAGTGGCGTTATCGGTGATGTCACTATTGCATCCCGCATGGCCATGCCTGTTTCTTCCGGCATTCCTGCTGGACCAACATGCATGAGAGGCGACGCTAGATGGCTGCAGACCGGCCCTGTTTTCCCACCAGTATCCACCTGTCCACCCCCAATGCCATACGGATGAACCGCGCGCTGCGCATGTCGCGTCGTGACATGCTGCTGGGCGCAATGGGGGCCGCCGCCGTGGTGCTTGGCGCGGGCCGGGGCGTTGCCGCCACCCCGGAAGGGGAAGATGCGGGGGTGCCGCTGTTCCTTGAACTGTCGCGGCGGCTGACCGATCGCGACGCGCTTGATGCCCGCATAGGCGGCGCGCTGTACGCCCGGATCATTCAGGCGGTGCCCGAACGCCGTGACCAGATCCAGAAGCTGCATGACCTGATGGCAGGCGGAAAATTCGACAGCGCGCGTGCGCTGGCGACCGCGGCCGAACAGAGTGATCCCGTGTTCAAGGACGTGATCCATGACATCATGACGGGCTGGTACCGTGGCGTGGCGGATGAAAAGGTGGTGGTGTACCGCTCCGCGCTGATGTTCGATATCACCAAGGATGCCATCTATCCCAAGACCTATGCGGCGGGCGGGCCGTTCTACTGGACCCAGACCCCACCGGAAGTGGCTGTTCCAACTGGCGAACCTGCCCTTTCGCCTTCAAAATTCGTTGTAGAACCCACCTGATATCCGGAGCATCCTCCATGCCTTCCGAACAAGACCTTTCCGCGGACGTCGTGATCGTCGGATCCGGCGTCGCCGGCAGTTCCATTGCCAATGAACTGGCGCGCGCAGGTATTTCCGTCATCGTGCTGGAAGCCGGCCCGCGTGTCGACCGCCAGCATTTTGTCGATAATTTCCGCAATCTGGAAAACAAGCCCTCCTATCAGGGGCCGTTTCCCTGTGTGCCATGGGCCGAACATCCGCCCAACCAGATCACGCCCAACAAATACCTGCATACGACCGGCCCGGATGCCGAAGCCTACCAGCAGGTATACCTGCGCATGATGGGGGGCACGACATGGCACTGGGCCGGGTGCGCATGGCGGTACCTGCCATCGGACTTTGAACTGAAGACCCGCTATGGGCAGGGCCGCGACTGGGCGCTGAAATACGACGATCTCGAGCCATTCTATTATCAGGCCGAGGTCATGATGGGTGTATGCGGGCCGGACCCGGCGGTGGAAGACCTCGGATCACCACGCAGGCAGCCCTATCCGATGGAGGCGCTGCCCATTTCCTATGCGGCGGAGCAGTTCCGCAACCTGATCCGGGAAAAGACCCCGTATCGCGTCGTGCACGAACCGCAGGCCCGTAACACGCGCCCTTATGATAACCGCCCGACCTGTGAAGGGCACAACAACTGCATGCCGATCTGTCCCATCGGGGCAATGTATAACGGTAGTTATTCCGTGTACCATGCGGAAGCGGCGGGTGCGAAGTTCGTGCCCAATGCCGTGGTGTACCGGATCGAGCGTGACAGCGCGAACAAGCGCGTCACCGCCGTGCATTATTACGATCCCGACAAGGGATCGCACCGTGTAACCGGCAAGTATTTCGTCATTGCGGCGCACTGTATCGAAACCGCGAAGCTCATGCTGTTCTCCGCCGATGAGCAGAGCCCCGACGGCATCGCCAACAGTTCGGGCCATGTCGGGCGGAACATGATGGACCACACCGGCGTGCAGGTGACGTTCATCAGCGGGGACAAGGCCCTGTGGCCCGGCCGTGGCCCGCTTGAAACCAACGTGATCGACAACTTCCGCGATGGTGACTGGCGAAATGAACGCGGTGCGTATCTGGTGCATATGGTTGATGACAACCAGGTGGACCTTGCAACCGCCCTGGCCATTTCCAAGGGATATGTCGGGCGTGAACTGGAAGAGCAGATCCGCTACCTCGCATCCCATACCGTGCGGCTGTTCAGCCACAACGAAGGGCTGGCCGATCCGGACAACCGGCTGACGCTGAGTGCCACGTACAAGGACGCGCTGGGCATTCCGCACCCGGAAGTCTATTACAAGCTGCCTGAATACACGGTGAAAAGCTGTGATCACACCCGTGGCCTGTTCAAGGACCTGATCGGTCTCATGCATGGCACGGATGAGCAGTGGACCCCCGGCTACTTCCCGCAGGATCATCCCGCCGGCAGCACCATCATGGGCACGGACCCCAAGGATTCCGTGGTCGATGGTTTCTGCCGCACGCATGACCATGAAAACCTGTTCATCGCGAGTTCGTCCGTCTTCTCATCGGTCGGAACCGGCAACATTACCCTGACGGTTGCAGCACTTGCCTTGCGTGTTGCCGATACACTTAAAAAAGAACTCGCCCATGCCTGACGTTACACGCAAGATCCTGTGGTCGGTTCTGGCCACGGGCACTGCCCTTGCTTCCTTGTCCGCAACACCTGCACGTGCGGATGACCCTGCGGTCGCCGCTCCTCCGGCAGCGCCTGCTGCACCGGTGGCAGAATCCACGACGCCTCCCCCGGCAGATCTTCTGGCGCGTGGCGAATACATTGCCACGGCGGGGGACTGTGTCGCCTGCCATACCGCGCCGGGGGGCAAGCCTTTCGCAGGTGGACTGCGCATTACCACGCCCATGGGGGACGTCGTTTCGACCAACATCACCCCTGACCCCGACCACGGGATCGGGAAATATACGGAAGAGGATTTTGAAAAGGCCGTGCGCCATGGCATCCGCCGTGACGGCAGCCGCCTTTATCCCGCCATGCCGTATGTATCCTATTCCGGCATGACGGATGATGATGTGAAGGCGATGTACGCCTGGTTCATGCATGGGGTGAAGCCGGTGGCGGTTACCCCGCCGGTGACGGAACTGAATTTCCCGGCCAACCTGCGCATTACCATGGCGGTGTGGAACATGGTTGCAGGCAGTGTCGAGCCTGAAACCGGGGATTCCGCCACGTATGACAAGATGCGCCGTGGCAGGTACCTGGCCAATGCCCTTGCGCATTGCGGAACCTGCCATACGCCGCGCAACATGATGTTGAGCGAGAAGGAGGACAGCTACCTTGCCGGTGCGCCCCTTCTGGGCTGGTATGCACCCAACATCACATCCAGCAAGACGAGCGGCATCGGCAACTGGAGCGAGGATGATCTTGTCACCTATCTCAGGACCGGGCACGTCGCGGGGCTGAGCCAGGCCGCAGGACCGATGGGTGAGGCGGTGGAACATAGCACCAGCCGTCTGACGGATGATGACCTGCATGCCCTTGCCGCCTATATCCTTCAGGTCCCGGCCAAGGAAGACGAAGCCGAACATGGCCCGCGTGAACGCTTCGGGCAGGCGATTGATACGCCGGATATCCGTTCGGGTGAACTGACGCGTATCGACAAGCTGGATGAAATGACTGGCCCGCATATTTACGATGCGAACTGTGCGGCCTGTCATGGTGACAATGGCGCGGGAACCAGTGACCATTATGCGCCGTCGCTGTTCCACAATTCGGTTGTGGGGTCCGCACATCCGGATGACCTGATCATGACGGTCCTCAATGGCGTGGACCGGACGGCAGGTGGCCTGCATGCCTTCATGCCCGGCTTTGACCATGGATCCGATGTCCAGCGGCTGAGCAATACCGAGATCGCCGCACTGGTCAATTACGTGACCGCTACGTTTGGCAGTGGCGACCATGGTGTGACGGCGGATCAGGTGGAAAAAATGCGCAAGCAGCTGCCCAAGACCCCCTGATACACCACATGATCCCGACAGATCCCTACGCCGCCGAAAATGGCGTAGGGACCTGTCGGGTTTTTGTTATGCATTACTCATGAATGTCAGGGCGTACAGGTCCGCCATCGGGCCGGGATCTATATTTCGATTATATTTGGACATATGCTGTGTCTGCTGTGATGCAGGAAGCCTGATGGCCGGTTTTGTTCTTCTGGAATGTGAACGGATGGCGATGAGACAGTAAAAGGAATTTTTTACTGATCCGTATTCTGATCGACTTACAATTCTGCTTGATAAGAAATAATAAAAGTTTCTGAATGTCGTCTTTGCAAGAAGGCAGCATTCTCTGAATGCTTTTTGGAAAAAGCTTTACCAAAAATTTCTTGCTGATTTTCAGGGTATCTGGATCAGTTTTTCAACTGTTCCACTGCTTCTGTCCATGCGTAGCCAGATGTGCTGCGGGGTAAAGACAGAGATATGTAATAACTTGATATTATAAAGAAGTATCTGATCCAATAAATCCAGACTGGCCACTGGCGGCCATGTGGGCCTGCCAGTGGCGCGGCCTGTCTTTATGACAGGCCGCGTGTCCGGTTTCTGGTCGGATCAGAACGGGGCATCAATGTCCACGACGTCGATCAGCTTGTGATTGACGAATTCCTTGATGCCGAGGCCGATCAGTTCGCGGCCGTAGCCCGAACGCGCCACACCACCGAAGGGCAGATCGGCCTTCACCATGGTCGGATGGTTGACATACACCATGCCGGTATAGATCTGTTCAGCCACCTTTACGCCACGCTGCGTGTCGCGCGTAAAGACGGCGCCGCCCAGCCCGTAGGGGGAGTCATTGGCAATACGGACGGCGTCCGCATCATCCTTGGCGCGGTAAAGCTGCGTGACCGGACCGAAGAACTCCCAGTGACGGGCTTCATTGTCCTTGTGCAGGTTGGTCATCAGCAGCGGGCGGAAGAATGCGCCCTTTTCGGGAACCGGCGCGCCAATGACTTCAACAACCGCACCATGCTTCTTGGCTTCCTCAACCTGCGCCATCAGGTCGTCAGCCGCCTTCTGCGACGACAGCGGTGCAAGCGTGGTGGCCGGGTCCATCGGGTCGCCGGCCTTCAGTTCGGCCACGCCCTTCTTGTACAGTTCGACAAACCTGTCATAAATCGCGTCGGCCACGATCAGGCGCTTGGCGGATACACAGACCTGACCGGCGTTCCAGTGGCGACCGAACACGGCCCACTTCACGGTCTTTTCCAGATCGGCGTCATCCAGCACAACGAAGGCGTCGGAACCGCCAAGTTCCATGGTGGACTTCTTCAGCGCCTTGGCCGCGACACCTGCGATGATGGTGCCCGCCCCTTCGGAACCGGTCAGGGCAACGCCGCAGACGCGCGGGTCGCTCAGGATCATTTCGGTGTGATGGCGTGCGGCGTACAGGTTACGGAACCCGCCCTTGGGCAGGCCGGCTTCGACCATCAGGCTGTCAAAGGCGGCAGCGCACTGCGGCACGTTGGATGCGTGCTTGAGCAGCACCGTGTTGCCGGCCGAAAGCTGCGGCGCGATGATGCGGGCGATCTGGTAGTACGGGAAGTTCCAGGGTTCGATCGCGAACACGATACCCTGCGGCTGGTGGATCAGGACGGCGTCGCCTTCCTTGGGGTCCGCGACCGGCAGCTTTTCCGGTGCCAGCAGGCGTTCGGCATGCGTGGCATAGTATTCAAAGATTTCCGCCGACAGGATGGTCTCGGCCTTCGCTTCGGCAAAGGTCTTGCCCATTTCCAGCGTCGCCAGGCGGGCATATTTGTCGATATCGCGGCGCAGGATCTGGCCCGCTGCCGTCATGACCTTCGCACGTTCGGCAAAGGAGGTGTGCCGCCATGTCTTGAAAACATCATATGCTTCGGTCAGCGCCGTCTGGACGTCCTGATCCGTCGCATTGGGAAACGTCTTGAGCGTTTCGCCAGTATAGGGGTTGGTGGTTGCGTAAGCCATTAGCAGTATGTTCCTCAGAGTTTCGTCAGAAAGTATATATTTCACCCGCAGGCGTGCAAGAATCGTTTCAGGTATCACCAACCCTGCGAACGTGCAAAAAACCATTGTCCCGTAGGGTGGGGAAATAGCCGGTGGGCAGGGAAAGTGCCGGGTTTCTGCCACTTATGTCCGGTCCGGCCGTGTGTGGACTGCAATTGTAAAATGGAGTTTATTCCACAGCGCAAACGGGTATATGGCCGTCAGTCGGGCTGGGGGCGGTGCAGGCGCTGGCGTTCCTGGTCTGTTATGACATCGGCAAGGGTATAGCGGTCCATGACCCCGATGAAGGAGCCAAGTGCTTCCCCCAGCACGCCGCGCAGGCGACAGGCATCGGCCAGGATGCAGGCCGCCCTGCCATCCGCCGCGACCGGCTGCATGCAGCTGACCAGCGCCATGTCTTCTTCCGTATGGCGCACCACGTCACCCAGTACGATGGTCGCCGCCGGTCGGCCCAGCTTCAGCCCGCCATTGCGCCCGCGGATGGTTTCGACAAAACCCGCCTGGCCAAGCCGGTGGATGATCTTGACAAGGTGGTTTTCCGAAATGCCATAGGCCTGCGCCACTTCACGGATTGATGTCAGGCGATCCGTATGGATCCCCAGATAGATCAGTGTCCGCAGGGCGTAATCGGTATGCAGGGTCAGGCGCATGAGTGAAGATATATACTATCTGCATATTATTGCTAGGGCCATGCAGTCACATGGGTCTACAGGTTCCCATTCCGCCGGGGCCGCGCGGAACGGGGAATGCGCCATGACGGGCCACGTCATGCGACAGAACAGAGGGCAGAATGCCCATATATAGCCGGGAAAGGTCCGCTGTGGAAAAAACACCCCGCCTGATCCAGTCCATTGAACGGTCCGCCGCCATTCTGGAAATCATTGCCCAGAAAGGCGGCCATGCACGCCTGCAGGAAATCGCCGGGACACTGGGGCTGGGCAAGACCACGGTGCACAACATTCTCCAGACGCTCGACCATCTGGGATACGTGCAGCGCAGGCAGGGGGACGTGCGTTACCATCTGGGTGGCCGTATCCTTAACCTTGCGCGGATCGCGGGGGATGACAACGTCCTGCGCGCGCGACTGTACCCGGTCATGACCGCCATTGCACGTGACAGCGGCATGACCGTCTATCTGGCTGCCCCCAGTGGGGATGAGGCCGCATATCTGGAAGTGGTCGACTGCCATGACCCGGCGGTGGATGGCAGGCCGCCACTGCATGAACAGCTGGAAGGGTCGGCGGTTGGGCTGGTGTTCCTTGCATTCGTGCCCGGCCTGCGCAAGCGGGTCATGACGACCCGGGCGCTGGATGTGGATACCCTGACCCGGATCGAGGAAGTGAGGGTGAAAGGATACGCCATTGATATCGAGGCCTGTCGCCCCGGCTGGAACTGTGTCGCCATACCGTGGCGCGAAAAGGGGGAAGTCCGTGCCAGCATCGGCCTGACCGGCCCGGCGGCGCGGCTGCCCCATGCGCGCCTGGTGCGGCTGGGGTGGATGATGATGCGGCATGTGGAACGCGCTGCCGTTCAGCAATGTTGAAGAAATGACGCTGGCGAACATTTGCATGTTCCATTCTGTCCGGGCGCGTCTACCCTGTTGTCCTGCTTCGTCAACCAGAGGTTCGCACCGTGCATCTTTCCTGTGCCATGTCCCTGCTTGCCGCCGCCCGCGCCGCGGCGGAGCGTCTGGGTGTTACCGTCAGTATTTCCATTGTCGATGCCGCAGCGTGGCCCATGGCCTTCATCCGCATGGATGGCTGCCCGTTGGGTGCGGTGGAGGTCAGTCATAAAAAGGCGCGTACGGCCATCCTGTTCCAGATGGACAGCGCCGATTTCGCCACCATCGCGCACCCCGATGGTGGGGCCTACAGTCTGGAAAACACCAATGGCGGCCTGACCAGCTTCGGTGGTGGCGTTGTGCTGAAGGGGGGGGATGGCACCATTATGGGCGCAATTGGCGTATCGGGGGCCAGTACGGAAGATGACATTGCCATCGCCCGTGCCGCCGCGACACGGCTTGCGGCCTGAGTATCCTGTGTGGATGGTGCATCATGTCAGATAACACGCAGGCCAAAGGCGCGATCACGCAGGTCGCGCCGCCCCATGGCAGGGCAGCCGCTTTCCTCATCCTGACCTTCGGCACGTTTGTCGTTGGAACGGGGGAGTTCGCCATCATGGGCATGCTGCCCGAATTCGCATCCTCCCTCGGCCTGTCCGTGGCCGATGCCGGGTATGTCATCACCGCCTATGCGCTGGGTGTCGTGATCGGTGCGCCGCTGATCACCATTCTGGGCGCACGGCTGTCGCGCCGCGAACTGCTGCTGGTGCTGCTGGTTCTGTTCTGTTTCGGGAATGTCCTGAGCATCGTTATGCCCACACCGGGACTGGTGGAGGTCGCGCGCTTCATTACCGGCCTGCCGCACGGTGCGCTGTTCGGGATTTCGGCGCTGGTTGGTGCGTCCATGGTGGAACGGGCGCGACGGGGCTGGGCCGTGGGGCGGATACTGTCGGGCATTGCCATTGCGACCCTGATCGGTGCGCCGTTTTCAACATTTGCCGCAAACCACCTTGGCTGGCGCGTTGCCTACCTGATTATCGCCATCCTTGGCTTCGTCACGTTCGTGGGGGTGTGGCGCTACATTCCGGCGGACCAGCCAAACCGGCAGAATTCCCCGCTCAGGGAAGTCAGGGCGATGGGTAACCTGCAGGTGCTGCTGACGCTGTTGACCGCTGCCATCGGCTTTGGCGGGATGTTCACGATCTATACGTACCTGACCAGCGTGCTGCAGAACGTGACCCATGTGCCGGAATGGGAAGCCATGGTGTATATGGTGGTGTGGGGCGCGGGCATGCTGGCGGGCGCCAATGCGGGCGCATGGGTGGTTGACCGCAATCTTGACCTCGCAGCCCTTATGGCGCTGGCGGGCAGCGCGGTGGCCATGCTGGTGTTTCCTTATCTCCTGCACAGCGATATCGCCCTGCTGGTGGATGTGTTCGTGGTGCCCGCCTTCGTCAATGCGCTTGGGCCTGCATTGCAGACACGTCTTATGGATTTCGCGGGGGATGCGCAGACGCTTGCGGCCTCGCTCAATCATTCCGCGTTCAATATTGCCAATGCGGTAGGGGCTGCAGGGGGCAGCTTCCTGCTGGCGCGGCAGTTCGGCTATGGTGCGCTGGGCTGGGGCGGGGCGCTTTTCTCAGTGGGCGGGCTGATCGTCTATCTGTTCGCGCTGATCATGCTGAAACGGCGCGCGGACGCCTGATACGTCAGCCATGGCCATTGCAGGTACCTGTCTGAAGGCGCTCCGGGTCATATCAGGGGCTGTTGCCTGTTCCCGCACGGGCGACAGCCGGAATGCCTGATTATTCTGCCGTCAACGGGCCATCCGTATACGTCGGCAAGGTCATACGACCTGGTTGCGCAATGGGGTGCCCGTTTCCAGCGCCCTGATGTTATCGAGCAGGATATCCACGACATTACGTTCATAGAACTGCGTTTCCCCCGCGACATGACTGGTCATGACTAGATCGGGCAGTTGCCATAATGGCGATTCTGGCGGCAGCGGTTCATCCACATAGGTATCAAGTGCCGCCGCCGCGATGCTGCGGTTGCGCAGGGCCGCGATCAGTGCGGCCTCATCCACAACCCGGCCGCGCGCCACGTTGATCAGGCAGGCATCGGGTTTCATGGCGGCAAAGGCCTTCTGATCCATCAACCCTTCGGTCTGTGGGGTCAGGGGGCAGGTCAGGACAACATAATCAGCCTGGCCCAGAGCCACATGCAGATCCCCGGAACTGACCTGTGTCACGCCGGGAACATCCAGCGGCCGGGGACTGTGGCGCATGCCGCTGACATGCATGCCCAGTGCCAGACATAGCCGTGCCAGCCTGTCGCCAATGGTGCCCATGCCCACGATCAGCACCGTCCTGTCGGTCAGTTCCAGCAGGCGGGGGCGGCGATCCATGCCGGTGCCCGACCAGTGGGCGCGATGCTGGTTGTCCCGGGCTTCATACAGGCGACGTGACAGGCTGAGCAGCAGGGCCAGCGCATGTTCCGCCACGGCAGTGGCATTTGCCCCACGTGCATTGCACAGGTGGATGTTGCGCGCCCCGAGATGTTCCAGATCAAACTGCTCCACCCCGGAACTGACGGACTGGATCAGTTTCAGCCTGGGCGCCAGGTCGATCAGGCTGTTGCGCCAGAGCATGGACGCCACCAGGATTTCCGCCTGCGGCATGATCCGTTCCAGTTCCGCGAACGTCCCGACCTGCACGCAGGGCGGGCTGCCGGGTCGTTTTTCCAGTTCTGCTGCGATGTCGTAATATTCATGCGCGACATAGACCGTCTGGCGGGGGCTGTGTGTCTGGCTCATGGCCATTATCCTTTCGGGCGATGGAAAATCGGTGCCAGCATGGAAACATTCCATTTCATGCTGGCACGCCGCCCGGCATGCCGCCAGATCCCAAACCGGCCATCCGGCGGATTTGGAAACGTTACGTCTGCCATTTGTCGCTGACCAAATGCCTGTCGCGCCGGGCAGGGCTAGGGAATAGTCTAGCTTGTTATTGATGTTATCGAACGTAATATCAATAAGAACGGGATAATACGAAACGGGATGAAAGGCACGGCGGTGCTAGCAGGAATGTCAGGCGAGGAATTTAAGGGTCTTGCGATTTGTTCTCATTCGTGATTATGGTGTGCCCACATCATCGATTGGGATAGATAAATGTTTGTCTGCTCCTGCAATATGCTGACCGATACAGATGTGGAAACAGCCGTGCGTAACGGGGCTGTCCGGCCTAAGGAAGTGTACGAATCCAAGGGATGTCGCGCCCAGTGCGGGAATTGCGTGCCGGGTGTCGTGTGCCTGCTGCGCCAGATCGCACGACAGGGCCGCGCCACCATTACGGACACCATGCACCGGACGGGCGAAATCCAGCCGCAGGCCATCTGACCCTTGGGTTGTCCCGGTGCTTCACGGGCCGGTGCAGACCAGAAAAAAAATCAGGAACATACAAAAACGGCCCCGGTCATGTGACGGGGCCGCGTCTGGCAGAGATTAAGGTAGCAGCCCTGTCCATGCGACGGTCTGTGCCGCATGGACGCAGGGCCAGGGGACTAGCGCCGGATGCTGCCCGGTCGCAGCGTGGACGGCGACGCCCCCAGTGCCAGCCGGATTACCGCGCCCAGCGTCAGGGTCACGGCAATATTGATGCCCAGCGCCAGAAGCCCGGTTGAAACGGATGCTGAAAACCCGGCGAAGGCCACCGGATGCACCGGCTTCAGCCCATCGATCCAGCACAGGCCCAGCCCGGCAACAGATCCGATCACCCAGCCTGCAACCAGTGCGGGCGCAGGCAGGCGCAGCGGCAGCAGGCCCATGATCAGCGCCGGAAAGGTCTGCAGGATGATGACGCCGCCAAGCAGTTGAAGGTCGATGGCGAATTTGGCGTTCAGGAAGATCACGCAGCCCAGCGCACCGACCTTGACCCCGAATCCGGCCAGTCGTGACCCCGTAACCGACTCGCTGCGATGGGGCAGGATGTTGTGCATGATCAGGTTGGCCGCACCGATCGCCATGACGGACGCGGGCACCAGCGCCCCCACGGCGATGGCGGCAAAACAGAACCCCGCGAACCATGACGGGAAGATCGCCAGGAAAAGCTGTGGCACTACCTGCGAGGATGACGTGGTTACGATCCCCGCCGCATGGGCCATGAGGCCCAGCAGGGCGATCAGGCCCAGCACGATGGTATAGGCAGGCAGGAAGACGGCATTCTGCCGGATCGTATCGGCCGATCTGGCCGCAAGGATGCCGGTCAGCGTGTGGGGATACAGGAACGCGGCGAAGGCCGAGGACAGCGCAAGCGTGGCGTAGGGCACCACCTGCCCCTGTGCCACGATATGGCCGTCCGGCACATCAGGCAGGTGCCCGGTTGCGGAATGGAACATGGCCCCGTAACCACCCAGGTGGATCGGCACGATAATGACGGCCGCCAGCACCGCGATATAGATCATCACGTCCTTGATGAAAGCGGTCAGCGCCGGGGCATGCAGCCCGCCCAGCCATGTATAGGCCGCAAGGGAGATGAAGGCGATCAGCAGAGGCAGCATGCCGGTGAAGCCAAGCGCCTCGATCACTGTCCGGATGCCGATCAACTGCAGGGCGATATAGGGCAGCACGGCTACCAGGCCACTCAGCGCCACGGCCAGTTCCAGCGTGCGGCTGCCAAAGCGCGCCCGCACGATATCCGCCGCCGTGGCATGGCCGCCATCGCGCGCAATGGTCCACAGGCGGGGCATGACGGCAAAGATGAAGGGATAGACGATGATTGTGTACGGCAGGGCGAAAAAGCCGAACCCCCCGGTGGAATAGACCAGCGCCGGCACGGCAATGACCGTATAGGCGGTATAGAAATCCCCGCCCACCAGGAACCATGTGACCCAGGCGCCGAACTCACGCCCGCCCAGCCCCCATTCTTCCCCTTCGGTGTGGCGTGCCGCTGCCTTGCGGCGGTTCAGCAATGGCCGCCACAGCCGTACCGTGCTGCCCAGCACAATGGTGGCGACAAAGCATATGACGAATACGCTGATGGCCGCGTTGTCGGCCACGATGGATGTGTTCATGACTGACGGTCCATTTTCCACGCCATCCAGATCAGGGCGGATGTGACGGGAACCCAGGCGAACTGGTACCAGTAAAAGAACGGGAAGCCGAACAGTACCGGATCATGCCGGTTGTACAGCGGAACCCACAGGAGTCCGGCGAATGGCAGGAGGAGGAATATGGCTTTTTTCATTTTGACCGTACTTCTTGTTTTTTTGTGTGGCCGTAACGGATGTTTCTGGAAACAGGTCATGGGTGTCAACAGAATATAAGATAGTTTCCAAGTAATTTTTGAAATTTGAAGGATTATTTTTGTAATTACATTTATATTATTGTGCGCTGCGCAATATTTTGCTGCATTGCACAACGTTTTTACGCGGAATCATGATTGTTTCCTGATCGCAAAGCTTATTTTTAAAATGCATAACTAATATTATTAATATAAATTAATTGATGGATCCTGTGGTGGTTGCTGCGTTTCTCTGGTGCATGATTTTTTAATTATCACTCTGTTATTAAAGGAAATTATTGATATCCGTGCCTGCCGTGCCCGTCAGTCGCCATGTCCGGGATCCGCGCGGGAACACGTGCATGACCCTAAAATAGTGATTGCCCGGACTTGCCCGTGCCGGTTACTTTCACAGGCCGGGCCTGCCAACAACAAACAATACTAATAGCGCGGTCGCCTGTTTTTTTGACCTGTTCCGGATCAGGCGTCATTTCTGACAGACGGACGCGCGTAGGAACGAACAGACATGACCAAATGGGTTTACAGCTTCGGAAAAGGCCTGAACGAGGGTCGCGCGGATATGCGCAACCTCCTGGGCGGCAAGGGCGCCAATCTGGCGGAAATGGCGGCGAATGGCCTGCCGGTTCCGCCGGGTTTCACCATTACAACGGAAGTCTGTTCGGCCTTTTATGAAAATGGCCGGAAGTATCCAGATGCGCTTCAGGCCCAGGTGGCCGAAGCCCTGCATCGGGTCGAGCAGTCGATGGGCCTGCGTTTTGGCGACGCGGATGCGCCGCTGCTGGTCTCGGTCCGTTCGGGCGCGCGCGTGTCCATGCCTGGCATGATGGATACCGTCCTGAATCTGGGCCTGAATGATGAAACGGTGGAAGGGCTTGCCCGCTCATCCGGTGATGCGCGCTTCGCATGGGACAGCTACCGCCGGTTCATCCAGATGTACGGCTCGGTCGTCATGGGCGTGCCGCATCACCATTTCGAGGATACGCTGGAACAGTTCAAGCGTGCCAACCGCGTGGAAGACGATACCGCGATCACGGCTGATCAGTGGCGCGCGATCGTGGTGGATTACCGCCATATCATCAGCACCCATGCCGGAAGCGAATTCCCCACCAACCCGCATGACCAGCTGTGGGGTGCCATCGGTGCCGTGTTCGGGTCATGGATGAACCCGCGCGCCAATACGTACCGCAAGCTGCATGAAATCCCGGCCTCGTGGGGGACTGCGGTCAACGTGCAGTCCATGGTGTTCGGCAATATGGGCGATGACTGCGCCACCGGCGTATGTTTCACGCGCGACCCGTCTACGGGCGAGAACATTTTCTATGGTGAATACCTGATCAATGCGCAGGGCGAGGACGTGGTGGCGGGCATCCGCACCCCGCAGCCCATGGCCTGTGCCCGCGCCGAGGCCGGCCAGCACCCCATGGAAACCACGCTGCCCGAAGCCTACGCTGAACTGCTGCGCGTGCGGTCCGTGCTGGAAACCCATTACAAGGACATGCAGGACATCGAATTCACCGTCCAGCGCAACGTCCTGTACATTCTCCAGACCCGCAACGGCAAGCGGACCGCCGCCGCGGCGCTGAAGATCGCCATCGACATGGCGCGCGAAGGGCTGATCACGCAGGAAGAGGCCATCCAGCGCGTGCCCGCCGCATCCCTTGACCAGCTGCTGCATCCCACCCTCGATCCCAAAGCCGAGCGCGTGCAGCTGACCCGTGGCCTTCCCGCATCGCCCGGTGCCGCCGCTGGCGCCGTCGTGTTCACGGCCGAGGAGTGCGAAGCCCGCGCGGCGAAAGGGGAGGACGTGATCCTCGTCCGGATCGAGACCTCGCCCGAGGACGTGCACGGCATGCACGCCGCCCGTGGCGTCCTGACCACCCGTGGCGGCATGACGTCGCATGCCGCCGTCGTGGCGCGTGGCATGGGGCGTGTATGCGTGGCGGGGGCGGGCAGCATCCATGTCGATTACGCGGCCGGGACCATGACGGTCGGCACGCACACCGTGGCGCAGGGGGAATGGATCACGCTCGATGGCGGGACGGGGGCGGTCTATCTTGGCCGCGTGCCGACCATCGAGCCCGCGCTGTCGGATGATTTCAACACGCTTATGGGCTGGGCGGATGCAGTGCGCCGCCTGGGCGTGCGCGCCAATGCCGAAACGCCGGACGACGCGCGCACCGCACGCCGTTTTGGCGCGGAAGGGATTGGCCTTGCGCGTACGGAACACATGTTCTTCGGCCCTGACCGCATCGGCTTCGTGCGGCAGATGATCATTGCCGATGATGAAAGCGTGCGCCAGAAGGCCATTGCCGCCCTGCTGCCGTTCCAGCGTGATGATTTCGCCAGTCTGTTCCGCATCATGGCGGGCCTGCCGGTCACGGTACGCCTGCTGGATCCGCCACTGCATGAATTCCTGCCGCATGCCGAAGCCGAGATGGCCGAAGTGGCGAATGCGCTGGGTAAAAGTGTTGACGACGTGCGCGCGCGCTGTGCCGCGCTGGCTGAAACCAACCCGATGCTGGGCCACCGTGGCTGCCGCCTTGGTCTGACCAGCCCGGAAATCTACGCCATGCAGGTCCGCGCGCTGATCCAGGCGGCGGTTATGGTGGAAAAGGAACTGGGCAAGCCGATCCGTCCTGAAATCATGATCCCGCTGGTCGCGACACAGGCGGAACTGGCCACCACCCGTCGTGCTGCGGAAGATGAGATCGCACGCGTGCTGAAGGAAGAGGGAACCAACCTCAACTACTATATCGGCACGATGATCGAACTGCCCCGCGCGGCGCTGCAGGCGGACAGGATCGCGGAATATGCCGATTTCTTCTCGTTCGGGACAAACGACCTGACGCAGACGACATTCGGCCTGTCCCGTGATGATGCAGGATCGTTCCTGCCTTACTATGTCGATCACGGTCTGCTGCCGCGCGACCCGTTCGTGTCCATTGACCGCGATGGCGTGGGCGCGCTGGTCCGCCTCGGGGTGGAACGCGGGCGGCAGACAAGCCCGGACCTGAAGCTGGGCATCTGTGGCGAACATGGTGGCGACCCGGATTCCATCGCGTTCTTTGATGAAGTCGGGCTGGACTATGTCTCGTGCTCGCCCTTCCGCGTGCCGGTTGCCCGCCTTGCGGCAGCCCAGGCCGCGCTGGCCACGCGACAGAAAGCGGGGCAGACGGCCTGAGACAGGTCTTCCGTCGGTTTCAACATACGGAAATGGCGCCCTGCCTGAAGGCGGGGCGCCATGTCAGGCAGGGCCATGGGCGAAATTATCCTGCATCTTGTATCCGAAGCGACGGGGCAGGCGCTGGAAGCAGTCATGCGGGCCTGCAGCGCGCAGTTCCAGTCCGCGGCTTTTTCCCCACGTAACTGGAACCTGATCCGCACACGCGTGCAGGTGGCGCGCGTGCTGTCCGGAATCGGGGATGAGCCGGGTCCGGTGCTGTCCTCGCTTACATCCCCGGACCTGCAGAACATGCTGCGCATGGGGTGCGCGCGCATGGGAGTACAGGTCAAGAATATCCTTGATGGAACCATCCATTTCCTGGAACAGCAGACCGGGATTGTGGCGGAACGCCATCCCGGCGGCCAGTATGTGATGGATGATACCTACCGCCGACGGATCGAGGCGATGCAGTACGTCATCTCCCATGATGACGGGCAGAAGACGACAGACCTGACGAAGGCGGATGTGGTCCTTGTCGGTGTCTCGCGCACATCCAAGACCCCGACATGCTTCTATCTGGCCAATCGTGGCATCCGGGCGGCCAATATCCCGCTGGTGCCCCATGCACCCCTGCCCGTCGGGCTGCAGGATTTCCCGGGTCTTGTGGTCGGGTTGACGATTGATCCCTATACGCTGCTGGAAATCCGGCGTTCGCGCGTGGGGATGATGTTGCCGGGCCGGTCTATGGCGGCACCGGGTATGTCCGTCTCCTCCGTCAAACCTTATATTGATCCGCAGAATGTGCAGGAAGAACTGCAATGGGCACGGCGGTTGTGCACGCGCCATAAATGGCCTGTCATCAACGTGACCCACCGCTCGGTAGAAGAAACGGCCGCCGCCATTATCGACATGCTGGAGCATGATGGCGTGACCGGTGGCCAGGCGAATACCGACCTGCCGGAATAGGCGCTTCCGGCACTCGGCCTGTGACTCGTCCCGCGAATTCAAGGCAGGTTGTGGTGAAGCTGTTTTGAAACGCTTCAGAAGCAGCCGCTTTGGCTGGCTGGTGCGCAGAACGTGTCAGCCAGCACGCCTGTCGCGGCAATGGGTCGCGCCGTGCCGGGGGCCGTAGCACCTGTAATCCCCCGATACCTCAAAACTGACGGGATCATGCCGGCAGCGTGCCTGCGCGGTTGTGGCTGTAGGAGCTGGTGCGGGGGGGCTGTTCCCTATCGTACGAGTGTATGCAGGCCCGCTGTCATTTCCCCTCAGACCGTGCCAGACATGCAGCAGGCTGAAATCAGATATGTGTATCTTTTCAGTTGTTGTGAAGCGGAAAATAATAGTTACAAATTGTAAAAATAATAATAAAGTAATAAAAGTAAAACTCAAATAAATAATCATGCAATTTTTTGATATGTGACATGTGCGCATTCTATACAAACATGAATGATTAGGTGCTGTTTATTTCGTGCAGTGGACATGTGGGACAAAAAACGTACGATATGAGAAAGAGTTATTTATCAGGATATTCCTTACCACATCCGGGTCCATAAGAGCTGAAGCATGTCCAAGACAGATCTCAAGCTGCTGATTATCCAGCCGTCGCATTACCGGTCCAAGACCGACCGGACCATTTTCAAGACCAAGCGACGGCAGATGGTACCGCTTGCGCTGCCATATCTTGCGGCGCTGACGCCACGGGAATGGACCGTCACCCTGCTTGATGAACAGTTAGAAGATATCGACTTCGACGTGCCGGTGGACGTGGTCGCCCTGTCGGCCTGGACGCTGCATTCCCCCCGCGCCTATGACATCGCGGCTGAATTCCGTCGCCGTGGGGTCAAGGTCATCATGGGGGGGCCGCATGCCTTCTTCTATGCCGACGAAGCCGCCGAACACTGCGACGCCGTAGGCGTGGGCGAAGCCGAGCCGATCTGGAAGACAATGCTGGAGGACGCTGCCGCCGACCGCCTGCAGAAGATCTATCGCGCCGCCCCGCTGAAGGAACTCAACGACCTGCCGCCGCCGCGGTACGACCTGCTGGACCTGAAGAAATTCGGTCCTTTCCGCACATTTGCGGTGCAGTCCTCACGCGGGTGTCCGTTCGTGTGCGATTTCTGTTCGGAACGCTTCTATCTTGGCGGGCGCTACCGCTGGCGGCCGGTGGACCAGATGGTGGCCGAACTGGAGCGGATCAAGAACAAGGGCAGCCACTTCTTCTTCGGTGAAAGTAATTTCGGCGGCAAGAAAAGCCGTGCGATGGAACTGATGGAAGGTCTGGTGTCGCTGAAGATCCGGTGGTCCACGCTGTGGTCGTCCAATCTGTGCCTTGATACCGATTTCCTTGACCTGGCGCAGCGCAGCGGCGTGATGCATGTGAATATCGGTATCGAAAGCATTGATGAAGAAATGCTGCAGGGCATGAAAAAGGGCTGGAACAAGGCCAGCCGCTATGGCGAGATGTTTGACAACCTGCGCAGGCGCGACATCAGTTACTCGCTCAACTTCATCTTCGGGTACGATGATGAACACCCAGACGTCTATAACGCGACCCTGTCCTTTCTTGAGGCGCACAAGGTTCCGGCGGCCTATTTCAATATCCTGACCCCCACCAAGGGGACGGCGCTGTTTGAACGGATGAAAAAGGCGGGCCGGATCATCGACCCTGAGGATATCGACCGCTGGCCCGGACAGGTCTGCCATATCTGGCCCAAGAACTGCACGCCCGGCCAGATGGAACAGCGCATCCAGACCATGTACCGCAAATTCTACAGCATGCGCTCCATGGTGCACCGCCTGCCGTTCCCCCGCACGCGGTCGGACATGTCATCGTGGATCCTGAACCTGACCGAACGCCGCATGGCCTTTTCATCCACCGGAAACAATGATTTTGATATCTATTGACTCCGGTCCGGCCAATTCAGGCCGGGCGGCAACAGGTTAGGGGAAAGACGGCATGCGCGGATCAATCGGAAGTATGCTGCTGGACCGGCTCCGGCATATCGGTGTTTCGCGCATTTATGGTGTTCCCGGCGATTACAATCTTGAATTCCTTGAACTGATCGAACGCACGGCCGGCATTGAGTTCATTGGCACCTGCAATGAACTCAATGCAGCCTATGCCGCGGATGGCGATGCCCGCATGACTGGTATCGGGGCCGTGCTGGTGACCTATGGCGTGGGGGATCTGTCCGCGCTGTCCGCCGTGGCGGGCGCTGCCGCAGAAGGCGTGCCGGTGGTGGTGATTTCGGGCATGCCGCCCCTGCATGCCGTCCACTCGCGCGCGCTAGTGCATCACACCCTGGCCGATGGCGACTATGATAACGTCATGGCCTGCTACCGGCAGTTCACCGCAGCCAGCACCCGGTTGCAGCCTGCGACGGCCGTGGTGGAAACCGATCGGCTGCTGCATGCCGTGCAGACGCTGCAGCGCCCGGTCTATATCCAGTTTCCCTCTGACATCTGCTACGTTGATGTCGATGTGCCGCCCCCGTCCCCGGTGTCTGTCACGTCGGATCCCGGACTGCTGGCGCAGGCGGCGCAATGGATCGTGCAGCGCCTTGCGCAGGCGCGCCAGCCCGTTGTGCTGGTGGATGCCATGGTACGCCAGTACGGACTGCATGATCGTGTCGTGCGACTGTGCACGCAGCACGGCATTCCTTATGCGGCCCTGTCTACCGCCCGTACGTTGCTGCCGGAAACGGGGCCATTGTGGCTGGGTCAGTATGGGGGGCAGGCCTCCGCCCCCGGTGTGGCGGATTATGTGAGTGGGGCGGACTGCGTCATCGGGCTGGGCGTCAGGTTTGTCGATTCCACCTCCGGTTATTTCTCACAGAACCTGCAGCCCGGTGCGCTGGTTGATATCCAGCCGTTCAGCCTGAACTGTGATGGCAGGAACATGCAGGGCATTACCGCGGCCGACCTGCTCGACGCGGCGGAACAGGCCCTGAAGGACACGCCGCCCGCGCACCCGGCGCGTCCGGTCCAGCCTGATCATGCCGTGCCGGCGTCGCCTGATGCGCGGCCCTGGGGGCAGGCGGTCTTCTGGCAGCGGGCAGAAGCCTTCCTGCGCCCGGGAGATATCGTGGGCGCTGATAACGGGTCGTCCATGGTGGCAATGCTGCATGCCCGCCTGCCCGCCGGGTGCAGCCTGCTGGTGCAGCCGGTCTGGGCGGCGATCGGCTATTCACTACCCGCAAGTCTTGGGGCCTGTCTGGCCATGCCGGACCGGCGGCATGTGCTGTTTATTGGCGATGGATCGTTCCAGATGACGGCACAGGAACTGTCCACCCTGCTGCGGCACCGCTGCAATATCACGATCTTTCTGGTCAATAACGGTGGCTATACCATTGAACGGATGATCCTTGGCCCGCAGGCGGTCTATAACGATGTCGCCAACTGGAATTATGCCGACCTGCCTGCGGCGATGGGGGGCGACATGGCCGCCGTGCTGTCGTTGAAGGCCAATGACGTATCCACGCTGGATAAGGCGCTGGCGCAGGCGGAACAGCATGAAGGACTCGCCTTTATCGAGGTCGGTTTTGCCCCCATGGATGCACCCGCTGGACTGGCGGTGATGGGGCAGGCGGTACGGCGCTACGATTATGGACTCGAAACCCCTGAATTGCCCTGACGGACAGCAGACAGGTTATTTTCAGATTAATGAAGAATGACCTGTTTTTAGGCTGGACGGGAGGGATGATGCAGGTTATTGAAAATACGACTGTTTTTCCGGACTACTCTTTTGCGGGGCGTCCGGTTGCCTCCCGGCCTGTATGGTAGATGGCGGAATGCAGCAAACTGACCTCACGAAAACGTGAAGTGGTTCGGTTAAATTTTAGGCATTTGCATAAATTTTAACCGACCTTATTGACCCGATGGCAGACCCTGAAAAGGCTCTGCCATTTTTTGTGGCATATTTCCAAAAGTGTCCGGAACAGATGAATGGTGTTCCGCTCCGTTTGGGTAATTGTTGGACACTTATAATATTTACATCATGTAATGACCTGTAAAACGCGCTTCGTCGGTATATTATTTCCATTGCGAGTATTTCGGTTCTGGTGTTCCTTCCGGTTCACCAACTCAACACCAGAGGAACCGAGAAATGTTTATTGAAAACATCAACACCATGATTGCCCACTCCGTGAACGCCATGTCTTCCCTGACCATGGTTGCATTCCTGCCCATGATCGCTGCCCTGATGATCGCAACCATCGTGTCTGATCGCGCTGCCTGAGCCCGGGGGTTTCTGTCCTGATACCCCTGCAGCCGGAATTCCCACGCCAGTGTGGGAATGGCCGGCGGCCAGCAGGCGATAATGAATAAAATGGGTCAGGCGCTTCGGCGTCTTTTTTTATGCCTGTAGGATGGGGCCGGATCCCTTCCTTTTTTCATGAAGGCATGATGATGGCCCTGATTGATGACCTGCTACCTGTTTTTACGTTTCGGGAACGCCATGCCCTGCGCATTCGTGCCCCGGGTGGCGTAATCGTGCAGTGTGTCAGCCGTTATCGTGCCCGGCACGATCCCTTGGTCCGCCGTGCCATCGCCATGCGGGAAAAGCCCGCGCGTCTGCTGGGGCTGTCGCAGCGCAGGGCGCTGGATCTGGATGGTTTCACGCCCCTTGGCCGCGTGGGTGACAGGGAGGTGGCCATGGGCCTGATCGGCGCGTTCTGGCGTCTGGATTACGGTCTGCTTGATATTGCATCGCGTTCGGATTTCATGGCCTGCCAGCGCAGGGATGTCTGCAGGCTGGTCATGAGTTTCGCGGTGGAGCCCGCTTATGCAGGCCACTCCCTGCTGGTGACCGAGACACGGGTCTTCTGCCCTACACCCGCCATGCGGCAGCGTTTCGCGCCGTACTGGTACCTGATCCGTCCCGTCAGTGGCCTGATCCGGCGGCGCATGCTGGCCGCCATAAGGAAACAGGCCGAACATCCGGTACGATGAAGCGGGGCAGGTGGGATCGGTGCGGCACGGGTACGGATCTCCGCACCTTTTTTTGACAAAATATGACACAGGCCGGGAACAGGAAACGTTTTTCGCCTTTTATGGCCATTCATCCGGGAATGGGCAGGAAAGGACACGCCCCGGCAGGCTTGTAGCCAGTCCGGCATGGGTGTATCGGCCACAAAAGTAACAGCGTGCAGCAGCGCGCTTTTTTATTTTTGTCCAGAGCATATGCATGACTGATACAATCACCATCGCGCGTGAAGGCGTACGTGCGTCCGTGCAGCCGTCCGGGCACCCCAGCATGATCTTTTTCATTCTGGCGATGGGGGGATTTGCCATCGGCACGGCCGAATTCGCGGCCATGAGTCTTGTGCCCATGATTTCGGCAGGCATGCATGTGACCGTGCCCGAAGCTGGCCATGCGATCGAGGCCTACGCCGCCGGTGTATGCGTCGGCGCACCGCTGATCGCCATGCTGGGGGCGAAATGCAGCCGCAAACACCTGCTGATCGGCATGCTGGCCCTGTATGTGATCGGCAATGGCCTGACCGCCGTGGCCCCCAATTATCTGTGCCTGCTGCTGTGTCGGTTCATAAGCGGCCTGCCGCATGGCGCGTATTTCGGCACGGCGGGTATTGTCGCATCCTCTCTGGTGCCGGAAAACCGGCGCACGCAGGCGGTGGCAAGGGTCGTGCTGGGCCTGACCATCGCTACCATTGGCGGTGTGCCCATGGCCAACGGGATTGGCCTGCTGGTGGGGTGGCGCTGGGCCTTCGTGCTGATCGCGGCGCTTGCGCTGTGCACCCTGCTGCTGATCATGCGCTTTGTGCCGACCGACCCACCGCGCCCCCATGCCAGTGCGATGACCGAGATCCGCGCCCTGCGCAACCGGCAGGTCTGGCTGACACTGGGGATTGGCGTCGTGGGGTTCGGGGGCATTTTCTGTGTCTATACCTACCTTGCCTCCATCCTGCAGGAAGTCACCCGTGCCCCGGCCTACATGACGCCGGTCATGCTGGCGGTGTTCGGCGTGGGCATGACGGTGGGCACCATGGCGTGCGCATGGGCGGCGGACCGCAAGATGATGCCGACCATCGGTGGCACGCTGCTGGTCAATGCGGCAGCCCTGGCCGGTTTCCCCGGTTCGGTGCATTCCGTGTGGGGCATGATGCCGATCGTGTTCATGATCGGCTGTGGCGGCGGACTTGGCACCGTGATCCAGTCGCGCCTGCTGAGTGTGGCCGTTGACGCGCAGGCACTGGCGGCAGCGATGAACCAGAGCGCATTCAACATGGCCAACGCGATTGGTCCCATGCTGGGTGGCATGGCGATCAGCGCGGGGCTGGGCTGGGAATCCGTGGGCTGGGTCGGGAGCTGCCTGGCCATGGGTGGGTTCGTGATCTGGCTGCTGACGCTGAGCGATATACGCGCCGCCGCCCGCAGGCAGGCCGGGGGCTGATCCGGTGGGGCAGGGTGGTTGATGCCCTGTCCCATCACGCCTAATTATGTTTCCCATGACGGATGTACCAGTGCAGGGCAGCGTGCTGCCCCCCCTGCTGCGTGACCTGTTTCCCGCGCGGCAGGTTGACGGGGTGGTGGGAAAGGTCATGCTGCGGGTGCAGCACGTGCTTGATACCGAAATCGCCCCGGGGGCTGCAGATCGTGACCGCGCGGGGGGCTATCCCCATCAGGCCGTGGCGGCGCTGAAGTTGACCGGCATCCTTGCGCTGGCCGTGCCATGTAACTGGGGCGGGCTGGGCATGACGCAGGACCTGTCGCTGGAACTCATGCTGCGGATTGCCGTGGCTGATCCGGCGGTCGCCCAGATCTACAAGGTGCATGACGATCTGGTGCGCGAGATATTTGCCTATGCGCCGTCTGACCTGCGCCGGCGTCTGGCGCATCGGATCGTGCAGGATCATGCCATTCTTGGCATGGCGGTGGCGGAAAACGGGCGCACGGCGGATGGGTTCCTGCAGACGCTGGCGCGCCCCTGTCCCGATGGTACGCATGCCCTGTCCGGGTGCAAGATCTATGCCACCGGCGCATCCGGCGCGGATCTGGTGGCGGTGTCGTCGTTCGATCCCGTGCGGGCGCAGCAGGCGGGGTCCATCCGCGCGGGCGTGCGCATGGACCTTGTGCCGCATGATGCCCCCGGCCTTGTCTTTCATCATGACTGGGACCGCATGGGCCAGCGCGCGACCGATTCCGGCACCGTGACGCTGGAGGACGTGAAGGTGGAAGACCACTGGAACGCGCTGGACCCCGACGCCGTGCTGCCCCAGCATGTGGCCCTGCGGTTTCAGGCCGGTTTCAGCGCCATCCTGACCGGTATCGGCATCGCGGCGTTGCGTGCGGTCTGTGCTTTCGTGCCCGAACGTGCCCGGCCATGGGGGGCGGCAGGCGTGGACAGTGCGGATCAGGACCCATATGTGCGTCGCCTGCTGGGTGAAATCGGGGCGGACCTGTTCGCCGCCTATTGCAGTGTGATGCAGGCAGGCATGATGCTGGACCGGTATGAAGGCGGACAGGCATCACGCAATGCAGCCGCAATGGCGGCCAGTGCGGCCCGGTCGGTTGCCACGCGCGCGGCCCTGCGGGCGGCGGCGGATGCACCGGCCGCGGCAGGTGCACGGGGTACGGCTGCGGTCAATGGGCTGGACCGGTACTGGCGTGATGCCCGGACGCTGTCGCTGCACGATCCGGTAGACTGGAAAAACGCTGAAATCGGGCGCCATCTGCTGACGGGCTGGGCACCGGAACCGGGTCTGTATCAGTAGTCCGGTCCAGGGTCGTGTTTGACAGGTTCATGCCTGCGTGATTGATCGCGGGCAGGATGCGATCAGGGGAAAAGTCAGATGAAGCGACCCGTCATTGCCATTATCTCGACCGGGGGTACCATTGCCCGGCAGTCCACGGACCCACGTGATACGGTCGATTACGCGGAAATCGGTGCAAGCATCGGTGGCCGTGACCTGCTGACCGCGCTGCCCGCCCCCGTGCGCGCGCGTTTCGAGGTGTATGACATTCCCTTTTCCAGCTGCGACAGCGTGAAGATGACGCCTGCCCGCTGGCTGCAGCTGGCCCGTTGCATCAACGACACCATCACGACCCGGCCGGATCTGGATGGGGTTGTCATCACGCACGGTACGTCCTCGCTGGAGGAAGCGGCCTGTTTCCTTGACCTTGTGCTGGATGTGCCCTGTCCCGTGGTGGTGGTGGGCGCGCAGCGTCCCGCCAGCGCCATCAGCGCCGATGGCCCGGCCAATCTGTACGCCGCGCTGGAAGTTGCGTCATGCCCCGGGGCAGCCGGTCGCGGCGTGCTGGTGGTGGCCAATAACGAAATCCATGCGGCACAGGAGGTGACCAAGGCCTCGACCTACCAGCTGGAAACCTTCCGTTCCCCCGATTTCGGCCCGCTGGGCATGATCGAGGCCAATCGCGTGTTTTTCGGTCGTGCCACGGGGTATCGCCGCCATGTGGGCTGGCCGGGGGAAGATGACGTTCGGGATGACGGCATGCCGCGCGTGGATATCGCTTACAGCCATGCGGGCGCGGATGGCGTGGGCATTCGTGCGTTTGTGGCAGCGGGGGCACGTGGCCTCATTTCGGCGGGCATGTTGCCCGGTATGTGCACGCCTGCGGAAAATGTGGCGCTGGATGAGGCCGTGGCGCGCGGTGTCGTGGTGGTGCAGGGGAGTAGCGGATATTGCGGCGGCGTGGTGCGCCGACACGAATTACGCCAGCGCGGTATTCTGGCATCCGGTCACATGCGGCCACGGCAGGCCCGTATCCTGCTGATCCTTGCGCTGATGACCGGGAAGAACGTGGATGCCATACAGGCATTGTACGACATGCCCTGACGCACTGTTCCGGAAGCAGGACGGTTCGGATGACGCTTTGTCCGCAAGGCGTCAGGGAATGTCGCGATCTGGAAAAAGGCAGTACCCGGAACGTCTGTTATCATGAACCTCGCCCTGCGGCATCAGAACACGCTGTTGAAGGCAACCTGCGGTGAAATGACCTGTCCGGTATTGTGCCCCGCGAACATTGCGGTGACACCGGCAATGACGCCAAAGCGGGGAGACCAGTTATATTCGATCGCGGGTGCTATGACCCAGTCACCTGATGCCTGCCCCAGAATGTTCTGGTATTTCCCCTGTGCGTTATACCCCCGCACCACGGACCCGTTGGCCCAGTCGCGGGCCAGATCCATGGCGATCACCCATTTCTGGTTGACGCCATATTCCAGTGAAAAGCCGCTTTCCCCATACATGCCCGGATGTGCCAGCCCGCGGAACCCGGCGGAGGTGCCATAACTGCTGACATCGGCAATATGGGCCTGCGTCAGCGCGCGGCGGAACGTGCCCCACATGCGCAGCCGCAGTTCATGGTGGCCGGGCAGGGTGTAGGTGGACTGTTCCGTAAGCGCCAGACGGAAGGTATAGGTGCCGGTGCCCACCCCGTCCTCGTCACGTCCAAGCTTCGTGTAATCACCCGACGGGAAGGCAACGCCCACGAACAGGCTGAGGGCGGGGATGTACCGCTTCGGGTCGGCATCAAGATAGCGCCACATCACATCCACCGGCAGGTCGCCCATTTTCAGCCCGCTGGTCGTGCCGCCATGTCCGCCCCTGCGCCAGCCATAGCTTATGTCCGGCGTCATCTGCAGGCTGATCGAATTGGTGATGGAATACTTGTAAAGCGTGAAATTCGACACGCTGTGGGCCTTGTCCTTCAGCGACATGCCCTGTCCCGTGCTGTCCAGGTAGCCGACAGGCTGGCTATAGGCGAAATAGGGTTCCCATGCGAACACGCCCTTTTTCGTCAGCGCACCGGATGGTGAGACCAGCGATCCGGTGTACCACTGGCTGTAATCTTCATGCAGCCCCTGCGACCCGGCCGCCGTGCCATTGCCCGTACCCGCCGCATGGGCGCAGGACAGGCCGGACAGGAACAATGAAAGCGATATCGCAACGAATAATATTGATTCCGGTTTCGGAATGTATGATGCTCGTTCGCTGGGACGACCGGCATCACGTGGTAATGCGGTTGCATTGCGGCGGGGTGCAGTGCCCGCGCGTGTGGTCGCGCGGGCATAGGTGAAGGAAACCATGGCTGTGGCTATTTCCTGATCGGGGGCGTCCCTGCACGCATGGCAGTGCGTGTCGGGTCTTATGGTATCGGGGGCAGGTATGGGATGTCTGCTACATGCACTGCAGCAGCAGGTATGGGGGTATCAGGACATCAATACAGCGCTCCTTAGCCGACAGGCCGGTTGATCTGGCGGGGGAATGGCAGTTCCCCCGCCAGTTTTTCATTCAGGGTGTGGGACATTGCGGGCGCTCCGCTGTGGTATCCGGCGTGCTGCGGGTGGTGTTCATGTATTTCCAGCCCAGCATCAGGATGATAGCGACCACTGGCATGGTGGCCAGCGTGCAGGTGCCGTTGGGATAGTCAAACAGCATGAGCACCAGTACACTGCCGAGATAGCCAAGCGTCAGCCATGACGTGAAGGGCGCGCCGGGCATTTCGAAACCGGCGGATGCAATCCGCCCGCTGCGCACGGCCTGACGCAGTTTCATCTGGCTCAGCACGATGAAGGCCCATGTGCTGATAATGCCGATTGCCGCCATGTTCAGCACGATTTCAAAGACCTGGGACGGGACGATATAGTTCAGCACGACCCCCACCAGATAGACCGCGACCGTAAGCCAGATGCCGTTGGCGGGCACCGAACTTGCATTCAGGCGGGCAAGGGACTGCGGCGCCGCACCGCCCATTGCCATGGCGCGGAGCACGCGGCCGGTGGAATACAGGCCGGAATTCAGGCTGGACAGTGCAGCGGTCAGTACCACGATGTTCATGATCGTATCGACACCGGGTACGCCCAGTGCCTCGAAAAACGTCACGAACGGACTTGTGCCCCCATGATAGGCGGTCCAGGGCAGCAGGTTGACCAGCAGTATGACCGACAGGACATAGAACAGGCCGATGCGCCAGATGACGCTGTTGATGCTGCGTGGCAGCACCGTGCGCACATCCGCGCATTCGCCCGCCGCCGTCCCGATCAGTTCAATGCCGGAATAGGCGAATACCACCCCCTGCACCAGCAGCAGGCTGGCGACCAGCCCATGGGGGAATATGCCGCCATTATCGGCGATCAGGTGAAGCCCCGTCGCGTGGCCGTCCACCGGCATGCGCACGCCCAGAATGATACTGCCGATGATCAGGAACAGGCACAGCGCCACGATCTTGATCAGGGAGAACCAGAACTCGATCTCCCCGAACCACCGGACGCCCACCATGTTCAGCGTGGTGACGATGCACAGCGCCATAAGGGCGAAGGCCCATTGTGGCACGGCCGCGAACGTGCCCCAGAAATGCATGTACATCGCCACGGCCGTGATATCGACAATTCCGGTCATGGCCCAGTTCATGAAGGACAGCCACCCTGCGATGAAGGCCGCCTTTTCCCCAAGGAATTCCCGCGCGTACGAGACAAAGCTGCCGCAGGTGGGGCGGTGCATCACCAGTTCGCCCAGTGCGCGCATGATCAGGAACGAAAAGATGCCGCACACCAGGTAGACCAGCGCAAGCGATGGACCTGCCGCCTGAAGGCGTGACCCAGCGCCAAGGAAAAGACCCGTTCCGATCGCGCCGCCCACGGCAATCATCTGGATCTGGCGTGCGCCCAGTCCCTTGTGATAGCCGTCATCATCTTCGGGCAGGATGGGGGTGCTGTCTTCCAGCGCGGGATCCGGTCTGATCATACTCTGGTCTCCGCCACGGCGGGCGCGGGAGGAAGGAGGGAGAAGGGCGCTGTCCACGCACGGGTGAAAAAGTTGTACAAAAAATATGCAGTCCTGATTTCTGTTGTCCCCGGACATGCCGTAACTGGTGGAAATACGGCCTCCCTTCCGGGAAAAGCATGGAACGGCGCAGAAACAGAAAGAAATATCATTCAGCATCAACTGGTTGTTCTGGAGCGAACATTGTCAGACGAAATAACCACTGACAAGTACGGATGCCTCAATAAAAGCATTATGATTAAAAATTAAACATATTTTCTAAAACTTCAGCAGTAAATGCACAATACTTGTTCAGTTAAGGGGGCGTCTCATATGCCTAAAAAGGAATCTGCACGGTCCGGGTTATGCCTTCCTGTCATCAGTGCGGCCTGTGTGGTTGCCTGTTTGGCAACAGCACCCGCCCATGCTGACAACGAGCGTTTTGAAGGCAGTGACCTGACCCGGGACGCACCGCAGTATTTCGTACTGCGCCCGCAGGACAGCCAGACCGCCAGTACGCTGGGGGAACTGCGCCTGTCGGAAAGCGGGATCGATTTCACCAATGGCGAACTGCTTGAGGTCTCGCTGGAACAAGGCAGCGACAGCCACCTGATATACAGGGTGGAACCCGGGCAGAACCCGGTCCTGCCGTCGGGGCGGCGGCTGTGTCCGCCCCCGCTCAATCCGATCTACCTTGATTTCGCCAGCCAGCAGGATGGGGCGGACGGTTATCGCATGACACTGTATTGCGGGTCGCGTTCGGTGCCGTTCCGTGTGATATCGCCCGATCGTGCCGCCGCGGTGTTCAGTTACCGCCGTGCGGCGGACGCATTATGGGCACATAGCGCGACCGAAGGAGGGTATCTGCATGGGGCGGTAGCGCAGTACTGTGCCGTGCATCACGACAGCGCGGGTGTGAATGCCTGTACCACGCGGGAAGAGGCCGCGTACGCCACCATCATGGGCCGCCGGATCGCGCCGCCGGTTCTGAAACAGTGCGCGGCGTATGTAACGGGCCTGCATGACCATGCGGGATATGTCAGTTTTGTCGGGCTGCTGAATTGCACGCGCGTGCGCGACAGTCGGGCGCTGTTCGATTACTGCAGCCAGCGCATTACCGGGCAGAAGCGTGAGGACGATACCCGTTTCCTTGATGGCAACCCGGCCCAGGCGCAGGGCGTGGCCCTGTGTTTCAACGCACTTGCTGCCCATCAGGCGCGTGACTAGGGGCGCGTCATGCCACGTCGGGCACTTCTATGCCTGATACGAATTTGAAAATGTCTTCATGGTGCAGCAGGAATATCCGGTGCTTCTTGCCCAGCATCAGGGCTTCCTGCGTGTAGGGCGCATTGGATACGATCGCGCCCACGCTGGCCTTGCAATCGGTTTTTTCCTTTATGCCCTGCAAGATCACGTCATCATGAACCGGTTTGCGGTCCATCCAGCAATGGACCAGCATTTTCAGGTTGTTGCGGTTGCACTGGATGACGGAGCCAAGGCCCGTGGCGACGGGAGGGTGGATTTCCCACCCGGCCTTTTCAATCCATTGTGAACAGAAGGCGGCGTATTCCGCCTGATTCATGTCCTGATGATACGTGCTGGGCGGGATGGCGGTGGCTGGCGGCTTGCTTGCCATGCGGGCGGCCATGGCGGTGATATGCCCGTACACGGTTTTGTGGATGTCGGGCCACAGGGTGTTATATCCATGGCGCGTCAGCGTGGGCAGGATGGTGCCGTGGGCAAAGCGGTCCAGATACGTCCCCCACGAGGTATGGGACGCAGAACCGGGGCGGGTGTCGTGCGCGTTCTGGTACCACCGGCCCAGCATGGGGGAATGCCGCTGCGCCAGCTCCACGCAGATGTTGATCGCCTTGCGCCGTCGCGCCATGCGCCACGTCGCGCGCAGGACCAGCACCATGACCCATCCCGTTCCGCAGACCAGCATGAGGGTCAGGATAAGCGACCCCAGCTTCTGGAAGCCGCGCGTCATGAAAAAGATGTCGGTCGGTCGCGGGGTTTCCGCGGGCTGCACGATCACCGGCGGCGTGGCTGGCGGATTGTCTTCCGCTTCGGTGTGCTGCGGGCCGGTGGGGGGATCGGCCATGGGGGCCACGGGCGCGGGTGGCGCGATCGGGGTGCGGGGTGGCGTGCGGTCCTCGGATGCTACTGCGACGGTGGGACCGGGCGCGATCGGGGCGATTTCACCCGTCATGAAATATAGCGGCGGCAGGCCCGGCACCGGCGGCACGCGCCGCATCAGTGGCAGCCCGTTGCGGTTGGCTATTTTTTCCCAACGGATGTCCGGCGTGACGTTGTGACAGTCGCCCTGCCGCATCAGTGTCCTGCGCCATGCGGGTGACTGCTGCGTGGAAATGGTCCGGTCGGACAGGGTACGCAAAATGGCATCATCCCCACACGCCAGCGTGGGATGGACAGCACTGAACAGGCCTGCGGCGCTCGCGCTTGCTGGCAGGCACAGAAGCAGGCAGGCGCTTGCCCATATCCGCATGATGCTCGTTATCCTTCCGGTCTGGGGAACGGGAATGTACAGACCCGGGGTGTCAGCAAATTGGAATGTGTAAATGTACAATTGTCGATATGCAGAATACATGCCTTTTTGTAAACAGGCTTTATTTGGTCCTGTTTGTCGGTATTGATGGCGCCCCGACATCATGGGGCAAAAAAGTGGCATGTCCTTATCGGGGGGCTGCCCCCTTATCCAACTTATGGCGATGTTCATGAACTTCGCAGATGTTCAGTAGGACAGATTGGAAGGCTGGACCGGATGACAGACCGTTTTGCAATTGTGCTGGCGCGCCATCCCGCCGTTATGGGGGCGGAAGGCCTGTGTTACGGCCAACGGGACGTTGCTCTGGCGGATGGGTGGGAACGCATGGCCGATGGCCTGCGCACCGTCATGCAGGGGGTGGGGTGCCGGATTCTGTTCTCTTCTCCCGCCCGTCGGTGCCAGATGGTGGCGGAACGGGTGGCGCGGTTCATGAACCTGGACCTGAAGGTGGATTCACGTCTGCGTGAAATCAGTTTCGGGGAGTGGGAAGGCCGACCGTGGAGTCACATTTCGCGCGCGGCACTGGATGCATGGGCGGCCGACGTGGCGGGCTTTGCCCCGCCCGGTGGCGAAAGCGGCAGCGACCTGCGTGCCCGTGTCCGGCATTTCTGGACCGAAATGCAGCAGTATGGCCAGTCCTGCGCCGTCGTGACACATGGCGGCCCGCTCCGCCTCATGCACGGGATGGTCCACGGCATGCCCGGCAGCCTGCTGGCGCCGTCGCCGCCCATGGGGTCGGTGCGCGTGATCGAACAGGGGCAGCCCGGATTCAGGTCAGGGCAGCCAGAACAGCACATTCCGTCACAACTGCCGTTGCACCAAGAACGTCTCCGGTTTGGCCGCCAATCTGCTGTCGCGCGAACCGGCACATGACGGCCGCTGCCATGACCGACACGCCACAGGCAAGGGCCGCACGCGGCAGGGGCAGCAGCACGACGGCGCTTCCGGCCGCCAGGGCCATGCAGGCCGCCAGCGCGTAACCCGGCAGGCGCGTCATGGAACTGGCCAGCCCGTCGGTGCGCGCGGGCGGCAGGCGCCACAGCACCACCGTCATGGCCGCACGCGCCAGCGCACCCGCCACGGGCATGACGGTCAAGGCCATATGCCCCTGCATGGCCGCCAGCGCCGTCACCCGTACCAGCAGCGCGATCACCACCGCCATGACGCCATAACTGCCCACACGGCTGTCGCGCATGATCTCCAGTTTGCGGGCCTTGTCCCGTCCCCCTCCGCAGCCATCGGCCATGTCCGCCAGCCCGTCTTCATGCAGCCCGCCGCAGGCCAGCAGCAACATGCCGGTACTCCATCCCGCAGCCGGCAGTGCGGCGATGCCAAGCCACCGCAGCCCGGCATAAAGCAGTCCGGCACCAGCTCCCAGGCCACCGCCGATCAGGGGCCAGCACCATATGCTGCGCGTCATGGAGTAAGGCAGGCCGTCACGCGCCAGCCACCCTACCGGCAGGCGGGTCAGCAGCCCCAGCCCGCAGACAAGGTCGGCACGCAGACGGCCCATGGTGCTCATTCCTTTTCGCTGACCCGGGCCTGCGCGAAGGTCGCCATGCCGCACAGGCAGGCAATGGCGGAGCGGACAAGGGGAATGGCCAGCCCCGCGCCGGACCCTTCACCCAGCCGCAGCCCAAGGTCCAGCAGTGGCGACAGCCCCAGCGCCACTGCCAGATGGGCATGCCCACCTTCGGCCGAACAGTGGGACAGTCGGGTATGCGCCAGCCCGCTGGGGTGCAGCAGCGCCAGCGGGGCCGCCGCTGCCGTGCAGATGAACCCGTCCAGCAGCACGGGAATGTTCCTGTACCGCGCGGCGATGACCGCCCCCATGATCGCCGCCAGTTCATGTCCGCCAAGATGGCGCAGTATGGCCAGTGGATCGGACAGGTGGCCGTCGTGGCAGGCAAGCGCGCGGTCGATCACTGCGGCCTTGTGCCGTACCCCCGCATCATCCAGTCCGGTGCCACGCCCGGCCCATTTCGCGCCGCCGCCCCCGAACAGGGCGGCACACACGGCAGAGGCGGCGGTTGAATTGCCAATCCCCATCTCACCAAGGCACAGCAGGTCCGTATCCGTCCGCACGGCCTGCATGCCGGTGGTCAGCGCGCGCAGGAATGTCGGCTCATCCATGGCCGGGGTACGGGTCATGTCGGCGGTGGGGCGCAGGGCTTCGACGTCCACCACATGCAGGCGTGCGGCGCTGACGCGGGCGATCTGGTTTATGGCCGCGCCGCCATTGCGGAAATTCTCGACCATCTGGCGCGTGACATCGACGGGCCATGGTGTCACACCCTGCGCGGTGACGCCGTGATTGCCCGCAAAAACAATGATATCCACCCGTTCGGCGCGGGGGCGGTCGGTATGCTGCCACCGTCCGGCCCAGCGGGCCAGTTCCTCCAGCCGCCCCAGACTGCCGGGTGGTTTGGTCAGCTGGCTGTCATGGTCGGCAATGGCGGCATCCGCCGTCATGTCGGGCGGGGGAAGATCACGGCACAACTGGCGTAGCGCGGCCATGTCGCGTGGGAAGGAAAGACGGGATGGCATGCGCAGCGTTGTGTGGTCTTATGCGCCCGGATGCAAGATGGCGGAGGATAAAATGAAGGCGGCGGGCCAACAGGATACGATGTCCGGCATGCAGGGCTGCATTTTCGTGCTGGGGGGCGCGCGGTCGGGCAAGAGCCGCTTTGCCGAAGGCCTGTTCCCCCAATGGCCCGCGCCATGGACCTATCTTGCCACCTGTCGGCCCCATGACGGGGAAATGGCGCAGCGCGTGGCCCATCACCGTGCCCGGCGGGGGGCGGGATGGCATACGGTGGAAGAACCGCTGGACCTGCCGGCCGCCCTTGACGGGGCGGGGACATCGCCCGTCCTGGTGGACTGCCTGACGCTGTGGCTGACCAACCTCATGCTGGGCGAACACGATATTGCGGGCGCCACGCAGGCGCTGCTGGCAGCCCTTGGCCGCCGCGCGGGCCCGACCGTGCTGGTGTCGAACGAGGTCGGGCAGGGGATCGTGCCCGATAATGCACTGGCGCGCCGCTTCCGTGATGAGGCAGGCTGGCTGCACCAGTCCGTGGCGCGGGATGTCGCGCGTGTTGTTTTTGTGGTGGCTGGCCTGCCGATGGAGATGAAATGACCCTTACCCCCGAAGAAATCCGCCACCGTGAAAAAATGGCCAAACGCAAGCAGGTGCAGGACAGGGAAGTCAGCAGCAAATCCATCGAGAAGGGCCTGCTGGCGGTCCATACTGGCGCGGGCAAGGGCAAGTCCACCGCTGCCTTTGGCATGGCGCTGCGCACGCTGGCCCATGGCGGGCGCATCGTGGTGATCCAGTTTATCAAGGGGGCGTGGAACACGGGGGAACGCAAGGCGCTGGAACGCTTTGGCGATCAGGTGGAATGGCATGCGCTGGGCGAAGGCTTTACATGGAATACACAGGACCGCACCCGTGACATCGCCAACTGCCGCGCGGCATGGGATCAGGCGCGTGCCGCGCTGAAGCGCGTGGACGTGGCGATGGTGATCCTGGACGAACTCAATATCGCGCTGCGCTACGACTACCTGCCGGTTGATGATGTGCTGGCCGATATCGCGGCCCGTCCCGCCATGCAGCATGTCGTCGTGACGGGACGCAACGCCCGTCCCGCCATGATCGAGGCCGCCGATCTCGTGACCGAGATGACGCAGGTCGCCCATCATTTCAAAAAGGGCGTGAAGGCGCAGGCGGGGATCGAATTCTGATGGCGGCCCGCGCGCTCATGTTCCAGGGCACGGGGTCCAGCGTGGGCAAGTCGGTGCTGGTGGCAGGAATCGCCCGCGCCCTGACGCGCCGTGGCCTGCGCGTACGCCCGTTCAAGCCGCAGAACATGTCCAACAACGCGGCGGTAACGGCGGATGGTGGCGAAATCGGGCGCGCGCAGGCGCTGCAGGCCCGTGCCTGCGGGGCGGCGCTATCGGTGGACATGAACCCCGTGCTGCTCAAGCCACAGGGCATGACCGGATCGCAGCTGGTGGTGCGTGGGCGCATGCGCGGGCAGGTGCGGGCAAAGGATTTCCAGTCCTTCAAGCGCGGCCTGATGCCCGAGGTGCTGGACAGTTTCCACGCCCTTGCCGATCAGGCGGACATCGTGCTGGTCGAAGGTGCCGGGTCAGCGTCCGAGGTCAATCTGCGGGCCGATGATATTGCCAACATGGGGTTTGCGCAGGCAGCGGATGTCAATGTCGTGCTGGTGGGCGATATCGATCGTGGCGGCGTGATCGCCAGCCTTGTGGGCACGCAGGCGGTGGTGGTGGATGCGGACGCGCGGCGCATAAAGGGATTTATCGTCAACCGCATGCGGGGCGATCCGTCCCTGTTTGATGCGGGCATGGCGGCAATCGCGCGTATGACCGGCTGGCGGCCCGTGGGGCTGGTGCCCTTCCTTGACCGCGTGCGTGACCTGCCGGCGGAAGATGCCGCCGACCTGCATCCCGGCGGCCGGGGCGGGACACAGGGGCTGCGCATTGCGGTGCCCTGCCTGCCCATGATCGCCAATTTTGATGATCTGGACCCGCTTGCATCGGAAGACGGGGTCTGCCTGACCATGGTGCCGCGCGGGCAGGTCCTGCCGCCATGCGACCTTGTGATCCTGCCCGGTGCGAAGGCGACCATCGCCGATCTTGCGGTGCTGCGTGACGAGGGGTGGGATATCGACATCCATGCCCATGTCCGTCGTGGTGGCCATGTCATGGGCATATGCGGCGGCTATCAGATGCTGGGACGCAGCATTGCCGACCCGATGGGGATCGAGGGGGCGGCCTGCACGGTGGACGGCCTTGGCCTGCTGGATGTTGCCACCGTGCTGGAAGGCAGCAAGCGGCTGGAAGAGGTAACGGGTCGTCTGCTGCCCGAAGGCGTGGGCCTGCGCGGATACGAAATGCATATCGGCCGGACTGCCGGTCCCGATAATGACGCCCGCCCCCTGACTGATCTGGGCGGGCGGTATGATGGCGCGGTCAGCCCGTCGGGCCGGGTGTGGGGCACCTATGTCCACGGGCTGCTGGCTGATGGCGGGACGCGGGCGGCAGTGCTGGCGCGGCTTGGGGCACGCTCACACGGGCATGACCATGACGCGACGGTGGATGCAGCGCTCGATGCGCTGGCCGATCATCTGGAAACGCATCTGGATATCGACAGCCTGCTGGAACTGGCCCGTCCCGTCAGCAGGCAGCGCGAGATCGATGCGACGTTGTCCCGCTAGAATAAGAAAGTGTCCGGATGTCGCCTTCCGGCAGGCGGCCGGCATTTTCCCGAAGCGTCCTGAAAAAAGCTTCACCAGAAACGTTCTTCTGTTTTCAGGGTGTCCTGTGAACAGTCCGTAGCTTGCGGGTCAGCATGCCAGCGGCCAGGCATCCCGCCAGCGTCTGGATCAGACAGGCGCGACGGTACAGCGCCAGGGCGCGATACAGGTCTTCAGGTCGCAGGTCGGACCGGCCATCGCCCACCCACGGTTCCGCCACGCTGACGCCATCATAGGATCGTGGGCCGGACAGACGTATGCCCAGCGCACCCGCCATGGCGGCCTCGGGCCAGCCCGCGTTGGGGGATCGGTGCTGGCGGGCGTCGCGCAGCACGATGCGCAGGGCGGCACGCGCGCCCATGCCCCGCATGGTCAGGGCGGCAAGGATAATCCATAGCGCGGACAGGCGGGACGCAGGCAGATTGACCAGATCATCCAGTTTTGCCGCGACATAGCCAAAGGCTTCATGCCGGGGCGTGCGATGGCCGATCATGCTGTCTGCCGTGTTGACCGATTTATAGAAAACGGCCCCCGGCAGGCCACCTGCCGCCATCCACAGCAGCGGGGCGACAATGCCATCGGAAAAATTTTCGGCCAGTGTCTCGGTCGCGGCCCTCAGCACGGCGGCTTCATCCAACAGTTCTGGATCACGACCGACAATATGGGAGACCGCACGCCGGGCGGCGGGTAGGCTGTCCTGTGAGGCGACCGCCACGGCCTTGACATGGTCGTGCAGGGAACGCTGGGCGACAAGGGAACTGGCCAGCACCGCCGTCAGTGGCAGCGCCAGCCATCGGGGCAGGATACGGCGGATGGTGCGATTTACCAGCACTGCTGCTGCCGTCGGCACCGAGACAATCACCATGGCTGCCAGACAGCCATTGGCCCTGCGCCGTGCCGGGGTGGCATCTTTAGTATTGAGCCGCCTGTCCAGCGTGCCGATCAGCCCCCCGATCCACATGACCGGATGCCCGATCCGGCGCACAAGAGCCTGCGGGTAGCCCACGGCCATGTCCGTAACCGATGCGATGCAGGCGGTGCCAAGGCTTCCGGGGATGAAAAGGCGAATGCGCATGCCGGGGGGATAGGGTGCGTCCCGTGACCGGTCAAGGGTGCGACCGCGATGGGGGCATGTTCCAGAATAACCTTCTGAATAAACAGGGCGGAAGTTTCCGGGTGGCCCCTTGGTTGCCAGCATGGTGGCGTTTCCGGACGCCTTGAGAAACAGGCCAAACCAGAAACCTGTCCATTATCCGCAACATGTTGAAACGATCTGTCGAAAAAGGGGCTGGCTCTGGAAAAGTTTATCTATAGGCCGTTTTTTCATGATCATATTTTCTTGCATTAATAAAAATGTCGAAAAAATGGTCTAGGCATTTATCCGGACCTCACGGATATAGTGAGCGTTCGGATCAGGAATGACATGGCATAGCGGGTAGGCATTTTTGGGTATTGGTGGTTTACGGTTCATTTCGTCGCGGCGGCAGTTCATGCGGGGACTGGCGGGAATTGCCGCATGTGGTACATCCCTTGCATCCCACCCGGCGCGATCGCGTCCGCCTGCGCCCTATGTCCCGCGTTTTTTCACGTCCGCCGAATGGGCGTTCCTGATCGCCGCGTGTGACCGCCTGATCCCGGCCGATGAAAACGGTCCCGGCGCGCGGGCGCTGGACGTGCCCCGCTTCATCGACATGCAGATGGACACCCCCTACGCCTTCGGGGCGCAATGGTACATGCTGGCCCCGTTCGTGCAGGGGCCGGATAACCTTGGCTACCAGCTGCCCTATGCCCCGCGTGATCTGTACCGGCGCGGTATCGCAGGCATGAATGCACACGCCGCCACCCGTCACGGCAGGCCGTTTGCCGACCTTGCGCCCGCGTTGCAGGACGACCTGCTGCGTGGGGCCGAGAACAACAGGCTGGTTTTTGGCGATATTCCATCCAGTGTGTTTTTTGACCAGTTGCTGGCCAATGTAATGGAAGGGGCGTTTTCGGACCCCGTGCATGGCGGCAATACCGGCCTTGGTGGCTGGACCATGCTGGGTTTTCCCGGTGCGCGGGCGGATTTCATGGACTGGGTGGACCGTTACGGCGCGCATTACCCGCTGGGCAGTGTGTCCATATCGGGGGAAACAGCATGAGCGACGATGCACGCAGGCTGAAGCCGGTTGACGTGGTGATCGTCGGCGGCGGCTGGGCCGGGTCGATCATGGCCAAGGAAATGACGGAAGCCGGACGCTCGGTTGTCATGCTGGAGCGTGGCCCCGACCGCAGCACCGCGTCGGAGGGGGCCTATCCCGCGTCGATTGACGAGCTGGAGGCCAATTTCCGCTATAAACTGTTCCAGGACCTGTCGAAGAACACCGTCACCATCCGCAATAACAGCCAGCAGACGGCGCTGCCCTATCGTCGCATGGCGGCCTTCCTGCCCGGTGAGGGCGTGGGCGGCGCGGGCCTGCACTGGTCGGGCGTGCATTTCCGCATCCCGCCCGATGACCTGCGGATGCGTTCGCGCGTGATCGAGAAATATGGCGCCGGCTTCATCCCCGAAGGCATGAACCTTCAGGATTACGGCGTCACGTATGAGGAACTGGAACCCTTTTTCGACAAGGCCGAAAAGGTATTCGGCACGTCGGGCGAACCCTATATGATAAACGGGAAGGTGGTGGGGAAGGGGAATGTGTTCTCTCCCTCGCGTTCCGACCATTTCCCGCTGCCCGCGCTGAAGGATGTCTATACCGCCCATCTGTTCCGCAAGGCGGCGGAAGAAGCGGGATTCCACCCCTATTCCCTTCCGGCGGCCAATGCGTCGCGCCAGTACGTCAATCCCTATGGCGCGCAGATGGGACCATGTAATTTCTGCGGGTATTGCAGCGGATATGCCTGTTACATGTATTCCAAGGCATCCCCCAACGTGAACATCCTGCCGGTGCTGCGGCAGCACCCGCTGTTTGACCTGCGCGCAGGCTGCCATGTGCTGAAGGTCGAACTGGATGCGGATGGCAGGCGCGCGACCGGGGTGACCTATACCGACCCCGACGGGAAAGTGGTGACCCAGCCTGCCGAAATGGTCATCCTGACCGCGTTCCAGTTCCATAATGTCAGGCTCATGCTGCTGTCGGGCATTGGCAGACCGTATGACCCCGTGCGCAACGAAGGGGTGGTGGGCCGTAATTTCGTTTACCAGAACGTGACGACCAGCACTGTCTGGCTCGACCGGGGTGTCGAGACGAACCAGTATATCGGTGCAGGTGGCGGCGGCGTCGCGTTTGATGATTTCAATAGCGAAAACTTCGACCACGGCCCGCTGGGGTTCGTGGGCGGATCGCCGGTATGGGTGAACCAGGCGGGGGTGCGCGCCATTGCCGCCGCCCATTCCGGCGGACCGCCGGGCACGCCGCGTTGGGGCAGTGCGTGGAAGGCGGGCATGATCGATACATACCGCCATTCCCTGCGCATTGACGCCCATGGGTCGAACATGGCGTACCGCGATGTGTATCTCGACCTGGACCCGACATGGAAGGACGCGTACGGACAGCCGCTGCTGCGCATGACGTTTGACTGGAAAGACAACGACATCCGCATGAACCGCTACGTGGTGGACAGGATTGGCGATGTAGCAAAGGCCATGGGTGCGCGCCGCGTCAACCTGACAAAGCGCGAATTCGGCAGGCCGTTCGATACCCGGCAGTACCAGACCACCCATCTGGGTGGTGGCGCGGTCATGGGTAGTGATCCCGGTACCAGTGCGCTCAACCGTTACCTGCAGTCGTGGGACGTGCATAATGTATTCGTTATCGGGGCCAATGCCTTCCCGCAGGGAACGGGATACAACCCGACCGGCATGGTCGCCGCACTGGCGTACTGGGCGGCCCACCACATCCGCACGACCTATCTTGCCAGTCCTGGGCCGCTGGCGGGATGAGGGGCATGACGAAGGGAACGTGGCGTGCCCTGCTGGCAGTCGTGCTGGCGGTGGCGACAATGGGGGCTGGGTCCGCACGGGCGCAGGATGATGCGCAGCACGATGCGGTGGTGGCGCGCGGCGCCTACATGGCCGTCGCTTCCGATTGTGCCGCCTGCCATACGGCATCCGGCGGCGCGCCGTTTGCCGGCGGGCTGGCCTTCAACCTGCCGACCGGCACGCTGTATGCCCCCAACATCACCCCCGACCGGCAGACCGGCATCGGCCAGTATTCCGAAGCCGAGTTCCGTCGGGCCCTGCGCCAGGGCATCCGCCGTGACGGGGCGACGCTGTATCCGGCCATGCCCTATCCATCCTATGCGCGCCTGACGGATGAGGACGTGCATGCGCTGTATGTCTATTTCATGGATGGCGTGAAGCCCGTTGCCCACAGGGTGGTGCAGGATGGCATGTCATGGCCGATGTCCATGCGCTGGCCGCTTGCCATCTGGCGCACCCTGTATGCCCCCGACCCGAAGGACGTGCGGCGCGACATGGACCGCCGCACCTTTGCCGACCCGCTGGTGGCCCGTGGCAGCTATCTGGTCGAAGGGCCGGGTCATTGCGGTGCCTGTCACACGCCCCGCGCCCTGACCATGCAGGAAAAGGCCCTGACGGCGGCGGACGGGCCATTGTACCTGTCGGGCGGGGATGCGGTGGATGGCTGGCGTCCGGTCAGCCTGCGTGGCGAAAACCGCACCGGGCTGGGGCGGTGGAACGAACATGACATCGTGCGTTTCCTGGCCACCGGGCGCATGCCGCTGGGCGCGGCCTTTGGCGGCATGACGGATGCCATCGGCCATGGCACGCAGCACATGACGGATGAGGACCGGCTGGCGATCGCGCGTTACCTCAAAACCCTGTCCCCCACGGCAACCCAGGTTGCGCAGGGCTGGACCTATGATCCCACGGCAACCGATGCCCTGCGCGCCGGGAACGTGTCCGCCCGTGGCGCGCGGTCCTATGTCGATCGCTGCGCCGCCTGTCACCGTACCGATGGCCATGGCTATCCCACCACTTTCCCACCACTGGCGGGCAACCCGGTGGTCATGGACCCCAGGCCGGATTCCCTGATCCGTATCGTGCTGGAGGGGAATGTCCTGCGCGCAACGCGTCAGGCGCCTTCGGCCTTTGTCATGCCCGGTTTCGCGGCAAGCATGGATGACGCGGCCGTGGCGGATACCGTCACCTTCATCCGCGCGGCATGGGGAAATGACGCACCCGCCGTAACGACTGCGGATGTGGGACGGATACGGCGCACGCTGTCGCCCGAACACCCACCCATATCCCTGCCCATGAACTGATTGTGAAGTCCGGGTCAGGGCGGGGCCGATTGCCCTTGCCACCCGGACTTGCATGAATGGCGGAATAGCCAGCGTCAGGGGAGACGATGACCATGTCCATGCACAGGCGTGACCTGTTTCGTGCCATCCTGCCACTGACCATTGGCATCGGCGACGTCGCCCGTGCGGCAGAACCGGCGCATGAGGCCACCAACCGCGACCATGGCGTGGCGTCGTCCGGTCCGTTTGAAATCGTTGCCCGGTTTGACGGGCCCGGCCCGTCGGGCATCGCCGTGACCCATGGGCGCATATTTGTCGGGTTTCCCCGGCATGCGGTCAATCACCGCGGGGCGACCCTTGCGGAACTGAAGGGCGGCCGGCTGTATCCCTATCCCGATGCGGCGCACAGCATGCCGTCCGACCAGCCGCCGGCCACCCGCCTCATGTCGGTACATGGCATGACCACGGATGCGCGGGGACGGTTATGGGCCATTGATGACGGCAAGCTGGCGGGACAGCCACTAGTGCCGGGGGCGGCGAAGGTGATCGGCATCGACCCCGAAACGGACCGGATTTTCGCCAGCATCATCCTGCGTGCGCCGACCCTGCTGCCGGATAGTCACATGAACGACCTGCGGGTGGACCTGACGCATGGGGCGCAGGGTACGGTGTACGTGACCGATTCCTCCTTCGGCCTGTCGCCCGCCCTTGTGGTGGTGGATATTGCAACAGGCCGGCAGCGCCGGGTGCTGGCGGATCATCCCTCCATCCAGGCGCAGCGCCCCTTCATGGCGGTGGTGGAGGGACGGCCACTGGTGTTCGATCCCCCGCTGCACCCACCCGGCTTTGTCTGGGGTGGGGTGGACGGCATTACCCTGTCGCCTGACAGCAGCACGCTGTACTACAGCCCACTGACCAGCAGGCGGCTGTACAGCATTCCCACCAGCCTTCTGGCCGATTTTTCCAGAACCGATGCGCAGCTTGCCGCCGGGATACGCGACCTGGGGGAAAAGGGCGTGGCCGATGGTCTGGCGAATGATGCGAAGGGACGCATCTACACCACCAATTTCGAACACGACGCCATCTTTCGCCGCAATGTGGACGGGACGTTCGACACCATGGTGCATGACCCGCGAATCCTGTCCCCCGACGGGATATTCGTTGATGGCGATACGGTGTACTGCACGCTGGGGCAATGGAATCGGCTGGGTGGGCTGAATGGCGGGCATGACCTGCGGGCGCCGCCCTATTACCTGATCCGCTTTCCCACCGATGCACCGGCGGCTGTTGACGCGACAAAGCCCGCGCATGGTTAGTTGCCCCTTTCCCCCGGCGCTGAATTGCGGCAACACTTTCTGCCATGAATATTATGTCGCGTATGATCCTGCCGCTCATGCGGTGTCTGGAACCCGAGGCCGCCCATCGTATCGCCCTTGATGCCCTGCAGCTTGGTCTGGGCGGGGTATCCTGCCCGGGCAATGATGACCCGGCGTTGTCGGTACGGGCCATGGGCCTGCGTTTTCCCAACCCCATCGGCATGGCGGCCGGGTTTGATAAGAATGCGCTGGTCGTGCGTCCGCTGGCACGTTCGGGCTTCGGCTTTGTCGAAGCCGGGACCGTAACCCCCCGCCCGCAGCCCGGCAACCCGCAGCCACGCCTGTTCCGGCTGACGGAAGACCGCGCCATCATCAACCGTATGGGGTTCAACAATCAGGGCATCGACCGTTTTGCCGTGCGCATGGCGCGGCTGCACCGCGTGTCGTCGCCGCGCCGTACGCCCGGTGCGCAGGTGCCGGTGGGTGCGAACCTTGGCATCAACAAGACCGGTGCGGACCCCGAGCGCGATTACCCCATGCTGGTCGGGCGCGTGAAGCATTATGCCGACTATATCGTCATCAACCTGTCATCGCCCAATACGCCGGGCCTGCGCGACCTGCAGGAAGCAACGCGCCTGAAGGGCATTCTGGATGCCATCAGCGCCGCCCACCCCGAACGGCCGCCGCTGCTGGTCAAGATCTCGCCCGATATCGCGCATGATGACGTGAGCGCGGTGGTCGAAGCCGCGATTGCCGGTGGCGCGCAGGGGCTGATCGTGTCCAACACCACCCTTTCACGCCCGGCGGGACTGCGCAGCCCGGATGCGGGCGAAGCCGGTGGCCTGTCCGGTCGCCCGCTGCGCGCGCTGGCGCAGGATATGCTGACCCGCGTGGCGACCGTGGCGGCTGGCCGCGTCGCACTGGTGGCCTGTGGCGGGATAGAGACCGGTGCGGACATCGTGGACCGGGTGCGTGCGGGTGCCGACCTTGTGCAGATCTACACATCCTATGTTTACGAAGGGCCGGGCATCATCGCGCGGCTGAAGGCCGAAACCCTGCGTGCATTGCGTGCGCATGGCTTCGAGACACTGGCGGACGCAAAGGGTAGCGCGCTCAAATGAAATGGCATGACGGGCTGTCCACGCTGAACGGCGATTATGACGGATACATCCTTGACCTGTGGGGTGTGGTGCACAATGGCGTGCAGCCCTATCCCGGTGTTCTGGAATGTCTGCAGCGCCTGCGCGAGGCAGGCAGGCGTGTCGTGCTGCTGTCCAATGCGCCGCGCCGGACTGCAACGGTGGAGCCAAACCTGCGTCGCATGGGCATCAGCGCCGACCTGTATGATGCCATCATGACCAGTGGCGAATGCACACACCGCATGCTGGCCAGCCGGGATGACCCGTGGTTCGCCGCACTGGGGCGGCGCATGATCCATCTGGGCCCGGAAAAGGACGTTGATGTCTATGCCGGGCTGGACCTTGATGTGGTCACCGATCCGGCCAATGCCGATTTCGTGCTGAATACCGGACCGGATGCCGAACTGGGGGAAGAAGACATCGCCCCCTACCTGCCGCTGCTTGAACGCTGTGCCGCCCATGGCCTGCCCATGATCTGCGCCAATCCTGACCAGCAGGTGATCCGTGGCACGCAGCGTCTGATCTGCGCGGGGGCCATGGCCAGCTGGTATGCGGAACATGGCCGCGACGTGCGCTGGATCGGCAAGCCCTATACGGAGGTATACGGGCTGGCGCTGTCATTGCTGGATGTGCCGCGCGACCGGGTTCTGGCGCTGGGCGATGCGCTGGCGACCGACATGCGCGGGGCGGCTACCGCAGGTATTGATGGCTGCTGGGTGCTGGGTGGTATCCACCAGGAAATGCTTGGCGGGAACTGGGAACAGGGGCGCAACCCGGATTACGACCTTGCGGTGGAAGAAGCCTCCGCCGCCGGGCTTGCGCCGGTCGCCTGCGTGCCGTCCCTGCGCTGGTAGGGACGGCTGCCCTTGGTCAGGCGTGACCGGGGGCGGTGCTGTACCATGCCGGATCGATATGCACGCTGGCCAGCGCCTGCCGCCATTTGGCGTTGTGGTCCGGCCCGAATACGATGTTTTCGGTGGCCGGTGCCGCGATCCACGCATCATGGCGCAGCATCTCTTCTTCCAGCCGCCCTGCTTCCCAACTGGCATGGCCCATGGCCAGCAATGCATGGGCCGGACCATTGCCATCGGCAATGTCACGCAGCACGTCCAGGCTGGCGGTCAGGGTGGTGGCGCGGTCCACCGGCAGGCTGCCGTCGCCGCTCCAGTCCGATGTATGCAGCACGAATCCGCGCCCGTTATCCATCGGCCCGCCTGCGCACAGGTTGATGCGGCGACGTGGCGGCACGGGGGCAATGCCAAGCTGTTCGAGCACATCATCAAGGACGGGCTGGGACAGGCGCCGGTTGACAACAAGGCCCATGGCCCCATCCTCGGGGGAATGGGCGCACAGATAGACGACACTGCGCGCAAAGGCGGGATCCGTCAGGGCAGGGGTAGCCACCAGCAGGTGGCCGGTCAGGCTGCAGCCCGGAGTTGTCGTGAAGGAAGCCATACACAACCATAGAACCGGATTTGCCTTCCTTTGCAACTATTTCAGACGTTACCCGCAGGCTGATTGTTCTCAATGACGGACGCCGCCCGATATGCAAGGCTGCCGTAACATGCAGGAAGGAGACAGACCATGAAGCAGATCGCAATGGTAACCGGTGCGACCGCCGGATTCGGCAGGGCGATTGCCCAGCGCCTTGTGCATGATGGATACCGCGTCATAGCGACCGGCCGCCGGCAGGAACGTCTGGATGCGCTGGCGGCAGAACTGGGGCCGGACCTGTTGCCCTTCAGGCTGGACATGGACGACGCGGCCGCCATCGCGGCCCTGCCCGGCAGCCTGCCGCAGGAATGGCGCGACGTGGATATTCTGGTCAGCAATGCCGGTCTGGCGCTGGGTATGGAAAAGGCGCAGGAGGCTGATATCGCCAACTGGCAGACCATGATTTCCACCAATGTGACCGGTATGGTTGAACTGACCCGCGTCATGCTGCCCGGCATGGTGGCGCGGGAACGCGGGCATGTCATCACACTTGGCAGCACGGCTGGCACCTACCCGTATACCGGGGGCAATGTGTATGGTGCGACCAAGGCGTTTGTCAGGCAGTTCACACGCAACCTGCGCTGCGACCTGCTGGGGCATAATGTGCGCGTGACGAATCTTGAACCCGGCCTGTGCGGGGGGAGTGAGTTCAGCCAGGTGCGCCTGCGTGATAATGCGAAGGCGGAGGCGGTGTATGAAGGCACGAAGCCGCTGCTGCCGACGGACATTGCCGAGACGGTGGCCTGGGTCCTGTCGCTGCCGCGGCACGTCAATATCAATGAGATCGAGATGATGCCCGTCTGTCAGGCGGCGGGCGGCCTTGCAGTGGCACGGGGCATGAAGGACTGATCATGACCCGCAAGACCAAGGAGACGAGTAACAGGCTGGCGCGCCAGTTCAGTGTGCGCAACGGACATGGTTTTTCCCTTGCGGCCTGCCCCACGCGCGCGGCGGAGGCCTGCGGACTGGACAAGAAGACCGGAAAGCGGCTGCTGAAGGAACGCATCGGCCGCCTGTCGCAGCTGCAGTCCGTTCTGTACGCCAATGGCACATGGTCCGTTCTGGTCGTGCTGCAGGCGCTGGATGCGGGGGGCAAGGATGGCGTGATCAAGCACGTCATGTCCGGCATCAACCCGCAGGGCGTCAGCGTGACATCGTTCAAGCAGCCCGGTCCGGTTGAACTGTCGCATGGCTATCTGTGGCGCGAGCATCTGGCAGCGCCTGCGGCCGGGCGCATCGGCATTTTCAACCGCAGCCATTATGAAGAAGTGCTGGTTACCCGCGTGCATCCCGAACTGCTGGATCATGAATGCCTGCCCGCGCCCCTGCGTAAGAAATCCACATTCTGGCAGGACCGCTATCAGGATATCAGCCATTTTGAGCAGTATATGGCGCGTCAGGGCACGGTCGTGCTGAAGTTCTTCCTGCACCTGTCGAAAGAGGAGCAGCGCAAGCGCTTCCTGCGCCGGATCGATCATCCGGCCAAGAACTGGAAGTTCTCGCCTTCCGACATTCATGAACGGCAGTACTGGGACGATTATCAGAGCGCGTATGAAGAGGCGATCCGGCGCACCGCCCACCCGGATGCGCCGTGGTTTGTCGTGCCGGCGGACCAGAAATGGTTTGAACGGCTGGTGGTGATCGAGGCCATCATCGACGCGCTGGAGAAGCTGCACCTGAAGATGCCGGCATCCGATCCCGCCATGGCGGCGGAAATGGAAAAGGCCCGTCGGCAGCTGGAAGCCGAAGCGCCGAAGGACGCCCATCACGCCGTTCATTGACGGGCGCGCCCACACCCCGCAAAAGATTGTGATCTTGTGTGAATGGAGAACAGTCATGGCGGCAACGCGCTGGCATATACGTGGGGTGATGGGGCTTGCGGCGGTCCTTGCGGTGCAGGGGGTGTTGCTGGCGCCGGCGGAAGCACGTCGTCACCATCATCACAAACGCGAGCAGGCCGGGGAAGACTACCAGCAGTCTGGCAGCGAGAAGGACAGGGCGCAGACCCAGGCCATCGCCAGCCCCGTGCCGCAGTCCTGTGATGACCGCAAATTTCTTGCGGATGTCGAAGCGGCGGAAGCCTCGCAGGCGGATCAGCCTGACCGGGTCGAGCATGTCTGTGGCCGTGTGATCGCCGTGTCCGCATCCAAACGGACCCGCAGCGGGCTGCATGGTTATTTCTATGTTGATGTCGGCAACGGCGTGTCCATTCGCATCGTATCCGATCTGGACCGTATGTCGGCCCCCGCATGGCCATGGGTGGCCAAGGGGGATCAGGCTGATGTGCTGGGCCGGTATTATTATGATAACGCCCGGAGCCAGGGCATCGACTGGACCCATCATGGCACCGGCCGCAGCTGGCCCGTGGAGGGATATGTGACGGTCAACGGCACCCGTTATCAGTAACGGAACTGTTCCGGGTCTTCAGGCATATTTCGGGTGCCGCCTGTTTTAGGCGGCGTCTCCTGAAACTTCGTATTATTTTTGGCGGGTGCTGTCTTCAGCCACGCGAGGCCAGCAGGATGATGGCGGCCCCGACAAGGCAGATCGTAGCGCCCCCGATGTCCCAGCGGTCGGGCGGCAGTCCTTCCATCAGCCATGACCAGATCAGGCTGGCGACGATATAGACCCCACCATAAATGGCATAGGCCCGGCCCGCATTATCGGCCGGGCTGAATGTCAGCAGCCATGCGAACACGATCAGCGATAGGCAGCCCGGCACCAGTACCAGCGCCGATCGGCCAAGGCGCATCCATGCCCAGAAACAGAAGCACCCGCCAATTTCGGCAAATGCAGCGGGAATATAAATGGCGGCCGTCAGCATGCGGTTCCTTTCCGGGGGGCAGGGGTACAAAAAAACAGGGACCATTTCTGGTCCCTGTCATTTTCAGTCAATGCCCGCAAGGGGCCTGTATCAGTCGGCAGCTTCCGCTTCACGCGTGCTGTCGCCTTCATCCCCTTCAGCGGAGGAATTGTCCGCCTGCGAGATGTATTCGAAGTCCAGCTTCCCGTCCTTGAGCGTGATCTTGGCCACGCCCCCTTTGGTCAGCCTGCCGAACAGCAGTTCTTCCGCCAGCGGCTTCTTGATGTGTTCCTGAATGACGCGGCCCAGTGGGCGGGCGCCATACAGGCGGTCATATCCCCGTTCCGCCAGCCATTCGCGCGCAGCGGACGAGATTTCGATCATCACGTTGCGGTCCGCCAGCTGGGCTTCAAGTTGGAAGATGAACTTCTCCACCACCCGGTCCACCACATGCGGCGACAGGTTGGCAAACGGAATGATCGCATCCAGCCGGTTACGGAATTCCGGCGTGAACAGGCGCTTGATCGCATCCTCGTCCTCGCCTTCGCGACTGGTGCGGCCGAAGCCGATCGCCTCCTTGCTCAGGTCGGCAGCGCCCGCATTGGTGGTCATGATCAGGACCACGTTGCGGAAATCGACCGTCTTTCCATTGTGGTCGGTTAGCCTTCCGTGGTCCATCACCTGCAGCAGGACATTATACAGGTCCTGATGCGCCTTCTCGATTTCATCCAGCAGCAGGACCGCGTGCGGGTGCTGGTCGATGGCGTCGGTCAGCAGGCCTCCCTGGTCAAAGCCGACATAGCCCGGCGGCGCGCCGATCAGGCGCGAGATCGAATGCCGTTCCATGTATTCCGACATGTCGAAGCGGATCAGCTCGATCCCCAGCGTACTGGCAAGCTGCTTGGCCACTTCCGTCTTGCCGACACCCGTGGGGCCGGAGAACAGATAGTTGCCAATAGGCTTTTCCGGATCACGCAGGCCGGCGCGTGACAGCTTGATCGCAGCCGTCAGGGCCTCGATCGCCTTGTCCTGCCCGTAGACCATGCCCTTGAGGTCACGCTCCAGCGAACGCAGCGTCTCCTTGTCATCGGACGACACGCTCTTGGGCGGAATGCGCGCGATCTTGGCGACGATATCCTCCACGTCCTTCAGCGTGACCGTCTTGCGACGGCGGTTTTCAGGCACCAGCATGCGTGACGCGCCAACTTCGTCAATGACGTCGATGGCCTTGTCCGGCAGCTTGCGGTCGTGGATGTACTTGGCGGACAGTTCCACCGCGCCACGGATCGCATCATCGGTGTAGCGCACCTTGTGATGCTTTTCGTAATTGACCTTCAGGCCGCGCAGGATCTGCACCGCATCATCGACTGTCGGCTCCGCAACATCAATCTTCTGGAACCGGCGCACCAGTGCGCGGTCCTTTTCAAAATGCTGACGGTATTCCTTGTAGGTGGTCGAACCCATGCAGCGCAGCGTGCCGGCGGCCAGCGCGGGCTTGAGCAGGTTGGACGCATCCATGGCCCCGCCCGACGTCGCCCCCGCCCCAATGACGGTATGGATTTCGTCAATGAACAGGATGGAGCCGGGATTGTTGTCGAGTTCGGTCACGACCGCCTTCAGCCGTTCCTCGAAATCGCCACGGTAGCGGGTGCCCGCCAGCAGCGCGCCCATGTCCAGCGAATAGATCGTGGCGTTGAGCAGCACTTCGGGCACGTCACCTTCGACAATGCGCTTGGCCAGCCCTTCGGCAATGGCGGTCTTGCCCACGCCGGGGTCGCCCACGTACAGCGGGTTGTTCTTGGTGCGGCGGCACAGGATCTGGATCGTGCGCTCGATTTCGGAGTCGCGGCCGATCAGCGGGTCAACCTTGCCCTCCTGCGCCTTCTCGTTGAGGTTGGTGCAGTAGGTGGACAGTGCATCCTGACTTTTCTGCCCGGTCTTGCCGCGTTCCTCGTTTTCGTTCCCTTCCGGGGCGCTGCCCGCGACAGGCCGGCGCGTGGAGCGGTCAGGCGCCTTGGCAATCCCGTGGGAAATGAAGTTGACCGCATCCAGCCGCGTCATGTCCTGCAACTGCAGGAAATAGACGGCGTGGCTTTCGCGTTCGGCGAACAGGGCGACCAGCACGTTGGCACCCGTCACCTCGTCCCGCCCGGTGGACTGCACGTGGATCGCAGCGCGCTGGATCACGCGCTGGAAGGCGGCGGTGGGCTTGGGGTCAACGGTACGGTCTGCGGCGAGTCCCGCGAGGTCCTTGTCAAGGAAGTCGGTCAGGTCGGTGCGCAGCTTGGTCAGGTCCACCCCGCAGGCGCGGAATACCGTCACGGCATCCGGGTCATCGATCAGGGCGAGCAGGAGGTGTTCAAGCGTTGCGTATTCGTGCCGGCGGTCGCCGGCCAGTGTCAGCGCACGGTGAAGCGTCTGTTCAAGATTACGTGACAACATGCCGAGACGCTCCTTTTTCAAGAGGGGCCATCCGGGCCCCGGAGATCATAACCGGTAAGTCTGGACAATCCTTGCCCCGTTGTGGCGGAAATGCCAGCACAAAATGCCATGGAACGCGATCGGATCGCGGTGGGGGCGGTAAGATGCGCTTGTCCGTGGGGTCAGTCCTTTTCGATGGTGCATTGCAGCGGGTGCTGGTTCTGGCGCGCCAAGTCCATCACCTGTGTTACTTTGGTTTCGGCAACCTCATACGTAAAGACCCCGCACACGCCGACGCCACGTTTGTGAACATGCAGCATGATGTCGGTCGCTTCCTCGCGGTTTTTCTGGAAAAAACGCTCCAGCACATGCACCACGAATTCCATGGGTGTGTAATCGTCGTTCAGCATCAGCACTTTGTACATCGCCGGTTTGCGGGTCTGTGGGCGGGTGCGGATGACCACGTCGATCATGCCGTCATCATTGCCGGGGGGGGAATCCTGCCCGCCGTTGCGGCGTGGCGGCGTGTTGCCGCCATGTCCGTGCGGATACGTGCCGCCCATTTCGGGCGACGACACGGGGCGGGGAAGGGAAGCGCGAGCAATAGCAGACATGACAGGTACCATATTGGAACTTTGCCGTCGGTTGAAAGGGGTGGCGCAGCAGGGTGGCAAGGATTTTTTTTGCAATCCGCGCCCCGTGCCATCCGGTCCCCGCATGGGACGGGGATGGAAATACGCTCTGGACGAATAGAAAACCTTTCTTTTAGAATGGTTGCAGCCAAGCAACCCATGAATGGATGGAGGGGTGCCGGATAACTACCGTGCGCTCGGAAGCTGTATGAATGTCATTGCACGCGCAGGTTTCACCATTCCATGAGCCGTATGCCCCTGTCCCGCCTGTCCCGCCTGAAGGTCACCGCGACCATCGGCCTGTGTGTCGGCCTGGGCGGTATGCATGCCGCCCGTGCCCAGTATGTCGGTCAGGTCAGCACGATCGTGCTTGACGCCCGTACCGGCGCCGTCCTGTCACAGCAGGATCCAGACCTGCGGCGTTACCCTGCCAGCCTGACAAAGCTTATGACGCTGTACCTGACTTTCAAGGCCGTGCGGACAGGGCAGGTCACGCTGGATCAGGAGATGCCGGTATCGGTGCACGCGGCATCCATGGAACCGTCCAAGCTGGGCCTGCGGCCCGGCAGCACGCTTACGGTGGAACAGGCCGTGCTGGCGCTGGTCACCAAATCCGCCAATGACGCCGCCTGCGCGCTGGGTGAATTCCTGGGCGGTGGCGATGAAACCCGCTTCGCCGCGATGATGACACGCGAGGCCGGTCGCCTTGGCATGTATGACACCGTGTTCCGTAATGCGTCGGGCCTGCCGAATCCGGAACAGATGACATCCGCCCGCGACCTTGCGGTGCTGGCGCGGCACCTGATCGTGGATTATGGCGAGTACTATCATTATTTCGCGGTGCCCGGATTCTATTTCCATGGGCATGAAGTGCCCAACCATGACCCGATGCTGGGCGCGTATCCCGGCGCGGACGGGCTGAAGACCGGCTATACCGGTGAAGCGGGGCATAACCTCGTGACATCTGCCGTGCGTGACAACGTACGCCTGATCGGCGTGGTGATGGGGGCGAAATCCAACAGCCGCCGCAACGCGACCATGACCGCACTGCTCGACAGCAGCTTCCAGGCGGAAGGTGTCGCGCCTGTCGCCCATCCCGCCATGCGTCCGCTGCTGCTGGCGCGTGCGGGTGGCGGTGCCGTGGTGGCGCGGCATGGCAGCACGCACAACGTACGCCTTGCCAGCGCGCGGCTGAACCCCGTGCAGCCTGACGAGGTGGCTGAAGCTCCCGCGATTCCTGCAGGCTACGCCCGCATCCGGCGCGGACATGGCACGGTCGCGCATATCCACCCCGCACCGGTGCGCGCCCATGTGCATCTGGTGGGAATGGGACATGTCGCCCATGCCACGCATACCCATGCGAAGGCGCGAAGCTGACAGCGCGATGTGGGCGCTGTATAGAAGGCATCAACATCCATCCGGTGCGGCTGGCAGGCGTGTCAGACGTGTTCCTGTTGTCCCCTTCATGACTGCGGGCGGGTGGTCATGTGTCGAACACAGGAAAGGATAACGCCATGGAAGGCGATATGCGCGGCGGTGGGGTGCAGATCCACTCCCCGGAGGATTTTGCCGGGATGCGTGCCGCAGGCCAGCTTGCCGCACGGACGCTGGACATGATCACGCCGCATGTGCGCGCCGGGGTCACCACGGGCGCGCTGGACAGGCTGATCCACGATTTCATGATCGCCAATGGCTCGGTGCCCGCGACGCTGGGTTACCGGGGGTATCCCGCATCCAGCTGCATCTCGATCAACCACGTTGTCTGCCACGGCATACCGGGTGAGCGGGAACTGAAGGACGGCGACATCCTGAATATCGATGTGACCGTTATCCTTGATGGCTGGTATGGCGATACCAGCCGTATGTACACCGTCGGCAAGGTGCCCATAAAGGCGCAGAAGCTGATCGAGGCGACGTACGAATCCCTCATGCTGTCCATCGATGCCGTGCGGCCGGGGGCGACGCTGGGGGATATCGGGCACATCATCCAGACCTATGCCGAGGCGCGCCGTTTTTCCGTGGTGCAGGATTTCTGCGGTCATGGGATCGGACGCACCTTCCATGCGCCCCCCAACGTGCTGCATTACGGCCGCCCCGGTGAGGGGCTGGTCCTGCGTCCGGGCATGTTCTTCACCATCGAACCGATGCTCAATACCGGCCGTCCCGATGTGAAGATCCTTGAGGATGGCTGGACTGCCGTCACCCGCGACCGTTCCCTGTCGGCCCAGTTCGAACACATGCTGGGTGTGACGGAAGACGGGTGTGAGGTCTTCACCCTTTCGCCTGCGGGCTATACCTGCCCGCCTTACCCGGTCGCATAGGGGCTGGCTTCCCCTGCAACGGGTGGTTCGGGGGAAGGCAGCGCCGGAACGGATTATCAATAACGGAGCCAACATGTCCTTTTCCCGTAGCCTGCGGTACAGCGCCGCCCTTTTTGCGTGCCTTGTGGCGGCCGTGCCGGATGCGGGACAGGCCGCGGTAAGCGACCCGCTGGCCTTTGAGACGACACGCACCGGGCAGGCTGTCGGGCTGGCCCCCACGCCGGGACAGCATGCGATGGTGGTCAGCGCGCAGGATCTCGCATCCCGCGTCGGTGCCGACATCATGGCGCGCGGGGGGAATGCGGTGGATGCGGCCGTCGCCGTGGGTTACGCGCTGGCCGTGGTCTATCCCGCAGCGGGTAATATCGGTGGCGGGGGGTTCATGACCCTGCGCACGCCGGATGGGCATGTCACTTTTATTGATTTCCGCGAACATGCGCCGGGCGCGGCGACGCCCACCATGTACCAGGATGCATCGGGTCAGGTCATTGCCGGGGCATCCACCGCGGGCTGGCGGTCGGTGGCCGTGCCGGGTACCGTGGCGGGGATGGAGGAGGTGCACGGCCGCTGGGGCAGGCTGTCGCGCGCCGATGTCATGGCCCCGGCCATCGCCCTTGCGCGTGACGGTTTCATCCTGAAGCAGAGCGATGTCGACCTGCTGCACACCGCGACGGCAGCGTTTGCCAAAGACCCCTACGCACGCGCGATTTTCCTGCATCCCGATGGCACGCCGCTGGCTGCGGGCGAACGGCTGGTGCAGGCTGATCTGGCCCGCACACTGGAACGGATCGCGCGCGATGGCGCGCGGGCGTTCTATGACGGCCCGGTTGCGAAGGAAATCGTCAAAAGCAGCCGCAAGGGCGGCGGGATCCTGTCGCGCAAGGATTTTACCAGTTACCACACGCGCATGATGGCGCCGCTGTCATGTGAATACCGTGGCTACCACATCGATACCGCGCCGCCGCCCAGCGGGGGGGGCGTCGCATTATGCGAAATGCTGAACATCCTGTCCGGTTATGACCTGCACGCCCTGGGGCTGCATACGGCGGCGGGCGTGCAGCGTGAGGTCGAGGCCATGCGCCACGCCTATGCCGACCGGCAGGATCTGGGCGACCCGGCCTTCGTGAACAACCCGGTCGCGCACCTGATCGACCCGGCCTATGCGCAGCAGGTCCGTCAGGCCCTGCCGCTGAACCATGCCGTGTCATCCGCCAGCCTGCACCCGGGTGTTGCGGAGCCCGAGAAGGAAGAAACCACCCATTATTCCATCGCGGATCAGGACGGCACGGCGGTGGCCGTGACCTATACGCTGAATGGCTGGTTCGGGGCGGGGGTCGTCGCGGGGCGCACCGGCATCGTGATGAATGATGAAATGGATGACTTCTCCAGCCGTCCGGGCGCGCCGAACATGTTCGGCATTGTTGGCAGTGCCGCCAATGCCATCGCCCCGGGCAAGACGCCGCTTTCATCCATGGCCCCCACCATTGTTTCCCGTGGGGGGCAGCCGGTCATGGTGGTGGGTAGCCCGGGCGGGTCGCGCATTCCCACCATCATCCTGTCGGTGCTGACGGGTATGATCGATTACGGGCTGGATGTGCAGCAGGCGGTTGACCTGCCGCGTATCCATGAACAGTGGCAGCCCGATGTGGTGCAGGTGGAACATGGCGCGCTGTCGCCCGCCGTGGTGCGTACCCTGACGCGTGAAGGCTACCATATCGAGGAACATGCCCCGTGGGGGCTGGCCGAAAGCATTCTTTCGGGTGGCCCACGGATCGGCAGGGCCGGACAGGCCCGTTATTATGGCGGGGCGGACATGCGCCACCAGTCCGGTGCCGCTGTCGGGGAATAAGGGGAAGGGGCGCGATTTTTTCCATCGCCCCCTTGTGCATGGGGCGGGTGTATGTGTTAGAACCCGCTCGGGAGATCGGTTGTAGACGGATACCTTGCTAACCTGGTCAGGTCCGGAAGGAAGCAGCCGTAGTGAGTTTCGTCCGGGTTATGGCCGGTCTTCCACCCGAAAGTTTCCGTGTCGCCATGGCGCTTTACGCGCGATCGCCACTTCTCCAGCCCGGATGCATCAATGACCGTCCCGTCGGATCAGGATCGTTCCGAGGAGGCCGGGCTGCCTGCGCCGCCCGCAGACGGCCCCGGACTTTTTGGTGACGCACCGCAGCCGCCCGCACCGGCCATGCAGGATGTCGCCCCTGCCGCGCCCTACCGGGTACTGGCCCGGAAATATCGCCCCACCACCTTTGATGACCTGATCGGACAGGAAACCACCGTCCGAATCCTGCGCAACGCCTTTGCGCTGGGGCGTGTCGCGCATGCGTTCATGCTGACGGGCGTGCGCGGCGTGGGCAAGACCACCACGGCGCGGATCATCGCGCGTGCCCTGAACTGCACCGGGCCGGATGGCAGGGGCGGCCCCACGGCCGACCCGTGCGGCGTCTGCCCCAACTGTGTCGCCATCCTGGCGGACCGGCACCCCGATGTGCTGGAAATGGATGCCGCGTCGCGCACCGGTGTCGATGACGTGCGCGAGATCATCGAAGCCACCCGATTCCGTCCCATGCAGGGACGCATGAAGGTGTTCATCATCGATGAAGTGCACATGCTTTCGCGCAATGCGTTCAATGCATTGCTCAAGACGCTGGAGGAACCGCCCGCACAGGTCACCTTCATTTTCGCGACCACCGAACTGCGCAAGGTGCCGGTCACCGTCCTGTCACGCTGCCAGACCTTTGCCCTGCGCCGTGTGCCGCAGGTGGAACTGGCCGCACATTTCGACCGCGTGGCGCAGGCCGAACATGTCCGCTTTTCTTCCGATGCCCTGTCACTCATCGCGCGGGCTGCGGACGGGTCGGTGCGTGACGGGCTGTCGCTGCTGGATCAGGCCATTGCCCAGGGCACGCTGGATGGGGAAGGCGGCACGGATGCAGCCCCCATTGGCGTAGATCTTGTTGCAGGCATGCTGGGGCTGGCGGATCGCGGACTGGTGTTTGACCTGCTGGATGCGGTGCTGGAGGGAAAACCCGACCGGGCGCTGGCCATTACGGCGGATGTCTATGTGCGCGGCGGTGACCTGGGCGTGATGCTGGGGGATGTGCTGGAACTGGTCCACACGGTGTCGCGCATCAAGGCGATTCCGGCGCTGCGCGACAACCCCGAACTGCCCGAAGCCGAACGCCAGCGGGGTGCTGCCCTGGCTGAACGTGTGCCCGTGCCGGTGCTGGGGCGGACATGGCAGATGCTGCTCAAGGGCCTGTCAGAAGTGGAACAGGCCCCTGATCGCAGGCAGGCCGCCGAAATGGTGCTGATCCGCCTGTGTTACGTGGCCGACCTGCCGCCGCCGGGTGATCTTGTGCGCAAGATGCTGGGGCAGGATGCGGAGACGGCCCCCCTGCACGTGCCGGAGCCTGCGGGTGGGGACAACAGCGCGTCCGGCCCGGCGGTTTCCGCGCCAACCGTAGCCGGTGGCCCGCCCGTCGGGGGCGATGGTGGCGCGATCCGCATGGTGGCCAATGGCGGCATGCAGGTTGAGGGCACGCCACGTCCCGCAGCACCCCGGACCGGCAGGGTCGAGGAAACCGCTCCCGCGCCGGAACCGCTCGCCCCGCCGCGGACATGGCGCGAGACCGTGGCATTCGTTTCTGGCCGTGACGCCATGCTGCATGGTCACCTGCGGCATGCGACGCATCTGGTGTCCTTTGCTCCGCCCCTGATCGAGATCCGTGTCGAGCGCAACAGCCTGCCGGGTCTGGCCCGGCGTCTGGAAACCATACTGCGCGAAGGCACAGGCGATCCCGCATGGCAGGTCCGCCTGTCGGAGGCAGAAGGGGAGGCAACCCTGGCCGAACAGGGGGCGGAGATCATCCAGCTTCACCGCGCGGCGGCACAGGCCCACCCGCTGGTGCAGGCCGCGATGCAGGTTTTCCCCACGGCCCGCCTTGGTGAGGTCACGGACCATGCGCTTGATGATTACGGCCTGCCCCCGGAAGAAATGGCGGTCCAGAATTTGGCTCCGGATCTCGAATTCGCGCCTCTTGATGCCGATCTGGTAGAAGAGGACGATCTGGATGCAGATGATTTTGCCTGAAGAGAGGAACTGAATATGAAAAATCTTGCCGGCCTGATGAAACAGGCCACGCAGATGCAGGCCCGCATGGAAGAAATGCAGGCCAAGCTGGAAGACATGACGATTGAAGGCAGTGCGGGCGCAGGCATGGTGACCATTACCATGAACGGCAAGGGCGACATGAAGGCGATCCGTATCGACCCCAAGCTGGCGGACCCGGCCGAGATGGAAATGCTGCAGGACCTGATCCTTGCGGCCAGCGCTGATGCCCGCAAGAAGCTGGACGCCACCGCCAGCGAGGAAATGAAGAAGGTCACGGGCGGCCTGAGCCTGCCGGGCGGGATGAAATTCCCGTTCTGATCCGTAACACCGGGGGATATGAATGAGCGGCAGGGGCGAAATTGACCGGCTGGTGACCCTGTTGGGTCGCCTGCCGGGACTGGGGCCGCGGTCCGCCCGGCGCGCGGCCCTTGCCCTGCTGCGTCAGCCCCATGCACGGATGCTGCCCCTTGCCGAGGCAATGGAGCAGGCGGCCCGCGCCGTGCGGACCTGTTCGACCTGCGGCAACCTTGATACCACCGACCCGTGCGGCATCTGTGCGGACCCGGCGCGTGATGACGGGCTGGTCTGCGTGGTGGAAAACGTGGGCGACCTGTGGGCGCTGGAACGTGCGGGCGTGCATCGGGGCGTGTACCAGGTGCTGGGCGGCACGCTGTCCGCCTTGTCAGGCATGGGACCGGATGACCTGAATGTGCAGCCCCTGTTCGACCGTATCGCTGCAGGCGGGGTGCGCGAGGTGATCCTTGCGCTGGGCACCACGGTGGAGGGGGCGACCACCATGCACTGGCTGCATGAACGCCTCGCCCGCTTTGATGTGCAGGTCAGCCGCGTGGGGCAGGGCGTGCCGGTGGGCGGTGCGTTGGACGTGCTGGATGACGGCACGCTTGCCGCTGCCATCATGGCGCGCAGGCCGGCATGACCGGGCCGTTCCCATGGCCGGTGTCGCCCGCCATCCCGCGCGTGGCGCTGGTAACGGGGGGCGCTGCCCGCCTGGGCCGCGCCATTGCGCTGGAACTGGCGCGCGCGGGTTTTGACATTGCCATCCATTACAACGAATCCGCCAGTGCCGCCGACAGGACGGCATCGGACATCCGGGCGCTGGGCCGCAGGACCCATGTCGTTCAGGCCGACCTGTCGCGGGAGGAAACGGTCCATCCCCTGCTGCCTGCTGTCACGCAGGCGTTGGGGCCGGTGGGCGTGCTGGTGAACAATGCCAGCACCTTCCGCCGCGATGAATGGGATGACGCCACGCGGGCGGGCTGGGATGCCCATATGGAACCCAACACCCGCGCGCCCTTTGTCCTGATCCAGGAATTCGCCCGCCTGCTGCCGCAGGGGGCAGAGGGTATGGTGCTGAACATGCTGGATGAACGCGTGTGGTCGCTGACCCCGCATTTTGTCAGCTATACCATGTCCAAGACCGCGTTATGGACACTGACCCAGACCATGGCGCTGGCGCTGGCGCCGCGCCGGATCCGGGTCAACGCCATTGGTCCCGGTCCGGTGCTGCCCACGCCCAGACAGACGGCGGAACAGTTCGCCCGGCAATGCGCCTCCGTCCCGCTGGGGTATGGGGCGACGCCGGATGAAATCGCGCGCGCGGCGCTTTCGCTGCTATGCCTGCCATCCGTGACGGGGCAGATGCTCGCCCTGGACGGGGGGCAGCATATGCAGTGGTCCCCGGCGTCGCGTCCCGCCTGAACACCCCAACCGACAGGAAACATCATGTCCGTGCTGCCGTCATGGAACGGGTCGCAGCCCCTGCGCTGCCTGTTTGTGCGCAATATGGTGCTGGATGCCCATATCGGCGTGTTTGAACATGAACAGGGGGTGACCCAGCGTATCCGGGTCAACGTGGCCTTTGGCGTGCCGGACAGTACGACGCTGGAGGTGGGCCCGGATGACCTGGGGCGCACGGTATCATATGAACGTGTGGTGCTGCTGGTGCGCGAACTGGTGGCGCAGGGCCATGTCGCGCTGGTGGAAACACTGGCCGAACGAATCGCAGCGGGGGTGCTGGCGGACAGGCGTGTCCGCATCACGCGCGTCTGCGTGGAAAAGCTCGATATTTTCGACGATGCCGAATCGGTCGGGGTCGAGATCGAACGCCGCAATCCCGACGCCTGATGCAAAAACGGCCCGGGGCGGTGTGCTCCGGGCCGGATCAGGTCAGTTGTCGTGGTCGTCCTTGTCGGTCTTCACGTCGATGTCGGCGCTGCTGATGTCGTCGTCATCGTCGTCATCAAGGCCCGCATCGTCGGGCAGGACGGTGTCATCATCATCATCGGCGTCGGTGTCCAGATCGACATCGACGTCGTTCTCAAGCGCGTTATCAGCCGTCTTGGGCTTGGATTCGGGGGCAGCTTCCACCGGGCGACGGACGCGGGGCAGTTCCACGGGCTGTTCAGCGCCGCATTTGGGGCAGACGGCCGGATTCTTGTTCAGATCGTAGAAACGGGCGCTGCAGGAGACACAGACACGTTTGGTGCCGAGGTTGGACTGAGCCATCTTGAACCTGTCGATCCTGTTTTGATTATGAATGAAGCCACGATATCCGGAAGTGGCAAAAGGCGCAGCCCCATGCCAGTTTGTAGGCGGAATGTCAAACACCGGGGCATGCGCCGGTAGGACGATCATGCCGATCTGCGATTGACTTTGCCACCCGGAATACGGAATTGGATGGCGTATGAAAACCGATCATGTCCAATCTTCCGTCCGCGCGCTGACGGTCCATGCCCCGCGCGCGCCCCTTTCCGGTTCGGTCCAGGTTCCGGGTGACAAATCAATCAGCCACCGTTCGCTGATGTTCGCGGCCCTTGCGCGTGGCACGACCCACATCACCGGCCTGCTGGAAGGCGAGGACGTGCTGCGCACCGCGGACGCCATGCGCGCGCTGGGGGCGGACATCACCCGCACGGGCGCGGGAACATGGACGGTTCGGGGCTGCGGTCTGGACGGGCTGCATGAACCGGCGGACGTGCTGGACATGGGCAATTCGGGCACGGCGGCGCGGCTGCTGTCGGGCATTCTGGCCAGCCACGGCTTCACCTCGGTCATGACGGGCGACGGCAGCCTGCGTGGCCGCCCGATGAAGCGGGTGATGGACCCCCTGGCGGCGACGGGTGCCGTGTTCCTGTCGCGTCAGGGCGGGCGTCTGCCACTGGCCATACAGGGAAACGCCAACCCGCCGCCGCTGTCCTACCGCCTGCCGGTGGCGTCAGCGCAGGTGAAGTCGGCCGTGCTGCTGGCGGGGCTGAATGCACAGGGCGAGACCCGGGTGGAAGAACCCGTGGCAACCCGTGACCATACCGAAAACATGCTGCGTCATTTCGGTGCGAGCGTGCATGTCGAACCCATGGGGGCGGGTGGCCGGGTCATAACCCTGCAGGGCAGGCCCGAACTGGTCGCGCGTGATATCGTGGTGCCGGGCGATCCGTCATCGGCGGCTTTTGTGCTGGCGGCGGCCCTGCTGGTGCCGGGGTCGGCAGTCAGCGTGCGCGGCGTGGGGCTGAACCCGCTACGCACCGGACTGTTCACCTCGCTGAAGGAAATGGGCGCCGATCTGGTCATCAGCAACGAACGCGTGGAAGGGGGCGAGCCCGTGGGCGACATCACCGCCACCGCAGGCGCGCTGCATGGCGTGGACGTGCCCGCCACCCGTGCGCCGTCCATGATTGACGAATACCCTGTCCTTGCGGTGGTCGCGGCCCATGCCACGGGGCAGTCGCGCTTTCGCGGGCTGGAGGAACTGCGGGTGAAGGAAAGCGACCGCCTTGCCGCCACGGTCGCCCTGCTGGAGGCCAATGGCGTGAAGGTCGAGGTTGTGGGCGATGACATGATCGTGCATGGTACGGGGGGCGCGATCCCCGGTGGCGGACTGGTCCAGACGCGCATGGATCATCGCCTGGCCATGAGTGCCATCGTCATGGGCCTTGCGGCGGGCAAGCCGGTTTCCGTTGATGATACCGCGTTCATCGATACCAGCTTCCCCGGTTTCATCACGCTCATGAACAGCATCGGCGCCGGGCTTGCGGCATGACCCGGCGGCTGGTCATAGCGGTTGACGGCCCTGCGGCGGCAGGCAAGGGCACCCTTGCGAAGCGGCTGGCGCAGGCACTCGACCTGCCATATCTCGATACGGGGCTGCTGTATCGCGCGACGGGGCGACGGATGATTGATGCGGGCCATGACCCCGCACAGGGGGCAGCGGAGGAATTTGCCGCCAGTGTCGGGCTGGAGGACCTCAGCCGGACCGACCTGCGCGTGCCCGAGGTCGATCGCGCCGCCAGCCTTGTCGCGGCACAACCCGCCGTGCGTCGCGTGCTGGTTGACGTGCAACGGCGTTTTGCAGGCGAACATGGTGCGGTGCTGGATGGACGCGATATCGGGACCGTCATTTTCCCTGATGCCTCGGTCAAGCTGTTCATCACGGCTTCCCCGCGCACGCGGGCCACGCGGCGGTGGGAACAGCTTGCGACCGATCCCGCCGCGCCCGACCGCGAGGAACAGATTACCCGTGTCGAGCACGAAATCGCGGCGCGGGACCAGGCCGATTCAGAACGTGCCGTCGCCCCCCTGCGCGCGGCCGAGGACGCCGTGCGCATCGAGACTGATGGCCTGAGCGCGGATGACGTGCTGGCCGAAGCCCTGCGGATCGTGGCGCGCATGACGCGCTAGGACGATTTTATGCGGGAACCCGGTCCCATATCGCGGGTTTTTATTGACATGCGCCGCCCATAGGGTGTCTGTGCTCAACGGTATATGCCCCACGCGCCCGTGTGGCGCGGGGTATGGCGTTTCAATGTTGGCCGTCAGGCGCGCCGCGACCGTGTCGTGGCATATCCGCCGGGCAAGCCGTTCCCATATGTCCCGCATGCGCGGGCACGCGGGGGCGCAGGATTGTCCCTGTCCACCCATGCGTGGCACAGGGTTACAGGATTTACGAGTAGCTCATGGCTTCAGCCACAACACAGCCCGTCGCCGACCATAAGGGTGGCGAGGACTTTGCCGCCCTTCTTGAGGAAACCCTTGGTCGCGACTCCGCGTTTGACGGTTCCGTTGTCACCGGTCGCGTCGTCCGCCTGACGGATGAATACGCGATCGTCGATGTCGGCCTGAAAAGCGAAGGGCGCGTCGCCCTGAAGGAATTCGGCCCGCCGGGTGTAACCCCCGATGTCAAGCCGGGTGACGTTATCGAACTGTTTGTCGAGCGGTACGAAGACCGTGACGGGTCCATCGTCCTGTCGCGCGAAAAGGCCCGCCGCGAGGAAGCCTGGTCGAACCTTGAAAAGGCGTTCGAGAACAACCAGCGCGTCAACGGCACCATCTATGGCCGCGTCAAGGGTGGCTTCACCGTTGACCTGGGCGGCGCGATGGCGTTCCTGCCCGGCAGCCAGGTGGACATCCGCCCCGTGCGCGACGTGACCCCGCTGATGGGTGTGCCCCAGCCGTTCCAGATCCTGAAGATGGATCGTGCGCGTGGCAACATCGTCGTGTCGCGTCGTGCGGTTCTGGAAGAAACCCGTGCGGAACAGCGCAGCGAACTGATCCAGGGCCTGAAGGAAGGCATGATCCTCGATGGCGTGGTCAAGAACATCACCGATTACGGTGCGTTCGTGGACCTCGGCGGCGTCGATGGCCTGCTGCATGTGACGGATATCGCATGGAAGCGCATCAACCACCCGTCCGAAGCCCTGCAGATCGGCCAGCCGGTCCGCGTACAGGTCATCCGCTTCAACCCCGACACGCAGCGTATCTCGCTGGGCATGAAGCAGCTTGAAGCTGACCCGTGGGAAAACGTGGCGATCAAGTACCCGCCGGGTGCCCGCTACACCGGCCGCGTCACGAACATCACCGACTACGGTGCATTCGTGGAACTGGAGCCGGGCGTCGAAGGTCTGGTGCACGTGTCCGAAATGTCCTGGACGAAGAAGAACGTCCATCCGGGCAAGATCGTCGCCACTTCGCAGGAAGTCGACGTGATGGTTCTGGATGTGGACAGCGCGAAGCGCCGCATCTCGCTGGGCCTGAAGCAGGTGCAGCGCAACCCGTGGGAGCAGTTCGCCGAGGAACACAAGGTTGGTTCCGTGGTGGAAGGCGAAATCCGCAACATCACCGAATTCGGCCTGTTCATTGGCCTGTCCGCAGACATCGACGGCATGGTTCACATGTCCGACCTGTCCTGGGACGAGCCGGGCGAAGTCGCCATGAGCCACTACGAAAAGGGCCAGGTCGTGAAGGCCAAGGTTCTGGATGTGGACGTGGAGAAGGAACGTATCTCGCTGGGCATCAAGCAGCTGCAGGAAGACCCCGCTGCTGACACGCTGAGCAAGGTGCAGAAGGGCGCGATCGTGACCTGCATCGTCACCGCTGTTCAGTCGAACGGCATCGAGGTGAAGGTTGATGATGTGCTGACCGGCTTCATCCGCCGTGCAGAACTGGCCCGTGACAAGGCCGACCAGCGTCCGGAGCGTTTCGCCGTTGGTGAACGCGTCGATGCGAAGGTCGTGTCGGTTGACCGCGCAGCCCGCAAGCTGGCCCTGACCATCCGTGGCCGTGAGGTCGAGGAAGACAAGCAGGCCATCTCCGACTACGGTTCGTCCGATAGCGGGGCTTCGCTGGGTGACATTCTGGGTGCCGCGATCCGTCGTCGTAACGCCGAGAACTGATACCAGATGGACTGTCTGGCCTGTTGATGCAGGCCGGACGCCATGCCGGAAAGGGGGAGGTGCAGCAATGCATCTCCCCTTTTTTTATGTCAGTTCGAAACTGACGGGATCGGTCGGCTGTAGCGCCCTGCCGGCCTGTTCCATATGGGGATAATACAGATTTATATTTATTTCATGCGCCGGAATGGCAAGCGGTTGTAATCAAGAAAATACTTTTCTACCCCTGATTGTATCTGAACATATTCAGCCAGGTTATCGATGCGGGGCGACTGCCCGGTCGTACGATGGCATGCGTATGCATCAGGGATATGTATAAGATGCATCCTGATGCCAGAGGAAAGAGGATAAAACGGAATATATTAGGAATATTATCCTCCATAATGGGTAGATTCTACAATTGTGGCATCAATATTGTCTGTTTTTTTTAAAGATATTGACAAAACAGTGAGGTCAATTAAACGGACAGGACAGATTTCAGATGCCCCCCGCTGGAATGAAAAAAATAAAAATCAATAATAAAATTAATAAATCTGATTTTATTAGTGAATGATCGGTAATGGTTAATAAAAAATCAGTATACACAGGCCTTCTGGCGCTTGTGTTTGTTGTTTTGCTGCTTGTCTCCAGTCTGACGTATCTGCCAACCGACCGGCAGTTATTCGTCGCGATTGGGGGTGTCGTGCTGTTTTTCCTCGTGCGGCGGCATCATGAACGCTGGTCGCGCTGTTTCCTCATGTTCCTGTCCATTTTTGTCTCCACCCGGTATCTGGTGTGGCGTTTTACCTCGACGCTCGATTTTTCCGGTGTGTTGCAGACCATCATGGTCCTGGCGCTTGCGCTGGGGGAAATCTATACGACCATCCGCGTCGGCCTGACCTATTTCCAGCTTGCGTGGCCGCTGCGGCGGACGGTCCATCCCCTGCCGGAGGACACGTCGCACTGGCCGGTGATCGATGTCTATGTCCCGACCTATAACGAGGACCTGTCCATTGTCCGCACCACGGTGCTGGGCTGCCTTGCGCTGGACTGGCCGGCGGACAAGCTGAATGTCTATATCCTTGATGACGGCAGGCGTGCCGCGTTCAGGGATTTCGCGCACCAGTCCGGTGCCGGCTACATCACCCGCATGCACAACAACCATGCGAAGGCCGGCAACCTGAACCATGCGCTGGAGATCACGACGGGCGACCTGATCGCCATTTTCGACTGTGATCACGTGCCGGTCCGCAGCTTTCTGAAAAAGACGATCGGGTGGATGGTGGCGGACCCCAACCTTGCGCTGCTGCAGACGCCCCATCATTTCTATTCGCCCGATCCGTTCCAGCGCAACATGAGCCGTGGGCGCGAAATCCCGCCCGAGACGAACCTGTTCTACGGGCTTCTGCAGGACGGGAACGATTACTGGAACGCGACATTTTTCTGCGGGTCGTGCGCGGTGCTGCGGCGCAAGGCCATCATGTCGATCAACGGGTTCGCTACCGAAACGGTGACCGAGGACGCCCACACCGCCCTGCGCATGCAGCGCCAGGGGTGGGGATCGGCCTATCTGCGTGAACCGATGGCGGCGGGGCTGGAGACGGAAACCCTGGGCATGCAGATCGGGCAGCGCATGCGCTGGGCGCGTGGCATGTTCCAGATGCTGCGTATCGACAATCCCCTGACCGGGCCGGGGCTGAAGCTGACACAGCGGATATGCTATTTCGCGGCCGCCACGCATTACCTGTTTTCGGTATCGCGCCTTTTGTTCCTGCTGGCGCCGCTGGGGTACCTGTTTCTGGGCGTGACCATGATCGCGGCGTCACCGTATGAACTTGCGGTCTATGCCCTGCCGCATCTGTTCCATACGACCATGACCATGTCCCGCCTGCAGGGGCGGTGGCGGTATTCATTCTGGAGCGAGCTGTACGAAACCGTGCTGGCGCCCTTTCTGGTGCGCATGACCTTCATTACCCTGATCGCGCCGCACAAGGGCAAGTTCAACGTCACCGACAAGGGCGGTCTGCTGGAACACGGGTATTTCGACTGGCGTGCGGTCTATCCCAACATCATCATCGCCATGGCGCTGATGACGGGGCTGGCCATGGGGGTGTGGTCGGCGTGCGTGCATTATCACGAAACGCTGGTGTTCCGCGCCATGGCCATGAACAGCCTGTGGATCCTGTTCAGCCTGACCATTGTCATGGGCTCGATCGCAGTGGCACGGGAAACCCGGCAGCGGCGCACCTGTCATCGCGTGCAGGCGAAGCTGCCCGTGCATCTGGCTACCGATGATCACCAGCAGTTCGCCTGTCATACCCGTGACGTGTCCATGGGGGGATGCTGTGTCAGCCTGCATGCGGCGGACCGGTTTCCGGTCGGGCATGGCGTGACCGTCAGCTGGACGCTGGCTGGTTGTTCCGCGGCCGTGCGCGCGGTTGTCATCGCGCGGACGGACAGCACCGTGCACCTGAAATGGGCGATAGACGGGCTGGCACAGGAAGAACAGGTCGTGGAACTGGTTTTCGGCCGGGACGATGCCTGGGCGCAATGGTCCGATTTCCCGCCCGACAACCCGGTACGGAGTTTTTATACCGTCCTGCTCAGCATCCTTGCGCTGTTCCTGCCATCCCCCCGGGATGGGGAAACGAAAAAGCCCCCGGCATCCACCCCGGGCGTGACGGGCAGGGAAAAGGAAGCCGTCCTGCCCAAGGAACGCCTTGTCATACAGCCGACCCGCCGCCCGCGCGGGGCGGCAACCGGTGTCATGGCGATGTGCCTGGTACTGGCAACGGGCATGACGGCATGGGCGCAGGTTCCGGCGGCCCCCTCCGCCGTGGCAACTGACGTGGACACCCCTGTTGCGGACAGGGACGCGGATAATGCCGTTGCGGTGTTTGATGATGAACACATGACACAGGCCGACGCGGCGCATGTGTCCCGGACACCGGTAACGGTCAGCCGAACCTTTACCCAGTTGGGCCAGTTCCAGCCGATGCTGCTGCGCGCCATGGCCCCGATATACGGGATGGACGCGGATGTAGGCCGGGACAAGATCATCCGCAGCGCACGGCTCAGCCTGTCCGGCAGCGTCAGTCTGCCCCCGACGACAGGGCAGGCGGCGATTGCCGTCATGCTGAATGACCAGCCTGTGGGTGTTGTCTGCACGCCGGGTAATGGCCGGTTCGGGCCTGTGGACCTGCCGGTCAGTCCGCTGCTGTTCGATACGCGCAACCGCTTCAATTTCCGCCTTGTCGCGCGACAGGGGGCGGGCGCCACCTTCCCGGCCAGCGCATGTGGCCCTGATGCGCAGCCGCCTGCGGATGTGGGCCTGCCCATGAAGGCGACGGGGTTGGAGGTCGTCATTGATCCGGAGTCCACGCTGTCATTTACAACGGTCCAGCTGATGCCGCACCGGCTGCTGTCCGCCCTGCCATATCCGCTGGTGGATCGTGGCATGGCGGGAACAGCTCCCGTGACCTTCGTGCTGAAGCCCACCACCAGCACGCAGGTGCAGGCGGCGGCCGGTATGGTTGCTTCATGGCTGGGCATGAAGCTGCATGACCGGCGTATCCACTTCGCGGTTGCGCCCGCACTGTCCGGGCCGGGCAATGCCATTGCGGTCGGGGTCGGACTGCCGGGGCCGTGGGGGAACATGCCTGCGGGACCGGTCGTGGCTGAAATCCCCAATCCGCATGACGTGTTCGGCACCGTGCTGGTGGTCAGCGGACGCACGGATACGGATGTGGCCACGGCGGCGCGCGCGCTGGTTATGGGCGCGCCACAGCTTCAGGTTGATGGCACGCAGGCTACAGCGCCCGACGTGACGCCCCCTGCGCGCAGGCCGTATGACGCCCCGGGCCTTCTGCCGACGGATCATCCGGTGCGCCTTGGTGACCTGCTGCCTGATACGCAGCTGCACCGGGCCGGGTTTGAGCCCATGGTGGTCGATATTCCGTTTGCCGTGCCGCCCGACCTGCATACATGGCGTTCGAAGCCTTTTATCGCGCGCCTGCGGGTCAGGGCGCCGCCCGGCGCGCTGGTGGATCGTCACCATTCCGAGGTGGATGTCATGCTCAATGGCATGTTCCTCCATTCCTATCCGCTGGTTTCATGGTCGCTCAATCCGTTCGGCAGGCATGACGGGCTGGTTGAACATGATGTGGAACTGCCGTCATGGGTGCTGAAGGAACAGAATGTCCTGTCGGTCTATTTTAATGTCCGCGCCCGGAACGGCGGGGGAGAGGGGCCTGCCGTCAGTGAGGTCGGGCTTGATCCGTCCTCGACAATCGACCTGTCGGCATCGCGGCATCTGGCGGTCCTGCCCAGTGTGAAGCTGTTCGCCATGTCGGGCTTTCCGTTTTCGCGCATGGCGGATCTGTCGCAGACGACCGTCCTGCTGCCGCCGGACCCGGCACCCGCAACGCAGGGTGCCTTTCTGGACCTCATGGGCTTCCTTGGGGCTGTGGACCAGTATCCGGTCACCGGCCTGCATGTCGATACGACGGACATGCACGCAGGGGGAAAACAGGCCGGGGACCTGCTGGTCATCTCGCCCTTTGACCAGCTTGGCGCGGCGGCGCAGGCGCTGGCGCGGGCCGGTTACCGTACCGGCGGGACATGGAGCGTGAAGACAGGGCAATGGGTGCGCCATCTGGTCGGGATGGGGGCGGCCAATCCGCCGGGCAGTCTGGATGAAGGGGCGCTGGTCGCAGCGCAGTCGCCATTCGCGCCGCACCACTCGGTCGTGGCGCTGCTGGGTGCGACACCCGATGCGCTGTCGGCCATGGCGAGGGACCTGCGCGACCCGGCCCAGGGCGAACGTTTCCAGGGGGACATGGTGGTGCGGCACGGGGCGCGGCTGGATAATTACCGCACCTCCAGCGCCTATACGGAGGGGTACATGCCGGCGTGGATGTGGCCCGACTGGTATCTGGGTGGACATCCGTTCCTTTTGTACCTGCTGGGTGTCATCGGCAGCGTCGCGGGTACGTCCTGCGCCATGTCCGTGCTGCGCGCGCGCAGCCGTAGGCGGGTTCTCAATGATGACCTGACCGGCAATCTGTAACAGAAAAATCGATCAATGCACCCTGACCCATCCGTGCCGTACCGGCAGTTTCTTTCTTCTGGCACCAGCCTTGTGGCGGCGTGCAGGCGCATCATGCTGGCGGGCGCGATTGGCATGCTGGGGACGGTGGGGGCGGCACGGGCCGCTGTGCCTCCGTCAGTCAGCTATGCCGAGGGGATCGTCAACCAGCAGATCGAGGAAGGGTATTTCTGGATCAACCATGACGAGGACACGCACGCCCTGCATGCCCTGCAGCGTGCGTTGCAGATCCAGTCGGACAATATCGAGGCCCTGCTGATGCTGGGTGCGGTACAGGCGCATCAGGGCGACCCCGCAGCCGCGCGCCAGACCCTGCTCAGGCTTGAAAACGCGCATGGGTCCACCGAACAGATCGCGGCCCTGCGGCAGTGGATCGCGCAGCCACCGGTCGACAGGGCAGCCCTTGCGCATGCGCGCGCCACGGCGGACGCCGGGCACGCTACGCAGGCGATGTTCCAGTATCGTGCCCTGTTTCCTCAGCCTTTGCTGCCCCCCGCGCTGGAGGTGGAATATGACCGCGTCCTGTCGGGGGCGCCACTGGGATATGACGATGCCGTTCGGCGGCTGAGAACCCTGCTGTCAATCGGGCCACACGACATGGAAGCCCGCATCGCCCTGGATCAGTCGCTGGGATACCGGCCCGTTTCCCGCCCTGAAGCACTTGCCGACATGCGTGCGCTTGCGACATCGCCCGATACGTCGTCCAGGATCCGTGATGAAGCGGTTCAGGTATGGCGCAGGACGCTGGACTGGATGGGGGTGGACCCGCAGGCCGCGCCCTATTACCGGGCATGGCTGGACATTCACCCCGATGACACGGTGATCAGCCAGCGCATGCAGCAGATTGAGCGCATGCAGCGGGTCAATACGGGGTTTACGGCGCTGGCGCATAACGATCTGGACCAGGCGGAAGCCGCGTTTCAGGACTGTGTGGATGAGCCATCCGTCCGCGCTGCCGCGACCGAGGGGCTGGGCCTTGTCGCGCAACGGCGTGGAGACATGACAAAGGCCCGGGCGCTGCTGACGCAGGCCGTGGCGCTGGATCCGGCCAATGTCGAAATCCACAGTGCGCTTGTGGCCCTTGACGCCCCGGAAAATGACCCGGCGCTGCCGCAGATGTGGCAACTGGTGTCGCACCGTGAATACGACCGTGCATGGGCCCTGTTGCAAGAAATTGAAAAAAGGCACGGCCGGATTGCCGATACCGTTCAGGTCCGCGCCATCATACTGGAAGCGCGGCACGACTGGCCGGCCGCAAAAGTGGCCTGGACGGACCTGTTGCGCCTCTCGCCGGGCAACCCTTCGGCCGAAGCCGGGCTTGCGGGCATCCTGATCCGTGAAGGCAGGCTGGGGGAAGCGGCACGGCAGATCAACAGGCTGCGCGCCGTGCATTACGCGGGCCTGCCCGTGCTGGAGGGACTGCTGCTGCAGGCCCGCGCACAGGCGACAACCGACCCGCGCCTGCGCGCGGCCCTGCTGGAACAGGCGTTGCGGCAGTTGCCGGATAACGGCTGGGATCACCTGCATCTGGCCCAGGCGCTGGTGGCGCTGGGCCAGACGGATCGCGCCCAGACATTGATGCAGCATTTCTGTGATACTGCGTCTCGACGCACGGATGCGCTTCAGGCCTGTTTCGCGTTCGCCATGCAGACACATGACATGTCCGGGGCCGCAGCGCTGCTGGCGCATATGCCACCAGCCGCCATAACCCCCGATATGGCGCGTGGCGTGGCGCTGGTGACATTGTGGAAACGGCTTCAGGCGCTGCCTGCCAGTGATGCACAGGCCGTGGCGATGCTGCAGGACATGCCGGTCGCCCCCGATCCCGACGGCATGCGTGGACAGATGGTCGTGGATGCCATGCTGCGCCGCCATGCGTCGAATGCCCAGGCCATTGCTGTGCTGGACCGGGCCATGACGCAGGCGGGCGGTACGCTGGAGGTGGATCAGGCGCTGGCGTATGGCGGAACGTTCGTGCAACTGGGTGATCCTTCTGCCGCGCAGCGTGTCATGGACCGACTGGATGCAGAAGGTCTGGATCTGACACCGCAGCAGCGTGACGCCCGCAAGCAGATACGAGAAAGCATTGTCTGTCAATCGGCACTCAAAAATAACCCCTGATCGGCATGCAATATTAACCCCCTGTTGAAGGCCCGGCCTGTCTCCTGAAGCCGTAGGCGTAAGGAGACAGGCCGGGGCAGGTATGGATCTGGAGAGAGGTTCAGTTACGGTTCCTGAACCGCCAGCTTTCGTTCCCTGTCTCGATGATGTCGCAGTGATGGGTCAGACGGTCGAGCAGTGCCGTGGTCATCTTGGCGTCGGCGAATACACTGGCCCATTCACCGAAGGACAGGTTCGTGGTGACAATGACCGAGGTCTGTTCATAAAGGCGGCTGATCATATGGAACAGCAACTGTCCGCCAGACTGGGCAAAGGGCAGGTATCCCAGTTCGTCGAGGATGACAAAGTCCAGTCGGCCGAGTTGTTCGGCCAGCCGACCCGCCCTTG
>NZ_NKTX01000069.1 GCF_003207815.1 Komagataeibacter oboediens | reverse complement strand
CAGGACCTGCGCAAATGCAGCTTCAATGGCTGTCCGGTTCGTCCGGCGGAAGGTCGCAATCGTATCATGATCCGGATGCAGGTTCGCCGCCACGAAGCGCACCCCGATGTCGCGATATGTCGCCCGCTCGATCCGGCGTGAGGAAAACAACCCGTTCGCATAGCTGAAGATCAGAAGGGCCAGCATCAGACGCGGATGGTACTGTGCCTTGCCACCCGTGCGCGCTGGCACGCAGAACGCACGCATCGGAACCCGCTCGACGGCTGCGACAATGAAATGCGCCATATCGTCAGCAGGAAGCCACGACTTCAGATCAGGCGGCAGAAGATACGGCTGAGACCGGTCAAACGGGATGAAGCTGCTCATCTCACCACCTTACAACCTTACCCCTTCACTGGGTACCCCAACCCGACAGGCTGCTAAAGGCGACCTTTTAGGTCTGCCTTAACTGCTATCTGGTCAAGGAATTTAAAGCAGGGAGGTAAATAGCCGCCTTATCCGTCTTCATCATAGCTTCCTGAAGTCGCGTGGACTGATGCCGGTTTCCCTGCGAAACATCTGTGCAAAATGGCTCGCACTCTCATAGCCACTGGTCAGGGCGATCTCGATGATGGACCTGTTGGTCTGTGACAGAAGCTCCTTCGCATGGTCCACACGCCGCCGGATAAACCAGCGTGACGGGCTTTGCCCCATGGTGTTGTGAAATGACCGGCTGAAATGAAACCGACTCATCCCGCACAACTTGGCCAGAAAATCGAGGTCGAACGGTTCGGCGAGATGGGCCTCCATATGATCCAGCGCCTTACGTAGCTTCCACGCTGGCAGTTGTGCGGGTCTGGACGTGAGCGAAGGCTGTGTCTGTGCATAATGACGTAGAAGATGGACGGTCAGACTTTCCAGAAGTCCATTCACAAATAGCGAACTGGCCGAATGAGGCGTCTGGATCTCGGCCGTAAGGCCTGTCAGCACGCCAGATATGAATGCGTCCTGCACACCGGAAATGTCGCACATGGAGAGCCGTGATGGATTCAGCTCCAACGATCGGGCGGCCCGGTTCACCAGAGTAAGCCCCAGATAAAGATGCAGGACTTCAAACGGACGGTCCGGATCGGCCTGCCAGCGCATGAGATAAGGCGCATTGGTCTGTGTCAGGAAGAATGATCCCGATCCGACCTCACTTTTCGTCCATTCACCGGTCAGTTCTCGTTCCTCGATCTGCGCTTCTCCCGAGATGATCCAGACAAGTAAGGGCTCGGCCACGGCCGGGACCAGCACTTCATCTTCGTGTTGCGGTCGGTGGAATATCTGCGCCTCTGCCTCTTTCCATGCCCCTCCCTGGCTTTGCGCGATCTTTCGGCCCGGAATACGGTCCTCCAGGGCATAACTGGCGGCATGCAGCGAAGAACGATGCGGATGCAACATCCGGTTTACCTTTCAGCCGTGCCGTGAATTGTCCCGATCAACTTACAAAATCGCAAAATCACAATGGTTTCAGCAAGAGTACGAGAGAAGCCAGTTCCCGTAGTCTCTACATGTTTTCTGATCTTTTTAAACAGATTGTGTGGAGATTATCATGAGTATCAAAGGTAAGGTCGCTCTTGTTACCGGAGCCTCCAGCGGGATAGGCGCGGCAACAGCACGCAAACTTGCGACAGAAGGCGTTATTGTCGGTCTGGCAGCACGGCGCAAGGACCGTCTGGACGCACTGGTGACGGAAATCACCGGGGTAGGCGGCAAAGCCGTTGCCCTTCCAACCGACGTGACAGATCTGGCGTCATGCAAGGCTGCGGCAGATTTCCTCATCGCCCGGTTCGGCAGGATTGATGTGCTGGTCAACAACGCGGGCCTGATGCCCCTGTCCAACGTTGACAGCCTGAAAGTGGATGAATGGCAGCGTATGGTGGACGTAAACGTGTCTGGTGTCCTCAATGCAGTGGCGGCGGTTCTTCCACAGATGATCGCACAGCATTCGGGCCATATCTTCAACATGTCCTCGATTGCGGGCCGGAAAGTCTTTACCGGTCTGGCCGTGTATTGCGCCACCAAGGCCGCCGTCGCAGCGTTCTCCGATGGACTCAGGATGGAGATCGGGCCAAAGCACAATATCCGCGTCACCTGCATTCAACCGGGTGCCGTGAAGTCGGAACTGTACGAGCAGATTACAGATGCCACTTACCGCAAGCAGATGGATGATCTGGCTGCTTCCATGACCTATCTGGAAGGCGAAGACATCGCTGACACGATCCTGTTTGCGCTGAACGCACCATCCCGAATGGATGTCGCAGAACTGTTTGTTCTGCCCACCGAACAGGGATGGTGAGGGTCGGAATCATGAAAGAACTTCCCGCTTATCAACCAAGCAGCACGGGAATTTCGGCATATGCACGTCGGCGCGTGAGGATTGAAGACGTCGCGACGGCGCGGCATGCGGCCGGGATCATACCGAACATGTTGTGTCTTCGATTGGTGGTCCAGCAGAAGGCGCCGAGATAATCGGATGTGTGCTGCGGGGCGATGGCCTTATGCGTTGCCTTGAGGGCCGTGCTCAGATTGGCAATGGCGGTGTTGAGGCCGTGGAAGGGCGCGGTGCGCTGTCGGGAGGGGCGTTTGCTGCCGCTGACAGTGACCACATGGGATCTGGCAGGTGTGCCGAAGGCCAGAAAAGCCTTCAGGCCGTCGGTATGAACCCTGACGGCTGGCATGAGGCAGGTATCGGCGAATGCCCGCACCGCCCTGCTGGTGAAGCCGACCACCGTCCGCATGGCGACATGGCCCATACGGCCGCCCTCATACCGCTCGGTCGCGGCGATCATCCTGGTCTTGCCTCCCGGACCCGAGCCCTGGTTTCGCTCGCCACCCAGATAGACATCGTCTGCCTCGACCACGACGGGGGCACCGTCCGGACCTGAACCACCGAGAAGATAACGGGCTTCACGTTCGGTCATGGCGCGGCGCAGGCGTTTGGCGAGATACCACGCCGTCGGATAACTCACGCCTAGCCGACGCCCCAGTTCGATGGCCGAGACACCTTGTTTGGTACTGGTCATGATGTGCATGGCCCGGAACCAGATCGTGAGCGGAAGTTTCGTGCCACTCATCACCGTGCCGGCCGTGACCGACCAGCGACGATTGCAGCATGTGCAGCCTACCCGGCGGCCACAAAGATAATTGCGGGTGTGACTGCAGGACGGGCAGGCCATCCCAGCCTCCCGACGCGCCACCATCAACGCCTCGATACAGACCTCTTCCGTGCTGTAGAGACGCTCGAACTCAAGGTCTGTCAGACCCTTCATGACATTCAACATCACCAGAACTCCAGCCACTCAAGTTCATATGGGATGTTAAAACACGCCCTGTAAGGGCGTGCCGTTTTGTTGATAAGCGGGAAAGAACTTTGGCGAGAGCAATTTCTTTCAGGACATTAAAGTCCAAGGTCGGACAGCCCCGGATGATCGTCGGGGCGTCTTCCCGCAGGCCAATGGAACAGTCGGTCTCCGGCCTCTATCGGCAGGTCATTGATCGATGCGACCCGGCGGCGCATAAGCCCGGCGGTATCGAATTCCCACAGTTCATTGCCATAGGACCGGAACCACCGACCCGCATCATCATGCCATTCATAGGCAAAACGGACAGCCATGCGGTTATTGCGGAAACCCCAGAGTTCCTTGATCAGGCGGTATTCGCGCTCCCCGTTCCATTTGCGTGTCAGGAAGGCCACGATCTGATCGCGCCCATGGATTAATTCCACCCGGTTGCGCCATTGGCTATCCACTGTATAGGCCTGCGCCACCTGTTCCGGGTTCCGGGAATTCCAGGCATCTTCGGCAAGCCGGACCTTGCGTGTCGCACTTTCAATATCAAAGGGCGGGAATGGCGGTCGTGACATGGATAAGTTCCGTATGGTTGAGCAGGGTTAAAAGTGATGGTGAAAGCGATAGCCCCACACAGGGTAGAAGAGAAGGACGCCTTTGACACCCCCATCACCGCCCAGGGGAACGATGCCGCCCCCCATGTGTCGAGCAGCACGCCACCCAGAAGGCCCCCGCCGGCGATGGCACTGTTCCACGCCACGACATTCATCGACAGCGCGACGTCCGCACCATCGCCGGCCGCATCGGCCAGTGCTGTTTGGAGCAACGTCGCGGCCCCGCCGAATGTCAGCCCCCATATCGTGACACCGATCATAATCACCGCAGGCGACGCTGATCCGATGGCGAAAGCCCCTGCCACGACCGCGAATATGGCGAGGCTGAGCAGAACAGACAGACGCAGGGCGTGATCGACCGTGCGGCTGGTCAGCCAGATGCCGACAAGGGCAGCGACCCCGAACAGCAGCAGGATGCGATCTGCCTGTCCCGCCAGTCCGGCCGGTGTCACGAATGGCACGATGTAGGTATAGAGAACATTGTGCGCGAGCATCCACGCCATCACCACGCCCAGAACAGACCGCACGCCCGGCATGTACAGAACATGCCGGAACGGCAGACGCTCATCATGCGCAGCACCCGGAAAATCAGGAACCTTCGCCAGCACCCATGCGATCAGCAGCACGGTCAGGCCCGACATGATCCAGAAAGCCAGCCGCCAGCCAACGGCAGCGCCCAACCATGTCCCGGCGGGAACCCCCAGCGAGAGTGCGATCGGCGTGCCCACCATGGCGATGGCCAAAGCACGCCCTTGCTGGGCGCGCGTGACCATCCGGCGCGCATACCCTGCCAGCAATGCCCAGGCGAGACCCGCCGCAGCACCCGCTCCGTACCGGGCCACAAGGGTCGTGCCGTAATGCGTCGAAAACGCGGTGATGGAATTGAACACCACGAAGCCTATGATCGCCAGCAGGAGGACCCGCCTGCGCCGCCATCGCTGCGTGACGAGTGTGAGCGGGATCGCCGCACTCAGCGAGCCTATGGCATAGGCCGTCACCATCTGCCCGGCGAGCGCCGGGGAAATATGCAGACCCGCGCCAATCTCGGGCAACAGACCTGCCGGCAGGGTTTCGGTCATGATGCAGATGAAGCCGGTCATGGCCAGCGCGAGCAGGCCGGCAATCGGAAGGCGTGCGTCGTTTTTTTGCGTGGGCACTGTGATGGTCGGGTTCATGGGGTGCTCATATATGGATCGTTTGATACATATATAGGGCGATAGCAGCCTTGGCAATCACTTATGGATCACTTAATATGGAAGTCTTTCGGAAGGAACGATGACATGGCGCGGACTGGGCGTCCCCGTGAGTTTGACCGCGACAGGGCGATTGACGCCGCCACGGCGCTCTTTTGGGCGCAGGGGTATGAGCCGACCTCCCTGACGCAGCTCAAGTCCTGCATGGGCAATATCTCGCCTGCGAGTTTCTATGCCGCCTTCGGCTCGAAGGAAGCCCTGTTTCGCGAAGTCGTGCAGCGTTATCTGGCCACATACGGGCAGGTTATGGCGCCGTTATGGGATGAAAGCCTGCCCCCGCGCGAGGCCATCGAACGGACGTTGCGCGGCTCGGCGCGCATGCAGTCTGCCCGCACCCATCCGACCGGGTGCCTGGTCGTGTGCGGTGCCAGCAACTGCTCACCTGAAAACGAACCTGTTCAGGCGCTTCTTGCGGCGGAACGACAGCGCACGCGCACCGGCATCAGGGCCTGTGTAGAGCGCGCCATTGCCAATGGTGAATTGAACGCATCCCCGGCGACAGATGTGCTGCCCGATATTCTCACGACTTTCTTCCACGGCATGACATGCGAAGCCCGGGACGGGATGCGTCCGGACACTCTGGATGCGGCTGTCACATCTGTGCTGACATTATGGGATATCAACGCGGTGAAACGGGGAACAGCAAAGCGGCCTGAGAAAAAGCTGACGGACTGACAGCGGCGAGACGATCCGGACCCGGCACGAAATTCCATATCGGTCGGTCCACAAATCCTTGACCCTGCTTCGTGTCCCTATTATGGATCGATTGGTATGGAAGTGGCGTTTACGGAACACAACGCCATGTCTCCTCAAGGAATCCGATCATGAGCACATCAAAAATCGCCTTTGTCACGGGCGCCAATCGCGGCATCGGCTACAGTATCGCCAGGCATCTGACGGCCGTCGGCATCAGCGTGATCGGCACTTATCACGCTAATGAAGACGAGGCGAAAGCAGCCGAAACCGCCCTCAGCCACGAGGACGCAAAGCTGCGTATGCTGCAACTGGACATCGCGAACCATGCGTCGTTCACGGAGTTTGCAGGGCGGGTCAAAGCCCTTCTTGCAAGCGGGTTCGGGCGGGGGGGGCTGAATTATGTTGTCCAGAACGCCGGCAACATCATCCACATCCGCTTCGACGCCGCAACGTCCGAACAGCTCGACAATCAGTACAATATCCACTTCAAGGGTCCGTACCTGCTGACGGTAGCACTTCTTCCGCTGATCCGTGATGGTGCCCGCATTCTCAACATCACCTCTGCCGCGACGCGCTTCTATCTGCCGGATCATGGTCCTTACGCAGCCATGAAAGCCGCAACCGAAGTCATCTCGCTCTATATGGCAAAGGAACTGGGCGCGCGGGGCATTACGGTCAATGCGGTCGCCCCCGGCGCGGTGGCCTCGGACTTTGGCGGCGGTCTGGTCCGTGATGATGCCACGGTTAACAAAAGCCTCGCGGAGATCACGCCGCTGGGGCGCGTCGGCCAGCCCGACGACATTGGGGCGGCGGTCCGTGGCCTCCTGTCCGACGACATGCACTGGGTGAACGGCCAGCGCATTGAAGTAACGGGAGGCCAGTCACTTTGATCCCACACAGAAAAGGGCAGGGAGAATCCGTATGATTAACGTTATGGCCAGCAGCGTCATCAATGCACCCGTTTCGTCCGTCTGGGGGCTGATCCGTGATTTTGGTGCCCTTGGAAATTGGTTGCCGGGTGTGAAAAGCTGCGTGATCGAAGGCGATGATCCCGGGGACCGTGTCGGCGCAATCCGCCGTGTTGAAATGGGCGATGTCGGTGTGATCTGTGAACAGCTTCTGGCGCTGTCGGACGTGGATCATGCGGTGACGTTCTCGATCATTGAATCGGCTCTGCCGATCCGGAACTACCGCTCGACCATCACGCTTCTGCCCATAACGGATGGCGATCGCATGTTTATCCGCTGGCGCGGCCAGTTCGAAGCGGCTGCCGAACACGCAGCCAGCATGGAGGCCCGGATGCCGACACACATCTACCAGCCAGCCTTCGAACGGCTGGCGGAAATTCTGGCGTTAAGGGAAACACGGTCATGACCAGCTTTCATGGTAAATCCGTTCTCGTGCTGGGCGGCAGTCGCGGGATTGGCGCCGCCATCGTGCGTCGCTTCGCAACGGATGGCGCGAAAGTCGTTTTCACGTATCTGTCCTCGCCTGACGACGCCCAGGCATTGGCGGCCGAGACCGGAAGCAGGGCCATGCGTGCTGACAGTGGCGACCGGGATGCCCTCATCGCGCTGATCAACTCGCTCGGCCCCTTGGACGTGCTGGTCGTCAATTCCGGAATTCTTGGCGCGGGTGATCCGCTGGACATGCCGCCGGATGCCATCGACCGGCTTTTCCGCATCAATACCCACGCGCCTTATCACGCGGCGGTTGCCGCCGCACGGACCATGCCCGACGGCGGCCGCATCATCCTGATCGGCTCCGCCAATGCAGACCGGATGCCGATGACTGGCCTTGCCGCTTACAGCGCCAGCAAGGCGGCACTGAAAGGCATGGTCAAGGGACTGGCGCGTGATTTCGGCGCGCGCAATATTACCGTCAACGTTGTCCAGCCCGGCCCTACCGATACCGACATGAACCCTGCCGATGGGCCGCTGAAGGACGTGATGCACGACTTCATGGCGATCAAGCGCCATGCCACGGGCGCGGAGATCGCGGGGCTGGTCGCGTATCTTGCTGGGCCCGAGGCTGGCATCATCACGGGGGCTGCATACAACATTGATGGCGGCTTTGCAGCCTGACGGAATGACTGATCCCCACCCATTCGCTGGAAAAAAGGAATGAGGACCATGACCCATTCATCCGCTCATGCCGCCAATGCGGGCACTTTCACGATCGGCGGCGATCTCGCCGTCCACCGGCTTGGCTTTGGCGCGATGCGCATCACAGGCCCGGGCATCTGGGGACCGCCTGTCGATCACGGCGAGGCCATCCACACGCTGAGGCGCCTTCCCGAACTCGGCGTCAACTTCATCGATACGGCAGATTCCTACGGGCCGGATGTCTCGGAATGGCTGATCAGGGAGGCGCTGCACCCGTACCGCAAGGGCCTTGTGATCGCGACCAAGGGTGGTCTGACCCGGTCAGGGCCGGACATCTGGAAGCCGGTCGGGCGGCCGGAATACCTGCTGCAGCAGGTGCACAAGAGCCTGCGTAACCTCGGCGTCGAACAGATCGATCTGTGGCAGTTGCACCGGATCGATCCCAAGGTCCCGGCCGATGAGCAGTTCGATGCGGTCAGATCCTTCATCGACCAGAAACTGATCCGGCATGCAGGACTGAGTGAGGTTTCTGTCGATGACATCAAGGCTGCGTCAAAGTTCTTTGACGTAGCCACCGTCCAGAACCGCTACAATCTCGTCGATCGCACCAGCGAGGACGTGCTCGACTACTGCGCCGCGCAGAATATCGGGTTCATCCCCTGGTTTCCGCTCGCCGCCGGTGACCTCGCGAAGCCCGGCTCAATTCTGGACACCATGGCAGGCAAATACGGCGCACACCCGAGCCAGATCGCACTGGCATGGGTCCTGAAACGCAGCCCGGTGATGCTGCCAATCCCCGGCACCTCGAAGGTCGCGCATCTGGAGCAGAATGTCGCTGCTGCCAGCATCACACTGTCCGATGAAGATTTCGCGGCATTAAATTCAGAAGGCCGCAAGGCGTTTCAGTCATCGCGGTAGGGGAGGGACCCCGGACAGTCACCGTTCCAGTGCCGAGAGGCCGGGGGGATTGTCCGGACGGACCCCTGACATTTTCGCTTTCGATGCCAATAAGGCTGCTGCAATGAAAATTTATGACTGGCCCACCGGGCCCTATCCGGCCCGTGTCCGCATTGCTCTGGCGGAAAAGAATCTTCTATCCGACGTTGAATTTGTGCCGATCAACCTGTGGAAGGGAGAACACAGGACACCTGGTTTTCTCGTCAAGAATTATTCTGGAACGCTGCCAGTTCTTGAACTGGACAATGGAATTTGCCTCGCTGAATGTACGGCGATCACGGTCTATCTTGATGCGCTTGTCGGGGAACCCACGCTGACCGGTCGAACGCCGCTTGAGAAGGGCGTAATCCAGATGATGACAAAACGTGCCGAGATCGAGATGCTGGATGCCATCAGCGTCTATTTTCATCATGCCACACCCGGTCTTGGTCCCGATGTGGAAGTCTACCAGAACCGGGAATGGGGCCTGCGCCAGCGCGATAAGGCCCTGCGCGGGATGCATTACTTTGATGGGGTGCTGAGAAAACAGCCTTTCATAGCTGGTGAGACTTTCTCGATGGCGGATATCGCAGTCATCGGGGGTTTTATATTCGCCAAAGCCGTAGAATTGCCGATCCCGCAGGAGTGTGAAGCACTTTTAGCCTGGTTCGCGCGGACGCAGGAGCGTCCAAGTGTCCGGGCGCAACTGGCAATTGTTCCGCCAAAGCACTGACGCGCAAAGTAACCCCGAACGGATAGATAGCGTCTGTCCTCATTCGGGATACCCGGATATTTCCAGAAGGAAGCTGAAAGCAGACATTCGTGGCGGGCTGTATCATTTCTGATAAGTGCGCTGGATCAGCACCGTAACCACAGCAAGCAAGCCTGCGCTACCAGTCAGCAACGTCAGGAGCGCCGAGACAACGCCGAGCTGATCGATCAGCAAACCTGTAATCCACGGTAGGATACCGCCAAGCAGATAGCCACCCGTCTGGGTTAGCCCGGCCAGCCGTGTCGCCTCTGATCTGTCGCGCGCGAAATCCAGAGGCTGGAGGAGCGCTATCGGGAACAGGCCTCCTGTCGCAATCCCGATCATTAAAGGTGCCAGCCATGGCACCGGCTTTGCGAGCAGCAGGCTAAGTGACCCCAGGATGGCGAGGCCGGAAAAAATCAGGGCGGCCTTGATGGTTGTAAGTTTCAGAGCGTGCATGATGACATGCATGCCAAAACTGATGCCCGTCTGGAACAGCATCATGATGGCGACAAGGAAGCCTGTCATATGGTCGGAATATCCAAAGGCACCATACAGCGACGGCAGCCACGCTATTGCGACGTAATTGATCCCGGCCTGAAGACCGAAGAACAGCGTCAGTCCAAGAATGCCGCTCCGGCTGATCGTGAGAGAGGGCTGTGACGCGGAGCGCGCAGGCGCAGCAATATCTTCACGCCATAGTATCCAGCAAAACCCGGCGAGTGCCGTGGGAAGCGCCCAGAAAGCCAGACCCAGCGGCCAGCTCCCGGTGGCGTCACTGATGCGGGGCGTTTCGAAAGCGGCCACGGCCGATCCCACGCCCATACTGGCGGCATAGACGCTCATGGCCGCAGGCGCGCGAGAGGCAAACTCACCCTTGATGAAACCCGACAGCAATGGCCGGATGATCGCGTCGCCTACGCCCACCCCGACGGCCGTGAAAAGCAGCAGTCCATAGCTGCCACCATCGAGGCGAAGGAGCAGGACGATCGTCAGAAGCGCCAATGCCATTATCATGGAGCGTTTCAGGCCAAGTCGCCGTTCCAGCATATGCCCAAGCGGAGACAGGCCGCCCATGCACAGGACTGGAAGCGTGGTCAGCAAGCCCAGTTCGGCGTTGGAGATGGCAAGAGTTCGTTCGATCCGGTCTAGGATGGGAGAGAGGGACGCAATTCCGGTACGCAGGCGTAAGCTCCCGGCGACTGACGCCTTGCTGAATACTTCTGGTCTTGTTCAGCTATGAAGCATGAGCGATTTAAGAGATAGGGACGCGGTACTACCTGCGAGTGTCGCAGGTAGTACCGCAGAGAGGCTCCAAAGGAGCGGTAGAGAGACAGGCGAGCGGGACAGGCTGGCGGACGCCTCGCGGATCGAGATCGTTTCGGATCGCCGCCGCTGGCACGCCCCTGAATTTCGCGCGCGAGTGGTCATCGCGTCCTACGAGAGCCGACGCCCAATAAGGGAGGTGGCTGCACAGTATGGGATCCATCCAAGTCTGGTGTTTCGCTGTTAAGCGGCATGGAAAAGTGACCCCTTCGGAAGGGGGACAGGCAGCCAAAAACGACCCCTTTCTGAGAAACGGGTTCACGATGGCCTTCATGCTGAA
>NZ_NKTX01000068.1 GCF_003207815.1 Komagataeibacter oboediens | reverse complement strand
GGTACCTGCATCCCTACTTGTTGCGTGAACCTCAATGTGGCCAGTTCTACAGGTGTTCACTCCAAGCGTACGTAAAATACACTTTCGTGTCGTGATCCCAATTAACAGCCCGATTGGTCCTGCTCCCTGCACCATCACGCTGCGGCCGCGCACATCGCCCGCGCGTGCAATGGCATGCAGGGCCACGGATAAAGGTTCGGCAAGGCAGGCCTGGCGGAGAGTCAGGTTGGGGGGAAGGGAATGGAGTTGTGTCGCCTTGACAGTCATTGCCCGCCGAAAGCCGCCATCGGTATGGGGATCTCGTGCGGCACTTCCCAGAAAACGCATGTTGCGACACAGGTTGCGCTGTTCCCTCGCACATTCGGGGCAGTGACCACACGGCTGGGCCGGGTGAATGGCCACGGCCTCGCCTACGGAAAAACCTTTCACATCGCTACCTACCGCATCAATGGTGCCCGAGACTTCATGCCCCAGAACCATGGGGGCGTGCAGTACGGACGCCCCGACGCCCCCATGAGCAAAATAATGCAGGTCCGAGCCGCATATGCCGCCCCAGGCCATATTCACCCGCACTTCATCAGGGTCGGGAGCGGGCAGGGGAGCGGGGTCCAGCCGCAGGTCATGCGGTGCATGGATGACCAGTGCTTCGGTCAGGCAGGAACCAATGTTTTTATGACTTGCTTCAGTGTACACGTTCAGGATGCTCCCGCCTGTAACAGGGTCGCCGCCGGGTTAAGCTGGCATGACCGCCCTGGCACAGTGCATGGCAGAAGGTCATGGTCGTGCCCGCTCTAACGAGACAACAGAGCGTCTGGTTTCCGCTATGAAAAGAACGGTGTGCGCCACCCTCGTATCCGTGGATGATCAGGGGCAGGAAACACCTGTTTTTATAATGCCGTGCGATAGGGGGCGATACCGCGCCCTTCATTATTGATATCAACGCGGTGGCCAACCATGGGCAGGGCACGGTGGTGACAGTCCTCACGGGTGCAGGCGCGGCACCCCGGCCCGATGGGAATGATCATGCGGGGATCATTCAGGTCCAGCCCTGCGGAATAGACAAGGTGCTCGGCATCGGCAATGGAGCAGCCCAGAACCACGGCAGTCAGGCGCGGACGGTCAAGGTAGGATATGCTGCTGCGCCCGACCGTGCGGGCTATGTTGAGGTAGAGCGCGCCGTCGGTCGTTTGTGACAACTGGACCTGTACCTGCTGGGGCGTGCTGAATGCACGGAAAATATTCCATAATGGGCACGGACCGCCGAAGCGGGACTGGGTAAAGCGGTTCGCACTGAAACTCTTGAGGATATTGCCGGCGATATCCGTTTTGAGAAAGTAAAAGGGTATGCCCTCGCTTCCCGGGCGCTGCATGGTACTCAGCCGATGGCACGCCTGTTCGAAACTGACCCCGAAATGGCGCTGCAACCGTTCCAGGTCATGGCGGACCTCACGTGCGGTTACCCGAAAACGCTCATAAGGCAGGAGGAGTGCCCCGGCAAAATAGTTGGTCAGATAGACACGCGCCAGTCCCCGTGCCTCACTCTCGCGCAGGCGGGAGCGGCGGATGGTGCGTGCAAACACGGCCTGATGCTCGATCTGCCCCAGCGCCTGCGCCATCCAGAAAGTACTGCTCTCCGCCGGGAGGATGCGCGAAAGGAAGATGGTGCGTGCCCGACGGTCCATCCGCCACATCACTCCCCGCTGCCCCAGGCTGAGATCGGTTTCCGTGCGTATGCCATGATGGTCCAGAAGATAGCGGGTAAGCTGCTCCCGCGGGCTTCCTTCATCCAGTCGTATCATCTCGAACTGGCGTTCCGCCGTGCGGTCGACTTCATCAAAATAATTGCGCTGGAACTGCACCCAGTCATTGACGGCCTCGTAAGGCTCTACCCGATCAGGGGCATCATCCTGTCTGGCGTGCGATGGCGTGGCCGCGCCGACCAGCGGGGCCGCCGTGTGTTCCTGCCGTAGCAGATAGGCACGATAGAGCCGCACAAACTGGGCGCATAGATCAGGTGCTGCGCGCATGGCGGCCTGGATACTGTCGAGCCTGATGGCGTCCGTATCGAATACGGGGTCGGTCAGTATTTCACGTAGTGCCTGTATGCCCCGTGTTTCTTCAGTATCACTGAAATAATCCGCCCCTACCGAAAAGATGTCGCACAGGGCACCAAGCAAAGGCAGGGGCAGGGGGCGTATGTCATGTTCAATCTGGTTAAGGTAACTGGCGGATATGCCCAGCCGCAGCGCCAGCGCGCTCTGTGTCATGCTCACACGGGTGCGTTGATGACGGATGCGTGACCCGGTGAAGGTCTTGGTGGCGGCTTTTCTCATCTTCGCAACCTTTGCAATTCGCGGCGCGGCGTTCGCCCCTTTAAACGGCAAAACATCTTCCGTCCGCAACCGGGATTTGTCACAGTCCGTGGTAACAAAAGCAAACAAGAGCACAACTTATGAAATGCCATGACGGAACACAGCCCCATACCGACAACAGCTTTTTGTGGAACCGGACCGCGCGGGTGACGGCCATCCGCTTCGGTTCCCGGTTGTGGCATGGCGCGCGTGTCCGTCAGGTCGGCACACGTCCGGCATCGCGTTTTTTTGCGTAAAGCACACGTCGCCTCTCTTTTAATTCATGATTGCATCGCGCGTGACCCGTGCCGGAGCAGTTGAACAATGGGGACCAGGTCCATGATCAGCAGGACTTATGACAACGTGTTCGTTCTGCCTGCCATCCATACGCGGCGGCACCCTATTCAACCGGCCGCTCATGCAGGCTCGCTGCCTGTCGACCCGCTGCCGCAATATGCTTTGTCCATGCTGAATATCTCCGCTTTGTGCATTGACCGTCATCTGGGCGATCATGCGGACGGGGCTGCGATAATCTGGCCCGGATCAGGCGCGCAGCCGGAGGAACGGGTTTCCTATCAGGCACTGCATGAGCATGTCTGCCGTCTCGCAAACGCCCTTCTGGACCAGGGTGTGCAACGTGGCGACAGGGTTGCGATCCATATGCCGTTGATGATGGAAAGTATCGTTGCAGTACTGGCCTGTATCCGTATCGGTGCGGTGCATGTCGTGCTGGCCGGCGTATCTGATGTTCCTTTCCTTGCCGAATGGCTGGTGCAATGTGGCGCTGTTGTCGTTCTGACAGATCATGGAACAGGCAGCGGTGAAGTGCCCGTTGCGCTAAAGTCCAGGCTGGACCGCGCCCTGGCCATTGCCGGTTCCCGTTGCCGGGTGCAGATGGTTCTGGTCGTGGCACCCGCCGGGGCGGCCGTGCCGATGAAATCCGGCCGCGACCATCTTTATGATGCCGTGGTGGACTGGTACGAGCCTGATTTTCCGCCTGCGGTCATGTTTGCAGACGATCCGCTGTTTCTTCTCTATCCATCACACCAGCAGGGTCGGACACGTGGCATGACGTATACGGTAGGGCAGTACAGCCGCCTGACCAGCTACGCCATGGACATGCTGGCACCACAGGGCAACGAAGAAATTCCTTACAGTCTCCTCAATATGGCATGGAATGCGGGGCAGACCGCGCTTGTGGTCAGTGTGCTGGCAAAAGGCAGCACCATTGCGGCTTCTGGTGACGGCCTTTCGCCTCACAATATCTGACCCGGACGTGCCTCGTTCACGATTTTGTTTTCTACCTGACAAAACTGGTTCGGTAAGGCAGCGTTTTCAGTCAAGCGTCGGCCGTTACTGGCGCATTGAAATAAAAAAATAAATAAAAATTCAATATTCGATTGTTTCCCATACCTGATGCCACAAGACACGCCCCCTGCGGGGGAAGCGTGCCCGTTAAGGAGAGGGCCTGCAATTGTCCCTGATTATCCAATGACCAGCCCTATCGGTTGGGGTCTGATTGGTGCAAGCAATGTTGCCCGGCAGTGGATTGTCGATGCCATTCGTGCGCAGCCAGACAGCCAGATCCTGAACGTGCTGAGTTCGAACGAAGAACGCGGTGCCCGATTTGCAACTGAAAATGGCATCCCCGCCCACACGACGGATATCGACACGATCCTGACAGACGCGAACGTGGATGCCGTCTATATCAGCACCGCCAACCAGTTTCATTGTCGCCAGACACTCGCGGCAGCCCGCGCCGGGAAAAATGTCCTGTGCGAAAAACCGGTTGCGCTCAGGGTGGATGATGCCCGGAAAATGATCGATGCCTGCCGTGATGCGGGCGTGGTCCTCGGGGTCAATCATCATCTGCGCTGCAATGCCATGCACCAGAAACTGCGGCAGCTTCTGGAAGCAGGAGAAATTGGCCAGCTCAATGCCGTGCGGGTCTTTCATGCCAATTTCCTGCCCCAGGCCCTGCAGGGGTGGCGTATCAACGATCCCAATGGGGGTGGGCTGATACTCGACAGCACGATTCATGACATCGACACGCTGCGTTTCCTGATCGGCAGCAACCCGACACATGTCATGGCCATGACCCAGAGCGGTCGCCTTGCCCATGATGGCGTGGAGGACGGCATCATGGTGATCATGCGCTTTCCCGGCGACGTTCTGGTCCAGATCCATGGTTCCTATACCGTGCCCTTCTCCGAGGGCGGGGTCGAGTTCTATGGCAGTAATGGTGTCCTGATCGGTCGGGACTGCATGAGCCAGCGGGCCGCGGGGCGGCTGTTCATGCGCAATGCCGATGGTGAAAAGGAAATACCGGTTCACCATCACAATCTCTATCACTACGCCCTTGCCGCATTCAGCAATGCGGTGCGTGGCACGGGGCAACCCGCCGCGACCGGCGAAGATGGCCTGGCTGCACTGGCCATAGCGCTGGCCATTCGTGAATCGGCTCTTACGGGCCGTCAGGTCGAAGTGGAAATCCCATGACACAAGCAGCATTCGGGGCCATCGGCGCAGATGGCCGGATAATGTCTCCCCCGGTCCGCCTTGCCCTGACGGTAAGCGAACTGCGTCGCGCGGCATGGACATGCTCGTTGGGAAGCGCGCTGGAATATTATGACTTCGCACTCTACAGCCTGGCATCGGCACTGGTTTTCGGACCGCTCTTTTTTCCTTCGGCCACGCCGGTCACAAGTCTTATCGCCAGTTTCGCAACCTATTTTGTAGGCTTTGCCGTGCGCCCCATTGGCGGGATCGTGTTCGGTCGGCTAGGCGACCATATCGGCCGCAAGAAGGTCCTGCTGATGACCATAACCCTTATGGGTCTGGCCAGCACGGGTATCGGCCTGATCCCGACCTACCAGACAATAGGGATATGGGCCCCCATCCTGCTCATTACGGCCCGGATGCTCCAGGGACTTGGGGCAGGGGCGGAACAGGCCGGCGCTGCTGTAATGATGACGGAATATGCCCCTGTGGGTCAGCGCGGGTTTTATGCCTCGCTGCCATTCCTTGGCATCCAGATCGGCACCATCATCGCAGCCGTGGTGTATTGCAGCCTTCTGTTCGGGGTGGCTGACATCACGCATTCGTGGATATGGCGGCTGCCGTTTCTGGTCAGTGCCGTAATTCTTGTGGTTGCGCTTTATATGCGCCTCAAACTCCGGGAATCTCCCACTTTCGAGATGATCCAGCGCAAGGTGGCGGAAGAACGTGAATCGCTTTTCTCCCTCATCCAAGGCTCGTGGCGCACGATATTGGCCGGGATCGGCGTGAGAATGGCCGAAAATGGCGGCTCCTCCATCTATCAGGTTCTGGCGATCAGCTATCTTGTCAACACCATGGGCCTAGGTGGACTGCTGGGCACGACATCCCTGATAACGGCTGCGGTGATTGGCGGCTTTACCGTGCCGATTGCCGGCCGGCTGAGTGACCGTTTCGGGCGGATCAGGATATATCGCACCTTTGCCATCCTGCAGGCCATCACGGCGTTGCCGGTATGGTATGCTTTCAGTACCGGTCGGCCGCTGCCTGCCATTATCGCGCTGTCCATCGCACTTGGGGTAACCACCTGGGGCATGTTCGGCACGCAGGCAGCCATGCTGCCGGAAATGTTTGGCGCCCGGCACCGGTACATGGCCGTATCGCTGGCGCGTGAAGTCTCGGCCGTGATTGCAGGTGGCATAACGCCCCTTATCGGATCGTGCATCATCAGGTGGGTTGCAAGCTTTTCACCATTTGCGGCGCATCCTGGCCAGATGTCATGGCTGCCGATTGCGGGTTATGTCATTTTTCTTGCGGGCATTACCATTGGAACAACTTACTTCATACCGGAATGCCGTAACCGTGACCTCGTTGAGCAGAACGACATTCTATAGTTGTGTTTTATTTCATTATGGGAAGTGTGCAGACCGGAACCGTTTTTGTCGGGCATGATACCGGAATTATGGCCCGATTTCCCGCTATTGGCAGCGTAAGTGCCCATTTTGCCTGAACTGGAAACATGAAATCATGAAACCTGAAATCCTGCTGATTGAACCCATGATGCCCGAAATCGAGAAGCAGCTTGATGCTGCCTATACCGTGCATCGTTTCACCTCGGTTGCACAACTGAAAGATATTGCGGGCAGGATACGCGGCATTGCAACAGGGGGTGCGACCGGTGTGCCCGAAGCCGTCATGGACAGCTTGCCTGCTCTTGAGATCATAGCCATAAACGGGATCGGCACGGACGCCGTGGACCTGAAAAAAGCCAGGCAGCGCAATATTCATGTCACCACCACGCCGGGCGTCCTGACCGATGATGTAGCGGATATGGCCATGGGGCTTGTCCTGTCGCTTCTGCGCGGGCTGCCGGCAGGAGACCGGTATGTTCGTGATGGGGCATGGGGGAATAAACCCGCCCTGCCGCTCGGCCGCAAGGTCACCGGCAGAAAGCTCGGGATCATAGGCATGGGCCGGGTGGGGCGGGCGATTGCGCATCGCGCCCAGGCTTTTGCCATGCCTGTATCCTATACCGACCTGCGAGATTTTGAACTCGAAGATTATGCTTTCGTGCCTGATTTGCCGACATTGGCGCAGAACAGCGAAATTCTGGTCATCGCGGCATCGGGTGGTGCGGGGTCACGGCATCTGGTCAACCAGGAGGTTATGGAAGCATTGGGGGCCGATGGTTTTCTGGTCAATGTCGCCCGCGGTTCGGTCGTGGATGAACAGGCGCTGATACAGGTGCTTGAGGCAGGAAAACTGGGAGGGGCGGCGTTGGATGTGTTCGAACATGAACCTGATGTACCTGCACCGCTCCGCCAGTCTGCCCGTGTGGTCCTGCAGCCCCATCGTGCCAGCGCAACCGTGGAAACGCGGCTAGCCATGGGAGATCTGGTTGTCAAAAATCTTGCGGCCCATTTTGCGGATCAGTCATTGCTGACTGCCGTGATCTGAACTGACGTACTGCTTGTGCGAGATACGTCCGCAACCGGGCGTATCCACCACATTGAAGACATCCCTGCTGGCAGGGCGGCTTCAGGCATCTATATTTCCGAAATGCCGTTATTAAATATTCATGCAATGAATATTTGGTGATGAAACAATAAGTCCAGCGGGAACAGGATGGATGCGTGCGTTCTTGACGGTTATCATGGCATTCTGTTGTCCAAAACAGGTTTCCGGAACAAAAGCCCGGGTTATCATTATCATCGTGGGTATGTTTCTGTGCAGTCAGGCAACAGCACAGACTTTTCAGGATAACTCCAACAGTGACGCCAGGCTCCGTGTGGCGACACCACTCATGGCCCATCCGTCAAACGGGCCTGTGGTTCCACCATTTTCCCGGCCGGAAGCCCTGTTTACGGACCCATTCGGCATGACATCATGGCTGCGCACGCGTGGCATTGCCTTGACTATGGATAACACAAATGAATTCACGGCCGCCATTTCAAGTCCAACGCCCGGCCACCCGAATTACAAGCAGGGATCAAGTAACGCAGGGCAGATGAATACCGCCCTTCATATCAACTGGGAAAAGATCATCGGCCTGAAGGGGTTTGCCACCCATACGCTTTTTACCAGTCGCTATGGCACGACCGCCAACCGCATGATGGGAGACTGGCTTGCACACTCATCGGAAATATATGGGGGAGGGGGCAATGTTGTCGTTCATCTGGTTACGGCATATGGGGAAGAAAACCTGCTTGGTGGCCGCGTCAGTATTGCTGGGGGGAGGTTGACTGAAATGAGTGAATTCAGCACCAGTTCGCTTTTCTGCAATTTTCAGAATAACGGTTTCTGCGGGCGACCCAAGGCGGCGATCGATAATCAGTATATTACGTCCTATCCGGCCGGAGAGTGGGGCTTTCGTGTCCGTGGTCGTCCATCGCGCTACATCTACATACAGGCCGGTGTCTATTTTGCCGAACGTGGAATTTACGCCAACAGCCAGCACAGGACCGGGTTTCATTTCAATTCATCCAATATTGTAGGGCAGCTTGCGCCGATTGAGCTCGGTTGGGAACCCCTGCTGGGCCGCGCGCATAAACTGCCAGGACATTACAAGATTGGCGGCCAGGTGATCTCTGCTCCCAACCCTGACAATTACTATGATATTCAGGGCCGACCTTATGCGCTTTCCGGCAGTACGGCCCGCAATCATCAGCAGACATGGAGCACATGGCTTGAAATTGACCAGAAGCTTCTTCACCATTCCTATTCGAATGCCGAAGGCGGCCTGACGGCAATGAGCGGCGTGATCTATAATGATCCGCGCACGGCATTGCGTAATTACGAAACATATGTGGCATTTGTGGACCGTGGTTTTATCAGAAGTCGCCCCTATGATTCGTTTGGTGTTGTCATGACCTATGTAAAAATTGCCCCCGGTGTTTCAGATACGGATATGCTGGACCTCAGTATGGTTCCTGTTAAAACGGCGCCAAACCATGCTACGGGTGTTCAGGGACATGTAACGGTATTTGAGACGAACTACCAGATTCATGTCATGCGCGGCGTGGTGTTTGCTCCGGACTTCCAGATCTATTTTCATCCCAATGCACAGAAAAACCTGAAGAACGTGGAGTTCATTGGGTTCAAGTCACAGATACAGATTTTATAACCAGACTGCGGATTGTATCTGTTCTGTATGAAATTCCGCGATGTTGCAAAAACCGGGACACCCGTGATTTGAAAAGAGCTGGCATTTGGAACTTGCCGATTTTCAAAGTGAGCAACATCCATTTTTGCGTAATTTTATTCTGCTTGGTTTGAGAATAAGGAATATAAAATTCCACAGTTGTTAATGTGATGGAATGTATCAAGCGGAAATAAAATTATGTCATCCATTTTACTGGATTTATTTATCCCATTTCTGTCAGGATATGGATGTCTTGAATGCCGATCGGGTCAGAAACGGTTATCTGTTGCTTCGTTGCCGGTCAGGCAGACCATGGTCGATCGTTTTCCCATGATGATATTCGGTAGGATATGCAATGTATGACATTGGACAGGATATGGTTTCATTCTCGCATAGGTTTGGTGAGGCGGGACGACCGTGCGTGCTGATTGTTATGGGGGTATCGGGTTGTGGCAAGAGTACACTTGCCCAGCTGATAGCCGAACGGATGGGCTGGTCCCTTATCGAAGGAGACGACCTGCATCCGCCTGCCAATATTGCCCGCATGAGCAATGGCATTCCGTTGACCGATACGGATCGCGCGCCATGGCTTGATCTTATTGCTGGCCGGATACAGTCATGGCGCGATGCAGGCCAGTGTGGCATCGTGACGTGCTCGTCGCTCAAGCGCAGTTATCGCAGGCAGATTGGCGGCGACAGCGCGGATGTCTGCTTTGTCTACCTTAAAGGCAGCAGGGAGGACATCATGCCCCGCCTTTCCCAACGAACCGGCCACTTTATGCCGGTTGCCATGCTCGACAGTCAGTTTGCCACGCTGGAAGAGCCCGATATGCATGAAGAAGTGGTCATGGTGCTGGATGTCAACGCACCGCAGGCGCAACTTGCTGAACTGGCCTGTGCACATCTGGTCCAGCTTTCTCTTTGAAAACACGGCATGCCATGACCGGTTTTCCAGTTCATGTTTTTGGTCTGGTGATTTGCATTCAGAAATGGACTTTTCAACAAAATGCCCGGTGATCTTTAAATTATGATAACTGAAGCACCGGGACCTGATGACTTGTAAGCCGGCTCTTCCGAACATGGTGCGCGTGATCGTTTTTAACCGGATGGGTTGTTCATGATCGTCCACTCAAAGTGATCGAGGCATTGAATTGCTGATGCGTCTGTTCGCAGACCCATCGGGCCTTGATTGCAGCGGCGGACAGACTGGACAGGTAGTATTTCGTTCCCCGGTGGAACGGTGTTCGTCAATTAGCCAGACTTCTTCCCCGGGCTAGGGCCTGTTAGAACTTGATCCAGTCTGCTGCGGCAGCGATGTGGATGACGGCGAGGAACGACGTTGCTGTTTTTTCATATCTGGTTGCGACAGCGCGCCACTCCTTGAGGCGAGCCCAGAGGTTCTCAACAAGATGCCGACACCGATAGGCCCATTTGGGGCAGGCGACCGGGCCATCGCGTCGTTTCGCGGGAATGGCTGGCCGTGCTCCCATGTCCCATATCCGTTCACGCATGGCGTTCGACGCGTAGCCCTTGTCCGCTACGACCCACAGGGGAATGGCGGGAAGGCTGTCGAGCATGGCTGGTGCCAGAGGCAGTTCATGAGCCTGTCCAGGGGCCAGCGCAAAACCGAAGGCTTTTCCATGTCCATCAGCAATCACGCAGACTTTTGTGCCATAGCCGCCGCGAGAGCGGCCAAGTGCTTCACGATGGTCTCGCTCTTCGAAAGAGGCCCCTTTTTTTGGGCTCCCGCCGCTTTGTGGTGAGCCCTGATGTTCGTGCCATCCAGAAAAGTCATGCCGAGTGCCACTCCCTGTTGGCCCTGAACCAGTTCGAGCAGCCGTTCCCATACGCCGAGCTTCGCCCAGCGGATGAAAAGCTGTGCCGCCCGCCACCACGGACCCAGTTCAGCGGGGATACTCCGCCATTTCGCGCCATTCTCATGACGTCAGAAAATCGCTGCTATCGTCCGCCGCAGATCATGTGGCGGCGTCTTGCCCCTCGGGCGAACCTCCTCAATCAGAGGTTCCCAGATCGCCCATGTCTCGTCCGTAAAGGTGCCTGTTCTGTCTCCTTCTTCCATCCCTACAATATGGGAAGAAATTCAAGATCTAACAGGCCCTAGCGCGGGCCTTCAAGCAATGATCTGAAAGGTCACATCATGAGCAAGTCTTCGTCTCCTTATGTGCGTCGGTTGCTCTGGATTGTGGCCTGTTTTGTGGGTGGTTTTGCGCTTTTGTGCGTGAGTGGCTGGGCGCTTGTCGTCAACGGCAGCACGCAGGACTCCGCGATGGTGACAGTCCTCCGCTGGCTGCCCGTTGCAACGGGTGCGATCACGATAGCCGCGGGATTTTTCCTGCTGTCTCTGCCCGTGCCAGAAGACCCGGAAGACTTCTTTCTGCCGGATGACACCGACGGCGAACTTGAGAGAACAGACGGGAAATAAAAAGAGGTTCAGCCCGTTATCAGAGCTGAACCCTTCTCGCCCTGACCGTCAGTGTGACCGTCAG
>NZ_NKTX01000067.1 GCF_003207815.1 Komagataeibacter oboediens | reverse complement strand
GCTTGCCGACACCGGTTACGCCAGCGGACAGGCGGTCCGGAAACTGCAGGAAAAGGGCATTGATCCGCTGGTCGCCATTGGACGGCCCTGTGCCCGCAGGCCTTATGACTTCCGGCCACCTCCTGAAGACAGGGAACCGCGCCGGATCACCGAACCCTGGCGGCTTGCCATGAAGGACAGGCTGGAAACTACAGAAGCCGGAGATGTTTACAGACTACGCAAACAGACCGTGGAGCCGGTCTTTGGAATTATCAAAAGCATCATGGGCTTCAGAAGGTTCAGCCTGCGTGGCCTTGCAAAAGTCACGACCGAATGGACCCTCGTTGCACTCGCATATAACTGCAAAAGAATGGCACGGCTTCACGCAGCATAAGCCGGGTCAGCCTCGACCTTATAACCCTCAAAATGGCCAACCCGACAGACTGCTAGGTCCTTGAATAATGTGATGGAGTAACAGGCAACGTGTCAGCGGAAGAACGCCACCATGAAATTATTACACTGGTGCGCACCCAGGGGTATGTCTCGAACGAGGACCTGGCCCAGAGGCTGAATGTTGCAGTCCAGACCATTCGCCGTGATGTCAACCTGCTGGCCCGGCGCGGGCTGGTGGCGCGACATCATGGCGGAGCGGGGCTGGCGTCGTCGGTCGAGAATATCGCCTATTCCGAACGTCAGGTGCTCAACCGCCGCGCCAAGGAGGCCATCGGCCACCTTGCCGCGCGGCAGATACCGGACAATTCATCCCTGTTTGTCAGCATCGGCACCACCACGGAAGCTTTTGCCAAGGCATTGCGGCGACACAAGGCGCTACGTGTGATTACCAATAACCTGCATGTCGCAACGCCGCTATCCGCTCAGACGGATTTTCAGGTCATCGTGACCGGCGGGCTGGTGCGGTTTTACGATGGCGGGATCACCGGGTCCACCGCCAGTACCTTTATCGAACAGTACCGCACCGATTTTGCCGTGATCGGCATAAGTGGGATCGAGGAAGATGGCACGCTGCTGGATTTCGATGCCGATGAGATCAGCGTGGCGCAGGCCATGATGCGCAATGCCCGGCGCGTCTACCTGCTGGCGGACCAGACCAAGTTCGGCCGCAGGCCCATGGGGCGGCTGGGACACCTGTCACACGTCCACGGTTTCTTTACCGACCGCCAGCCATCCGAACGGATATGCGCCCTGCTGCGTGAACATGACGTGGACCTGCATATCGCCTGATGGGCATGACCGGGCGCGCTGACCCGGTCATGCCCGTGGCGTTACTGCGCCAGATAGCCGCCATCAACCGGCAGGACCGCGCCGGTGATGAAGGATGCGTCATCGGACGCCAGGAACAGGATGGCGCTGGCGATTTCCGCAGGCTTGCCCATGCGGCCCATCGGGTGCATCTCGACCACCTTGCGGATGGCGTCCGCATCCATTTTCGCAACTGCCGGGGTATCGATCGTGCCGGGTGCTACGGCGTTGACGCGCACGCCCTTGTCCGCCAGATCAATGGCCAGGTGCTTGGTGATGCCGGACGCCACGAACTTGGCCGGTCCGTAAACCGCCTGTCCCTTCTGCCCCGCAAAGGCGGAAATGGAGGACAGGCACACGATCGCGCCCTGTCCGGCATGCACCATCTCGGCTGCGGCATACTTGCAGCTCAGGAACATGCCGCGCGCATCCACCGCCATGGTGTGGTCCCACAGGTCCGCCGTGGCGGTGGCGAGGTCGGCCTCCGGAATGACGCCCGCATTGGCGACAAGGATATCGATCCGGCCAAAATGCTTCATGGTTTCATGGACGACGCGCTGGATGTCCGCCTCGCTCGTCACATCCGCCGGGACCGAGATGACGGGCACGCCGCTTTTTTCAAACTGGCTGACCAGTTCCTCCAGCGCATCGGTGTTCAGGTCGGTCAGCGCCAGCCGCGCGCCTTCGGCGGCAAAGCGTTCGGCGGTTGCACGGCCAATCCCGCTTGCGGCGCCGGTAATAAGGGCAACCTTGTCCTGGATCCGTCCGGTTGAGGTGGCGGTCATGGGGTCTCCTGCTGTCATGTCATGTATTTCAGTATGTTGGCACATATGTTGTGCCTGCCGTTATGCGGGCTAACGCGGGGATTGGGTAGATGTTGCCCGGTATGTTCCCTGTTCAGACCTGCCATCGGATAGTGGAAAAAGGGCGCAGGCGCGCCCTGTCACGATAGATCGGGTTCTTTTGATCGCCTGTGCCGATAGCGCGTTTTTCCGTGCTCTTGCGCGGGAAACGGGCGCAACCTGTGGGGACGGGCTACCTGTCCATGGCCGAATTTGCTGCCGTGCATGTTTCGGGCGCAGGGTGGATCGCCTATAATCCCTTTCGACACGAGTTGTATGGATGTGGCGTATCGGGGTTTTCCATGTCGGGACCGGGGCGCTGTGCGAGCGGGTTTGGAGCATTATCGAGATGGCACAAAAGTTTCGGATCGTGATTGTTGGCGGTGGTGTAGCCGGGCTTGCGCTGGCCACCCGGCTGGGCAATTCGGTCGGACGATCGGGACGGGCCGAAATCACGCTGGTGGACAAGAGTTTCGCCCATGTGTGGAAGCCGATGCTGCACTGCTTTGCCGCAGGCACGGCCGCGAATGAAAATGACCGCATAAGCTTCATGTCGCAGGCCAGCCGCCATCATTTCGAATTCTGGCCCGGTGAGATCACGGCCCTTGACCGCAAGGCCAAGACCATCTCGCTCGCCCCCATCAAGGACCCGCAGACGGGGGAAATGGTGGTGGATGCCCGCACGCTGGATTATGATGCGGTGGTCCTGTCCATCGGCAGCCGGGCAAATGACTTTGGCACGCCGGGCGTTGCCGAGCACTGCATGTTCATCGACAACCTGGTGGATGCAAACGGGTTCAATGACCGTTTCCGCATGGAACTGCTGCGGGCATTCGCCAATCATCAGGAACTGGATATCGCCATTGTTGGCGGCGGGGCGACCGGCACGCAGCTGGCGGCGGAACTGCACAAGGCGCTGGATCTGGCGTCGTTATACAGTTTTGGTGAAAAGCCGCCCAAACTGCGGATTACCCTGCTGGAAGCCGGGCCGCGCATCCTGCCAGCTTTCCCCGAAAGCGTGTCGGATGCGGCGGTCAGGCAGCTTGAGGCCATCGGGGTGACGGTGCGCGCGGGGGCAATGGTCAGCGGCGCGGATGAAAATGGCTTCATCCTCAAGGACGGCAGCCGGGTGCCTGCAACGTTGCGGGTGTGGGCCGCGGGCGTGAAGGCGCCCGATGTGACCAGGCAGTTCGGCGGGCTGAAGCTGTCGCGATCCGGCCAGCTGGAGGTCAGGCCGACCCTGCAGGTCATGGATGATGACAACATCTTCGCCATGGGCGACTGTGCCTTCATTGCTGAAAAACCCGTGGCCCCCACTGCGCAGGCCGCGCGGCAGCAGGCACATCACCTGGCGAAGGTCCTGCCCGGGTGGATGATGAGTGGCCGCCCGCTGCCCGCCTTCACATTCCATAACAAGGGCGCGGTGGTTGCGCTGGGTGATTACAATGGCTGGGGCACGTTCCCCGGCGGCACGGTCTTTGGGGGGGGATGGCTGCACGGGCTGTCGGCGCGGCTGGTGCATCTCATGCTGTATCGCCAGCATCAGTTTGAACTGTACGGGCCGGTGCGGGGTACGATTTCGTGCCTGGTCGACTGGCTGGATGTGTTCGTGCGTCCCTCTGTCCGGCTGGACTGAGGGAAAGGCGGCATCATATTGAAAAACCGGGCGGATCAGTAGCCGGGCGCTGCAGGCCACGGGTTTCGGCCTGCCTGACGAAATCATGCAGCGTGACCTTGCTGTATTCCCGTGTCAGGATTCCGTCCATCTGATCCATGAAGGGGCGGACCACCGTATTGAACAGCGTGCCCCTGCGCCGCTCGGTCGGGATGTCATCATGCGCGGTGGCCCTGTATATGTCCGCCAGCAGGATCTCGCGCGCCGGGTGGCCCAGCCGGTATCCCCCATGCGGGCCGCGCACGCCCCGTAGCAGGCCGGACCGGGCGAGTGCCTGCAGGGTTGGTTCGATCCCACGTCGCGCCAGCCCGGTACGTGCGGCAATATCCATGGTGCTGACCGGCTGGCCCGCCGGGCTGTGGAATGCCACGTCCAGCATTATGATCAGGGCGGTGGTGGTCCGGTCACGTACGCTGTGCATGGGCGTTGCTCCCTGATTCATATATGGCGCAGATGGTCTGCAATCGTGGTCCTGCCGGGTTTCATGTCCAGATGATGGAAAACCGCGTGGATATTAGGCATGGTCTGATACCTCCGCCGGGTCAGGCTGTCCGCTCCAGCCATGCATCGCCGCGCGCCAGACGCCCGGCGGCAATATCCAGCGCGCAATCCGGTATGACGCGCGCGGGCTCCGGCGTGGTGACCGTTTCTACAGCAAAGGTCGTGTGTGCTATGGTCGTCTCGTAAATGCCGACAAGGCCACGTCTGTGGCGCAGATGCGCACGCGCACTGCCGCTGCCGGGCCGCAGGCGGATGTCAGCGGGACGGATCAGGATTTCTGCCGGCCCGTCGGTGGCCGGAGTTGCAACGGGCTGGATGTCGGGCAGGGCAGGCATGAACACGCCATGTGCAACGTGGCCTGTAATCCGGACGACATCGCCGGTAAATGTCATGACAAAGGGATCGGCCGGATTATCCTCCAGTTGCCGCGCGGGGCCGGACTGCACGACGTGACCATTGCGCATCAGCACGACCGTATCCGCCAGTTCGGCGGCTTCCTGCCGGTCATGTGTCACAAGGATCGTGGTCAGGCCCAGCCGTTCATGCAGGTCGCGCAGCCAGCCCCGGATCTGCTGGCGCACCAGCGGGTCCAGCGCGCCAAAGGGTTCGTCCAGCAGCAGTACGCGCGGTCCCGTCGCCAGTGCGCGGGCCAGCGCCACGCGCTGGCGCTGGCCGCCCGACAGTTCATGCGGATATCGCGCGCCCATGCGGGGAAGCTGCATGAGGTCGAGCAGGTCCGTCACCCGCGCGGCGATGTCCGCCTTGTCCGGTCGGGTGCGGCGGGGCCGGATGGACAGGCCAAAGCCGATATTGGCCGCCACCGTCATATGCGCAAACAGGGCGTAATGCTGGAATACGAAGCCGATGTTGCGTGCGCGTGCATCCTGCATGTCGACGCATGCGCCATCAATCATCACATGGCCATCCTGATGGGGATCCAGCCCCGCAATGATCCGCAGCAGCGATGTCTTGCCTGCCCCTGATGGGCCGACCAGCGCGGTAAAGCTGCCATCGGGCACAAGCAGGTTGATGTCCTCCACAATGGGACGGCCGCCTTGGGGCAGGATGCGGGTGATATGGTCCAGTTGTACGCTCATGCGGTTTTTTCCGTCCTGTTCTGGCCACGTTCAAGAAACGTCCGGACCGCCACCACGATGGCCGCCATGAGGACAAGCAGCGCCGCCATGGTGAAGGCCGCCACCGTCTGGTAGCCGTTGTACAGGGTTTCGATATGCAGCGGCATGGTCTCGGTCAGACCCGGGATATGCCCCGATACGACCGAGACCGCGCCGAATTCCCCCATTGCCCGCGCCGTGGTCAGCAGCACGCCCGAAACCAGCGCCAGCCGCGCACCGGGCAGCGTGACGTGCCACAGCACCTGCCACAGACTGGCCCCCAGCATCACGGCGGCTTCTTCCGCCGTGCGCCCGTTATGCGCCAGCATGGGCATGAGCGTGCGCGTGACATAGGGAAAGGTGACAAATATGGTGGCCAGCAGGATACCGGGTGGCGCGAACATGATGGGATGGCCCCAGCGTTCCAGCGCCGTACCCCACCATCCCTGCGTGCCAAACACCAGCAGCCATACCAGGCCACCAACGACCGGTGAAACGCTGAGCGGCAGTTCGATCAGGACAATCAGCAGGTTACGGCCCGGAAACCGAAAATGGGACAGGGTCCACGCCGCCATGACCCCAAAGATCGTGTTCACCCCGACCGTCAGCACCGTCATGATGATGGTCAGGCGGATGGCCGACAGCGCATCGGGGTCGGCAAAGGTGGCAAGGGCGGCGCCCATCCCGTGCGACAGTGCCATGGCAAGGACCATGACCGGTGGCAACACCACCATTATACCCATCAGCAGGTAGATCAGGGCGGCGAATGCGAAACGTGCCATGTCAGACACCTCCCTGCGTGCCATGGGACAGGTGACGGCGCAGCAGGCTGATCAGCGCAAGCGACAGCAGCGAGATCATGACAAGCACAAGCCCGATCAGCGTCGCCCCCTGCGTATCGTATTCCTGCAGGCGGATCACGATCAGCAGGGGGGCAATTTCCGTATGAAAGGGCTGGTTGCCCGCAATGAAGATCACCGACCCGTATTCCCCGATGCCCCGGGCAAAGGCCATGCCAAAGGCCGTGACCAGCGCTGGATACAGCGCAGGCAGGATCACGCGCAGCAGGACCTGCATCCGGTTTGCGCCCAGTATCCGGGCTGCATCCTCCGCATCACGCGGCAGGTTGCGCAGCACCGGGGCGACGGTGCGCACCACAAATGGCAGCCCGACAAACATGATGGCCAGCACGATGCCTGTCTGTGTAAAGGCGATGCGCAGTCCCAGCCGCCCCAGTGGGCCGCCAATCCAGCCATTGGGACCATAAAGCGTGGCCATGGTGATGCCGACCACGGCGGTGGGCAGGGCAAAGGGCAGGTCCACCAGCATGTCGATCAGGCGGCGGCCCGGAATGTCGCTGCGTGCCAGCGCCCATGCAATCAGAAGTCCGGGCACCAGATCCACCAGCGCGGCAATCAGCGCCGAACGGAAGCTGACCCCCAGTGCGGACAGTATCCGCCTGTCATGTGCCGCATGGGCAAAGGCCTGCAGTCCGCTATGAAGCCCTTCGCCCCAGGGACGTGCGATCAGTGCCACCATGGGCAGCATGACCAGTCCCGCCAGCCAGAACAGGGTCAGCCCCAGTCCCGGCCCGAAACCGGGCAGGGCGTCACGCTGCCAGCGTGCCCGGATGGGGAATGCAGCCCGTCGCATGGTCATCTGGAATAGATGCTGTCGAATATGCCGCCATCGGCAAAGTGGTCTTTCTGCACCCTGGTCCATCCGCCAAGACTTGCGATGTCAAAGGTCGCGGTATCGGGAAACCTGTCGCGGTTTGCATCCAGTATGGTCGGGTTGACGGGGCGGAAATAATGCCTGGCCCCTATTTTCTGACCTTCGTCGCTGAACAGGTATGTGACATAGGCCTGTGCCACATCTGTCGTGCCGTGGGCCTGCACGTTGCGGTCCACCACGGCCACCGGCGGTTCGGCCAGGATGGTTATGGGGGGCACGACAATGTCAAACTGATCCGGCCCGATGTCACGCGCCGCCAGCAGGGCTTCATCTTCCCACGCCAGCAGCACATCCCCCAGTCCGCGCTGCACAAAGCTGTTGGTGGCGCCGCGTGCACCGGTATCGAGTACCGGCACATGCGCGAACAGGGTCTTCAGATATGCACGCGCCGTATCCGCCGTGCCGCCGGGCTGGCGCAGTGCCCACCCCCATGCCGCAAGATAGTTCCACCGCGCCCCGCCCGAAGTCTTGGGGTTGGGCGTGATGACCTGCACGCCGTCACGGATCAGGTCGGGCCAGTCATGGATGTTTTTAGGGTTTCCCTTGCGGACCAGAAACACGATGGTGCTGGTGAACGGCGTGGAATTATGGGGCAGACGGCCCTGCCAGTCCGTTGCCAGCAGCCCGTGCTGTGCAAGAATGTCAATGTCATAGGCCAGGCCAAGGGTCACGACATCGGCTGGCGCGCCCTCCAGCACAGAACGTGCCTGCGCACCCGACCCGCCGTGGGATGTACGGATCTGAACGGGGCTGTTTCCATGGGTCTGGGCCCACTGGCGGGAAAAGCTGCGGTCAATGTCCTGATATAATTCACGTGTTGGATCGTATGATACATTCAGCAATCCGGTTGCCGCCCATGCCCGCAACGGGGGAAACGCCATGGCGCCCCCTGTCGCCATGGTGGCATGCAACAGGCCGCGCCTGGTGATGGACCGTACTTTAACCATCGATATATTCCTTTGTTATATAAGGAAATATTAAAAAAGTGATCTGGTTTCAGGGGGCAGGGCTGGCGCATGTGGGCGCACCTGTCTGTTCCGTATTTCTGTGCTTTCCATAAAACACTAAAAACAACGTTGTATTATCTTTATGCCGGGAAAATGCCGTTGTCAATCATACGATGCATATCGTTTTATATGTGGCAAAAATACCTCGGCCGTGATGAGCATTTTGTTTGTGGAACAAAAAAATATCATTAAATAACAACGATATATTTAATATCCATTCTGCCCGAACGTAATTTTCGGCGGTTTTCTCACGCAAATCCATAAATACGCATTGACGTGTCTTTATCAAAATAATACGTCATTGTTTAGTGTTTAATGAGCCGGTATATCCCGCATATAGCGAAGTGGTATGTGACAATGTTGCCATCCCTGAAGTCTGCCGTGACCCTGAACGACCGACCTGTCCGCATTGGCGGCCGGAAAGTGACGGACTGTCAGGTGTTGGCCATGCTGCTCAGTCTGCCGACCGGCCTTGTCACCATGGGGCAGGGGGCACATGCCGCCGGTCCCATGCCCGCCAGCGCGGCCGGGACGATCGCGCCGGTGGGGCAGGAATCGCAATCCCAACCTGAAAACATGGTGGTGCATATAACGCCACGTCCCCCCATTCAGGTGTATCCGCACGCCAACCCGGTGGGGCAGCCTCTGCGGATGAGTGGCGCGGAAAACCGCAAGAATGGCCACCAGTATGACTGGGGCGTGTTCAATCGCGGGAATGGGGAAGCCGCGGGCTTCGGCCCGGTCGGTCGGTATGGTGTTGCCCCCTGGGCGGAAGACTGGAGCAACCTGCGCGACCGGAAAAAACGCAATGATCCCTTTGACGTATTGAAATACATTCCCCTGACGCGCAGCGGGAATGTCTGGATCAGTTTTTCGGGCGAGACGCGCCTGCGGAACTGGTTTGAAAGCCGACCGCAGCTGGGAACGCAGAAGCCCAATGATTCCGGCCGTTTTGCCGTGCGCAACCTGTATGGCGCAGACCTGCATATCGGGTCGCACCTGCGCTTTTTCGGTCAGCTGGTCAATGCCGATGCCGCAGGCTGGGGCGGGTATGGTTATGGGTCGACCTATCGCAAGCGTCTGGACGCGCAGCAGGCCTTTGCCGAAGTGCGCTGGAACATGCTGGGGGCGAAAAGTGGTTTCATGTTTGGTCGGCAGCAGTTTCTCGATGCGCCGTCGTACATGCTGTACAACCGCGAAACGCCAAACGTGCCGCTGTCATGGGACGGGTTCCGCGCCTACATGGTCTGGAAACGCATCCGCATTGACGGCTGGGATTTCGTGCAGACATACGACAGTGAAAACAAGATGTTTCACGATACCGAAAACTATGCCACGCGGCTTTATGGTTTCAACACGACATGGGCACCACCGGATTTCACCTTCATGGGACAGAAGGGATATTCCTTCGTTGACGCCTTTTATATCGGCTACAAGCTGAATGGGTCTGCTGGTGCGATTGCGGGACCGAACAATACTTCGGTCACGGGGTCCAATACACGCAACAATTTTGGCATGCGGTGGCATGGGCTTGCCGGCCCGATTGAATTTTCGGTCGGTGGAATCTGGCAGGGTGGCGTATTCCGCCAGTCGGGCACGACACAGGCACGCAATGTCAGTGCCTATGCCATCAATTCATCATTGGGGTACCGGTTTTCGGACAAAACGCTCAATACATTCGCAGGTATCCAGACGGATGTGTATTCGGGCGGCAACTCCAATGACCGCTCCGGCACGATTGGCACCTATATTTCGCCCTTCAATCCGCAGACCAACTATCTTGACACCACAACCTACATGACCGGGTCCAACCTGATCAGCTTTGCCCCCCTGATCCGTATTACGCCATTCAAGTCCGTCAGCATCCAGATCAAATATCCCCTGTTCTGGCGTGACAGTGTGAATGACCCTGTTTACCGATCCTCGGGGTTTTACAAGTTTGCCGGTAATTTCCGGGGAAAGTTTATTGGCATGGCGCCACAGGCATCCGTGGCGTGGCAGATCAATACACATGTGTCATGGACGCAGTATGTGTCCCGTTTCATGACTTCGCGGTCACTTAATGAAGCCGGTGGGTCCAGCGGAACATATTACCAGTCGAATTTTGTATTCCGGTTCTGATAGTAAAATAGAAAGGAATATGGACCAATGAACTGTAAGACAGACATGCAGAATGGCGTGTCCCATATCCTTCTGGCCTGTGTGCCGTTCTGTACGATTATTGGCGTGTGTTATGCCGTATTGAGTGGTGGCCTCACGCTGGGGGATCTGCCATCCGCAACGTCCTCTTTGTTCAGATATTGACCTGAGCCGGCACGGGAGGGGTCTGTTCTATCTGGTCGGGTATCGTGCCTGTACACAACAGAAAGCGGCATTGGCATCCGGTCAGCTGTAAGGCACTTTCCGGGTGTCGCTCGTTTTTGGCAAAGACGACGTTTTCCGGAACATCCTGAAAATCGGCCGCACCCGCAATGCCTCTGGCATTGACGGGCCGTTCACGTACTTCCTTATTTTTCCATCACGACACCATCTGGCGGGGCAGGGGAGCCATACGGTTCCATTCCCTGCATGGGCTGTCTGCCATTCCGCCTGATTATCATGCGGCCTGCTGCTACAGGGTGGCCTGACACACGTCTACTGTCCTGTTATGATGGCTGTTCCCACCATGCGAAGCATCATGATGGCCGCCCTGTTCCGTAATATCCAGGAATGTATCGGCAGGGTGCTGCATAATACTTTTATTTATAAGTGTATTCCGCTTTGCGCGGGAATTGGCCTGTTCCGTGGCATGACCCGCCAGAGATGAAAAATACCCTGTCCACGTCATCCTGCTGCGTATGGAAAATTCGTGTCACCAAGTGTCTATATGCACCAGATGCGACCATTTTCGAGGCTGGAAACAAGACAAAAAAATTAAATATTTTCGGATAAAAATTCATAACCTACCGATATATAATAACTTACACCGTGGGACTTATGACACCAGATGCATAACTCACGGTTACGTTACCTCATTTCAGCTTGCGGTTTGGGTGCTGTCTATATATCGATGGACATAGATGGTGCCCCGGTAGATACCGGGGTGTGTCCAGAAGGCGGCCCGGTTCAAAAGGCGCTCATGTTCACGCGACATGGCTGCCGTTTGAACGGGACAGTCATCCAGACCAGATCCATGACTATGTTTTGGGTTTACTGTAAAAATCAGGAATGGTTAGAGGGATCTAATCAAAAATCATACGTAATTTCTTTCTTTCCCCTGATTTGAAAATAATTTCTGGAGTAATATTTCCATGTCATCAGAGCCCGATCCGAAAGTTTTTCAAGCTTGACAATGCCTTGCTGTCCGTCGTGTGAGCATGCGGATCGAGGCGATCAATGTCCATGCGGTTGAGGACGCA